>NZ_CADEAK010000009.1 GCF_902825225.1 Bartonella vinsonii subsp. berkhoffii ATCC 51672
TCGTAAACAGACAGGAATGATCAGGTTTTTATAATGGGAGGTATCAGGTTATGATGGGACACACGGATTTTGATGATGAGACCGTTAGGGTGATACCCCTTTCTTGCGAAATTCTGATCTAGAGAGCCATGTATGGAGTATTGGCTTTCCTGGACGAATGTGTTGCAGGAAAGGCTAGAGAATGTGCTAGAGAAAAGAGAAGAGGCACAACGGGAGGAGGGGAAATGATGGCTCGTTCTGTTTATCCCATGTGAAAATATTTTCTTTTTTATGAAAACATGATACCGGTCATTTTGATCAATGAAACTCTTTATCATTGTATTAGAAATTTTAAAAATATGCCGCCTGAGGATAAAATGTTTCCTGAAAATTTTTTAAAAAAACGTGAGATCTATGGACCGCTTTGTGTTGGTTTTGACCCTAGTCATAAAGTTTTGCAATCATGGAACTTAAGCTGTGATTATAAAGGCTTAAAAGAGTTTTGTAATATCCTCTTAACAGCGGTTGTGGGGCATGTGGGGGTTATAAAGCCGCAAGTCGCGTTTTTTGAGTTGTATGGTGTGGAAGGACTTCACGTTCTCAAAGAATTGATTGAAAATGCACGAGATCAAGGTTTGTTGGTTATTGCTGATGCAAAAAGGGGGGATATTGGCTCTACTGTTGAAGCTTATGGGAGGGCTTGGCTCGGTTCGTGCAGTCCATTTAAAGCGGATGCATTGACAGTCAATCCTTTTCTTGGTTTTGATGCTCTCATTCCTTTGTTTAAGATTGCAGAGGAAACAGAAACCGCGGTTTTTGTGGTTGTTCAGTCCTCTAATCCAGAGGGGAAGTGTATTCATAATGCGCGCATTGGGGATCAGACAGTTTCTGTTCATTTGGCACAGCGTATTGATGATTATAATAACCAGTCTTTTGCTCAACATCATTCTGTTGGTCCCATTGGGGCGGTTGTTGGCGCAACATTGGGCAGTGAAGCAAAAGAGACAATCGAACAGTTAAAAAACAGCCTATTTCTCGTTCCAGGTATTGGAGCACAAGGGGGAACGATTACACAACTGACAAACCAGTTTCCTCAGCATTTGTGGCAGAATATTATTCCTTCCATTTCAAGATCCATTACAGATGCGGGGCGCAATAGTGCTGATTTGAAAACGCTTGTCAGTAACTTTGCGGAGAAAGGGAAAAGTACCCTTCTGTCTTGAAGTTTTTTGCATATGCACTTACTCTGTGAAGTTCTTTCCTTTAAAAAGAGCGCTTTTTTCAGGGGATTATTGTCCTGCTTATTTAAAATCACCCGTTGCTTTTCCTGCTTTTCAAAAAGCATGGTTTTCATTTGAGAGTGGGAGAACGTAAAGCTGTTTGAAGATGAGGGAGATAATGGAGGGGAAAGAGCGTGGGAAATGTGCTGAGGATTATTTAAAGCAGATGTGTTCAGTGGAGAAGGTTGTATGAGGGGGGATGGGAATTGTTTTGGAGGGAGTGTTAAGGTTGTGGAGGCATTATTTTACATCAACAATTGAAAAAATATGAAGAGAGAGTTTGCAATGAGATTGAAGGGGTAAGCGTTTTTATCCTCTAAAGATGAGAGGTATGCTCTTTAGTAAAGTAAAGATTGGTGTATTGTACAGCAAAGCTTGGTGTATATTGTAGAGGATTCAGATTGACAAAGTCATTGCAGCCTTTGTTTCTATAAGATAAGACACAAGTTATCCGTTAACATAAAATGTTGTTAGAGAAAAGCATGTCATCAAAACAAGAAAAAACCAAAGCCTGTTTGCCTCGTGGTTTTGTTGATCGCACAAGTGCACAATTATATGCAACTGAGACTATGATTGCGCAGATTCGTGAAGTTTATGAACTTTACGGTTTTGAAGCGCTTGAAACACCGATTTTTGAATATACGGATGTGTTGGGTAAGTTTTTACCTGATGAAGATCGCCCAAATGCAGGGGTATTTTCGCTCCAAGATGATGATGAGCAGTGGATGTCTTTGCGCTATGATCTCACTGCTCCTCTTGCACGTTATTTTGCAGAGAATTTTGAGACTTTGCCCAAGCCTTATCGTAGTTATCGTCTTGGCTTTGTTTTCCGTAATGAAAAACCCGGACCAGGGCGGTTTCGGCAATTTATGCAATTTGATGCTGATATTGTTGGAACACCAACAGTGGCTGCGGATGCCGAAATTTGTATGATGGCAGCGGAGAGTTTGGAAAAATTAGGGTTTCAGTATCAGGATTATATCATTCGTCTTAATAACCGAAAAATTCTGGAGAGTGTGTTAGAGTTGATTGGTTTGGGGGGAAATGAAAAGGCTGTTAAGCGTTTAACGGTTTTGAGAGCCATTGATAAACTTGATAAATTTGGTCCTGAAGGTGTGCGGTTGCTGTTGGGTAAGGGGCGTTTGGATGAAAGTGGTGATTTTACAAAAGGGGCAGAACTCAAGGACAAAGACATTGATTGTATCCTTGCTTTACTCTCAGTAGAAACGGGAACAGCAGAACAAACACTTGATGCTTTGAGAAAAGTTGTTGGTCAGAGTGTTCAAGGACTTGAAGGTCTTCGTGAGCTTGAGGAAATGCAGACAATCTTTGCCGAAAATGGCATGCAAAACCGCATTAAAATTGATCCCTCAGTGGTGCGAGGTTTGGAATATTATACCGGACCTGTTTTTGAGGCTGCTTTGCTTTTTGATGTTCTCAATGATGATGGACGAAAGGTTGTTTTTGGCTCTGTTGGTGGAGGTGGGCGCTATGATGGGTTGCTTGCTCGATTTCGTGGGGAGAATATTCCGGCAACGGGTTTTTCCATAGGGGTTTCACGCTTGATCGCTGCTTTGCAAAATCTTGGAAAATTGCCCGTGAAAGAAAAGACTGGACCTGTTGTGGTTTTGATGATGGATAAAGAACCAGAGGCGATTGCCCGCTCTCAAAAAATGGTCATGCAATTGCGTCATGCGGGAATTCGTGCTGAACTCTATTTAGGAGCGGCGGGGATGAAAGCGCAGATGAAATATGCAGATCGGCGTCAAGCGCCTTGTGTGGTCATCCAAGGGTCACAAGAGCGTGAGAGCGGAAAAATACAGATCAAAGATTTGATTGAAGGGGCGCGCTTGTCTCATGAAATTAAGGATAACCAAACGTGGCGTGAAAGTCGACCAGCGCAAGTGACGGTTGATGAAGAAGAACTCGTCAAAACGGTGCAAGATATTTTGGCAATGCAAGATGCACAAAAGTCTTCAGGCTGAAAAGTACAACCTTATCTTCTTAAGGAAAATATTATTGAGAAATAAGTTTAAGGGGTTAGCATAATTGCTTTCGATTCGTTGATGATGGGGAAAATGTGATAGGGGAGCTGTTTTAAAGACGGTATGGTGCTTTGAGATTTTCCATGAGGGATGAGGTGTCTTTGGCTTGTCGGTTAAGCGGGTGCTGTGATGGGTTGCTTGCAGGCTTTCGTGGTAAAGACATGCTGGCAATGGGGATTTTTAATGAAAATTGATAAAAGAGAAACGGCATAAATTTTCTTTTGTGAGAGAATTTATGCCGTGAAGTTTGTGCTCTTTCAATTTAAAGAGGCGATTCTTAAATCGCAATTAGCAAATCGCAATTAGCCTTGCAGTGCTTTCAAAACATTTTGTGGTGAAGAGACTTCATAAGGATCTGTGGTGCAATTGTCTGAAAGACCTTTTTCTTCAAACCATTGTTCAATGACACCATCGTTAATAACAGCAGCATAGCGCCATGAACGCATGCCAAAACCGATATTGTCTTTAGCAACGAGCATACCCATTTTGCGGGTGAATTCGCCAGAGCCATCAGGAATTAATTTCACATTTTTGATTTCTTGTGCTTTTCCCCAAGCATTCATGACAAAGGCATCATTGACAGAAAGACAGTAAATTTCATCAATGTCTAGTTTTTTAAATTCATCATAGAGTTTTTCAAAATCGGGCAACTGAAAGCTTGAGCAGGTAGGGGTAAAGGCGCCTGGAAGAGAAAAGAGAACAACACGTTTTCCTTTAAAGTACGCATCACTGTTAATCTCTTGCCACCGATAAGGATTATTTCCGCCAACGGATTCATCGCGGACACGTGTATGGAAGGTGACGTTGGGAACGGTTTTTCTCATCATGGATTATGCTCCTGTTTTTTATTGAAAATTATGTTTTAAAACAGCTTTCATCTTTAAAAGCGTGTTTAAGAAGATGTAAAAAACTTCTATATTTAATAACTGTGCAAGTATTTCTTCGTTCCGTCAAGTGGAATTAAGGGGAATTCGTGGTCGACTTTTAGCGATATTCACTTTAAAAATGGAAGCGAAGAGTATAAGGGCATTTTTACGATGATAACGACAGTTTTAACAACGGCTTTTGATGATCAAAAACCGGGAACATCTGGTTTGCGTAAAAAGGTATCGGTTTTTCAACAGTCCCATTATGTTGAAAATTTTATACAGTCTGTTTTTAACAGCATTGGGGATATTGAGGGAAAATGCCTTATTCTTGGGGGGATGGACGCTATTTTAATTACACCCTCCTGCAAACTGTGTTGAAAATGGCAGCGGCCAATGGGGTTGCTTGTGTAAAAGTGGGAAGAGGAGGGCTTCTTTCCACACCAGCTGTCTCGCATCTTATTCGCAAAATGCGTGCCTATGGGGGTTATTCTCTCCGCAAGCCATAATCTTGGTGGTTTAGAGGGGGATTGTGGCATTAAATACAATATTTCCAATGGTGGGCCTGCTCCTGATTCTTTGTGTGAAGCCATTTTTACTGCATCGAGGCGTCTTTCTTTTTATAAAACTTTTGAAGCACCAGATGTTGATTTAGAAAAGGAAGGAACAACTTTTCTAGGAGCTATGCGGGTTGATATCCTTGATTCTGTGGCAAATTATATTGCTTTGATGCAGGAGATTTTTGATTTTGATTGCATTGCTAAAGCCGTTGCAGAAGGGCTTACTTTGCGCTTTGATGCCATGCATGCGGTAACGGGGCCTTATGCACATGAAATTTTTGAAAAATGCTTAGGTTTTCCAGAAGGAACTGTGGTTCATGGTGTTCCCTTACCAGATTTTGGGGGAGGGCATCCAGATCCCAATTTGGTTTATGCCAAGGGGCTTTATGATTTTTTGATGTCGGATTGCGCACCTGATCTTGGTGCGGCATCTGATGGTGATGGAGATCGTAATATTATTATTGGTCGTAAGCAATTTGTCACGCCTTCTGATTCCTTGGCTATTATGGTTGATCATGCCCATCTCATTAAAGGATATCGTCAAGGGATTGTCGGGGTAGCGCGCTCCATGCCAGCAACGCGTGCTGTTGATTTGGTTGCTGAAAAAAAACAATTAAATTGTTTTGAAACACCAACCGGCTGGAAGTTTTTTGGTGCGCTTTTGGATGCGGGAAAGGTGACCTTTTGTGGTGAAGAAAGCTTTGGAACGGGCTCTCATCATATCCGCGAAAAAGATGGTTTATGGGCGATGTTATTTTGGTTAAATCTGCTCGCTGTGACAGGGAAAACTGTCGCACAAATTGTTCAACACCATTGGCGCACTTATGGGCGCTTTTATTCTTTACGTCATGATTATAAAGAAGTGGAAGCAGAAAAAGCATATGCACTCATAGAGCAATTGCGCACCCATTTACCACGAGCCGGAACAGAAATTGCTGGGCTTTTGGTCGAAAAAGCAGATGATTTTACCTATCATGATCCCGTTGATCAGAGTGTGAGCAGCAAGCAAGGTACCCGTATTTTTTTCAAGAATGGAGCACGGTTGGTGGTACGTTTATCGGGAACGGGAACAGTGGGTGCAACTTTGCGGCTTTATTTTGAGCAGTATGAAGGTGATCCACGCAAACATTTTCAAGAGCCGCAAAAAGTGCTTCAGCCTTTGCAGAAAGCAGCGCTTCAATTGTTGAATATACAACAAAAATTGGGGTGCGAACATCCCGATATTGTCACATGAGAGCACTGTTCCATATGGCTTTTGGGATGGACTTGTTCTCACTTTCAAAACTGCTCACTTTTATGATTTTCGTTTGTAAAGTCGTGTTTTTTTACGCACAAACGCGCTTTTGTCATAAGGCTAAAGCATCTCTCTCAAGAATGTTGGTGCGTAGTGGACGGGCAATAGAAAAGCATTTGGGGAAGACCTTTTGTCGTTGACGGGAGCAAGGAATATTCTTTGCACAAATATATCTTAAGAGCTAGAGATTTCGAGTCTTTGCCAAAGGTGATATTTGTAAGAGGGGATATAAGGTTTTTGCAACAGGTGGTGTGAAGATGATGAAATCTGCAAGAACATCAGAGTGCGAACGGTCTGATGTTCTCACAAGAGTATGAGAGGATTTCTCTCGTTTTTATTGGGGATGTATCATCTTCTTTGGATCAACCAGCCGGTCATAATCTTCTCCTGAAACCCCTGCTTTTAAGGCTTCCGCGCGCAAAGTTGTATCATTTTTATGTGCTGCTTTGGCAATTTCAGCAGCTTTTTCATAGCCAATTTCTGGGGCAAGCGCTGTCACGAGCATCAAAGAGCGTTCCATGAGAGAGTGAATATGGACTCGATTGGCACGTAATCCTTGTATGCAGTGCAGATCAAAGGAGCGCATGCAATCACCAAGAAGCGTAATCGACTGTAAAACATTATAGCCAATAACAGGCTTATAAACGTTGAGTTCAAAATGTCCCTGACTGGCGGCAAATGTCACGCTGGTATGATTGCCAAAGACTTGGCAAGCAACCATCGTCATTGCTTCACACTGGGTGGGATTGACTTTGCCTGGCATGATAGAAGAACCTGGTTCATTTTCGGGCAAGTTGAGTTCTCCCAATCCTGAGCGCGGACCAGAGCCTAAAAATCGGATGTCATTAGCAATTTTGAATAAATCGGCTGCTAAGGCATTCAGACTGCCATGGAAATGTGCAAGGGCTCCATGATGGGCGAGAGCCTCAAATTTATTGTCGGCGGTCTTGAAAGGGATCCCTGTAAGGCTACTGATTGTTTCAGCAAAGGCAACATCAAAACCTTGCGGTGCATTGAGCCCTGTTCCAACTGCTGTTCCCCCTTGGGCAAGCATTTGCACATCGCTAAGAGCTGTTTCAATGCGTTGGCGGTTGGCTTCTAGCGCGGCACGATAGCCTGAAAATTCTTGCGCTAGAGTTAAGGGCGTTGCATCTTGCGTATGAGTCCGTCCGATTTTGATGATATCAGCAAATTCTTCCTCCTTTTTCTTTAAAGTGGTAATCAGAGCTTCAAGAATGGGGAATAAATGCTGGCGTGTTTGCAGTGTGGTGGCAATGTGAAGCGCTGTAGGAAAGGAATCGTTTGAGGATTGACTCATATTGACGTGGTCATTGGGGTGAACGGGCGTTTTGCTTCCTAATTTTCCTCCCAAAAGCATGTTGGCATGGTTGGCAATCACTTCATTAACGTTCATATTGCTTTGTGTACCAGAACCCGTTTGCCAAACCGAAAGAGGAAAGTGTGTGTCGAACGAACCCGCAAGCACTTCGTCAGTCGCTGTAATGATCGCTTTGCCAATCTTTTGCGAAAGCTTTCCTTTTTCTATATTCACAATGGCTGCTGCTTTTTTGATAAGACTTAAAGCATAAATAACGGTGAGGGGTTGTTTTTCACTGCCAATATTAAAATTATGCAGAGAACGTTCAGTTTGTGCACCCCAATAACGATCTTGCCGTACCGCAATCGTTCCAAAGCTATCCGTTTCCTGACGTGTTTCAACCATGATAAGATCCTTTTTGTTCGCAAGGTGTAATAAAAAGCTAGATAACGCGAAATAGAAAAAAGAGGCAAGACTTTGAAGGCATTTTAAGGGAAATTATTTTATGCTGAATCCTTGACATTGAGAAGAAGCAATTTTATATCTTAACCAATGTTAGCACTCAGAGTTTGAGAGTGCTAGCAAGAACTTAAGTTAATTCAATGATATCAATTATATTAAGTTTTCAAGGATTTTAAAAATGGCTAATATACAATTCCGCCCACTTCACGATCGTGTCGTTGTTCGTCGGGTTGAATCTGAAAATAAAACCGCTGGTGGGATTATCATCCCTGATACAGCAAAAGAAAAACCTCAAGAAGGTGAAATTATTGCTGTTGGCAATGGCGCTCTCGATGATAACGGAAAGCGTGTGCCACTCGAAGTGAAAGCAGGAGACCGTATCCTCTTTGGAAAGTGGTCTGGAACTGAAGTGAAGATTAACGGGGAAGACCTCCTCATTATGAAAGAATCTGACATTATGGGAATTCTGGGCTAATCCAGACTCTCAATTTTTTCGTTTTTTACTATTTGAGATAACTCCAAGGAGAAATTAAATGGCTGCTAAAGAAGTCAAATTTGGCCGTGAAGCGCGTGAGCGTTTGTTGCGCGGTGTTGATATCCTTGCTAACGCGGTTAAGGTAACGCTGGGTCCTAAAGGGCGCAATGTGGTGATCGATAAATCATTTGGTGCGCCTCGCATCACAAAAGATGGTGTATCCGTTGCAAAGGAAATCGAACTCGAAGATAAGTTCGAAAATATGGGTGCGCAAATGTTGCGCGAAGTGGCTTCCAAAACCAATGATATTGCTGGTGATGGAACAACAACCGCAACCGTTTTGGGACAAGCTATTGTACAAGAAGGCGTAAAAGCCGTTGCTGCTGGCATGAACCCAATGGATCTTAAGCGTGGGATTGATGCTGCTGTTGATGAAGTGGTGGCAAACCTCTTCAAAAAAGCTAAGAAAATCCAAACCTCAGCAGAAATTGCACAAGTGGGAACAATTTCCGCCAATGGTGCTGCAGAAATTGGTAAAATGATTGCTGATGCTATGGAAAAAGTCGGCAATGAAGGCGTCATCACGGTAGAAGAAGCCAAAACGGCTGAAACAGAATTGGAAGTCGTTGAAGGTATGCAGTTTGATCGTGGATATCTTTCTCCCTATTTTGTCACAAATGCTGAGAAAATGGTGGCTGATCTTGATGATCCTTACATTCTTATTCATGAAAAGAAATTGTCTAATCTGCAATCTCTGCTTCCTGTGCTTGAAGCTGTTGTTCAGTCTGGCAAACCACTTCTTATTATCGCTGAAGATGTCGAAGGTGAGGCATTGGCAACGCTCGTTGTTAACAAATTGCGCGGTGGTTTGAAAATTGCTGCTGTGAAAGCACCAGGATTTGGTGATCGCCGTAAAGCAATGCTCGAGGATATTGCCATCCTAACATCGGGTCAGGTTATTTCTGAAGATGTCGGCATTAAACTTGAAAATGTCACTTTGGATATGCTTGGTCGTGCAAAGAAGGTCAATATTTCTAAAGAAAATACCACGATTATTGATGGTGCTGGACAAAAAGCTGAAATTAATGCACGCGTTAATCAAATCAAAGCTCAGATTGAAGAAACAACTTCTGACTATGATCGTGAAAAATTGCAAGAAAGACTTGCTAAACTTGCTGGTGGTGTTGCCGTTATCCGTGTTGGTGGTGCTACAGAAGTTGAAGTGAAAGAGAAAAAAGATCGCGTTGATGATGCCTTGAATGCAACACGTGCTGCTGTGGAAGAAGGCATTGTTGCTGGTGGTGGAACCGCTTTGTTGCGTGCAGCAAATGCGCTCACCGTTAAAGGAAAAAATCCTGATCAAGAAGCTGGTATTAATATCGTTCGTCGTGCACTCCAAGCACCAGCACGTCAAATTGCTACCAATGCCGGTGAAGAAGCAGCGATTATTGTCGGCAAGGTGTTGGAAAACAATGCAGACACCTATGGTTACAACACTGCAACCGGTGAATTTGGTGATTTGATTGCTTTGGGAATTGTTGACCCTGTGAAGGTTGTGCGTTCTGCTCTCCAGAATGCTGCTTCAATTGCTAGTCTTCTTATCACGACAGAAGCTATGGTTGCTGAAATGCCAAAGAAAGACACTCCGATGCCTCCAATGCCTGGTGGTGGAATGGGTGGAATGGGCGGAATGGATTTCTAAGCCCTTTCATCAAAGAGAAAAAGGACGGGTCCATTGGGCCCGTTTTTTTAAACCATTTTTTTTCATTTCAGAGGAGTTTATTGTGGAAGTGTCTATCTCGTGAATTTGGTGCTTTGAGTTCTTTGGGAGTTGTTGATTCTGTAAAGGTTTTGTGTTCTGTTCTCTAGACATGCTTCTTCAATTGTCCGCTTGTCTTATGACTAAAGCAATGCTTGCTTAATGCCGAAGAGAGATATTTTATGGCGCCTCGTGGAGAAATGGAGAAAATGGATTTTTAAGCCTTTTCATAAGAACAAAAATAGGCAAAGTGAGTCTGCTTTTATGGGGTTCCTCTTTTATAAGATTGCAATGTTTTCTTCTTGTACCAACAGCGTTTACGCTTCATTGATGCATTGTTTTCTTAAGAAGTGTTTTGAGGGGTGATGATTTGAATGTTTTCTATCGGTATTTTATAAAATTTTATCCTTATTTCTTTTGAGGTGAATTAAACCTTTAAGAATTCTGAAGAGAAAATGCTATGTTCGTGTTTTGCTTTAGCAATGGACAATGAGGATCGATTTCTTTATGACCGTTTACAGAGATGATGTTTCTTGAATCAAAGAGGGAATCTGATGAGCCAATACCCTAAATGTCCTCACTGTGGTGGTCTTTATACTTATGAAGAGGGTGAAAGTTTTGTGTGTCCTGAATGTGCACATGAATGACCCCAAAAGAGTGAAGAGCCTACTCCTGATATCGTTTATGATGCCAATGGTCAGGTTTTGACAAATGGGGATAGCGTTATGGTGATGAAAGATCTTAAAGTAAAAGGCACCGCATCAGTTCTTAAAAGTGGAACGAAAGTGAAGAATATTCGCCTCGTGGATGGGGACCATAATATTGATTGTAAGATTCCGGGCATTGGTCAGATTGGTTTGAAGTCGGAATTCGTAAAAAAGATTTAGTGAGGACTATAGTTTAAGCACTTTTCGTTTGTACCAATATATTGATTTATAATGATAATTTATTATTTTACATAGTCAATGAGACTCTTGAATATTGTAAAATTGTCTTATATTCAATCCATTAAAATCACGTGCGCACATGTCATAAGCGATATTGGCGTGTGGGTAAAAGCTGTACAAGAAAGGAAAAAATGCTTCTCATGAATCATCTTTATGCAAGAATTCTTGCAAAAAGGCTTCGTAACATTTCAGTGTTAGCAAATAGAATGATGATGCCGGCTTGTTAAAGCGCATTTGCTTGGGCGAAGATATAGGGGGGTGAGATGAAGATATAGGAGGGTGGAATTCTTTCTATTCTTTTAAAGTTTTCAAATATCATAACCATCAGACAAAAGAAATGGCGTGTAGATCTCAAATAGATCAGTGATCGTCATCACCTGTAGTGTTAAGGGGTGTTCTCTCTTTCTTTTTCTTCATCTTTATAACGCCAATCATTCCAGTGTAAATAATGAGTGCAGACATAGCTAAAAAAGAGCTCACTAATCCCACGAGTGCAAAAAGTCCAGCAATAAAGCCAGACACTGCTTCAGTAGAGTTCGCTAAAGTTGAAAAGGTTCCAAAACTCTTCTCAAAATCTTCACAACGAGAGTATAATTGAAGAGATGAGACTAAACTAATATCGACAAATGCACCAATAAATCCTAAAACAAATGCTAACACGAGAAGGAGTTTTAAAGAAAGTGTTGCAGCTAAAGGCATAACAAACATAATAATTCCATAGAGAAGCCAAAATACCATGAGCTTCAATGATGTAATATTGAATATAATTTTACTATATAAAACATCACCTACAAGAGTTCCTACAGCAATGAGAGAAAATATAGAACTGACAAAGCTTTCCTCTCCACCCTGAGAAAGAACAAAAGCTGGAATTAAAAATCTTAAAATTGCACCCGTAAAGAGAATAACAAAAGACGAGCCAACCAGCGTAATAAATAAATTATTATTTTCTGTAGAAATATCTTTAAGATAGGAAACTGTTTCTCGATAAATTTTTATAAAATGGAATGGTTTCTTCTCATTTGAATTTAAGTTCGTGAGATTCAATAACAAGATAATAGATAGAAAATAGGTAAAAAGATCAAAAATGAGAACTGTCGATTTATTGGCGAAAAAAAGCAGTACCGAACCGAACAAACTAAAGAACCAATGGGGGATGCAGTTTCCTCTATAATTTGTGAAATGCTATTTGCCTTTGTTAGATCATTTGTTGAAAATATTCTCGGAAGAGCAGCTTGAAAACTTGGTTGAAAAAAGCTTCTTCCTATCGTTGTACATATTGCTGCAAAGATAAGAACAATAATATGTGCATTCCCTGTTATATAGCTTATAAAAACGAAGAATGAGGCTAATAATCTTACAAATTCACTGAAGATCATATTTTTTTCAAGGAAAAATTATCCGCTAACCAACCTCCGATATAACCAAAAAAGAGAAAAGGGATAAAGCGAAAAAAATACACAAGACCTGTAAAAAGGGAGTTATCTGTTAATTCTAAGACAAGTAAAATAAATATAACTTCATAAGCAGTATCACCAATTTTAGAAATAAAGAGAGAAAAAAAGAGATAAGAGACTCTTTTTTAAAAATAAATTCATATCAACCATCCGATATTAAACTTTTTTATAATTAAAGTTACACGACTTTTAATAAAATTGGTGATATGAACTTCAAAGAAATGGTATATTCTCATAAATCACTTCATGCGTTAAGTGAAAACGTTTAAAGAAATACGCATTATGATATAAAAATTTGGATGAATACTAGAAATATCATCATTTTTCTTTCTTCATTGCTTTTTAAAAAGACAAGAATGTAAAAACTTATTAGATCAAAATCTGCCATATGTGTACAATAAAGAGCCCATTTTTTTTACATGCGTGCGATAGTTCCTAACAGCTATACAATATGAGAGTTGTTCTTTTATGACTCTTTTTTGATGAAGAATGGATAAGGTCCACACCAGTAAATAGGAAACTGTACCACTTTTTGTTAAGCCGTCACTGTCATTCTCTTTGCTAGCCCTCTGCAATAGCTCTTGTATGAAGACGGTCCATGAAAAGGCATTTTTACGCTGTTCTCAAACGGTTTTTATCCACACGCTATCCTGCTGGTGCAAGGGAATGGTTTTGTTTGATTTAATATAAAGGGAAGGGACATGAGAAAATCTTAACAGTATTTGGACTCTTATTGGACATGAATAATGATTTATTATCAATCAATTCATTATCACAATGGTATGTATTGCAATTTCATCTGTATGATGCTGTTGTAGAGCATAAATTATACTGCTTTTTTCTTTGATCTTATAAAAGAATAGGAAATGATAAAGAACTTAAAGTCTTTCTTTTTTTACGGTTTGTGGGAATAGCGTGATGTGGTTGGGAGATTTGGTTTTATGACAGTGTAGGAGTATTCTTCTCACGCTTGCGTTTGCTTATCGCTGTTTTGATCTGGTTTTTTATTGCGGCATTGCTTCCACACCTAAAACTTCTGGAATAAAATGCCGTAAAAGATTTTCAATGCCGTGTTTGAGTGTTGCGGTTGAAGAGGGGCATCCGGCGCAGGCCCCGCGCATATTGAGATAAACAATACCATTTTCAAATCCGCGAAAAGTAATATCTCCTCCATCATTGGCAACGGCTGGGCGAACACGTGTTTCAAGGAGCTCTTTAATTGTTAAGACAATATCAGCATCTTTTTCATCATAAAATTCTTCGTTAAGGGCGTGGGTTTGTGCTTGTGTAGAGGTATTGGTGGTGATGACTGGATCACCAGAGAGAAAATGCTCCATAATTGTGCCTAAAATGACCGGTTTTAGATGTTGCCATTCACCCTCTTTTTTGCTTACGGTGATGAAGTCATAGCCTAAAAAAACACCATTGACATTGGGAATATTGAACAGTTTCGCAGCTAAAGGTGAATTTTGAGCAGCTTCTTCGCGATCACGAAATTCTAATACCCCCTCGGAAAGAACCACACGACCTGGTAGAAATTTAAGTGTTGCAGGGTTTGGCGTGGTTTCAGTTTGAATAAACATGGACTCTCCTTCTATAATGAGGAATGAAGAAGGCAATGATGCCCCCTGTTGTTTTAGGCAATGGATTCCATATCTTCATCCGCAAGATTGCTTGGAATAACGGTGACAGGAATTGAAAAAGCTGCTCCACGATTACCAATCAGTTGGATAAGCGGTCCTGGTCCTTCCGCGTGTTCACTGGCGGCTAAAACAATCAGTGCAATCTCTTTATCTTCATCAATCAATTTGGAAATTTCATCAATCTTTTTACCTTCACGCATCGTGATTTCCGTTTCAAGAGCATGGGTGGTGCGTATATCATGGGCAATTTCTCCCAACACTTTATGGGCATTTTGTGTTGATTCTGTTCGCATAACACTGTTGACACCCAGAAAATGTTGAAATTCTACACTGTCAACAACACAAAGCAAAACCAATTTTCTGTTGGTCTTTTGCGCATGTTTTGCAGCAAAAGCAACAGCACGCCGGCATTCTGGCGTTTCATCAATAATGACCAAAATTTTTTTCTTATGCTTGTTTTTCAGAGTTTTTTGCTTGGAAGCCATGCATTTTCTTTCTCTTTTACTTTTGACGATCGAAATCTTATTGTTTCATGTATCGTGCAAAAAACCAACAATTTCACGGATTTTTTTCATATTTTTTTCTGCTAATGTACCAGCGCGTTGCGCGCCATCGTGCAAAACAGAGTTAATATAAGCGCTTTCTTTATGCAATCGACGCAATTCCTCTGTTATGGGGGCAAGCTTATGGACGACAAGGTCGGCTAGGGCTGTTTTGAAAAGCGAAAATTGTTTTCCTGAAAACTCTAAAAGCGCTTTTTCTTTGCTTACTTGTGCAAAAGCCGCATAAATACCAAGCAGGTTGTCGATTTCTGGTCGCCCTTCTAGCGCTGTGAGTGTATCGGGAAGAGGGGCGGAGTCCGTTTTTGCTTTGCGTATTTTTTTGGCAATAAGATCAGCATTATCGGTGAGATTAATGCGCGAAAAATCTGAAGGATCTGATTTAGACATTTTTTTTGTACCATCACGCAACGACATAATACGCATGGCTGTTTTGCCTATCAGTGCTTCTGGCATGGGGAAAAAGCCTTGTTTCTTTTTTTCACCTATTTGTATCGAAACAGCGAAATTTAAATCTGCAATGCGGTCAGCGTAGTCGTTATTGAATTTTTGTGCAATATCGCGTGTGAGTTCAACATGCTGTTTTTGATCTTCTCCCACTGGAATATGAGTGGCACGATAGAGCAAAATATCGGCAGCCATTAGACTTGGATAAGCAAAAAGCCCAAGGGACGCTTTTTCACGATCTTTTCCCGCTTTATCTTTAAATTGTGTCATGCGTTGGAGCCAACCAATACGGGCGATACAATTTAAAATCCATGCAAGTTCAGCATGTTGAAAAACTCGAGATTGGTTGAAAATAATGTGTTTTTGAGGATCAATACCGGCAGCTAAAAAGGCGGCTGTCACGGTTCTGGTTGATTCAGTCAAAGTAAGGGGATTAGGATTCACTGTGAGTCCATGCATGTCAACAACGCAATAGAGGCAATGATAGGATGTTTGCAGCTCAACCCATTGCTTGATGGCTCCAAGATAGTTGCCAAGATGTAGGTTACCACTCGGTTGTACGCCGGAAAAAACAAGCGGTGTGAAAGTGTCCATAGAAGCGTTCTTTCTTAAATAAAGTTATTGTTTTTGTGTTTTGTGTCAAAACGTCTTTCTGAAAGCAAGATAAAATATTTAGAGGCGTTTTTTAAAATTTTTAAGGGTGAGGAAAAAGGAACGTGTGTCAATTAAAAAATAGGTACTTAAATATACGAAGAAAAAGGCTATTATGATTCCTGCTAGTGTGCTGGCGCGCAAGAAAAAGGATGCGTGTGAGGATAAAGGGAAAGACAAAAAGCCAACTACATGAAACAGATAATGAAGGATTAGCGCGCTTAAAACAGTGACAATCATCAGACAGGCAATGCGTTTTATCAGTTGTGCATCATGTTTCCAATAGCCACGTTTGAGGAGAACAGCACAAAGCAACAATGTGTTGACCCATCCAGCGGTGATTTCGGCAATAACAATGCCGCGTGCAGATAAAATGGGGAATAATGTTAAAGCAAGACTGATATTGATGAAAACACAAATGCCGGTGAAAATCATCGGTGTTTTTGTATCTTCATGGGCGAAGAAATTGGGAATAAAGACTTTGATGAGGACAAAAGCTGGGAGTCCTAATCCGTAAAGTCCAAGGAGTTGTGCAACATGGTGTGTTGATTCACTGGTAAATTGTCCGCGTTCAAAAAGCAAACTGACAATGGGTGTGGAGAGCAGCAAAAAGGCAACGGATGCCGGTAGGGTTAACAAGAGGGTAAGTTCGATAGAGCGGTTTTGCAAATTGTGCGTTTCTTCATGTTTTTTACTGCGTAGCGCTCTTGTTAATTCTGGTAAAAGAACGGTTGCAACGGCGATTGCTATTACACCTAATGGTAATTGATAAAGACGATCGGCATACATTAAAGAAGATACCGCACCCGATTGGCTAGAGGCAATGTTGGTATTGATTAACAAATTGATTTGTGTAATGCCTCCCGTGATGGCAGCAGGGAGTGCTAAAGTTAAAAGCTTACGGACATTGGGACTAAAATGAGGACGGCGGAGGAAAATTTTCATTCCACTTCGACGCAAAGCAACAGCGATGAGGGCAAGTTGGAGAATTCCTGCCGCTAACACACCCCAAGAAAGATTGAGGCCGATATGCCAAGCATCGAGATGATAGATCCAAGCGTAGGCAAGTATACATATGAGAATAATATTTAAAAAGAGGGGGGCTATGGCTGCGATAAAATAGCGCCGCAAGGCATTCAACATTCCTCCCATCATGGCTGCTAAAGACATGCAGGTTAAATAGGGAAACATGATTGCGGTAAAATGAATCGTGGCGTTAAATTTGGTGGCATCCTCTGTAAAGCCTGGAGCAATGATCGTTCGGACCAGAAAAGGCATACTTAATTCCATAGCAATGGTTAAAAGTAACAGCAGCGAAAAGAGAACGCCAAATACCTCTTCGGCAAATTTACAGGCGGCTTCTCCACCATCTTCGGTGATTTTTTTTGAAAAAAGAGGAACAAAAGCAGCATTAAAAGCGCCTTCCGCAAAAAAACGGCGGAATGTATTGGGAAAACGAAAAGCCGCATTGAATGCATCGGAAACAGGTCCCGTTCCCAAGGCTGCGGCCATCAACATTTCGCGTATAAAGCCAAAAATGCGGCTCATGAGGGTTCCAGAAGCAACGGTAGCAAATTTTTTAATCAGGATCATAAAGATATATCAGCTTTATTATGAAGGACGGGTGGTAAAAATAAATACAACGCATCAGATCATAAAAATCTGATCAACATATTAATGTAAGAGTGTTAATAAATATTCTTTTAACTCGTTTTACGCTGGTGTTTATCTTTCTGTCAACAAAACGACATGAAGCTGTTTTTAAATTGTCCTTGTTGCTCTCGCGTGAAAGCTTTGAGAACTCCCATAAAACATAAAAATTCTTTCTCTCAAGTTGAATATATGGAGCTCTGTAACGAATAAAAAAGATGCAGAGAAAGTGGGTAAAACTGATCGTTCTCTTCGTTGCTGCTTTGTTTTGTTTTTTCTCGATATTATCCATATGATATTTGGGATTTCTCAAGCTCTCTGTTTTGCTTTCTCAAATCATGATCAGGCTCTTTTTGCTTGATGGAAGACAATGAGCAATGGGAGAGAGCTCTCTTAAAGCGATAATTCAACGTAAGAAAGAAGGAACAAGTGAAAGCTTATGCGTGCCTTTAGATGAACATTGCCCTTGCATACTCCGCTTTACGTGGTTTAATGCTCTGTTGTATCGTTTTGTCATGCATGGTATTTTCTCTGCTTTCATTGCTGTTGGATTTAAAATTTTTATGGATTTTTCGTAATTGTTTTCTTTTATGGATTGAAGCAGATTTTGTGTTGAATACTCATTAAATGTTCGATAAGAAAGCTCTCTATCGGGAATGCTGTGTCGTATCTCTTTTACAGATTGGACGATTTTTGTGATTTCTTGTGCTTTGCTTAATGATGTGCCAATAATTTGAGCAAGTTTTTCGTAATTCTTTTCTTCTATCGCTTCATGCGCGCTTGGTGATAAGCACGCATTGATTTTTTGCTATAAGCGCGTATTTCTTCTCTGAGTTCGAGAGACTGTGATAAAGTTTTTTGCTGTTGTTCTTTTGAGAGGGTGCAGAGATCTTTCATCCATTCAGGGGTTTCTACCAACTGTTCACAGCGCTTTTGTTTCGCACAATGGTTTTGCAGAATATCTTGTTCTACTTGTTTAAAAGTATCCGCGTAATGGTCAATGGCAATACACAGGGGTAAAATATTGTCTTCAGCACGTGCACGCGCGTTATTGATGATGCCACTGATGTTGATACCAGCAAGCTTAGAAATAGATTTAGAGAATTCTATAATTTGACATGCAAGTTTCTCCCCCTCGAGGGGATTTTCATGAATCATTTCAAGTTTTTTCTCTAAAATATGCAGATTACCATAAACAATCTTGCACAAAACTTCGATTGCTTGTTTTCTAGGTTGGATGGATGTGTCTTCTTTAATCTTTTCAAGGATTTCTTCTTTTGTGAGGGGGGATATTTTTTCTGCTGGAATGAGTATTTGTTGTAAGTCTTGGGCTTTGGGCACGGTAAAGGTCATGGGGACACCAATTTTTAGTGTCTTCAATTGCTCTGGTGCAAGATGTTTCTTATTCCCTATGATGAAAGTGCCTTTAACATCGATCATGAAGCTATTTGCACCACCGCCTCTATAGAAGCCTGTATAGGTTTCCTTTTCTTTAGTTGTGAGAACAAGACGCTCTTTCATATTCTCAACCTCAATCTTTTTCATATGGTCCATGAATTCTTTTAAAATGAGCGTTTTTTCTGGATTGGAGATATCATAAAACAGATGCTTCATCGGTTCTGAATCACCAGATTTTACTGATGCAATACTGGCAAGATTCATGCGTTCTTTGGTAATCAGAGAAAAGTTTAATTTGTGACCTGCAACTTCAGCAAGTTTTTCAAAAAACATCCTTTGTGTGCGTCCATTGCCTTCTCTGAAAGGATGCGTATAGTTCAGCTGTATCATCATTTCAGCAGCATTTTCAACGAATTCTTTGCGGCTTAAGCCTTTGAAATTATTCTTCTCGGTTAGTGTTCTGTCTAAATTTTCAAGGCCCTCTTGGACCTTTTTTCCTGATGCAAAAAAAATATTTGCTTTTTTCATTTCTGACATACAGGCAACGGTGCTATCTTTAAAGGTAAAGGATTTCTCGCGTGTTTTTCCAGCCCATTTAAAAGTGTTTTTAAATAAAGTGTGATGAATATAGAGGAGATAGGCTGATGTTAGCTTTTGTGGTGGTGCTTCTTAGCGCAGATTAATGATTGCTTTTGCTGAATCATGAGCACATTGTACTTGTAATTTTCCATAATCCGTTATGCCATATTTATTTTTCAGTGTGATACTGTTTGGATAAAAAAAATTGCGCGGTGATATATTCTTTTCTTGATTTTCTAAAGATGGAGGCTGTTTTTCAAGAGGGACTGTTTTTTCTTTTGGAGGAAATGTGTTTTGCAGATTTTTGGGCTGTAGCGCTGTGAGAGAAGAAGGAGCACCCATTGTCAAGATTGTTTGTTGCTCTGGTGGGAGATGTTTTTGATTTCCTATGATGTTCGTCTTATGAATATCCATCATCAATTCATGTCTATAGCCTTTATAGGAGTTATGATTGTACGGCTTTTTTTGTTCTATCATTGTAAAATGATATTTTTTTTCATTCAATCCTCGCATCATTAAATCATCTCACCTAGAATTCCTTTAAAACAAGCAATTCTTCTGGACTGAAAATACTTTCAAGCGAATGTTTTATGGGCTCTGGATCACCATGGTGTGTTGCTGTTGAGCGGACAAATATTTTGCTTTTATCACAAAAAAATTGCGCTTTTGGTCTGCTGCTTTGGTGCGTTATTTCAATAAAGAGTTGTTTTGGATGTCTGTTCTCTTCTTTGAATGGATATATATCATGAAAGTTTATCATTATTTTAGTCATATGTTCAACGCGTTCTGCTCGTGTTAAGTTTTTTAAATGTAAAGAGGGCATCGTGGGAATGTTTGGCCCATTTAAATGGGCTGTGCAGTTTTATGATGCAGTTTTAGCAATTTACGGATGAAACGACGGGGGTGTTTTATCTTTTCCGTAACAGCAATAGAGATGTTTGTGTAATGATTTTGCCTCGATTGCACCAAAGGAAGAGAGAAAATAAAGCGGTTTATCTGGTGAAAGCCATTGTTTTTTGTAATTCAGCTCTTCGTGGTTGCACATCTGGTGGATTATTATCTGCTTGCCTAAAGGCTTCAGCAGCTTTTTGTTGTAGATTTTCTGATGAGTGCTCAGGCTGTTTGGGAGATTCTGATGGGAGTTGCTGTTTTTGCAAGCTTTTCTCTAGGCTGCTAGAGTGTGCATGGCGTTTTTGTTTTTCCTGATGTTTTTCTAAAATGTTTTCTTTTGCATTTTTTACAGCTTCTGCATAACCTTCAATGGCATTCCCTAGATGTGTAAGAGCGTTTTCAGCCTGTTTGCGTGCATTACTTTTAAAGCCATGGAAATCGTAACCAGCAAGTTTACCAAAAAAATTGGGGTAATTTGTAACTTGCCATGCAAGCTGTTCTCCCTCAGCAGGAGATTTTTCAATTGTTTCAAGTCTATACTGCAAAATACCCGGGTCTTTATAAGCAACTGTACACCAATATACGACTTCTGCATGGCAATATTTGACCGATGTATGACTTTTAACTCTGCGGGCAATTTCCTTATGCGAAAGGGGAACCATTTCTTGTTCAGGTTTACGCGGCTTTTGTAAATCTTCAGCTATTTCCTTTAGGTCTATTGATGTTCTATGGCGTGTTTGTGTTCCTATGTGGCTCTGAAAAATGTTCTCTTTTGCCTGTTTTACAGTATCGGCATAATTTTCAAGGGCAAGACAGAGGGATGCAACCTGCTTTTCAGCTTCTTTGCGTGTTTTACTTTTTACACCCAAAATTTTTTTTCCAGCAAGTCTGGCAACAAGTGCAGGATTTTCTGCGACTTGCCATGAAAGACTTTCTCCCAAGATGGGATTTTTTTCAATGTCTGCGAGTTTGTTTTCAAAAATATCTGGGTTGCCATAAACAGTTTGAGATAAACTTTTGATTTCGTCTTTACAAGTTTGAACCAACATATTGTTTTTCACTTTAAGAATAATTTCTTCTTGTGAGAGAGATATACTTATTCTTGAGGAAGCAACAACTGGAGTGGCTGGATTGCTTAGCTCTTTTTTTCTTATACGTGGTGATTTTGGGGGAGTAGATGAAACAGGTGTTGCGTAGAGCCCTTCGCTGTCTTGGGAGGATGTGCTGCTTGTCTGCATGCCTCTCCTGTCTCGCATTTTGGGTGGAGTTGGTGGAGCAGGTGTTGCGTAGAGATTTTCACTTTCTTGGGAGGATGTGCTGCTTGTTTGCATGCTTTTCGCACGGGGTGGTTTTTGTAAGATAACCTTTGGGTAGAGGCCTGCACTTTGTTGTACGCCTGTTTGGCTTTGCTGTTTGTCTCTTGCACGCGGTGGTCTTTGTGGAGCAACGTTTAAGTTTGCGGTTCCACTTTCTTGCGTGGTTGTTTGGCTTTGCTGTTTGTCTCTTGCACGCGGTGGTCTTTGTGGCGCAGCCCTTGTGTTTGCGGTTTCATTTTCTTGTGCGGTTGTTTGGCTTTGCTGTTTATCCCTTGCACGCGGTGGTCTTTGTGGAGTAGCTCTTGTGCTTAGGGTTTCTTCTGGGTGTTCGGGGAGAGGTGGTTTTTGCTCCTTTGGAGAAGTTTTGGGGGTGATTGGTGTTGTGGGAGAGTGTTCACTCTGTTCTTGAAATTTTTGCATCATGCTCGCTATAAAAGGGGAGGGTTGTCTTTTTTTCATGCATGTTTCCTTTCAAACTTTTACACTCTTTGTTTTTCAATCCCCCCTTCGCGCCTTTCTCCATCGTGATGCTTTTTCATGGCTTTTTATGGAGGAGGCTAAAAATACTTTCAAAAGATTTTGTGCTCTTCGTGCAGGTCATTATCTTTATGAATAAGTTATGTCACATCATGAGGAAATTTTGATGAAACTTCCCCCTTACAGTGCTTATGGCACTTGGCGCAAACTCCTTTGCGAAAATTGCGCCAAGAACAACATGAAAAACGCAAATTTATCTACATTTAGCTGGCAAAAGCCATCGTTTTGGGTGCGGTTGCTTGGCGGGAACGAACGTCCTGTGTTCTTTCAGGTGTCTGTTGAGAGGTTTTTTTCGCTTCATAATGTGCGGTGGATGACAAGTATTCAGGAAGTTTAGAAGACTTGGTTAAGTCTTTTTGTTTTTTTAAGCCTTTAGCCAGTTCAGCAGAAGGGTCATGGAGCTTTTGTTGCAGTTGTTGGGATTGTACAAGACTTTCTTTTAGCAAATGGACGACAGTTGCATAATTGTCAATAGTTTCAATCAGGGAGGAAAGTCCTGCTTCAGCATGTCTGCGGGCACTATTTTTTAAGCCACACATGCTCACACCAGCATAATTATGAAAAGATTGCGGATATGCGGCAAGTTGCCACGTCAACTCCTCTGCCGTAGCAGGATTCTGAAAAACTTCCTCCATTTTGCTTGCCAAAATATCCGATTTGCCAAAAACAATTTGGCTCCAATGTGTGACTCGTTCCTGATATCTTCGCACTGTTGGATTTTTAGGAATTTCTGCATTTAAAAGGGCTTCTTGTTCCCTTTTAGACGGGTCTGGACTTTGCAAGATTTTGGCTACAGCCTCACGGCCCATTGTTTGTTCATAGTATATGAGGACTGCTTCTGGGGTTATCGACAAGTCGTCTTTTGCATATTTTACAGCCTCTCCATAACAGGCAATAGCGCCACAAAGGGTAGAAAGATTTTCTTCTGCATTTTGGCGTGCGCTGTTTTTCATGCCACAGAGATTGAAACCGGCAAGCTTAGAGACACTCTCCGGATGTGCTGCAAGTTGCCATGAGAGGCTTTCTCCCAGAGCGGGATTTTTTTGAATTTCCTCCATTTTTTCTTGTAAAATATTTTTGTTGTCATAAACAATTTTGCACAAATGTTGGATTTTCTCTTGATATCCACGCACCAATTGGCTGTGTGGAAGGAGTTTCGCAATTTGCGCTTCGGAGAGTCCCTTTGTTCTTGTTTGTAAAGCTGCTGTTGCGTAGAGGGTTTCCTCTTCATTTTGATCTGTCTTGTTTCTTACAGAGTGTCTTTGTTCTTTTTCTTTTAATGCAGGAGAGGTTTTTTTTCTTCGTGGAGCAGATTTTGTGGAGAGGCTTTCTGAGGAAGTGTGCCCTGCGGTAGCTTGTTCATAGTGTTTTATGTATTCTTGTACTGAAAGCTGTAGAGGAGGGGGTTGGTTTTTTTTCATGCATGTTTCCTTTTCATCATTGTTTGAGAAAACCTCTTTGACGCAATCCCCACCTTTATCGTTTGAAGCTTTTATACAAAGGATCAATTTGAAGGGCATCCAAAGACTTGCGCTATTTGCCACTATCGTAATGGATATTTGTGTCTTTTATAGAGCTTTTTTATGAAATTTTATCAATAACTTACATAAATTACGGGTTTTCTTTTTTGTTACATTTCATAACAATTTTTGGCGCAATCGAAACAGAGCGATTGCGCCAAGAGATAAAATAACAAATGATCACATAACAGGAAAAACTTTATGTGTTTTTCATGTGCACACTTACATCGCAAAAGCCATTGCTCCTTTTGGGGAAGGAGTTCTGCTGCGTTGATGTTCTTGCTGTTGAGCGCCCTGTTTTCTTCCTCTTTCGTGATGCTGCTGATGCTGATGATGATGTCCGTGTTCTGGACTTCTCTGTCCTCTCTCAAGGTTTTTTGTGAGATCTTTGTGTATCTTTTTTGCAGTCTTTATATGTCTTTCAAAAGCATCACAAAGAGGACCTATACCCTCTTCTGCATCTTTGCGGGCGGGGCTTTTTACGCCAAATAGTTTTTGACCAGCAAGCTTACCAACACTTTCAGGATTTTCTAAAAGGTTTTGTAAGATTTCTTGTCCTTGTTTAGGATTTTCAAGAATCTTAGCAAGTTCTTTGTTCAAGGCATGTCGGTTACCATAAACAACGACGCACCATTCTTGGACCTCTAGTGCACCATATTGGAAATCTAGGTTTTGTGCAAGCCCTGAAATCATTAGATCTTTCTGGGTTCTGGGAGGTGACGTTCTTCTTGTTTTTTCCACTCCTTGGTAGATGGGATTTTCTTGATGGTCAGCATCTGGTCCACCACTTCCCATACCAACTGTTGCATAGACGGATTCTACGGGTCTGGGGGGCTGTTGTCCTCTCTGTGGACCAAATTCAAGCTCTGCATAGACATGCTCTGGTTTTTCAGATTGCCGCCCTCCACTGCTTTCATAGAGAGGATTTTTTAATTGGTGAGGATATTGTTCCCATTCTAGCTCCTGTAAATCAGTTACTGCATAGGGGTTTACTAGTTTTTTGGGATTTGGCCCACCACGCGGTACTGCATAGGCACCTTCTGGGTTTAATGGTTTTTGGGGTGCATAGGGATTAATTTCTGGTTCTGATTGTGGACGCTGCTCTCTGTTTGGTTTGTTAACCTTTGCGTAGAGGACTTCAGGTTCTGATTGTGAACGTTGATCTTTTGACGGTTTGTTAATCTTTGCGTAGAGCACTTCTGGATTAGAGGGAAGAGGGGTGGGTTGATGTTTTTTATGATCAGCATCTGGTCCACCACTTCCCATACCAACTGTTGCATAGACGGATTCTACGGGTTTGGGGGGCTGTTGTCCTCTCTGTGGACCAAATTCAAGCTCTGCATAGACATGCTCTGGTTTTTCAGGTTGCCGCCCTCCACTGCTTTCATAGAGAGGATTTTCTAAGTGGTAAGGATCTTGTGTCCCTTCTAGCTCCTTTAGATCAGTTATTGCATAGGGGTCTACTAGTTTTTTGGGATTTGGCCCACCACGCGGTACTGCATAGGCACCTTCTAGGTTTAATGGTTTTTGGGGTGCATAGGGATTAATTTCTGGTTCTGATTGTGGACGCTGCTCTCTGTTTGGTTTTTTAACCTCAGCGTAGAGGACTTCAGGTTCTGATTGTGGACGTTGATCTTTTGACGGTTTGTTAATCTTTGCGTAGAGCTCTTCCATAAAGGGATGACGGGTGGGTTGATGTTTTTTCATGCACGTTTCCTTTCAAAATTTAGAAAACCTCTTTGGCGCATTCTCCACCTTTATGCTTGGATCGCTTTTATAGAAAAGGTGCTCATTTGAATGACTGAATGACCTCCAAAGATTCTGCGCTATTCACCGCTACTGTAATTGATGTTTGTGTCTTTTATACAGTTTTTTTGTGATATTTTATCAATAACTTAAATAAAATTACTGGGTTTCTTTTGAGAAAACTTTTTTGTAATATTTTAGAACACTCTTGACGCAATCGAGAGGGAATGGTTTGCGCCAAGAGATCAGAGGAAACGCTCAACATTCTGTTGATTTTTAGCTGGTAAAAGCGAGGGATGAAGAGCGACTGATTTTGAGGGCGCGTGCTTGACATTGTGCTTCTTTGATGTTGTCTACGACTTTGGCAATGTTTTTGGCTTTGCTTTCTGAGGTGCCAAGCAGGCAAGAAAGTCTTGTGATATCTTGGTCCTGTATGGCTTTACGCTCTTCTGATGACAAACGATTGTGTATTTGACGACCATAAGTATGCAGTTCTTGTTGCAGCATAGGGGAATAAGACAAGACTTCCCTTTGTTGTTCGGCTGGTAAAGAAAAAAGAGTTTGCAGGTTTTTTGTGGGTTTTTCAACAGATTTGCCCAAGCGATTTTGTTCTTTTACGTGTTGCTCTAGAATTTCCTCCTTTGTCTGTTGTATTGTTGTTACATAATTTTTTAACGCTTCACAAAGCCGCGGAAGATTCTCTTCAGCTCGTCTTCGCGATGGGCTTTTTATGCCACAAAATTTACTTCCCGCAAGTTTACAAATGAATTTAGGATTTTGCGCTATTTGATCGACAAACTGTTCCCCCAAGCTTGGATCGCCATTTATGATCTCCATCTGTGCTCTTAACACGTGCCTCTTGCCAAAAACACGCTTTGACAAATGCTCAACTTGTTTTTGGCATTTTTCGATATAGGGATCATCTTGAAGCTTATCAAAAAGTTCTTTACTGGAGAGAGGCGCTAATGTTTCTTTCGGAATCAGAAACTCTCGTAAGTTTTGAACATTCGTTTTTTCAAAGCAGATGCGGGCGCCATTGTGTAAGTTTTTGATTTGCTCTGGTAGGAGATCATCTTTGTGGCCCACAACGAAAGCGTTTTCCACTTCCAGAACAAAACCTTCTGCTGAAGAGCCTCTATAGAGACCATCGTAAGTGACACCTTCTTTTGCCGCGATAACAAGGCGATTGTTTATTTCATGGAGTCCAGAACTTCTCATCTGATAAATGAATTCTTTTAAAACCTGTGCTTTTTGGGGATGGGTGATATCTTCAAACAGATCTTTCATTGGCTGTGAGTTGCCGTTTTGCATGGCTTCAATACAGGCAAGGTTCATGCGTTCTTGTGTGATAAAAGAAAAGTCAATCTTATGACCTGCCGCTTCTCCAAGCTTTTCCATGAACATGCGATTGACACGTCCATTCCCTTTTCGGAAAGGATGGGCATAATTGAGTGCCATAAAAACTTCAGCGGCTTCTTCCGCAAATTGTTGGCGTGATAAACCTCGTAAATTGTTTTTTGTGGTAAGATTTCGCTCTAATTTTTTTAGTTCTTTTTGAATCTGTGAACCAACAGCGAAGGGGACTTCATAACCTTTTGGTCGCATGGCTGGCATACGAGCAGTGGACCCATCTGCAAAGGTAAAGGAGGTATCGCGGGTCTGTCCGGCCCATTCAAAAGTCTTGTAGAAAAGGCTCCAGTGGATTGTTTTTATATAGGCGGCATCAAATTTTCGCGGGGGTGGTTCAAGGCGAAAATTCACGGCTGCTCTGGCTGTGTCGTGGGCACAGCGTGCATATAGTTTTTGTGGATCGGTGATACCATATTTATTTTTTAGTGTTTTGCCATTTTTATATAGGTAATTTTGCTCCAACATATTTTTTATTCCTTAAGTAAGGGGGTGGGTAATGGATGAGCGTGCGAAACGCTTCGTGGACAAATTCCCCCTTCGCGTATTCTTTTAAGATTTCAAACCTTTCGGGAGAGAGACTCCTTCCCTCAACTCTAGAGCGCCGTATCTGTGCTGCTGGCTGTACCAACGGTTTTATGTTTTTTTTATCATGCTTTTGGCAGAAGAATTGATGGTTTGTTCGCATTATTTGCATGCATGTTACTTCTTTCATGTGTGTGAGGTCAGCTTTTTTGATGTCTCTTTTCTTTCTCTTTATCCTTGTCATCAAGAACATTTCTTTCAAAGCTGCTCTCTTCAAAAACTCTTTGAGAGGCGTTTGAAAAAGAGATAGGGTGGTCGTAATCGCCCTTGGCTGTTTTGGGGGCTTTGTATAATTTGTATAATGTGTGCTGTCATAATGGATGTTCGTGTTGGTGATCGCACTCATAAAAGCAGTGATCAAGAATTCTGCTTTATCATTGTTTTTTTGTTGGTCCATACAGAAACTCCTTATTTAAGGGGCTTTAGAGGATATCTGTTTTTCTCTTTTATACTGTTGTTCTGCCCTTAAGACGCATGACCAGAGGATGTTTTTCAGTTTTTCTTTGCTTGTGGGGCAAAACGGTTTTTTTCAGCAGCCGCTAACATTTCTTTTCTTCTAAAATAGATCGCTCGACCACATCGTAAAGGGGGATGTCCTTGCATAAGAATAATTTGTTCGTCTTGACGCATTTCTTGAATAATTTCATGCGGTAAAATCAGCGCTCTTTGTTGATAATTGATGTTGTAAGAGCTCTTTCCCAAAGACAAACCTCTCGATTTGCTTGTTCCGGCTACTTCAACGGTCATTTGACCACAGCGCTCTGAAATGTCTTTGGCTGTTTGCAGGTCCTTAATGGCGGCATAACTCACAAAGGAGCAACTTTCAAACCATGAGCGCGCTCCTGCTTCTCCAAAGTGATTGACCAACTGACCAGTGGATTGATAAAAGAGCATGAGGGAGGTGCCATATTTACGACCACGATCGCGTGCTTCTTCTAAGATGTTCATATAACCAAGAAGATCAACTTCATCTAAGACAAACAAAACACGCTTTCTGTAGTTTCCGTCAGCTGTAATCATGGCATTTAAAAAGGCACCAATAATCACCCGCCCAATCGCTGGATAACTGTTTAAAATGCTTGCAGGGAGATTGAGAAAAATATCAGTATTGCCATTGGTAATATCTGAGGATGCAAAATCATCCCCACAGACCAGATTGGCATAGTTTGACAAAGAAAGCCATTGCGTATCTTTTGATGCGGTTGTATAGACCCCTGAAAAGGTCTGTTCCGCCATTTCTGTGAAAATACCAACCATTTCACGAATAAAAGGAGAAGGGGTCGTTTCTTGAATCATCCGTAATTGATTGACAACCGCCGTTTCTGATTGAGACAAAATTCCACGTAATGTTTTTAAATTGCGTTCACTGTCTTCATATTCATCAGAGAATATGACATGTGCAAGAAGAGCAGTTAAAAGATTATGGGCTTGTGTCGAAAAATATTCTGCTGAAGAATTCTCTGATTTTTTATCTGTAAGAAGCAATTTGGAAAAACCCACAATATTGGCTTCACGTTGTGTGCGTGGTACGCTCTCGTCTAAGAGCCAATCGAGAACATTAAAATTTTTTGTTAAAATGGAGTTGGGATCGAGAACAATAACATTTCTATTGCCCATCTTTTTTCGTGCAAATCTAACGATTGGTGCAACTTCGGTTGAAGGGTCGAGACAAACAATAGAGCCTGGATAGGTTAAACATGTTGGTATCACTGTACTTGTGGTTTTATATCCACCAGAACCGGCAAAAAAGATCATGTGTGTTGAACCAAAATCAAGATTAAAAGTAAGCAAAGGTACTTTCCCCCCTTTCCCCCATGTTGTTTTATCGCCAGGAGCGAAGGGAATATTGCACACACTGTCTTGATCAACTCGGCATCTTTCACCAACGACAATTTGGCCATTGGCAGGAAAAATTTGGGCTGCATCTCTTAAATTCATCCATGAGGCATCTCCAAAAACGCCTTTTTTGGCGCGCTTGATCTTGTTGGTGTGTGGAGAGAGCGTCATGACTTGAAGGGCTAATAGAACAACGCCGCCAATAATACCAAAGACAACCATGGGATCCATGAATTTGAGGGCATAGCTCCACGTTATTCCTTGTTGACCAACATAGGGACTTAAGCGTTTTATTTCATTCCAAATGTAGGAAAAAGCAATGAGGCCAAAAAAGACAGCCGAGACAAGCGTGATCGCTTTACGCAGATACAGTTTTTGCGATAAGTTATAAAACAATGAAACAGTAGCAATCAGCACGAGCATCAATAAAGGTTCTGAGCGAAGATACCAATAGACTTGATTTTCCTGTAGCCCATTGATGATAAATAATAACAAATGAGGAACGAGAAATATCGTTAAAGTTCCTAAAGCGATTGGTGCTAAAATAAGGACCAGCTGCATTTTGCTATATTTCATTGTAGTTTTATCCAGTTGTTATCGAGATATGATGTAAAGTTACGGGGGATGCCGGAAAGGGTCATTTCAAAAGTGGTAGTAAGCTGTTCGTTAACTTTCTTTTTTTCAGGAGCGGGAGAATGTTAGAACATCTCTCAGCTATGGGGACAAATGAAGGAAACAGGGTGCAAACAGTTTAGCTTGCCATAGCAAGTGCTTTTGAACGATATGTCGTGCGTGTTTGCACTTGTTGGTGTGCTTCTTTGGCTTGCGTGGCGATTGCTGTAATTTCCTGCGCTTTACGTTCTGAGACACCAAGGCTTTTCGCGAGTGTCCCATGATCACCATCCCTGACTGCTTTATGCTCGGCTGGTGAGAAACGGCCCTTGATATTTTTTACAAGAGTACAGAGCTCTTGTTGAAGGGGAGGATTGTTTTCTAACCCTTCTTGCTGCGATTCTTTTGGTAAGGTGAGAAGATCTTGCAAGCTTTTACTTGGCATTGCTACTTTTTGTCCACGACGTTTTTGTTCTGCTTGATGCTCTTGTGTAATTTCCTTTTGAGCATGTTTTACAGCATGGGTGAAATTTGTAACTGCACAACAGAGTACTTCAATATGCTCTTCAGCATTTACGCGTGCTGAAGTTTTGAGGCAAAGAAGGTCAAAACCTACAAGATTAGCAACAGAACTAGGAGATCTCTCAATCTGATTAGAAAGTTGTTGCCCAAGTTCTGGATTTTTAATAATATCCACCATCATTCTATTGAATGTTTTTGAGCTCCCATAAACAGTTTTTGATAAGTGTTGGATTTGTTGTCGGCATGTGTGGACACAGGCATCCTCTGCAATTTTTTCAGAAAGTTCATTTTTGCTCAAAGGGGCTAATGTCTCTTCTGGGATGAGAATTTTTTCAAGCTCTTGCGTTTTGGGGACTGTAAAGGTGAACATCTCACCGGATTTTAATGTTTTGAGTTGTTCTGGTGTGAGATGCTCTTTGTTGCCGATAATGAAGGCACCTTTCACATTGAAGGCAAAGCCCTCAACACCAAACCCTCTAAAGAGGCCTGTGTAAGTTTCTCCTTCCTTTGCAACCATAACGGGGCGATCATTAACATTGCGTCCACTCTCTTTCATATTGTCCATGAATTCTTTTAAAAGAAGTACTTTTTCTGGATTGGAGATATCCTCAAACAGATGTTTCATAGGCTCTAGATTGCCCTCTTTTTCTACTGCAATACTAGAAAGCATCATGCGTTCTTTTGTTACAAGCGAAAAGTTAAGCTGATGCCCTGCTGCTTTGGCAAGATTTTCAAAAAAGATCCGCTGTGTGCGTCCATTGCCTTTTCTGAATGGATGGGTATGGTTAAGAGAATTAAACATTTCCATTGCTTCAGAAATAAATTCTTCGCGTGTTAAGTCTTGCAAATTGTTCTTTTCAAAAAGTGTCTGATCTAATTTTTGTAAGCTTTCTTGGATTTCATCACCAATGGCAAAAGGATTTTCCCAACCTGTTCTTTTCATTTCTGGCATGGCAGCAGTGGTGCCATCTGAAAATGTAAAGGCTTCATCGCGAGTATGACCCGCCCATTCAAATGTATTTTCAAATAAGCGTTTGTGAATATATTTTAGATAGGAGCTATCAAAATTTTCCGGTAGAGGTTCTTCACGAAGATTAACCATCGCTTTTGCTGAATCCTGCGCACATTTTTCCAGAAAGGATTTTAAGTTTTTTGTTCCATATTTATTTTTGAGTGTGACGCTACCAGGATAGGTATAATGATGGGGTGAGGGGATTCTACTTATTTTTGACTTTGCTTTTGGCATTGTTATCTCCTTAATATTGTAGCGTTGTCTATAAGAGTGTTAAATTTCTCGAGTGAAATATCGCCCCTTGCATCTTTCTCTAAGATTTCCAGCGTTTTAAATGAAGCCTGTTTTCTTCAAGGGCGTCACTGTTCTGCATTAGCTTCTTTTTCATATTTTTGTACGCCTTCTCACGTTTCAAGAACAGTTTGCTGTGTTTTCCTTTCGTTTTTTTAGAGATGTTCGTAAAATGACAGGATATGGCGTGAAATGCTTCTTTTTCATTGATAAAATGACATGTCTCCTTTTCTCATGAGGGTGCGTGTGTTGAAATATCTGCAAGTTTATGGATGTCAAATGAAGGAGGCAGGCTTTCATCGTTTTTAGCTCAGTTTTTAGCTGGCCATAGCCAACGTATTTGAGCGATTGAGTTTGCGGGTGAAGACTTGCTGATGTGCTTTGGTGGCTTTCTGAACAATGTCGCTAATTTCTTGCGCTTTCTGTTCTGAGACACCCAGACTTTTTGCGAGTGTTTCATGATCATTTCTTTTGATCGCACTCGACTCGTTTGATGAGAGACGATGCTCTAAACAACGTATAAAAGCGCGGAGTTCTTGGTATAATAGAGGAGATTGAGACAATAGCTCTGTTTGTTTTTCTGGTGATAGGCAAAAAAGATCTTGCAAGTTTTGACTTGGTTTCTCTATTGCTTTTCCGCGGCGATTTTGTTCAATGTGATGTTCTTGAGTGATTGCAAAACGCGTATGTTTTACAGCATCCGCATAATTCGCAATTGCGCTACTGAGCAGATTGACATGGTCTTGAGCATTTGTACGCCCTGAAGTTTTGAAGAAAAAAAGGTCAAAACCTGTAAGAGAAGCAATAGCACGAGGAAAGCGTTCAATTCGTCTAGCAAGCCGTTGGCCTGAGTCTGGATTTTGAAAAATCTCTGCCATCTGGTCATCTAATACTTTTGAACTGCCATAAACGATTTTTGACAAATGTTGAACTTGGTCTCGCGTTGTTTGGACACGAGGACTTTTTGCAACTCTTTCGGTAAATTCACTTGATGTGAGAGGCGCTAGTGTTTCTTTAGGAATAAGCGTGTTTTCAAGCTCTTCCATTTTTAGGGCTGTAAAGGTGATTATATCTCCTGTTTTTAATGTTTTCCGTTGTTCTGGGGTGAGATGCTCTTTATTACCTAGAATGTAAATCCCTTGTGTATCGAGCAAAAAGCTATTGGAATAATCTTCTTTATAGGTTCCTAAGTAGGTTACATTTTCTTGTGCAACTTTAACAAGACGATTATTAATATCGTGTCCAAGTTCTTTCATGTCGTTCATGAAGTGCTTTAAAAGAAGCCTTTTTTCTGAGTGGGAGATATCTTCAAATATATGTAGCATGGGCCCTGGATTGCCATGTTGTGCTGCTTCGCTATAGGCATCTATCATGCGTTCTTTTGTGACAAGCGAAAAGTCAAGCTGATGTCCTGCTGCTTGGGCAAGCTTTTCAAAGAAGAGTTCTTCTGTGTGTTCATTGCCATCTATGAAGGGGTGTATATATTTGAGAGAAACAAACAGTCCTACGGCTTGAGAGATAAATTCTTGGCGCGTTAAGCCTTGCAAATTTTCTTTTTCAGCAAGCGTTTCCTCAAATCTTTGTAAGCTTTCGAGGATTTTCTCACCGTTTACAAAAGCATCGCCCCTTTCCGCTCTGTGCATTTCTGGCATGGTGCCAACGGTACCATCTTCAAATGTGAAGGGGGCATTGCGGAGTTGCCCAGCCCATTCAAATGTTTCTTTAAACAACCGCTGATGGAGATGGCATAGATAAACACAATCAAAAGATTCTGGTAGTGGTTCTTGACGTAGAGCGTTTCTTGCCTCTTCTGTATCAGAGGAACATTTTTCCAGAAAACGTTGTAAATTTGTTTCTCCATATTTATTCTTTAGTATTTGGGTTCCAGGATAGATATAATGATGGGGGGAAGGGGTTCCTCTTGTTTTTGACTTTGCTTTTGGCATATCATTACCTCTTTATAAGAGAGTGTTGTCCATAAGAGTGTTAAATTCCTCCAGTGAAATATTCCCCTTGGCGTATCTTTCTAAAATTTCAAGCGTTTTAGGATGTAGTGTTAACCCCTCAATTTCATGGCTGTTGATGGCGGCATCAACAGCTTCGCGGCGCTTTTGCAATTCTTCCGCTGTAGGAGAGGAAAGATTTTCTGTTCTCTTTGTTTTCATTTATTTTTCCTTTAGCGTTTTTCAACAGTTGCTTTAAAAGGTTTTTCTTACAGCAGATGTTTTCTCCCTCACGTTACCCTCCAAAGATGTTTCGTTGTTTGAACGGATCGTAATAGATTTCAGTGACCTTAAATTTTCCTTCAACTCGTTTACATTGGATGATGATATCAATCATTGAGATCAACAGGCCTCGAATATCATCCCGCTCTAAATCACTTCCCCCTTCACTTTCTTTGACCAAAAGGGTCATTTGTTCAAAGGCGGCAAGTGCTGTTGAGGCATGAACCGTCGTAATCGAACCTGGATGGCCTGAATTCACATTGCGGATATAATAAAAGGCTGTCCCATCTCTTAGCTCTTGTAAAAGAATGCGGTCAGGACGCATGCGCAAAGAAGATTCAAGCAATTCTTTGGGGCCAATAGAGGCTAAACCTTGCCCATCTTTTGAATAGATCATAGAAACGTGATTAGGTTGAGGCACAATCAGTTCTTGTGTATCTTCAATGGTAATAATACGCTCATTATGAGGAATTTTGGCAATGAGGGCCTTTGACAATGTCGTCTTGCCCGAACCCGTTTTCCCTGCAATCAAAATATTTTTTTGGTATTTTACCGCCTGATTTAAAAAGGAGACGAAGTCCTTGTTGCAGTAAGCGGTTATCAAATCATGTTCAACGTTTTTGAGTTCATGAAAACGCGCTTGATAATCACTTAAAGACGTGAATGACACCTGTTCACATACAGAAAAAAGACCTTTGTCTGCCAGATCTTCGAGGGAAAAATTACGTGATGATGGTTTGCGAATTGTCATACTGATCGTATCTTTTTCTACCGCCGGAGGAATGACAATTTGAATACGTTCATTATTGGGTAAAGTCGCCGATAAAATTGGATTTTTATCCGATATATTTTGTTTAGAATAGGAAGCGACAACTTTCGCAATCCCCATAAGCTCATCAAAGGAGAGGGCTGGAACTTTTATCGTTTTCCACCCCTCAATACCTTCCGTCATGACTTGATAGGGACGATTGATGACAATTTCAAAAAGACTTTCATCTTGCAAAAAAGCACGGATTGGTTCAAGTTTTGTTAAAACAATTGCAACGGTTTCATCGTTCAACTGGTGGGCGTTTTGGTTCATTTTAAAGTCACTGCAGGGTTTTTATAAAAGTTTCTTGAAAGAGCGCGATGGATAATCTGTTGTTTGTTTTCGATGATTTTCAATTTATAAACACTCGAAAAGTCTAAATCACGGGCAACAAAAACATTCACCATTTCTCCTTGATTTTTGGTCAAGGTTGGAGGAATATTGGCGTAATTTTCTGTGATAATATTTGCAATATTTTGACCCGCAGAGACTGTTTCAGAATTTTTCTGCTCTTCGTGGCCTTGTAATAAGCGGTTTTTTGCATAGTTTGTTCCATCTTTGACAATCGATACAAGAAGCGCAGATCCAATGCGTTCTAACCAATGATTGTCAATATCTCCATCCATACCAGAACGTCCTAAGGAATCTGTAGCGGGTGAAGCTAATGTGATAATGATACCATTTGGGGTTTTGGCTCTGTTCCAGAGAACAAAGATGCGTTTCTGCCCTTTTTTCAATCCAGCGCGATATTCACCAACAATCTGTGTGCCTTTATCAAGAAGGACAACGCGTCCGTTGTCTGACAAGATATCTCTGGAGATGATGCAACTGGTAAATCCTTGTTGGTCACTGCTGATAGCCGTTTCTAAGATACAGGGAATAGAAGCGCCCATTGCGATGATGTAGTTGCGATTGCCAAGTGTTGAAGCGCGAACACCTTCAAGCGTTGTTGGCTTGAGAATATTGTTAAAGCGTTGTGCTGTTTCATCTGGCTTGTTTTCAAATTGGTTCAACAAAGAGTCATTATTTGTTAGGGGGTTCTCTTGTTGTGTATTCGCATAAGCTAACACAGGAGCACGTTGTGCTGCTTCTAGAAGTTTATCATTAGACGCTACTTGATTTATTTTGGGCGTTGGTAGCTCAACCTTTGGCAATGGAGAATTATTTTTTTCGATTGGTTGAAGGGGGAGAGGCTTTGGCTCTGCTGGGCGAAAAAGTTCTGTTTGCTTAATAACCCCTTCTTTTGGAACTTCAACAGGTGGTGTTTTTTCTGTGACAAGCGTTGAATAGGCTAAATAAAGGCAAACACTGAAAAGAATAATAAGAGTCACTGCTTTGCCAATATTGCTATGTTGGTTTTTTCCTCGAGCGTCTTTTATCGTATCGCGATCATTAATGCCTTTTGCATCCATTGCGTCATTCATGGCTGTTTCCTATGTGCACTTTACGTTGTACAGATGGTGATGTTGTTCCAGTTTCAGGGTTGATCCCTTCCGGAACGAACCTTTTATTGAAGATACAAAGCACCTCATTGCCACGGCGTAGAGTAAATTGCGCAGCTGTCGCATGAACAATCACCTTGTTGTCTTTAATCGATTTTGGAATGAGAGATTCTTGTCCATCAAGCGATACAAGATAAATGGCAGGAATTTCGCTATTTCCCAAAAATGTGAAGGTGGTTGTTTTACCGTTGTCATAGACAGAGCTTGGTTCAATGAGGGTAGAACCTTGTGCTTCATAAGCCCAATTGCGCGGGCCAAAATCTTCGTGGGTATTTAAAATATCATTGACAAAATCTTCCTCACGCTGTTCGGCTTTTGCTGCTTCGGCCAGTTTCTTACGCAGGGCTTCATCTTCTGGATAGCGAAACTTTACGAGGAAATAAGTATCATTGCCCGCTGAGACATCACCTTCACGCACTTGGAGTTCAAACTGATAAGAGCGTTTTGTTCCGTCTTGGCGGCTTGTGACAATTTGTAAATTGGTGACGGGTTGCACTTCGCGTGGTTTGAGAAAAACAAAGTGACCAGCCGGTGCAACTTGCCAAGCAACGGAATTGCCAATTCCTACATAGGCCACTTCTTCGTCATCGGCAAATTCAAGCTGGACCGAAGAACGAATAGAGCCAATGATTTGTGTGACATTGTATGGATCATAATTGACAAATCGGATGCGATTGTCTTTGCGGGCACTCACAGGTGCTGTCTCCGCATATAACGAGACTGTATAGCAGTTTATTGCGACGATGAAAGCTAAAAAGATTATTTTTGAAAATTGGCTCATTGTATCACCTCTGGATCGGATCTATATTCCGATACTTGAAAGCCAAGGGGGTTGATTAAGCGGTCTGTCGTAGAAATTTGTGCATTAATGTAAGAAAAATTTAAGATCGACACCCAATGGGAAATATTTTCTTTGCCATTTAGTTCTCTGAGCGTTTTGTAATAACGCACTTGGATAAGATCTTTGCTTAAAAAGGAAATAGATTTGATTGTGACCGTGACAATCATATTTTGATAGATATTTTGTGGGCTTTCTGGATTGTTGCCCGCATACCATTTTGCAAAACGGTTTTGTTCTGCTGGAGAAGATAAAAGAGAGATCAGGTTAAAATTGTTTTCTGCCTCTGTTGCTTGAAATCCTTCGCGTGCACGAACATATTTGGCAGCAAAATAACGTGTTATTGCTTCGTCATAGTCATTAGGAGAGTCTTTTAGGGCACTTATCGTATCAACAATGCCTGTTGAATTATCAACACGAATAACAAAAGGTTCTACGGTTTTTAAGGGTGTTAATGCTGCTACAGCCAAAGCTAAAGCAATTGTCATTAATCCAAAAAGCACCGTGAGAGCCATAGCAATTTTCATCCGTACCCGCATGCCGTGCATGCGATCAATATCGAAAGAGCGTGCTTCTTTTATATATTCTTTGAGAGCTTCACTGTTCACGCGCGACCTCCAAAGTTTTCTGAGAGAGCGTTTTATGGTTTATAGGATTGAATGAAGCTGTATAGGGTGTAACAACCGCTGTTGCTTTTTCACTTTCTAGGGTATTAAGGATAATCGGTGTCGTAACAGGCTTTACGATTTTTTCTTGTCCTGTGTTTTTATTGTCCCAATCCCATTTATCTTTATTTAAAACGCGGGTCTGTTTCCCATTACAGCGGGGTGGTTTTTTCGGACCACTCAGAGAAGCACAGCCGGTAAGGGCCATGGTTAAGATGAGAAAAAAAATTATTTTTCGTTTCATTTCTTAAACTCGTAAATATTTGGAGAGACAACAACTCTGAACAATCTCACAAAAGCAGGTGATGAAAAATTTTGGTTGGTTTTGTGAAACTAAGGTTAGGGGGAGGAGGCAATATGTTTGGGAAGCACGCGCTAAAGCGCGTGCGCAGTGCAAAAACAAAGATTTTGGTTCTTTTTTTAAAAAATGATTCACGTTAAAATCGACCACGGCCTTGCGTTCCCGTTTTTGCGACTTTGGCTGCTGCACTTGCTACATTTGCTGCGCTATTTACTGCACTATTGGCTGCACCAGAGAGTTTTGAAGTGGCACTTTTGGCGGCATTTCCACCAACTTTTGCTCCGCTGGAAAGCATTGTGAAAATCTGAGAACCTGACGACATACCAGCGTTAAAGTATGGTCCTCCAGAAGCAAGTGCAGAGGCAATGCCAGGAAGTGCGCGGAAGAGAATGGCGCCTATGATTGAGATGACAACGACAGGAGGGAAAAGAATATAGATGGAATCATAGGATCCACCCAGAACATGCACAATAATTTTGCACATAATCGTTCCTAACATGATCACCAGAACTTGTAAAATGGTAAAATTAACGAGCGTTGTAATCCATGCATCGGTAAATTTTCGGGTCGCATTGAATAGATATAAACTAATGAAGAGCGGTCCAAGACCTATAATCATCACAAGTGCAACCTGTGCAAACATTTGGACAACAAAACCACCGATACAAAAGACAATAACAGCGCAAATCATTAAAAAGCCAAGAAGGCCAACCAAGATTTTCTCAAAGAACCACGCTCTAGCTAAGGCTTCTTGATAGCGAGAACATGCCTGTAACAAAATATAATCAAAGACATTGGAGTCTGTGTCATTGCCGTTCAATGCATTGCCAATGGCGTTTGCTAAATTATCGAAAAAAATATCTTTAACATAGATATTAAAGGTATTTGCATTGGTTGCCATTGTCGTTACAAAAACGATTTTCACCACATTGTTGAGAAGACTCTGCGTGGAAAGGGCAACGCGACCAGTCATGATATTATAGCCATAGAGAAAGATGAAAATGATAGAGGCAAGATTAAGGGGTGCTGAAATAGCACTAGACAGATTATGCACGGTCATGTCCATCATATCATTGAGTGGCTTTAAAATATATCCAGAAATACTTTCAAATGGAGCAGAACTAAAATCAGTCATTTAGCTTTCCAAGTGTTGATGGGACATTAGATTTCTCAAGTTTTTCTTTTAATTTTTGCACAATTTTTTCATGCTGTTTTTTAATTTCTTCTTCACGGATTTCTTCTTTTGTTCTGCTATCTTTTGCTTGAATCATATCCAAAGATTGGAGTTTTAAAGCTTCCGCTTGAAGTTTTGCTTGAAGAACAGAAAGTTCTACTTGAAGCGTTTGTAATTTTTCTGCATCAGGCTTTTCTTGTGATTGTTTTTGTTTAAGTTGCTCACTTATTTCTTGAATTTTTTTCGCAGTTTGTGTAGCATGATCAAAAATAGTTTCGGCTGTTTCTGACTTTACAACGTTTAATTTTTGTGTGCTTTCTAATGCTTGTTTATAATATTCATCAACATCTTTGCTATTGTTTGCCACTGCGTGAGAGATAAAAAACGAAGATAACAATGTGACGAGGCTATATTTTTTCATTGATTTTCTCTCCTTTGATGAAAGATGGGCAGCCACCTATCGGGGTCTGTTCCATATTCGTTGATAATTTGGTTCATGAGTTCAATATTCTTGGTGGTACCGCTTAAGACAGCAATCTCATCATTCATTCCACGTAAGTTAAGCTCAGCAACAACAGAATTTTGTCCTTGTTTGATAAGAAAACGCCGGGATTCTCTGCTTAATTCTGACTGTATCAGTTCAAATTCCCGTTCAGTCAGTTTGAAATCTTCAACATAATCGTGGTAATTTGCTTTTTGATTTGGAAAAAATATTTGGGTGGGGCATTGCTCAATAATCGTGTGGGCGATTGTTGAATTTAAAGCATCTTTAGGGCTTTGTGTTGCAAAGAGCATCATGCCATTTTGTTTGCGGATTGTTTTGAGACGATCTTGCGCAAAGGCTTTGAATGAAGCGTCTTCAAGAGCTTTCCAGAATTCATCAATGACAATAATAATGCGCCGTCCATCAATCAGATCAAGAATGCGGTGAAAAAGATACATCATTAAGGGACGCCGAATTTCTTCATTGTCTAAGAAATCGGTCATGTCATAACCAATAAATTTTGCGTCTAAATTCAGATCATCTTGGTCGTTATCAAAAACCCAGCCTAGGGCATTGCCTTTGATCCAAGGCTGTAACCTTATGGCAATTCCCTCTTTTGAGGTGTTATCAAAAAACAGTTGAAGAGCGCCAAGAGAGCGTTGCGCACAGGGCAGACTTTCTAAAGAATCAATGGCTTTGGCGATATCTTGTCGCTCTTGTTCTGTCACACTTTGCCCTTCCGTTGTTACAAGCTTCAAGATCCAGTTACGAAGAAAGACTTTATTTTTTTCAGTGTATTCCATGCCTTTTAAAGGGGAAATGCCAGTAGGTTGCCCATTCTTTAAAGGTTTATATTTTCCCCCTCCAGCGCGCACAAAAATCTCTGCGCCCTGATCCTTGTCGAAAAAGACCATGGTGGGGTTGTGTTTTTGCAACTGTGCAAGAAGAAAATTAACAATGACTGTTTTACCAGATCCCGATGGCCCGCAAACAAAGGTATTGCCAAGATCACCATAATGAAAATTAAAATAATAGGGGGAACTGGCTTGCGTTTTTAACAATGCGACAGCAGATCCCCAAACATTGCCTTCAAGCTTACCAATGGGAAAGGAATGGAAGGGCGATAAAGCCGCAAAATTTCTGCTGGTAATGGCACCAGAACGTGCTCGATAGCTAAAATTTCCAGGTAATTGTGCCCACCATGCTGCTTCCAATCCTAAATCTTCTCTAGCAATCACTGCTCCACCATTGGTTAAATGCGAACGAGCTTTTGAAAGATTTTCAGCTAATATTTTAGGATGATCGGCAAAAACAGCGAGAGAGAGATGATGCTCACCTAAAACAAAGCGATTTGATTCTAAGTCATCAAGGGCTTCATCAAGGGCATCAATTTGTGAGCTGGCACGATCTGCTGCATTAATCATTTGATTTTGTTTGCGGCTCATAATGATACCGGCAGCCGCTTTACTCTTAAAGACAAAAGATTGTGTTAAGATGAATTCAAATGGTGCTGTAAGCAATTCATCAGTCATACCAGGACGTGTTTTAGAGGGATATTCTTTCCACCCAAATATACCAACAAAGCGTTCATTGCTTTCATGGCGAATTTCGATAATTTCTCTACCAAAGATAACACGATCTGAGTAAATCGTTGAGGCAATGGTTCCAAATGTGAGAGGAATACGTTCACGCCTTCCTCCCACCAACTGGTGTAAAAATTCACTTTGTTCAGAAAATAAAATACCCTCATGTTCATAAATTGACAAAAGGCGTGCGTCATAGATCTCTAAACCTTGTATAAAATCTCGGCTTAATTCTTCGATTTTGTGAATGGCTTCCTCATCCGGTTCCGATTGTGTTTTCTTGGCTTTGCTCAAGCGCTGAAAAAATGAAGATAATCGTTCTGCCTTATCTGATGCCGGATTCCAGAGCAGTGAAACAAACAGATCATTTCTATAAAGCTCTTGCGAAATCATTTTCTTTTTATATTTTTCATCTAATGTTGCTGCAAAAGATGAAAGAAAGTGACCTTCTGGATAGATCGTTTCGCGACGACGAATGATGTGAGAATATAAAGCAACACGTTCATCGGCAATATTTTTTAAAAGCGTGTTTAATTGATTATGTAAGGAATTTAATTGATCAATATCTACAGTGTCAAAATTTACCCCCTCAACAGCGATCACGGTCATTAAACAGCGCGAATTTAATGCAATAATATGCTGGTTAACATGGCGTATATAGGGAATATAGTCTTCAACAAAAGTTTCCCGTTTCATGATTGACGTCTGTTTCACTGCATGAGTTCCTTGTAAGTACGGATAAGGCGTAAGGGGGAAGTCGATCCTCCTCCCCATCTGCTGAGGTTTTTTTGTTTTCCTCGGGTATTCAACCAAGCAAACAATACGCGAAATTGATTGTGATCATATTTTGTTACTTCGCGCAAAACAAAATGCATCCCAAAACCTAAACCCATCATGGAAAAACTACTTGTTAAAATGAAGAGAGTGGTTGTCGCCATGACGTTGAGAGCCATCGCCTCCATTGTAACACCTGCAAACATGGCGGGTCGAGTACAGGCAAGGAAAAGAGTATCTTCGTTCATTATGTTGTGCCTGCTAACTGGTTACACCCGTTAATTGACCAACGAGAGCAGGTGCCCCAAAAACAATCCCAATGCCGATAATGCAGTAAGCAGCTTTACGTAAATCAATAAAGCCGTACATCCAGCCAATACCCACAGCTGCAACACATATAATGGCAATAAGTTTTGCTGTTGTTCCTGTCATCATCTTAACAATATTATCTAAAACACCATCAAGTTTTCCTAGCCCACTCGTAGTAGTAGTAGTAGCGGCATAAGAAGGATCTAATACAATGAGCGATGTTAAAAGCAGCATAATGGCTATAAACATCATGTTCTTGGATATATTGTTTGTCATTTTACCTCTCTTTGAAAGAATTCTTTATTTACGGACTTTTATCTCTCCCGAAGAGCTTCATTATTTTACGGTTGACAATCTGAACCACCACGCCCCTCCTTTCTAAAAGTTTGAGAATGGTTTTTTTACTCTCACCATGCTTTTCTTAAGAGACAAAATTCATTTCAAAATTGTTATACACAAAAATGGCAATTTTAAGTTGTATTTCTCGGCGTAGCTAATCTGCAAAAGACCTTCTCTAAAATTTCTTATTCAGAACGAAGAAGGTTGTTGGCAGAATGAAGAAGTTTGTTGGTAAAAATGTGAAAGGGCAGAAAAACAATGAATTTTTTGAGCAAATATATTAAGCGCTTGCGCTTTAAATTCATCGTTATTGTTTACATTATGGGTTCTCTATTATGGGGAATAAGTCAATATAAAGATAAAATAGATTTGGGCGTTCTCAAAACAGTTACAATGGAAGATACTAGGCAAAATACTGGGATAGATAGTGTCGATCAGCCTTTGGAAGAGAAAAAGCCAATGGAAACTCTCACCAAACAGCGATTCGCAAAAAACGAACCAGCTCTTCATTTGCAAAAGAATGTTTTACTAAACAATGGGGTTGTTTTTCAGGGGAAGGCATTTGTTACCAGTGGTGTTACATTTAAATTGTTCACTCCTGTTGCACAATCTTGGCGTAAACATATCACGCGCACTGTCCATTTATATGGTGTGGATACTTGTGCACTGCGTCAAAAAGCAAAATTGAACGATCAAGAATGGCACTGTGGTGTCGTTACAACAGCTTGGCTTGTCACTAAAACACTTGGTCAAAATTTATCTTGTAAGCAGGCTCTTATGTACAATGGTATTTCTTATGCTCAATGTTTTATTGAAGGGATTGATCTCGCTGAAGTCGGTCTTGCAGAGGGCATGCTCGTGCTTTCGAAAGAGAATAAAAATCCTCTTCCAGTGCAGTATCGTATTGCTGAAGAAACAGCGCGCAATAAAAAAATTGGTCTTTGGTCTAGTGAATTCACCAAACCTTCACAATGGAGGCGGGACAATGGATCTTACAATCCTTTTGCCGGTTTATGATGCGCTTTATGGAGATATTTTTCTGATGTTTCAGAATCTTATAAAGTGAATTGAAGTGGAACAAAAAGAGAATTGAAAGGAGATATGAGAATTTTTGTAGAGGTTTTTCAGAGAGGTGAATGGACTGTTATATTCCTTTCACAAAACAACGTTGCGGTTAGAATTATTTCCAGAGCTATTGTTGAGACAATTCTATGAGGAAAAATCGGTCTATTCAGATGTAGGGAATAAGAGGATGGTGTTTTTAAAATGATTAGACCCATAGTTGGGGAGATACGAGAAAGAAGATTGTTCAGAATATCCGCTTATAGATTGTTGAGTGCGGTAAAACATGGCGATTTATCTTACGAAGACCGTAATCTCACCAATTTGATTTCTCACAAGAGTGGAGAAGAAAAAAGGACCTTTATAATCTACTTGATCTTTAAAGATTATGAGAAAATTAAGAAAGCAAGTGATCTTTAAAACACAAAGAAAGATTTGTGCTTTAAAAAGCTTTGGTTATCTCATAAGAGTATCCTGAAACCTAAAATATGAAATGCTTTCCATGCAATCTATAGTGTGCTTTTAGGCTTTAAAGTCCACGCATTGTATAGGCAATGACGCATATTGTCTGTTCGGTATGCGCTTTAAGTGCGTTTGCGCCTAGAGACGTGGAATTTTTTCTTTTGAACAGTTTTTTATGGAAAGATTTCTTTGTTCATTTTTAAAAGAAGAATTTGAGTATTTCAGAGAAGAAACTGTATCACTAGAATAGTTTTTAGCATTTAAGTTTTTATTTAAAGAAAGAGTATTATAAAATTATAAGCTTTTGGATGATAAGAGGTTTTACAAATTTTATACCACTTAGCTTATTTATTTTATTATTCTTTATGATCTTTCTAGGCGATGCAAATTTTAATGTGAGAAGAATACAGTGTTGAGAAAGCAGATGACAGAAAAATGGTTTTTCGATAAATCGTTTTTAAGTAAAAGACAGTTTGATAAATGACAAATGTATAAGCAGGTGCAACATGAATGAACTTACCCATATTGATACTGTTATAGAGCGTTACGATGCTGTTTTTTGCGATGTTTGGGGTGTTGTACATAATGGCGTGCATGCATTTGAACCAGCATTGAAAGTGTTGCACAAAATTCGACAGATAGGAAAAAATGTCATTTTCTTGACCAATTCACCTCGACGGCGGGAGGATGTTGTTGCTCAATTGCAAAGCATGAATGTTCATAGCGACTATTATGATGCCATTATTACTTCAGGAGATGTGACACGTGATCTTATTCGTGCTGCGCCACGTAAAATTTTTTTTATTGGTCAACAACGCGATGCGGTGTTATTTGAAGGATTAGATTGTGAACTCGTTGAAGAATGGGAAGCTTCTGCTGTGGTTTGTAGTGGCTTTCTTGAGGATCTTGAAGAAGAACCTTCTGCTTATGAGGATATGTTTCATCGTATGCGCGCGCGAAATTTGCCTTTTATTTGTGCCAATCCTGATGTGATTGTCCATTATGGAAATCAGGAGTTTTGGTGCGCTGGTGCATTGGCACATCTTTACCAACAATTAGGCGGGGAAGTGCGCATTGCTGGAAAACCCCATGCACCCATTTACGAAGGTGCTTTTGAAAAACTTCAAAAAATTCGTGGAACAGTAGAAAAAAGTCAGATTTTAGCGATTGGTGACGGTCTTTTGACCGATGTTAAAGGTGCTGCCCATTTTGGTCTCGATGTACTTTATATCATGGGGGGTATTCACCGTTATGACTATATGCAAAACGGTATGGTGGATAAACAAGCTTTACACTCTTTTCTTGAACGTCATGGCTATCAGCCACAAGCAATTATGTGGGCTCTTCAATAATGTCTGATTTTTTGCGTCTTCAGGGGATAAATATGTTTCCTTTGACTTGGCGGGGAGCCGTATTGGCACTTGGAAATTTTGATGGTGTTCATTGTGGACATCAGGTGGTGCTCCAAAAAGCGCTTGATTTAGCGCGTGTAAAAAATAAACCCGCTGTTGTTTTAACCTTTGAACCACATCCAAGAAGCTTTTTTTGCCCCTCTGCTCCCGTTGATCGCTTGACAGAAGCTCCTGAAAAAGCTGAAATTTTTAAAATCCTTGGCTTTAATGGGGTGATTGAACAACCGTTTGATGCAGATTTTTCTGCTCTTTTGGCAGATGAATTTATTCATGTGGCTTTAAAACAAGCTTTTGATGTTTCGGTCGTGGTAACGGGCGAAAATTTTCAATTTGGTCATCAGAAAAGTGGAAATTCACATCTTCTTTGTCAAAGGGGTGAAAAATATGGATTTGAGGTTGTACAAATTCCTTGTGTCTCTAGCAGACAAAATCGACAACAATTGATCATTTCTTCTAGCACTATCCGTAAGCTTCTATCACAAGGTCAGGTGGAAAGGGCAGCCCATTTGTTAGGCTATCATTATCGGGTGCGCTCTCATATTGTTGAGGGTGAAAAACTTGGCCGCCTTTTGGGCTTTCCTACGGCTAATCAGATTTTACCCCCTCAAGTCAGTTTGGCGCATGGTGTTTATGCGGTACGCTTGCGTTGTGCTAACGGTGTTTTGTATGATGGAGTTGCAAGCTTTGGTTGTCGTCCAACAGTTGTGAAAAATGGTGCACCGCTTTTAGAAACTTATTTGTTTGATTTTAACGGTGATCTTTATGGAGAAAGCTGCACTGTTTCTTTCGTACAGTTTTTGCGAGGGCAAGAGAAATTTGATGGACTGGAGGCTTTGATTGCACAAATGCAACGCGATGAAAAAGCAGCAAAAGAAATTTTGGCGGCAGTACAACCATGTTCGCAGTTAGATAAGATGCTTACTTTTAAAAATATGCTCTAAGTTGATCTGAAAAGGATAGCAGAGCAGCAAAAGTAGCACTTAAACTAACTGTAATTAGGAAAATATACTCTAAAACATCATGAAATATATGCTTTTTCCGTTGTTGGGAGGGGGAATCGAATGTCTGGTGATCAGATTGCAGCATTGTCTTTTTCGTAAGTTTATAAAATGAAATAGCTTTATCGTTCAAAAATTACTGCTTATTTCTTTATGATCCGTTAAGACTCAGGATGAGAGACAGGCTAGACGATAAAGATGTATGGAGCGTGTTCCATGGTGACAATAGGCAAGAAGAGGTGTAGAGGCTGTTTTTAAGATTGTTTTCATGGCTTCAATCTCTGATTTTTTGATGGTCGGTGGCACGATAGGAATATGATAGGCTTTTATCCCATAGTTGTGTGCTGCTGCTTTAATGATGGAAAAATCGGGTTGATGTAGGTCTTCTTGATCGGGGCGATTACAAATAATCGTTTTAAAACCAGCTTGTGCTAATGTTTTTATGTTTTCGAGAGTGATTTGGGCGCTGATGAAAATATCAGGGGCAATTTGTTGCAAATTCATTTTTGTCTATCTCCGATCAGGTATTTTCATGATGTTCTCATGCTTGATTTCCAAAAGGGCATGATGAGGGTAAAATTTTTTGAGATAATATTTAACAGAAATGCTGCTGCTGTCGAGAAAAATAGACCTTGCTAAAAAAATGATGTGGACTTGTAAGATATCTTATCATGAAGGATATGTTCATTGCTCTGCTCTTGTGTTGAATTTTTTGCTCTGTTTATGATGTTGATCTGTAGCATAAGGCTCATTCAGTAGAACTTTTTTGGATGGTAGTATAATGGCTAGGCTTTTCATTCGAGGTATTTTTTAACCATGCGGAGTTGTGGACTTAAAACTGTAGATCTCTTGAAAAATATTCTGTTTCCCCTTTGGTCAAGAGGAGCGGTATGTAAAAGGGTGAGAGTGTTTCAAGTTTTTAATGAGCCTGTATGTTTGTTGCTTTTATATCTGCGAAAGAGAAGAGGGGAGTGTTTTAAGTGTGCCAGATACTTGCTACTCCAAAAATTTGCCTCCTTTGTTACTTTCTGTATAATCGCAAAAACGTTAAAGCTAAAAGGCGTAAGTAATGATCATTGGACTTTTGAATCAAAAGGGTGGGGTTGGAAAAACCACGTTAAGCGTGAATCTTGCCGCTAGTTTCGCACGGGCTGGAGCACGGGTATTGCTTATTGATGGCGATCCACAAGGGAGTGCATTGGATTGGGCAGCTGCTCGTGAAGGTGCTTCTTTGTTTTCAGTTGTTGGTTTGCCGCGTGCAACAATTCATAAGGAGATTGCACAGATTGGTCATACTTATGATCATATTGTTATCGATGGTCCTCCACGTGTGACTGATCTTGCCCGTAGTGCTCTCATGGCTTCCGATTTGGTACTTATTCCGGTGCAGCCTAGTCCATATGATATTTGGGCGGCTGATGGAATTGTAAAGCTTATTGATGAAGCACGCGTCTATAAAGAAAATTTGAAATCTGCTTTTGTTATTAATCGTAGAATAGTCAATACAGCGATAGGGCGTGATGTGGGCGAAGCTCTTGGAGCGTATCCTGTGCATGTCCTTTCTGCTAGCGTTGCGCAACGTGTGATTTTTGCAGAAGCTGCGGTACAAGGAAAAGCTGTTTATGAAGTTGATAAGCGAGGACCAGCAGCTGCAGAGATTGAAGCTGTTGCAGCAGAAATCAAGGAGTTAGCTAATGAACAAAACAATGAAGACTGAGAACAAAACAATGAAGACGGGGAATAAAAAAATTAAAATTGGCACAAAACCAACCAATAAATCAATACCTTTAACAGCTGATGCATGGGTAGAAAGCCGCAAAGGAAGCATGGAGGAAGGTATGAAGCGTCTCACCATTGATGTGCCGGAAAGTTTGCATCGTTCGATCAAGATGAGTTGTGCAAGCCGTGGAACAAAAATAGCAGATGAGGTGCGTGAATTGCTTTCACAGAAATACGGAAAAATGTAAAAAATGATATACGATAATACGTTTCTCTTGCTTTGATTAATCTTTCTCCTTTGATTTGTAAGATTCATTCCATTGCATGGTGCGAATTGCCCTGTTTTACAGGATTGAACATTATACAATTGGATATGAATAGTGTTCTTTTCCAGCATTTCTCTAAAGTTTTTATTATTTTTTTTAAGGAGCACGGCTTGTTCGTTGTGTAGCACCTGAACAGGTAGACTCATTTGCTTTATAGAATTTTATTGATAAGGATTTTGAGTAAGAGATTATTTTTGTTTATTTCATTCTAAAAAAAGAAATATTGCAATTAAACAGTAGCGCGTATGTTTTTTTCAGCTATGTAGCCAATTTATTCTATGAAATTGAATAAATTGTAGGGGGAATTTCCGTGCTAAATAAACAATCCTTTTATGGGACGTCTATTTTCCAAAATTTATTCTCTTATAAAGCCATTATAATAGCATCACTTCTTAGGCTAGATTTATTGTTTCTGGTGGTGAAGAAACTATAGCTGGAATTGAAGAAAGAGGGAAAATTACGCGCCAAATAGGTAACAAAATGCACCAAGCAGGGGGATCTATAAAGTTTATTTCAAAATTGTAAAATACTGAACAAGTTCTTAGAGAACTTTAATGAGGTACTCAAAACAGGACTCAAACTTTTAAAATCTAAAAGACAGAAGGGGAAATTCTTTATGAAAAAAATCATTATAACAGCATTGCTTCTTTGCATTGGATTTGTCACTGCTAGTTGTGAAAAAACCTATAGCGTAGCAGAATTTAAAAAAGATAAAAAATTGATGGAAGAATGGGGTCAGAAATGTGAGAAGATGGGCCCGTCTTTACGGTCGTCGTCTAAGAATTGTCAGAACCTCGTAATAGCTGCCCGTGAATTTACATTAGAGGGTTTTTATGAGGAATTAAAGAAGGAATAAATAAATCGGATTCGAAAACTTCTGAATCTAAAAAATACAGGACAGCAGCGAATAAACAAAAGTCATTGTGACAATTGTGTTTTTTGCTTTCTTGCAAGAAAGAGTCAATTTTGGCTTGAACGCAAAAAATGTCTATTTCAATAAATGGAAAACCTCCTATTTTTGTGGAGGTTTTCTGTTCTTTAAGATGAAAGAGGGCAGTTCTTATAAAAGAAAACCGATTTGCATTTGAAATATAAATATAAGTTTTCACCACGCATATACTTCACTAAAAGCCAATAAAGTTTAGGGCAGTTTTCTACTTTTTAAACAAGAGTGGAAGATGCTAAAATTCTTCTTCTTTCTCATAAGTACTTGAGGCGTTTTAGCACTATGGCGCATAAAACAGTATCGCTTTGTTGTGTATGTATTTGTTTTTTATGTGCTTGTTTCATGTAGAAAAAACTCTTTTATACAAGCTTTGTGAGTGATGTTGCGCCATAACGATATCCGCTAAAGCTGCTTTTATGAAGAAAAGATCAAATATGATCAGTAAAAAAGAAGAACAATGCGCTTCATATTGAATATTAAGAATAAAACAGAGAGTTCACAAAAGAAGTTTTGTTTTGCAAAGGAAAGTTATAATTTTTCTTTTAGGGATGAAATGAACATGCAGCAGCGATGTTTATAAGCGCGCACTGTGTTATTGAGTAAAATAATCTATAAGGAAGAGTCATTTGTAAATAAAATACTAAAAGTGTTCGTACAGAGCTGTTTTAAGGGCTTATGGGGTCGAAAGATTATAAAACAGCGCGTTTTAGAAACTCTTGAAAGGGTTAAGAAAATCCTATATAGTCGTTTACAGCAAAGAAAAGCGAATGATAATTTAAAAAGGGTAATCATTGATTATTGTAAGTTATCTTTTTGATATTATCGCATGGTTATGTTCAGAAGGTATTTTCTTGTTTGTGCAAGATGCTGTGGGTATAAATAACCGCCCATAAAAAGCTTTAAACCTTTCTGGGTAAATATAAATTGATGCTGTAGAGAGCTAAAAAATAGCATCTCACAACACTAAAGCCAAAGGCTATGGAGGGTAAGATGTTGAAATCTTTTAAAGAGATCAGATCTTTATGTGCATAAAATTTTGTCTAAATTAAGGCACTGTCGTTGTTCATCGAGAAAAGGTGCAATAAATTTGGAGATTTCTGATAGTCACCAATTTATTTCAGGATTTGTGGTGTTTTAGCAAATTGATTTTGTGCTAAGGGTGGTTTTGGAGCAAAGAAAAACGTTTCATAGAATGCGTTGAAAATTGAAGTGGTATACGCTTTAAGGATTGTCGTGCTTTTTGTCGGAGCAATTTTCATAATGAACTCAATTGAGTGTATCAGCATTGAAGAAAAGCTGTTTAATCTCCCTTATTTATGAGAAAGATTGAACAATATTATTGAAGGGGAAATATAAGAATGTCTGTAGTGCAATATGGTGATAATAGTTTTGCATCAAGAGCAAATGTCCTTGATAATAATCTTATTGATCGTGATTGGGCGATGACAAAATTTGTGGCTGCTGTTAAAGGATTGGCACAAGTGGTCGATTATGAAAGCAATATGTTAGAGAGCAGTGGTATTCCAGATTATGAAGAAATAAATTTGTGTAAAATACGTGGCTTGCGTGACCTTAATAAATCTATAGGCGATATAAAACGCTACATGAATGAAGATATTGAAAATGAGGTTGAAAACTTGTTGTCGGATTTACAGGAAAAATTACATCGTAATAGCGAATTGCTTCAAACGCATTTGGATGCAGTCAACGATCTTTCGCAGGCTATGCAAGGCACTGCCGCTCGTACAAAAGAAACGCCTTGATCCAATTTCGATTAATTCCATACATGTGGGATGATTAAAGTAATGATGTGGTGTATGGCTTTGTGAAGTGGGTATATGTGTTGTAATCTTTATTGGGGATTTTACATGCAGGCTCTTTTATTTTCACAATAATTGATGCGTTTGGGATTGATCCAATATGGAAAAATCTACTCTCTTTCCTAGCACTCAATGTTGGAACAGCTCTTTGCGTTTAGAAGATTCATAAGAGGCATTTTTACTTCCTTTCTATAGTTTTTATACATACGCCAATCCCGCTTGTAATGAGCAAGCGGAGCATTTGGGCGGATGGTTTTTATTGATTCAACATAAACAGGATTGCAATGAGAGAATCTCATAGTATTTGGGGTTCTCATTCAACAGACAAAACGATAATTATCATTATAAATCGAACGCATTGTCTGTTAAAAGAATGATTTTCCAGAGAAAATATGTGTCTTTCTCTTTTGTTTATTGAGCGGTTTTTTAGCGTTTTTATTTTTTGAAAAAGAGAATTTCATCAAAAAAAGCAGCACTCTGTGCTGCCTTTTCTTAAAATTAACACTTGTTCTGTTTTAAAAACGATAACTTATTCCACCAGAAAAATTGGTTCCAGAGACGCCGGCTTTTTGAAGTTTATGCCGATAGCTCATATCACCATGGAGTGCAATATTTTCGGAGAGGGAGGCATAAACACCAATGCCCCCTTCAATTGCAGTGCCGGTAGGATCAAGATAGAATGTATCAGCAATTTTTATCGTTTCACCATCAGCAAAAGCTTTGAGTATATTCAATTTGCCATAGAAAGAGAAGGCGTTGGCTTCTTCTTCACTGGTGAGAGTTTGTGTCAAACGTCCACCCATACGGACCAACAATTGACGTGGATTGCCCATATCAACTTCTAAACCATTGGCATCTGATAGAACATCGAAAATAAGATTTTGATAAATGAATTGCGCTTGTGGTTCAAACACTAGCCCCTTTGTACCAGTTGTTATTTTTTGACCAACGGTAGCAGATATATTGAGTGTTTCAGTACCATCCAATTTTACAGCATTTCCAACAAGAGCTGTGGTAATATTCCCTTTTAGTGTTCCGTAGGAAAGAAGTGCTTTTACATAGAGACCATTGCTGTGTTGGATGCCGCTGTAAGCTGTGAGTGACCATTTATCAAGCGTTGTCTTTTCAGAATCTTCCATATCCTTTGGAGTAAAGTCAAGTTTTCCGTATGTTCCTAAAAGACCAAAATGCGTACGGATATCTTCACCTTTTAGTGCTGCCAATGCGATACCTAATTGTAGCCCAGTATAGTTCACATCAGCACCGTAGCCATAGTGCAGGGGGTCATGGTGAGAAGATAAGGTCACTTTCTCACCATAGGAGGACAAGAAGATACCGTTCTTTTGATACTTTTCTGTTCCAAATACTGCTGTACCCATATTATCTAACAGCACATTTTGATTATTTACATCAGCAAATCCAGCAGAAAATAAAGCACTGGGCATGACCAAATAATTTGCTACCTGTGGTAAAAGCGCTCGCACTTTCTTATCTTTATCAAGGTAAGCATTTTGCAACCGGAAATCCCAGAAATTTCGATCATTCTTTCCCAAAAGATTTTGGCTTGCATGAGATGTCCCTGGTGCATAACCCGTGAGTACATATTTATAAGGCAAACCATCCATTGTCATATAGTCCCCCGCTAATTTGAAGGAATTCTCATCCGCTTTCCCAGAAACTTGAATAAGTGAAATCCCATGCGTCTCTAAAGGAAGGGAAACCATCTGTTCTCTCCAAACAGAACTGCTCTCAGTTATTTTTTTCTCCTTTTTCAAAAGATTAATATGAACCACGGTATGACCTGATACGTCACCATGAATTACAACACGATCAGTTTTTTGTTCTTCTATTGGAGAAGAATTGCTCCATTGAGAGTTCAAATAAATCTCTGCAACACCTTTTGCACTATAAACCACTGGTGTATTAGAGATTTCATCTCCTTGTTGCGGGTGAGAGCCTATAAACAACGTCTGGTAATGTTTCTCTGTTGGCTTTTCAAACATAATCATGCTGTCTGTGAGCTTGAGTGCAGAAAGGTTAGAAAATGATTTTTTATCATTGCCAAACTGCGCATAATCAGAGGGCTCTTTATCATTATTTATTGCATTTTTATTCGCTTTTAAAAGCCATTTTGAGCCGTTTGTGAGATCAAAAACTGTTTTGCTCTCTTCCGATGTTCTTACCCGCCCTTCTAAAAGAGAATGATCCGCTGTTAACACAAGGTGAGCAGATGAGGCTCTTTCATTTTTTAATAAAACATCAGCATGAATTTCTGAATTTTTGAGGTTGATTTCATTTCTTGTAGATGTACTATAAACACCAAAGCCAATGCCATGTTCAACAAAAAGCTTCGTATTCTCCAGTATTATTTTATTAGCAATGCCTTGCTCTTTTGAGATAGCATGCGTTTTTTCTTGAGCATTACGTATAGTGCGGTTTTCGGGTATGTCGTATACATTATCTTTGAGAATTACGCCATCAGCGTTATAATGACTCGTAACGTGTACAGTCGAATCTTTAAGCTTAATTGTACCACTCTCGCTTACCAAACCAGCTATTCTTGCTTTTGCAACAATATCGGAGGCATCAATAGTTCCACCTTCTGTTGTACTCAGTGCAACAAAATTTGCAGTAACTGTTCCTCTTTGTATTTGGGCTACTGAATTTTTTCCTTTTACATAAACAGCAAAATACTTGTCGTAAATGTTAACATCATGCAGCGTTACAGTTTCACCGTCTTCAACTACAGTCCCAGATTGTAGATCCTTATCGTGTACTGGTTTTTCAGGCTGTTTTTCTGGTTGTACGCTTACCGGTTTTGCAAGTTCAGATTTTTCAGGTACTTCCTGTACAGGTGCTGGTTTTGCAGACTGTGGTGGTTGCTGTGGGATTGGTTGTGAGAGCACTGAGGGTGATGGGGATACAGGAGAAAGAGGGGGAGTTTCTGTGGGGGAAGAATTTATAGAAGAAGAGGGGAGAGTTGGACGTCTTCTAGATTTTTTTTCCGTATTTGCCGTTGCAGATGTTGCAGATTCTGTATCATTTCCATCTGTGTGTGGGGGCGGTAGAGGTACAGATCTTGGAGTTCGGGGTCCTGTCGGTCTAGGTATTACAGTAGCTGTAACAGTAACTGTAGGTTTTGTCGTTGGAGATATCGTGATTGTAGATACACCCAGATCAGGCTTAATACCTGAGCCATCAGAAGGAGGTTGTGTAAGAGGATATCCTACAGTTGATGGTGGAGGCGTTACAGAGAGGGCATAAGATAAGCTCGAAGAGCAAAAAAAAATTCCCGAAAATGTGCAGAGCAAGAAGCTTTTTTTCATGAGATATGTTCCTAAATATTTGCTTCCCCTCTCTTAAAAAATAATTTTTTAACCCATTATGTTTCTTTTTTTAAATTACGAAAAGAAACATATGTGACACTGTCTATATTTCAAGATGTGAATTAAATTATTTTTAAAAACAGTAGCGCATTCCAGCGGAAACGTTCATTCCGAAAGTCCAGCTTCTCTCAGTTTATGTTGATAACTAACATCACCATGAAGCGCAATTTTTTGTGATAAATGTGCATGAACGCCAAAACCATCTTCAATTGCAGTTCCCATAAAAGCAAGCTGGAAACTTTTATCCATTTCTATGGCACTCTTATGTATGACCAAAAGTTTCTGTAACGTATAATTTGCTGTAGAAGGAAACAGCATGACCTTTATTTTGTGTTAGACGACCACCAATACGCAGCACGCCTTGATGAAGATTGCGCATGTTCGTTTTGAAGCTATCGGTATCTGGGAGTATGCCAAGCATGAGATATCGATAGGAAAGTTGTGCTTGGGGTTCAAGGATAAATCCTTCAATATTGAGGGGGGATTTCTGACCAACGGTGGTAGAGGCACTCACTGTTTTTGTGTTATTTTTAGTCTTTCTTATGAGAGCGGTGGTGATATTTTCTTTAAAAATTCCGTAAGAGAGGAATGTGTTTACATATATTCCATTATCGTGCTGGATGTTTCCATATGCTGTAAGGGATTATTTATCGAACGTACTCTTTTGAGAAACTTTTATATCTTTTGCGATAAAAGCGAGTTTGCTGTATGATCCCAAGAGACCAAAATCTGTGATGGTATTTTGATCTTCTAGTGTTATCAATCTAAAACCTGTTTGTAGTGCTGCATAGTGCATATTGGCATTCACATTTTTTTTGTGGTGGATTAACACTGCAAGAGAATGTAAACCTAGTCCCATAAAAAGAAAACCCCATTTTCTTCATTCTCTTTTGGTTCAAACATTGTTATTCGCATATTGTCTAATAATATATTGTGATTGTTTATATCAGAAACTCCAACAGCAAAAAGAGCGTTAGGCATTACCAAAGAGCTTGCCATTTGTGGCGTGAGCGTTTTGGTTTTTTTTCAGAATTAAGCGGGGTATGAGAGAAGACTACGGTTTTGTTATGGTCCGCAAGCTTAGATGGTTTTTTAGTATCATCGGCAGCTTGGCTTGTCGCCTCAATCTTGGGGGATAAATTCACATGCGCTTCTGATGATGTATTAGGAGTTGTTTTAGATGTAGAGAAAGTGGTGTTCTCTACATGTTTAACACTAAAATGGGATTGTGTATCGTCTTTAGTTTTAGTGTGTTGTGAAACAGTATGAATAGGAAGAAATTCATTACCAGAATGTGTTCTCTCTGTGTGAAGAGAATTGAGAGGCAAGTTATTTTCTATAAGTGCATGAGGGAGCAGTGAAGTTTTTGCTTTTCTCTCCGTGTTTGTCACCGTATCGGTGTTCAAAGCTTTTTTTATTTCTTCTCGTATAGCATTAGCTAGGGCCTTGTTTTGTCCTTGTAAGGCACTCTACAGTTGCTGTTTTATGTAGCATGTCCGCTTTATCTTGTAGCTCTTTCCAAGTGCGATTGTCTTCCTTTACCCATTGTGCACGTTGTGTATCAACACGCTGTTAATTATCGACTTCAAGTATTGCTGCTGCCTGTGCGGCTTCGAAAAGTGCATCATTGTAACTTTGTCATAAATTTTCTCTTATTCTCAAACGGTTCTGACGTGATTATTCGATTTGTGCTCTGATTTGCATCATATATTGTAAGTTTCTATCATACCAATCAGACATGGCGCGGGCACGTACATCACTAAGATTCTTCTGTAACGCGTTTGTATGTGCGCTAGAGTTATACCTACCGATTCCTGAAAAATAGCTATTAACTCTCTTTTCTACATCATCCGACCCCTCTTGAAGCATCTGATCAAAATATGAATTTTCTCCCATAAAATCACCAGATGCTATTTTTTCAAGGTTTTTTTCTGATGCTGTTGGAATGTTGGTTAAATCAATTAAATGGCGATATTGCTCAGGTAGTTTGATAAAGCCCTCGAGTGCATAGCGCGTTTGAGGACTTAAATTAGGCGTTGCTTGTATATGTGAAGTTAAAATAAGTGTAGTTTGACAGTAGGTTTTGTACTAAGTGGGAAGAGGTGGGATTATGTAGGAATAGTTGGTAACTTGTTGTTTTTATGGATATTTTTTACCATTAAATGCGCGTTTTGTCAAAATCTATTTTG
>NZ_CADEAK010000010.1 GCF_902825225.1 Bartonella vinsonii subsp. berkhoffii ATCC 51672
ACGTCCCACCACCTACCCGCTCTAACCTCTTGCCAATCGCACGGGTTAAACGGGTGGGATTATATTCCACCACTTCCAATTCTGCTGCCATATCATTCAAAATACCATGAACACTGCGCGTATGCGGACTTGCTGTCACCAGATAAACATGCGGACGGGTCGCACGGTAATGGCGGCAGGTTTCCGTTTTACCACTGCCCGCATCAAGCGTAATCATCACCATATCGCCCGTGCTTTGTGCCAGCGTTAAAGTATCAATGATCTCACTGGCAATGCGATTCCTCTGAAAGGCTGGCTTTTCAGGTATACGCTCCAAAAGTTCATCAACCTCCTTTAAAGCCTCTACCCACTGTTGAACTTTTGCATTCTGCTTGCCCAATTGCCCCGCATAACTCCCCGCATACCATTGCGAAAATGTTCCATCTGGCATACCAATGCGCCGCGCCACTTCCGCCTTCGTCCAATCATGCATTTTTGCGATAGCTCTCACCGCATCCACAAGCTCATTCCATAAAGCAATATCATCACTGTTGCGGTTTGCTGCTGTTTCGGGCTGGATTTTTGGTCGCGCCCAAGGATTTTTATCGACCGTTGCATTTATCGCGTATTTCATCTATAATCTCCCTCTCGTATTGATTTTAGACTCTTGAATGGGTAGGCTCCCACCTACCCATTCGTGTTATTCTTCAAGCCGTACGCGATACTCAACCGGCTCCCGACAATCTCCCCCCTGCACCTTTTCACTCAAAGGGGAAACTTAAATCACTCCATACTCCTCACCCAATCAGGTAAAGACGCATAAAAACTCGATTCTATTGATTTGAAATGGATAAGACTTCTCCCCCCCCTTTCTCTGTTCATTCTTCAACCCCGCACATGGACCTCAACCAGTCCCCTTAAATCCCCCCTCTCCTTTTCCTATTGCTTAGGAAACTTTATCACTTCACGCCCCTCATCAGACGCCGAAAACTTTCTCAAAGCTTTATGCAAATGATGGCTAAATTCTTGGGCTTCCAAAGCCTCGTCCTCCTTCGCTTGCAAAGCTAAATTCCCCACATTGTTTGGAACCAATCTCGTAACCTTTGGCTTTATCGGAAGCTTGGATTTGAACGCTTCATCTTTTTTCTCAAGGCGCCCATAAACATCTGCCAATTGATCAGGAGCAAGTTTAGCTGCCAACTGCTTTTCGGCTTTCACAGCCTTCACATACTCTTTACGCAAACGCCCATTGAGACGTGCCGCCTGCTGGTCGTAAAAACCAACATCGCAAAGGCATGGTGCCAAACAAATCAACCGATTATGCAAATCATAAACCCGCAAATCCTGATGCAAATGATCCGGATCAAAGCGTACAATCACCTTCTGCCCCGCATGCTCATTCAATGCTCGTGCCCAATAACGATTGCCATAAAAATGAATCTCGCCCGTACCCTTTTGCGCACGCAATGCTTCAGAGGTCAAAAGCCATAAAGCCCGTTGCGCCGCTGTTGCCTGCCGAATAATCGTCCCCTCGGCTTGCAAACTTTCTGCAAAAGTCTCATCAAAACTACGCCCCGCACATGTCAGCGCCTTGCGCCCTGTTTGTGCATTGTGTGCACAAATTTGCGCGCCAACATGGGCTTTAAACGCTTCAAATCCTATGGCGCGCTTACCATAATCTTCAGGCTTGGCATCTGGTTTATTGCCTGTATATGCCCCCGCACAAAAAGGATGCTTCGAAATCGCTTCTGCTAAATCACGCCATGCTCTCTCAATCGGTTTAGACTGCCCGCTATAAGGGGTCGTCCATTGCAATTGCACACCCAAACTCGTCAAAAGCCCTTGCGGATCATCCGGCTTAATCTTAAAACGAAAGCGGTTTTGCACACCCCCAGAAATCCATTTGCTGGTAAAAGCGCGCCCATTATCCAAAGTCATTCGCTCCGGTATTCCATAAGCCTCCACCATATCCCCAATCACCAAACGTACGATTTCCCAAGTCTCGGCATCAGACAAGCGCCACGATAAAATCTTGCCCGAATAAAGATCTTGTATGGCAATCAAATAAAGCCGCACAGGCTTCTCCGCCCAAGGCACAGCAACAAAAACATCCAGCTTATGCCCATCCATATTCACCGCTTGCAAAGCATGCAGATTTGAACGATCACGCCGTTGTGCTGGATAAAGCTTTTTTGCCTTTTCTTCTCCCTCACGTGCCAACACCACAGCCGCCTTGGAAACTTCTTTATGAAAACGGCGCCGCAAAGCCCGCTCCGAAGGAATTGGCTCCCAACCCTTTTTCCGTGCAATCACAACCATCCGCCGATAACACGCCGAAAATGCTGGTTTAGAGGGACGTAAATAATCCGAACAGAGAACCTCCCAAGCTTCCTCATGACAAAGCGCAAATTGCGAAACATTCTCCTCACCATAACAAGGCGCTAGCGCTGCCAACCAATCAGGGCGCGCATATCCCTCCACCATCTGCCGCCAATTAAAAAGCGACATCCGGCTCACACCAAAGTGCACCGCAGTGCTTGTTGCCGCATCATGCACGCCAAGACCGCCATGGAGCAAATCATCCATAAAACAAAGCGCCTTCAAACGCTCTTCACAGCGCCTTTTATGCTCCTTTGAAAGCCCCTCATAACGTGCCCAAAGTTCTTCTTTTTGTCCACAACTCTCCCCCGAAACACCCACTCCAAATCGCACCAACAAAGCCGCCCGCGCTTCCTCCGGCAATAACGAGAGATGAATCTCGACAATGGGTCGAAACGCTCCCTTAACTTTGCGTATCAAGTCACTATGATGGCGCCATTTCGTCGACAAAATCCTGCGAAAGCCACTTTTGCTCTTCGGTACCCCTGGCAAAGCCGCTTCAGCCAATTCAGCAATACTAAACCATTCCTTCATGGCTGCCCCCTTTTAATGCGAACCGGCGTTGCGCGCATGGCTTTCAATCGCGCCGCAATCTCCCGCTGTTCCTGCTGCAACCGTGCAATCTCTGCCAAACGCGCTTCATCCCCTTGCAACAACAACAATCCATCTTCACGCACCACCTCATCCCAGAGCCAAAAGGCTTCTGTCGCCCGCACAAAGGCTTTAAAACGCGGTAGAGAAATATCCACCTGCTTACTTTCCGCAACATACGCATCCAAACTCGCCTTACTCAAACAACCAATGCCCAAATAATGCGCCATACGTTCGGCAACCACACTGCGTTCAACTCGGCATTCGCGTAAAGCCCGTGCCATGGCACGCTTCATGTGTGAACGAAACCGCTCTAAATCAATCTGCGCAACCGGTTCGCGGCAAGGAAAAACCGGCTGTTGAAAAAAATCAAGCTGCCCGCAACCATGCATCTTCATCATTGCACCTCCACCGGTTGCTTTTCCAAATATGCACAAAAACGCGCCCGCGTTTGCTCATTTGCCCTTTGCCACACCCCCAATAATTGGGCAAAAATCCGTTCCTGTTCATTAATTTGTGGTGGCGTATTAATCCCATTGACCAAATCAAAGGCCCGTCGTAAATCCCCCTCAACCTGTTGAAAAGCAACCGCCACTCTCCGTTGCGCAACCGGCTCCATCTTCGCCAACTTCAACAATTGTGCCTGATTATCCGCCAATGCTGTTCCACGCAAAACCGAACGCAACTCCGGTTGTAAATGTCGAGCAATACTATTAAGGCGTCTTACTGATTTTGTAGATAAACCAATCCTATCGGCAACATGTGTGGCAAAGTGCAAACTTTGCACTTTGCCATTTAAGTCATCATCATTTGGCAAAGGGTCAAGTTGACCCTTTGCCACTTTGTCCCCTTCACACCCGATTTTATTGTGATCTGAAGTTGCATTGCTGTCCCTTTGAGAAATAGGTGCAAGTTGCACCAATTTCTCAAAATCTGTCTCACCACCGATCAAAGGGACAACTTGTCCCTTTGATTTTCTGTCCCCACCACGCTTGATTTCCCCATACTTCTTCTCCCATAATTCGCGGTAAGTCTGGACAAAAAGCGCACGGTCAATCACAGACAATTCATTGCGAAACAGATTTTCCGCCACTTCTAAAAGCGCAGCATTGTCCTTATCAGCCTGCACCACAACCGCATCAATTTCGCTATAATCCAAAAGCTCAGCAGCACGCAGCCGATGCGCACCAGCAATAAGCGTATAATTGCCTTCTTTAGCATTGGGGGTATGACGCACCGTAATCGGATTCATCAATCCCTCCCGCGCCATCGATTGTGCAAGTGCCTTGGCATGCTCATCATCTACAGGGCGAATGCGCTCCGGCACCACAATCACATCAAGAGCAAGCTTTTGAAACTGTGCCATCACGCTGCCGCCTTTCTGATCTCTTTTAAAAACAAATCCATCGCACGCACAGCCCATCTTTGATAAGCTTTCGCAAAGACAGGTTCCATTAACCGCCGGTTAATCACCTGCAGAGACAGAGAAATAGAAGTCCGCTGCCGTGCCTGTATGGCAACAATACGCCGCCGCGGCACCTCAAACTGATAATGCAGAATATGGATAACAATCTGCCGCGCTAACGCCGCATCAAATAAGCCATGCGGAGGGTCAATAATATACCGGATCGGCAGATGCTTAAATCCACCACTCACTGCCTTAAAAGAACAGGAAAGCATCACCTGTAAACGTTCAACTTCTGAATAAGGATTAACGATATCGCTTCTGACATCTGGGGTCCATAAATTACAAGCAGCAACCATAACCACCCCCTATAAAAACGGCTGTTTGACAACACAACTCTATGCAATTTATCTTGCCCATTTTGTATTGATCTTTAGACATTGATAAACCTTTTTATCTTATGGTATTTAAATTCATGGCAAATGCGCAAAAACGCAAAGCCGTATAACGAAGTTTAAGCAGCGTTACCACGCAAAGCGGAATGCTTTATCGAATCCGTATTGGCATGTTTTGCTGCTTTGAAAATACGACGGCGACTTTTGGGGTAGCGGTCGTAGAAAACCTGCTCGACGGGCAAACCGATAAAATCGGCTATGGCACGTTCGGCTTTCTCGTTAGGCCGTGTCCAAATGTTTTTGACACTGGATGACGGTATTTGATATGCTTTCGCGAGCTCCGCCAAGGTCATATTACGGCGGCGTAGCTCGGCTAAAATACTATGGCGATCCCATGTTTGTGTGAGAGTCATAACTTTCGCTCCTGCTTCAAACGGATGTCGCAACCATCCGTCTTTTGTGGGGTTCTTTGTGTAATAACTGCCCTTAATAACGGGCTGTAATATGAGGTATAAATCAATATAATTGTTTAGTCAACAATTATATTGACTTTGGAGTGATTTTTTTGGCACGTCCTGAATCAGAGCCTAAAACCGAACTGGCAAAACGTTTTCGTGAGGTACGTCGCATCCTTGGTTTCACGGAGCGCAAACAATTTGCCAAACATCTTGGTGTAACTGCTGGCTCTATAGGAACTTATGAAACTGGTATAAGTGAACCGACTGCCTCTGCTCTCTCCAAATACCAAGAAATCTGTGGAATATCCTTAGATTGGCTCGTTACCGGCAATGGTGAAATGTTTAGTGACATGGCAAAAGCGAAAGCAGCTGGTTTTAAAGCACCTACTATCCCTACTGGGCTTATGAAAAAGCTCGGTCGCATAGCTTATACGACCTATCGCGACGCAAAAATAAAACTCCCCCCTGAAGATATAGCGGAATTAGCGGCAGAGCTTTATAGAAAGTTGCAAGAGCTTGTTCAAAACATCAATGACCCAGAAGAAGTCGAGCTTACTTTGCCTCTTCTAAAGTTGCATTTAAAGCGTCAAATTGAAGCTGAAAAAGCACATCTAACAACCACACAAAATACGGCGTAATGCCCCTTTAAAAGGAAAAATATGCGAGCGTTTCTCCTTACATTAATAAAGTAAATTAACTTATTGTTTTTAAAAGATTATATGTAATAAAAATAGAAATGCTCGGTAGCGAGCGTTTCTATTTTGCTTTTTTGATCATTTTGGGCTGATTTTGAAGGTAATTACATTTTTTGCTTCATTTTTTTCAAAGGGTCTTCAAAGCCGGTTTTCTGGGCTTTCATAGACTTTTTAAAATTCTTCAAAGCATTTTCAAAGACCTTTCAAAGGATTTTCTTACTTTTAGTGCAAAATTCTAATTTTTGGCATTTTTTGCTCTTTTTGCCATTTTCAGGTGTCAAAATCTTATTTGACAAAACACGCATTTTAAGGTAAAAAATATGCATAAAAACAACAAATTACCACGTATTCCTACCTAATCCCACCTAATCCCACTTAGTATAAAACCTAGTGTCAAACTACAATAATTGAAATGATATTAAAAATATCACGCATGACGATAAAAAAACACTTAATATTTTAACTATAAATAATTGTAGTGAAAATAAAAGGTCAAGATCAATATGTGAATTGATTCCCAATGTTATAGCTAGCATCTTTTTAAATCAGCAGAATCCGTTTAACTAAGCTCTTTATAACAGAAATTACAAAATACACGGCTATCTTCTCAAGAAGAGGTAGATAACTCTTCTCCAAAACGGATTTATAAATTTATCTTAAGAAAAGAAATCATAATTAAAAATTTAAAAAATAAAGTATTTTTTGTTTATCTCAAAAAACTTGTAAAGTATTTGCAGATAAAATACATTTTAGCTTATGTTTTCTTTATTTTTGATATTTTTTAATTGGAATATTGAATGCTAACATGTAAACAATATGAGCTCCTCTTGTTTATTCACAATCATATAAAAGAAACAGGTATTCCCCCCTCCTTTGAGGAAATGAAAATTGCATTAGAGCTTTCTTCAAAGTCTTGTATTCATAAACTCATTATAGCATTAGAACAAAGAGGTTTTATACGCCGTTTACCAAATCGTGCCCGTGCATTAGAAGTGATTCGACTTCCTGAAAAAATAACCTTTAATCTTTCTTTAGCACGTAAAATTTCTCCTAGTATGATAAAAAAAAATCAAAGAAGAATATCAAAAAATTTTAATGATCTTGATAATGGTGAAATAGAAAAGAAAAAAAGTGTCATTATCCCTATTATGGGGCGCATTGCTGCAAGTGTGCCTGTCTCCGCTGTAACACAGCAAATAAATACGCTTTCTTTACCAGAAGATATGATTCATTCTGGTGAGCACTATGCTTTAGAAGTCAAAGATGATTCTATGATTGAAGCTGGTATTCTTGATAAAGATATTATAATTGTTAAACGTCAAACTACAGCAATATCAGGTGAAATTATTGTTGCATTTATTGATAAAGAAGAAGCAACTTTAAAACGTTATCGACGAAACGGAGCCTCTATTGCTTTAGAAGCTGCAAATCATCACTATGAAACACGAATATATGGATCAGAGCATGTACAGATACAAGGTAAACTTATTGGGCTTATTCGCAAATACTAAATAATAAAAATATTTTCCTAACTATACTTCACACATTTAATAAAATTTAGTATTTTCTCATATTACACTACACTCATTGATATAAATATTGCACGCATAAAACATTATAAAAACAAATGATGTCATAAAAAATTGTCTTGCATATCTATCAAAGATAAAGCACATTTTTATTCTTAATGAAGTGAAAATAGCCAACAAAATTTAATGTTATAAAGTTGCAGGATTTATCATGGCAGCACCCCGTATTAGTTTTGTCTCTCTTGGATGTCCAAAAGCACTGGTAGATTCTGAACGAATTATTACCAGACTCCGATCTGAAGGTTATGAAATTTCACGTAAACATCAAGGTGCTGATCTCGTTATTGTGAATACTTGTGGTTTTCTTGATTCTGCTCGAAATGAATCATTAACCACTATTGATGAAGCTCTCAAAGAAAATGGAAAAGTGATTGTAACTGGGTGTCTTGGTGCTGATCCTGATATTATTCGTCAAGCACACCCTAATGTATTAGCCATTACGGGACCACAGGCCTATGAAAGTGTTATACAAGCTGTTCATACAGCAATTCCTCCAGTTCACGATCCCTTTATTGATTTAGTTCCTCCACAAGGTATTCGCTTAACACCTCGACATTATGCTTACTTAAAAATTTCTGAAGGATGTTCTAATCGATGTAGTTTTTGTATTATCCCTATTCTACGCGGTAATCTTACTTCACGCCCCATCAAGGATGTTCTTCACGAAGCTGAAAAACTTGTGCAGGCTGGTGTAAAAGAGCTTTTGGTTATCTCACAAGATACGAGTGCTTACGGCATTGATATTAAATATCTCGAAAGTTCTTGGAAAGATCGCACAGTAAAAACCAAATTTTTTGATCTTTGTCGCGAATTAGGTGATATGGGCATTTGGATACGCATGCATTATGTTTATCCTTATCCTCATGTTGATGAAGTTATTGAGCTTATGGCGGCAAAAAAAATTCTTCCTTATCTGGATATCCCTTTTCAGCATGCATCACCCACTGTTTTACGCAACATGAGACGTCCTGCTCTTATGGAAAAAACAAATCGTAGAATTGAAAAGTGGAGAAAAATTTGTCCAGATCTCACTCTACGATCAACGTTCATTGTTGGTTTTCCAGGCGAAACGAATGAAGATTTTAATATACTCCTCGAATGGCTAGAGGAAGCAAAAATTGAACGTGCTGGCTGCTTTAAATATGAACCAGTAAAAGGTGCTGTCGCAAATAATTTAGGATTAGAAAAGATTGCCGAAGAAGTGAAAGAAAATCGCTGGCATCGTTTTATGGCAAAACAACAACAAATTTCTACTCATCTTTTAAAGAAAAAAATCGGAAAAAGACTTCAAGTTCTCATCGATGAAAGTCAAGGAAAAATTGCTAAAGGTCGTAGCCAATATGATGCTCCCGAAGTAGATGGTGTTGTACATATAGCATCACGACGACCATTACGTGTTGGTGAATTTGTCTCCGTAAAAATCGAAAAATCAGATACTTATGATCTTTATGGTGTCGCGGTTTAAGGGTAAGGTTTAGGTTTATTATCTTAGTAGTTAAGCTTTATAATAAGCTCTTAAAATCAAAAAAATTCTTATCAAGTAAATGGCTTGGACGAACATTTGTCAAAGCGCGGATCATAGTATCTTTCCGTCCTGGTATTCTTCTTTCTATATCTTTGAGCATTTCTTTCATTGCATTGCGTTGTAAACCATCTTGACTTCCACAAAGATTGCAAGGGATGATAGGAAATCGCATAGCTTGAGAAAATTTTTCCATGTCTTCCTCAGCAGCATAAACAAGAGGGCGCAAAACGAAAAGATCTCCTTCGTCGTTTACAAGCTTTCCAGGCATGGCAGCTAATCGGCCACCATGAAACAAATTCATAAAAAACGTTTCTAAAACATCATCACGATGATGTCCGAGAACTAATGCAGAACATCCCTCTTCACGTGCAATACGGTATAAATTACCACGTCGTAACCGAGAACAAAGCGAACAATATGTTTGCGTATCTGCCAATTTATCTGTGACAATGGAATAAGTATCCTGATACTCAATGCGATATGGAACTTTATAAGAGTTTAAAAAGTCTGGAAGAATATGCTTTGGAAAGCCTGGCTGTCCTTGATCAAGATTACAAGCTAGAATTTCAACAGGTAAAAGGCCACGCCATTTTAAATCAAGAAGAAGTGCTAAGAGCCCGTAAGAATCTTTTCCGCCCGATAAAGCAATCAGCCACTTTTTTCCTGAAGAAAGCATGGAAAAATCATCCAATGCTTGCCGCATATGGCGTAAAAGCCGTTTGCGCAATTTATTAAATTCCACAGTTGAAGGAGCAATCCGAAATATTGGATGACAATCACCAGCTTCCCTCGCCAAAGAATTAGTTTTTTCTACATTCTTTTCCATTGCTCGATATTCGACTTAAAATATTACCCATCATACCATAATTCTGCATGTAAATATCTTGTTCTGCAAAAACAACAGAAAAAACATAGTCTAAACGAATGTCTATTGAGCGATAAGACGAGATCTGTAAAAAGAAATGGAGCTACATCAAACGACGCTGTTATAAAATATAACAACAAACTTGACATAGCACCATTCACAAAAAAACTCGTTAGCTTTTAAAAAATATAAAGCAACACTAATATTTTTGAATGTATAACAAAATGAAAGAGAGCAATATTCCCTTATAGAGAACTTAACGAGAATAAAATTCAACAACCAAATTGGGTTCCATCTGCACAGCATAAGGAACATCCGCAAAAGCAGGAATACGCGTAAATGTTGCTTTCATTTGATTATGATCTGCTTCAATATACTCGGGAACATCACGTTCTGCTAAATGCACAGACTCCAAGACCAAAACAAGCTTTTTTGATTTTTCACGAACCTCAATAACATCACCTGGCTTACAACGATATGATTGAACATTCGTGCGCCGGCCATTTACGTTAACATGACCATGATTGATAAACTGGCGAGAAGCAAAAATTGTAGGAACAAATTTTGCACGGTAGACGACAGCATCCAAACGCGATTCTAAAAGACCAATTAGATTTTCACCAGTATCACCACGACGTCGAGCAGCTTCTTCATAAGTTTTACGGAATTGCTTTTCTGAAATATCACCGTAAAATCCTTTTAACTTCTGCTTAGCGCGTAATTGTACACCATAATCAGAGAGCTTCCCTTTACGGCGCTGACCATGTTGACCTGGTCCATAATCACGACGATTGACTGGAGACTTTGGACGTCCCCAAATGTTTTCTCCCATACGCCGATCAATTTTATATTTTGTTGTTTCGCGTTTACTCATCGCATTTCCTTTTAAAACAGAATACAAGATCTCATCGTAAGATCTCAAGGAAACGCGCCCTCCTCTGCCTTCAAATCAAAAGACTGACAGGATAGCTTAACATATAATAGGTAAAGCTACCCACGGGACACGTCAATTCATGCCATTTCCTCGAAAGAAAAGACTGAAGTAGCTTTATTGATCTTAGATCCCAAAGTCAACTCCTTTGATGATATTTAAGTGAAATCTTTTTAACAAATGTTCTGTTGAAGAAGTTATATTTTGCGTTGTAAATAACGCAAAGTCTTTATGCTTCTTTATGATTTCTGACTGGTCTCTTTCCGGTAATAATGATCTTGTGTGTTTGGCTACAGCTTTTGCTGGATCAATCCATTCTACTGGCCATAAAGCTTGTTCACGAAAAAAATTGATCAAAAAAGGATAATGCGTACAAGCTAAAACAATAATATCAGTATATTTGCCATCTTTCTTAACAAAACATGGAAGGATTTCATGACGCAATTTCTGCAAATCGATAGGCTTTCCACGCAAATAATCTTCAGCAAATCCAGCAAGTTTTTCACTTCCAACAAGCTGAACATGACACTGAGCAGCAAAAGAATTGATTAATTCATGTGTATAGGAACGCTTAACTGTTGCAGGAGTGGCTAAGACTGAAATAAAACCCGATTTTGTTTGTTCTGCTGCTGACTTAATTGCGGGAACTGTTCCTACAAAAAGAATATGCGGAAATCTCTTTCGTAAATCTGCCATTATCAGTGTAGAAGCAGTGTTGCAAGCGATCACACATAAAACAGGGTTATAGAGTGTTAAAAGATTTGTAAAAATCTTTAAAATGCGTTTTTTTAAAACATTTTCTTCCCAATTTCCATAAGGAAAACCCGCATCATCAGCAACATAAATAAATTGTCTTTCAGGAATCAGAAGCCGCACTTCCCTCAACACTGTTAAACCACCAATGCCACTATCAAAAAAAAGAAGGGGCCGTTCATCCATCAGTTTTCACACTTGTTTTTATTTTTTTACGTTCACGATGTGCGGACGCACCACTTCCTCGTGGGAACTTAGGCGAATAATGATCCAATGAAGATATAATCCCCCGTAGCAAACGAACCTCAGATTCGCTAAAATGAGCGCGTGTAAAAACAGAGCGCAGATTTGCAAGCATTACTTCTTTGCGTTCTCGAGGTCTAAAATATCCACGGATATCCAAAGCATCCTCTAACTGAGATAAAAAACCATGAAATGTTGCTTTATTCGCTGGCTCCATCTCGACTGCACGAAAAGCCGTATTGCTCATATCTTCCAAACCTGATTTCATCCACTCATAAGACATCAACAAAACCGCTTGCGCAATATTGAGTGAGGCAAAAGCAGGATTAACTGGAAAAGTAATGATTTCATCGACAAGACTGATTTCATCATTTTCTAGTCCCCACCTTTCTCTTCCAAAGAGAATACCCGTTTTATGCCCAATATTCTCACGCTGACGTAATACACTTGCTGCTTCAACAGCACTTCTTACAGTTTTAAAACCACATCTTTCACGTGCTGTTGTAGCAAAAACATAATGCAAATCTGCAATTGCATCAGGTAACGTATCAAAAATGACTGCATTATTAATGACATGATCTGCTTTACTCGCAGCAGCTATAGCTTTTTCATTTGGAAATATTTCTCGAGGCTTGACTAATCGAAGCTCAGAAAGCCCAAAATTTGCCATCGCTCTTGCTACCATACCAATATTCTCAGGCAACTGCGGCTCGACTAAAATAATAATTGGACCATTTGTCAAATTTTCACGATTCTTATTCGTTCCAGCCATCAATTCTCCCTAACCTCACGCATTATGCTGTTATTGTTTTTTTTTTGAACATAGCCTTCTTTTAAAATACTCCCTCAAAGAACCTTTTTAATAACAAATTACGGTCAATATTATCTTTTGATTCAAAGTTTATTGTAAAGCAACAACTTTAAAAATTAATAATGGTTTATGAAGAAAAAATAAATTTTGGCGCTTAGAGTAGTGAGGTAAATTGTTTTAAACATTTTTATGCATTTAAAATGCCTTATTGAAACATGTTCTAAAACTCACAAATAACAATCTGGTTGAATTATAAAAACATAAATTCTAAGAAAGGAATATGCTCTTTATTTCCAAACTTTTTCCTGCAAAACTTATCCGTCGTTATAAACGTTTTCTTGCTGATGTTAAAGGAGAAGATCAAGATATCTTTACTGTTTCAGTTCCTAATACAGGATCGATGCTTGGATTGATAACTCCCAACGCTAATATTTGGCTTTCATATAACAATAATTCCAAGCGAAAATATGCATATCAATTAGAAATTGTCGAAGTAAATAATACTTTAGTTGGTATCAATACGACTTTACCAAATAAGCTTGCATTAGAAGCAATTCAAAAGGGTTTATTACCAGAATTGAGTGGATACAAAACTATTTTGAAAGAACAATGCTATGGTAGACAATCACGCATTGACTTTCTTCTGTGTGATGGCATTACCCCTGATTCTTATCTAGAAGTCAAAAATGTTCATTTTATTCGCAAAAAAGGATTAGCAGAATTTCCCGATACAGTGACAAAACGCGGCACACGACATCTTGAAGAACTTATAAAAGTTGTGCAACAGGGAAAACGAGCTGCTATGCTTTATGTTATTCAACGGGAGGATTGCTCAAATTTTACAATCTGCCATGACCTTGACCCAACCTATGGACGTACATTTGATTTAGCGCTAAAATCTGGAGTAGAATTTTATGCTGTAAAATGTCACGTAAGTACAAAAGGTATTTTTCCGATTCATCGAGTAGAAATAGAAAAATGGAAAAAGTAATGATTGACTATATTGAATATAATAAAATACCCTTAAAATTTAACGGACAAATTCGTATTTTTGATGATTACGCTTTTACCAAAATGCGTGAAGTTGGTCGCATTGCTGCGGAATGTCTTGATTCACTTATAGATGTCATTAAACCTGGTGTCACCACACAAGAAATTGATGATTTTGTCTTTACTTTTGGAGCGGAGCGAGGAGCCCTTCCTGCTGACTTGAATTATCATGGATACGGTTATTCATGCTGTACATCCATCAATCATGTTGTTTGCCATGGCATCCCTAACAAAAGGCCCTTGCAAGAAGGCGATATTGTTAATGTTGATGTGACCTTTATTCTCGACGGTTGGCATGGAGATTCAAGCCGCATGTACCCTGTTGGAAAAATTAGACGAGCTGCTGAGCGTCTCCTAAAAATCACCCATGAAAGTTTGATGAGGGGAATTTCTGTAGTCAAACCCGGAGCAACCACTGGTGATATTGGTGCCGCCATTCAACATTATGCAGAATCTGAACGCTGCTCGATTGTCAGAGATTTTTGTGGACATGGAATTGGTCAGCTATTTCATGACGCGCCCAATATTCTCCATTATGGAAATCCTGGAGAAGGAGTAGAATTAAAACAAGGTATGATATTTACAATTGAGCCGATGATCAACCTCGGTAAACCACAGGTTAAAATTTTATCGGATGGTTGGACAGCTGTTACACGCGATCGATCTCTTACTGCACAGTATGAACATACAATTGGTGTAACAAATGAAGGATGTGAAATTTTTACGCAATCTCCTAGAAATATTTTTTATATTCCAAATTCATATGCCTAAATAAATGTAGAAATGTCATGGCTAAAAAAACAAATAAAAAGGAAGACATCCAGAGCAATCATTTTGCATTAACACCAAGTCCTTCACTCAATCCAATACCAGAAATAAAAAATAAAAAAGCTCAGAAGAATTTACAAATACATAAACATTATCAAGGACATCGTGAACGTCTCCGTAAACGCTATTTAAAATCAAAAGGAAATTCGATTGAAGATTATGAATACCTTGAATTATTGCTTTTTCGCACTATTCCCCGAGCAAATACAAAACCAATAGCTAAGAGTTTGATCGCACGTTTTGGCTCATTAGCAGACGTATTGGGTGCTAATATTGATCGGCTTCAAGAAGTTGAAGGATGCGGTCCAGCAACGGCAACCGATTTAAAAATTATTTCAGATGTTGCTGGACGTCTTGCTCGTGCAGAATTATTCAAACGTGATATTTTTTCATCATGGGATAAAGTATTAGCTTATTGCAAAGCTGTCATGGCTCATGAAACACGTGAACAATTTCGTGTCTTATTTCTCGATAAAAAAAATGGTTTACTTGCTGATGAAGTGCAACAAACTGGAACCATCGATCATACCCCTGTTTATCCACGTGAAGTAATCGGCCGAGCTTTGGAATTGTCCGCATCAGGACTTATCTTAGTGCATAACCATCCTTCTGGTGATGCCACACCTTCTCAAGCAGATATAACTATGACACATAGAATAAAAGATGGAGCAAATGCATTAGGCATTATTGTTCACGACCACCTTATCATCGCACGAAACAAACATACGAGCTTTAAAGCGTTAAGACTTATATGACTTTCATTTAAATAAAAAAGACTTCATTTAATTAGTTGCAACGAATCAATTTTCTAAATCAATATCCAATATAGCCATTGAAAAATTGTATGATAGTTCATCCTCATCTTCATCTCGATAGATAACACCTAAAAACTCATCCCCAATATAAACTTCACAAGAATCATCCTTTTTAGGCCGTGCCTTCACTTGTAATGCTGAATTTTGGAATGTGTTTTTTAAATAACTATCAAGTTTTTTTATTTCATCAGCATTCACAATGCTCTCCTGTCTTTTGAGACTTTTAAATTAATGCCTAAACAGTAAATAAGGTACTCCTAAAATTCTATAAAAATAATAAACAATCTTAGTCGCAATTTTTACTTATATTACCTATATCTGAGATAATATTATTTGGTGTATTGACTGAGGGGCCTTTATTAAAGAATCCTACGATCGTTAAATATATTCGTATAGTTTCAAAAATAAAAAATACAGTTAGAAAACCGCAATTTTTAAATAATTTCTATTTTATCCCCAAGTTTAGTAGTTACACTTACAAGCAGTTTTTGATAAAATATTGAAAATATATCTTTTACAACTGCCTTATTTGTCAAAAGATTCTATTGCATCATAAAAAATAGTTTTCTTTAACTATTTCCAGAACACGCTTGTTAAAGCTATAAGAAAAAATTTCATTCCTACACAAATACATAAAATAAACTAACAAAAATTTATTATTATTCCTTCATCTATCTTACCCAAAATAAAAAATATTGGAGAACTTTGCGAACTCTAAAACTTGCGAATAATTCTTATACGATAGGATAACGAGAAAGAAAATTGATAACGCCCTTTTTATAGACCTTATCTCCCACAGCAAGCATATGATCTCGATCGGGGATTGGCAATGCTTCACCACTGGGCAATAAAGCTGCTAATGGCTCTGCTTCACCGCCAATTTCATCTAATGAACCAACAGCAACAAGTGCAGGTTGTTTAATTTTATAAATCTCAGATGCTGTTAATTCCTGTTTTGATGTAATAATACAAGCAGCCAGAGCACGTCTATCGCTTTTAGTTTGGTCTGCAAATTTACGAAACATCAAACCACGCGGATTAGTAATGGTAGAAATATCTTCTGCTAAAAGAGCCTCAGCAACAGGCTTCCAATCCCCTGCTCCTGTTACCATCCCAATACCTAAGCCACCAAAAATAACACTGTGTACATATGTTGGATATAAAAGAGCCATAAATCCGCTAATTCGAGCCCCCATAGAATATCCCATGACATGCGCTTTAGATAATTCTAAATGCTGCAATAATCTTACCGCATCACCAGCCATAGCTTGAGGTGTATAAAAAGAAGAATCATAACTTTTAGCAGAATCCCCATGTCCGCGATTATCTAGAGCAATAACACGATATCCCGCTTCAGTAAGGATACGAAACCAACCCGTTGCATACCAATTCACCCGTGCGGAAGATCCAAAACCATGAATTAACAAGATAGGATCCCCCTGCCCCTCTTCTCGATAAGCAAATCGCAAACCGTCATATTCAAAAAAACGAATATCCTCTGCTGTCATTGTTTATCGCCTTCGCACTTCCCACAAATGGTAGGATGAATAACACGTTGTCCTTGCCGTATTTGTTTCTCAGAAACTTCACCAGCATTCAGTTCAAGTGCGAAAGTTGCAGGTACCCCTGATGAAATAATATCTTTTGAAAATGGGGGAGTTTTTTCGACAATCGACACAATAACCCCCTCAGCGTTTAAAAAAATCATATCTAAGGGCAAAGGTGTATTTGCCATCCACATAAAAAATTCTTCCTTATCCTTTAACTGCTCATTTCCTTGCTGTTTAAAGAGCATCGCACGATCATGTGGAAAATGCGTGCGATACATTAAACCAGCAGCAGCCTGAGACTGTGTAAAGGCAATCTCTACCCTGTAAGAGACCACATCTTGTTTTGTTTGTATTTCTAAGGGAACTGGATCAATAGGAATCTCTATGGGCTGTTTTGCTGCAACTACATTCACTTCCCATAGCATCAAAAATAGTGCCAATACGACAATATGCCCTCTTTTAAAAGGCTTTAACATTTTTATCTCCACTATAGATAACTCATTGCCTTCATTTATAAAACTGAAAGAGCAAAATTTAAAAAGTAAAAGGATAAGAGAGCATTCTTGTTATTGTTCTTCATATCATATTAAAAACCCCCTTTACCTTTTACGACGTCACAAATTATATCTCTTCACATAACTGCCTTTATAACTATCATGTCTGAGCAACAACACCTCTCTCCTTAAAAATCAGGAGATCATTTGGCTTCAATAGTGCGATTTAATGCGTATTAATGCGTAGCAAACGGAATCCCTATATCCGGATAAATTTCTGCTGTCATCAAGCCTTTTTCCCCTTTACCAAACCGCACAAGAACAACTTGACCAGAACGAAGCTCCGCTAAACCAAAACGGCGCAATGTTTCCATATGAATAAAAATATCTTCTGTTCCCTGCCCACGGCTAAGGAAACCAAACCCTTTATCGCGATTAAACCATTTAACAATTGCGCGCTCTAAACCACTTTCTGGAGTAACAACAACATGCGTACGGGCTGGAATCTCTGACGGATGAATTGCTGAAGAGCAATCTATGGATTTTACCTGAACACACTTTAACCCTCGTTCAGTCTTTTCTACAGCACAAATAACTTTAGCGCCCTCCAACGCCGTTTGAAAACCATCCCTCCGCATTACCGTAACATGCAATAATATATCGGAAAAATGAGGTAAATCAGGTACAATAAACCCATACCCCTTACTACCATCAAACCACTTAATGACACCACTGATTTCAATAATCTCACCACAAGCACCTATACTGTCCTCAGATAGGGAACAATCCTTTAATGCATCCTTAATCGTCATAATAAAACGTGATCCTGTAGTTCTAAATTGTACGACATTGATTCTCTACGTTTAAGTAAACATTGCTCTTGCCTCAACACGCAAGCCCCAAGATAAGATTTCCCCATATTGTCGTACCTCCACTGTTAATATCAACACGAATATTCATAAAAGTGTTTGCTCGTACGCCTTACATATTTTACAAAAGATGTTTTACAATAAAAAGATAATATAAAAGATTTTCACCAATGCTATTTTCATTCATGTGTAACTTGCATGATGAAGAACTTCAAGATAAGGTGCGAAAACCACAACTCAATTCAGGAAAGTGCGCAATGTTATTAAAGAAAATCCTTATTACAGTCGCAGCTACCATGGCATTTGTAGCAAATGTCTATGCGAGTGAACCTATCAAAATCGGTGTTTACCTTCCGTTAAGTGGTCAAAATGCATTTGGAGGTCAGCTCGAAATTAGAGGTATAGAATTGGCACATAAAAAAGTCCCAGAAATATTGGGACGTAAAGTGGAACTTATTATTATCGATAATAAGTCTGATAAGGTAGAAGCAGCTAATGCTGTCATGCGTTTAACCGCAAGTGAAAAAGTAAGTGGAATCATTGGCACTTATGGCTCTTCACTCTCATTGGCTGGTGGAGAAATATCTGAAAAAGCAAAAACTCCAACCATTGCAACGTCTTCAACAAATCCACTTGTTACACAAGGTAAAAAATATTATTTTCGCACTTGTTTTATTGATTCCTACCAAGGTATTGGAATTGCCACTTATGTAAGTCAGACTTTGCATGCAAAAAGAGCTGCTATTCTCAAAGATATCTCAAGCGATTATGCGATTGGGCTTTCAAGTTATTTTACGCGTGCTTTCAAAAAATTAGGTGGTAAAATTATCTCAAACTTAAATTACAATTCTGGAGATCAGGATTTTTCAGCTGTTCTTACACAAATTATAGCACAAAAACTCGATATCTTATTTATTCCATCCTACTTTTCTGAGGGTGCCATCATTATGAAGCAAGCACGTGAATTAGGTGCAAAGTTTCAGATTATGGGTGGTGATGCTATGGATAACCCTGAAACCATTACGATTGCAGGAGAAGCTGCAGAAGGCTTCTTACATACCACACTTCCCTATAGTGAAAACATGCCGAATATGTCAAAAGCTGCTCAAGAATTCACAACTAAATGGAGAGAAGCTTATCCTGATAAAGAACCAAATATCAATTCTGTTTTGGGATATACGAGTTATATGATGTTCATGAAAGCTATTGAAAATGCTGGCAATGCTGATCGTGAAAAAATCACTACAGAACTTAGCAAATTAAAGGATTTTCAAACACCTTTTGGTGATATGACGATGGATGAAAACCATAATCCTAAAATTCCTATTGGTATAATTGAAATCAAAAACGGTAAACGCGTCTATTTAGATGAAGTTAAACCTGCTTTTTAAAAAGACAAAAATTTTGCTAATTAAAAAGTGTAAGAATCGGTTAAGAACTTTTTTCTCAACTATCTAAAGATTTCTTATTTTATCCTATATAAATGAACAAATGTGGAAGGATGAGAGATGAGCACTGAAATGTTCATCCAGTATTTTTTTAATGCACTGGCATTGGGATCTCTTTATGGACTTATCGCGATTGGTTACACGATGGTCTATGGTATATTGAGACTCATTAATTTTGCTCACGGTGATATCTTTATGCTGGGAGCATATTTTGTTTTCTTTTCCACCATTAGCTTTATGCCTGCTTGGGCAACACTTTTTCTTTTGTTACTCGCTGTTCTCATCTATTACTCGGTGTTTATAGGGTTCAAAAAACGTCCTTCAACTTTTTGGATTGCTGTTTTTTTAATGCTTACTTTGGGGTTCATTTATTACTTTAAAATTGCCCCACAAGATTTTACTCCAATTTGGGCTCTCGCCCTCTGTTTTTCAATTTTTATCACAAGTGCAGTGGGTATTATTGTTGATCAATTTGCCTATAAACCTTTGCGCCATGCTCCGCGTATCTCAGCACTTATCGGTGCAATAGGGGTTTCCTTTTTTATTGAAAATCTTGCTACTGTACTCTTTAGTGGTGTCCCGAAAGGTGTAAAACAACCAGATTTTCTTGTAAGACCATTTCTATGGCATTTAGAATCAGGAGCAGAGAAGATCATTAGAATTGCTCCCATGTCTCTCATCGTTCCCGCTGTTTCATTTATTCTTATTCTTTTACTGCTATGGATTATTCATAAAACAAAACCTGGTCTTGCTATGCGTGCAATCTCACATGATATTGAAACAACACGTCTGATGGGTGTTTCTGTCAATAAAGTCATTGCATTTACATTTGGAATAGGCTCAGCACTTGCCGCTATCGCAGGCATTATGTGGTCACTACGTTATCCTCAAATTCAGCCTTATATGGGCGTTCTTCCTGGGCTTAAAGCATTTATTGCTGCCGTTATAGGAGGTATTGGCTCAATTCCAGGAGCAATGTTAGGGGGATTATTACTAGGGTTTATTGAAATTATGATTATCGCATTTTTTCCCGCGTTATCTGGATATCGAGATGCTTTCGCTTTTATTTTATTGATTCTGATTTTATTGATAATGCCTACTGGATTAATGGGCAAAAAAAGCCAGGAGAAAATCTAATGGGAAAAGCCGCTACAACTTTTCTATCATGTGTCAGTATTCTCGTTCTTATTGGTTTTTTATTTTATGCTGATAACCATTTTAATGATTACACACTTCGTGTTATCAATCTGATTGCTATTAATGCAATATTGGCAATTTCGCTCAATTTGATTTATGGTTTCACAGGCATGTTTTCTCTTGGACATGCTGGTTTCATGGCAATTGGTGCTTATGTCTGTGCAATTTTACTGCTGTCTCCTGAACAAAAAGAGATGATGTGGATTCTTGAACCTATAGCTGAACCGTTGTATCATCTACAGTTACCTTTTTTCATCGCCGTTGTTATAAGTGGTTTATCTACTGCAGTTATAGGTTTACTGATTGCTCTTCCTATATTACGTCTTGGTGGTGATTATCTTGGGATTGCAACATTGGGTTTTGCAGAAATTATTCGTATTGTCATTACGAATGCAACATCGCTAACAAATGGCTCCTTAGGAATCAAAGGAATACCGCAAAATGCAACATTATGGTGGAACTATAGTTGGTTAGCATTTACTGTTTTCTTTATTGTTCTCTTACTACGAAGCAATACCGGTAATGTATTACGTGCTATTCGTGATGACGAAATCGCTGCAAAAACAATGGGAGTTAACGCTTTTTTCTATCGTAGTTTTTCTTTTACTGTTGGTGCATTTTTTGCTGGGATAGGAGGAGCATTGATGGCTGCTCTTATTTCAACTATCGATCCAAAAATGTTCAATTTTCTCCTTACTTTTAATATTTTGATGATTGTTGTCGCTGGTGGTCTTGGTTCAATTACAGGAAGCATTATTGGGAGCATTATTATTACAGTCATGCTTGAATGGCTTCGCATTATTGAAAGTCCATTTGATTTAGGTTTTATACATATTCCAGAAACACCAGGACTGCGTATGGTTGTTTTTTCTCTTTTATTGCTCGTCATTATTTTATTTTGGAGAAAAGGACTGTTGGGACAACGTGAATTCTCGTGGAATGGAATTTATAGCTTTTTGACACGCAAAAAACTCTCTAATACTGAAGGAAAGTTATGAACGACACCATCCTTTCACTCAATGATATCGTGATGCGTTTTGGTGGCTTGATTGCTGTAAATAATATTAATATGGCAATCAAACGAGGAACAATTACTGGATTAATTGGTCCCAATGGAGCTGGAAAAACGACTGTTTTTAATATGATTTCCGGATTTTATACCCCTACGAGTGGAATCATTCTTTTTGATGAGCAAAAAGTATCTGGATCTCCTCCTTATGTTATCTGTAAACGCCATATTGCACGAACATTTCAAAATATTCGCCTTTTCTCAGGATTAACGGTTTTACAAAATGTGATGGTGGGAGCTCATGTCCGGCAAAAATATCCATGGTTTTCTTCAGCACTGTTTTTTTCAAAAGCAATAAAGGAAAAAAGAGAGGTCCATAAAAATTCAATGGAACTTCTTGAACGGCTACAACTTGATCATCTTGCTCATCAATCTGCAACGGCCCTTCCCTATGGTGTGCAACGCCGTTTAGAAATTGCACGTGCTCTAGCAACAAAGCCAAAATTACTCCTTCTTGATGAACCTGCTGCTGGTATGAATCCACAGGAAAGTGAGGACCTTAGAAAATTCATAGAAAAAGTACGGGAAGACTTTGATCTTACAATTCTGCTTATTGAACACGATATGAAAGTTGTTATGGAGCTTTGCCAATATATTTGGGTGATGGAATACGGATCTTGTATTGCTCATGGCACACCAGATGAAATTCGTAACAACCCCAAAGTTATTGAAGCTTATCTTGGCGGAGATGTTTATGGATATTCTTAAAATCAAAAATCTTCACGTTCATTATGGTGCTATTAAAGCTATCCAAAACCTTTCTATGTCTATAAAAAAAGGAAGTATCGTAACTTTAATTGGTGCTAATGGAGCAGGAAAAAGCAGCATTGTACGCTCTATTACAGGACTGAATCGATCTGTTTATGGAGAGATTACCTATAAAGGCGAATCAATTATTAAAAAATCACCAGAAACAATCCTGCGATTGGGTATTGCTCTAAGTCCTGAAGGACGGCGTATTATGCCCCATCTTACTGTTTTAGAGAATCTACATCTAGGCGCTTATATCCGTCACAATAAGCTAGGAATTGCCCGTGATATAGAATGGATTTTTGATCTCTTTCCGCGTCTGCGTGAAAGAGCAAAACAGTTGGGAGGAACAATGTCTGGTGGTGAGCAACAAATGCTTGCTGTAGGTCGCGCACTTATGAGCAATCCTGACATGGTCATATTAGATGAACCCTCTCTGGGTTTAGCACCACTGCTTGTAAAAGAACTTTTTTCGATTATCAAAAAAATTAAAGATATGGGAAAAACTGTCCTTCTTATTGAACAAAATGCATTTGCAGCACTTTCTATTGCTGACTATGCTTATATTCTAGAAGTAGGACATGTTTTATTTCACGGTGAAGGAAAATCTATGCTTTTTGATCCACGTGTTAAAGAAGCATATCTTGGTGGATAAAAACGGAGCAATGTTAAAAAACTAATGCCCTCCTCTGCCTCAAAGAACCTCCCTAGCTTAAGAGTTCTGCTTTTTTATTAAAAGTTTCTCATAAAACAAACGCAGATCTTTTGTCATATCCACCATTTCTCTGCGCTGAATACTCCTGCTGCCTGTTCTATAATATGCGCTATCTGAAAAATAACTTCTTCAGCAAAAGGCTTACCAATCAATTGCAACCCTAGTGGTAAACCATTTGATGAGAGACCAGCAGGAACAGAGATGCCCGGTAAACCAGCCATATTTACTGGAACAGTAAAAATATCATTGAGATACATTGCTACAGTATCATTTTTTATCTTTTCATCAGCGATGCCAAAAGCAGATGTTGGTGTTGCAGGTGTGAGAATAGCATCAATACCAGAAGCAAAACATTGATCAAAATCACGCTTTACTAATGTTCGCACTTTTTGGGCTCTCAAGTAATAAGCATCATAATAGCCTGATGAGAGAACATAAGTACCAATCAATATACGTCGTTTGACTTCATCACCGAAACCGGCTGATCGGGTATTTTCATACATTTCAATGACGTCTTTTCCCGGTATGCGGAGACCGAAACGGACACCATCATAACGTGCTAAATTAGAAGACGCTTCTGCAGGAGCCACAATATAGTAAGCAGGCAAAGCATATCTTGTATGAGGTAATGAAATATCGATTATTTCAGCACCTGCTTCTTTTAGCCAATCCATGCCTTTTTGCCAAAGCGTAACAATTTCAGAAGACATCCCTTCCATATGGTATTCTTTCGGAATACCAATTTTCATTCCTTTAATTGATTGACCAAGATAACTTTCATAATCAGGAACTGGTACATTAACAGAAGTGGAATCTTTTTCATCAAAAGAAGCCATGGATTTAAGCAAAATAGCACAATCGCGAACATCCCGCCCGATAGGGCCTGCTTGATCAAGTGATGAGGCAAAAGCGATAGTTCCCCACCGTGAACAACGCCCATAAGTTGGTTTAATTCCTACCGTTCCGGTGAATGCTGCTGGTTGACGTATTGAACCGCCTGTATCTGTCGCCGTTGCACCAGCACAAATCTGTGCTGCAACAGCAGCTGCAGAACCACCTGAAGAACCACCTGGAACAAGCTTTTCATTGGAGTGCTTCTTTCTCCATGGACTCATAACTGGACCATAATATGACGTTTCATTGGAGGATCCCATAGCAAACTCATCCATATTAAGCTTCCCTAACATAACGGCCCCATCTTGCCATAAATTAGCGGTCACCGTTGATTCATAATGCGGTTTAAAACCATCAAGGATATGTGAACAAGCTTGCGTATGAACACCCTGCGTTGCAAAAAGATCTTTAATTCCCAGTGGAATTCCTTCTAAAACTCTCCTCTGCCCTCTATCTAATCGGCTCTCTGATTCAGCAGCCATTTTTCTTGCTTGTTCTGCTGTTACTGCAACATAAACGTTCAAAGTTGGATTAGCCAATTCAATCGCTTTTAAATAAGCTTCCGTTAATTCAGTTGCTTTAAACTCTTTCTTTATGAGAGCATCACGGGCTTGTGCAATTGTGAGAGTTGTTAAATCGGTCATATTGATTCTCAAGTTTTTAAAAGACAAAAATTACTCGACGACTTTTGAGACAAGAAAGAAATTTTCTTCCGTAACAGGTGCATTTGCTACGATATCTTCTGCTATATCCCCATCTGTGACACTATCTTCACGCATTCGTAAAGCCATTGGTATCACTGATGTTAATGGTTCAACACCACTGACATCGACTTCACGCAATTGTTCTACAAAACCTAAAATGACATTGAGTTCTTTTGTCATACGTTCTGCTTCATCATCACGGACAGCAATACGCGCTAAATGTGCTACTCGCTTGACTGTTTTCTTATCAACAGACATACTGTGCCTTTCTGCTTTATTTATTTTATCTCTATATTGGCTATACAAGGCTGCGTTTATAAGCGCAAGAATATTGATAACACAAATAAAGAATATCAGTATGAACCTGAAAAGGAAAAGGCTTAAATTATAAACCATATGGCTATTATTCATATAAATGAAGTTATGACACATCTTTTGTCTGGACAAACAATAGCAGGTTTAGATTTAGGCAAAAAAACCATCGGAATTGCAGTTTCTGATATGGGACTCACTTTTTCAAATCCGCGTCCTGTATTACAACGAAAAAAATTTATCGAAGACGCTCACACACTTATAAAAATTTTTGATCGTGAAAACGTGGGGGTTATTATCATTGGTCTGCCTCTTAACATGAATGGAAGCAATGGCCCTCGTGCTCAAGCAACCAGAACTTTTGTAAGCAATATGGGGGCATATACACAAATTCCATTTGTTTTTTGGGACGAACGCTTATCAACAATTGCCGCAGAACGCTCTCTTCTTGAAATGAACGTCTCACGTGCTAAAAGAGCAACCCGAATTGATTCGGCTGCTGCCGCTTTCATATTGCAAGGTGCTCTTAATAGGATTAAAAACCTTCATCATATGGAAGGATAGAGAACATTTAACAAATGCCCTGCATTATATCGTGCAATGAGCATTCCATAAGATGATCTCCATTGCCCTCCAAGACGGCTTTCCATATAGGCATTTGCCACATGCTCTATATCTGTAGAACGTAACGACGCAGCAGCTGCTGCATAGGCTACTTGTTCAACAAAAAATCTTCCTGCTCCCTCATTTGCCGATGCCATCTCTACAGCAGATTTAATAATCTCCATTGCCCGTGGACCCGCTGGCCCAATATCAACAGCAATTTTTTCTAACAATTTCTGAAATAATCCCGGTGCTTTTTTAGCAATGAGAATTGCATCCTTTACCAATTGATTAGCAGAATTATTTCTCACAATCCGTGCAGGGGCATTACACAAAATTTGTGATAATGGATTGCCCTCTATAAAGCTTTCGATACCAAGTTGTGCAATAATTTCGCCAATAATAGGTATAACTAATTGGCTTACGTGATAAGCAATAATAGGAGTCATAATCCGTGCAAAAGCCGCTTCAGAGCGATCATTTGCCGCATTGTCAAATGCACGTGCTAAACGTAGAACCAATGCTTGTGCCGCAGCAATATCCAGTGCAATATCTGCAAAAATACGTTCTGTCAGAGGGGGCAAAGGCTGATCTGGCATCTTTTGCCGAAAGAAATCTATGCCAAATTGAAGTGCACCCCGCAAAACACCTGCTGATACGACAGATTGATCAAAACGCATCATCGTCTCAATATCTTTAATGACTTTAAGCCCTTCTCCAACATTTCCTAAAAGCCAACCATAACTGCCCTGAAAATCAACAACACCTTCTGGCGTTAAAGATTCTCCAGAACGCTGCATCAAATGACGAATTGATATAACACCATTTAATGTACCATCTTCTTGCATACGTGGAACTAAAAAGCAGCTTAAATGGCCATCTAATTCTGCACTAACAAGATATCCATCGACTATAGGATTAATAACATTGGCTTTTGAAACATTTAAACGATACAAATCACGACCAACTTTTTCATCAAAAGAAATTTTCTTAACAGTTGGAAAATTAAAAGAGTGTTTTCCACGTTGTTCAACATCATCAAAAGCATAAGTCAGTGAAGCCGCTTTTTTGCTGTTAATAGGCTTGGATGATAAATCATATTGACGCGATAAAAGTACATTTTGCCATTTTTTGAAGAGCTCAACATCACTAATTAAAACTGCTATAGCGGCACTTGTTATAATAACCTCATTCAAATGCCCTGTTTCTAAACTAGCCGATAAAGCCAAGCGAATAGCACGCGCTTGATAGCGTACCCCATTTTCTGAGGAGGTATTTTCCCAAAGTGAAGTAACCAAACCTGCTTGTCTAGAATATTGTTGAAGAGCTTGATAAGAGGAATGTATTTCTAATTTTTCTGTTGGCTGCCCCCACTCATCATTATAGCGCAAGACTGGTCTATAACGATTCGCTAAAGAGGAAAGCTCCCATGCTTCACGACTTGCTACAAAATCTCCTATTTCTTCAAAACTCGCTAATAAAAACTTAGGCAAAGTAGAAGCAACACGAAACAGAAGCGTATCACTGAGAAACGCATTTTTTTTGCAGGCATTTTGCGTAGACATAGCACTCATAGGCATATTCCTATTATTCAAATCATTCACATCATAGACTATTTGTCGTTTTGCAGTTAAAAAACATTTACTATATTCAAGCAAAAATGCTTGTTTAATCTGTTTAGAGAGAGATAGAAAAGAATGCTATGACTCAAAATACTTTTTTTCCCCTTTTCCCCCACCAACATCTTTTAGGCATTAAAGGTTTATGTGTGCAAGACCTTAACACATTGCTTGATCGTGCAAATGCAAATGTTAACCTCTCTAAAAAAATTGATAAAACAAAATCTATATTATATGGGCGTACCCAAATTAATCTTTTCTTTGAAGCTTCCACCCGCACGCAATCTTCTTTCGAATTAGCTGGTAAACGGCTAGGAGCAAACGTAATGAGTATGGCTATTGGCAACTCATCTGTAAAAAAAGGGGAAACATTGATTGATACAGCCACCACCCTCAATGCGATGAAACCAGATATACTCGTCGTTCGCCATAATTGTGCTGGAGCAGCTGCTTTGTTAGCGCAAAAAGTGGATTGTTGTGTCATTAATGCGGGCGATGGAGCCCATGAACATCCTACACAAGCTTTATTAGATGCTCTCACCATTAAAAGAACAAAAGGCTGCATTGAAGGATTAACTGTTGCAATTTGCGGAGATATTTTGCATTCACGTGTTGCGCGTTCTAATATTCTCAGTCTCAATGCTTTGGGAGCTCAGGTTCGTGTGGTTGCACCTTCAACACTCTTGCCTATAGGAATTGCCGATATGAGTGTTAAGGTTTTTAACACGATGAAAGAAGGTCTTAAAGGTGTTGATGTCATCATGATGCTACGCTTACAACATGAACGTATGACCGGTTCTTTTATTCCCTCCATTCGTGAATATTTTCATTATTTCGGCTTACATAAAAAAAATCTGGCTTATGCCAAAAATGATTGCATTATACTGCATCCTGGCCCAATAAACCGTGGTATAGAAATTGCATCTGACATAGCAGATGGTCCACAAAGTATGATTCATACACAAGTAGAAATGGGAATCGCTGTGCGTATGGCTGTCATGGAGGCTTTATTGGATTCACGCCTTAAAGCAAGTGGAGAAAAAAAATGACCAAGCCAATTGTTTTTCAAAATGCTCGCATTATTGATCCGTCACGTACAATTGATGAAATTGGCACTGTCATTGTTGAAAATGGACTGATTACAGCCGCTGGAAAAGAAGCCCTTAATCAAGGAGTTCCCGAGGGAGCAGAGATTATTAATGCACAAAACAAAGCAATTTTACCCGGACTTGTTGATGCCCGTGTTTTTGTCGGAGAACCAGGAAATGAACGCCGTGAAACAATTGCGTCAGCAAGTCAATCGGCAGCAGCAGGTGGTATTACGTCTTTCCTTATGATGCCGGATACACATCCCGTTATCGATAATGTAGCGCTGGTTAAATTCATTAGGCATACAGCACAAGAAATGTCATCGGTTAATATTTATCCCGTTGCAGCAATCACGCAAGGTTTTCAAGGACAAGAAATAACCGAATTTGGCCTGCTAAAAGATGCAGGAGCAGTTGCCTTTTGTGAAGGGAAAAAAACACTCCAAAATTCATCTGTTATGCGGCGTGCAATGACCTATGCACGTGATTTTGATGTTCCATTGATGCACGAAACACAAGATAAGGATCTCTCAGGACAAGGCGTTATCAATGAAGGACTTTTAGCAAGTTGGCTCGGTCTTTCTGGAATTCCTCGTGAAGCAGAAGTCATCCCACTTGAAAGAGATTTGCGCCTAGCAGCATTAACGCAAACACGCTATCATGCCGCACAAATATCGACAGCACTCTCTGTTGAAGCACTTCGCTTAGGAAAACAACGAAGTGAGAAGATTTCAGCCGGCGTATCTATTCATCACTTGTCTCTTAATGAAAATGACATTGGTGAATATTGTACCCTTTTTCGTTTTATGCCTCCATTGCGTACAGAAGAAGATCGTAGAGCAATGATTGAAGCAATAAAAGATGGAACAGTAGATATTATTGTTTCTTCTCATGATCCTCAGAATCTTGATACAAAACATTTACCATTTAATGAAGCATCTGCTGGCGCCATTGGTATGGAAACCTTATTGAGTGCCACTTTACGCCTTTATCATGATGAAAGCATCTCCCTTCTACGTCTCACTGAACTTTTATCAACGACACCCGCAAAACTCTTTGGACTCAATGCAGGAACACTCAAAAAAGGTGCTTATGCAGACCTTATTTTGCTTGATCTTCATGAACCATGGGTCGTTTCTACAGAGAAGTTGTATTCATATGCGAAAAATACACCTTTTGAAAATACACCGTTCCAAGGACGTGTTCTTGAAACCTTTGTCAAAGGGCGATCAATTTTTAAAGTCGATCAACAAACGAAATGAGATTTTTCATGAATGAAGGTGAAATATTTTTTCAATTTTGGACATGGTTTGTTTTTCTGTTGTCTTATCTCATTGGTTCTATCCCATTTGGTCTACTTTTTACGCGTTTGGCTAAACTTGGCGATGTGAGAACTATTGGTTCTGGAAATATTGGAGCTACAAATGTTTTACGCACAGGAAATAAAAAAGTTGCCGCTCTCACACTTGCTTGCGATATCTTGAAGGGAACTGTTGTTGTTCTTATAATAAAATCTTTAAGTACTCCGATAGAGAATGGTATTGTTAATTCACTGGCTGGTTTTTTTGCCTTCTTGGGACATCTTTTCCCCATATGGCTTAAGTTTAAAGGCGGCAAAGGTGTTGCTACCTATCTTGGTGTGTGCTTAGGGCTCTACTGGCCAGCAGCAATTGTTTTCATTGTTGTATGGATGGTGATTTTTTTATGTATACGCTATTCTTCATTATCCGCACTCATTGCTGTGGTCATCACTCCAATCTTTTTTTATTTTTCCTATCCTTATTTCTATGCGCATTGTATACTCCTAGCTATGAGTATATTGGTGATTATAAAACATCATGCCAATATCGGTAGATTATTAATTGGGAAAGAAAGCAAGATTGGCACGCAAAACGGGGACAAATAAAGGAATCCTTCTCACAGATCGTCAACGTCTAAATTGGTTACGGTTGTTGCGGAGTGAAAATATTGGAGCAGTAAGTTTTCGCAATCTTATTGATCATTATAAAACAGCAGAAAATGCTTTAGCTGCACTTCCTGAACTGATTAGAAAAGGTGGTCTCTCTACCTCTCTTCGGATAACAACAAGAGAAGATGCAGAAAAAGAAATGCAAGAAGCCGAAAGGTTAGGTATTCGCTTTGTTGGTATAGGAGAACCAGATTATCCAGCATTTCTTAAAGTGATAGAAGCATCACCACCGCTTATTGCCATAAAAGGCAATGTTTCCGTTTTTCAGACACCTTCTGTTGGAATTGTGGGATCTCGAAATGCCTCAGCGGCCGGTAAAAAGCTTGCCTCTCAATTCGCTCATTTTCTTGGTGATGCTGGCTTTACAACAATTTCTGGACTCGCTCGTGGAATTGATAGCATCGTACATCAAGCAAGTCTGTTAACGGGCACAGCCGCAGTAATGGCTGGTGGAATTGATCACATCTATCCTCCTGAAAACAAAAAATTGTACGAGGATATTATTGCTAACGGTGGAGCTATTATCAGTGAAATGCCTATTGCTTGGAAACCGCGTGCTATTGATTTTCCAAGAAGAAACCGTATTATTGCAGCTCTATCTCTTGGACTTTTAGTTGTAGAAGCCGCTATACGATCAGGCTCCTTAATTACCGCACGTCAAGCGGCCGAAATGGGGCGATTGATCTTTGCCATTCCAGGATCTCCACTTGATCCAAGATCTATTGGTACAAACAATCTTATTAAAGATGGCGCTTTGCTTACCACACATCCTTCTGATATCATAGAAGCACTCACACCATTAACCTCAACTCCCACACATTCTCAACTCAATTTTTTTGAAGAATCAGCTTCTTTGCAATTCGAAAAGGAATGTTTTCATTCACCTGATGAAAAAGCCTGTAGTCTCTCTCCACTTCGAGATGATAAAGAACGCACAGCTGTTCTCTCCGCCCTTTCAACAACTCCAATCGATTTAGAAACACTCCGCACCCATTCAGGTGTTTCACTTCCAAATCTTTACCTCTTGCTGGTAGAGCTCGAGCTTGCTGGAAAGCTTATTCGACACTCTGGTGGTTATGTGTCATTGTCGCGTTTGGATCTTCTCCAAGAGCCTCCGCACTATTAATAATGCTTTGTCCTTCTTTGGCAACCATATCCAAAAGCAACGCTAAAAGTGGGCTATGTGCTTGACGCGCCATCTGATTCATTTGCTTTGACATATCTGTAATATATTGGATAACTTTTAATTGATTTATAAACATAATCCTCTATCCCTCAGTATTTCCCCTCCTACTTTTCAATAGACGTTATCTTATTATTTCGCTGTATGTTGTTGTATTAACAGTGGAAAATAAATCATGTAATTCTATATAGGGTGTATTTTAATAATAACAATTACAAGTTGTACAATATTAATGTTTTTTATATGGCTAATATTTTTTTATGTGCTCTTCATAAATTGCCATTAGCTATTCCTATGAAAGGAGTTTATAAGAAAGATTTTTATTTCAACATTCGGGTAAAATTATGAATATCGTTATCGTTGAATCTCCAGCAAAAGCAAAAACAATTAATAAGTATCTTGGATCTCAATACAAAGTCGTTGCATCATTTGGACATGTTCGTGATTTACCCGCAAAAGATGGCTCTGTTTTACCCGATCAAGATTTTTCTATGAAATGGAGTGTAGATTCTGCTGCCACTAAGCGCTTAAATGAAATAGCAAAAGCCGTCAAAGATGCCGATAGTCTCATTTTAGCAACGGACCCTGATCGTGAAGGAGAAGCCATTTCATGGCATATTCTGGATATTCTTCGTCAAAAAAAAGTTTTAAAGGATAAACCTGTTAAACGGGTTGTGTTCAATGCTATTACCAAAAAATCTGTGCTTGATGCCATGAGCAATCCGCGTGATATTGATATATCACTCGTGGATGCATATCTTGCACGTCGTGCTCTTGATTATCTTGTTGGTTTTACACTCTCCCCTGTTTTGTGGCGTAAACTTCCCGGTGCACGTTCAGCTGGTCGCGTTCAATCCGTTGCATTGCGTATTATTTGTGATCGTGAGTCAGAAATAGAACATTTTATCAAAGAAGATTATTGGTCTCTTACAACAAACTTAAAAACCATCCGAAATGATGGTTTCCAAGCAAGATTAACAATGTTTAATCAAAAAAAGATTGGCAAACTTGACATTCAATCTCAAGAGCAAGCAGATCAAATTCGCATTATGTTGGAGGGAGCAAAATATCGCACACTCAGTGTTGAAGCAAAACCAACAAAGAGAAATCCTTCTCCTCCATTTACAACATCCACTTTACAGCAAGCGGCCTCTTCAAAATTAGGTTTTTCAGCCTCTCGTACTATGCAAGTTGCTCAAAAACTTTATGAAGGCGTTGAAATGAATGGTGAAATGGCAGGGCTTATTACCTATATGCGTACCGATGGTGTACAAATAGCACCAGAAGCCATTGAGTCAGCACGAAGAGTGATTCATGAAGCCTTTGGTAATGACTATATTCCTGAAAAACCACACTTTTATTCAACAAAAGCAAAAAACGCACAAGAAGCGCATGAAGCTATCCGCCCAACAGATTTTCAACGCACTCCCGATTATGTACGAAATTTCCTCGATAGCGATCAAGCAAAACTCTATGAGCTGATATGGAAGCGCGCTATTGCTAGCCAAATGTGTTCTGCTGAAATTGAACGCACAACTGTTGAAATTGAAGCACAGAAAGGAGAAAATAACGCAAATTTACGTGCAACAGGTTCTGTTATTCGTTTTGATGGCTTTATTTCTGTCTACACTGATCAACGAGAAGAAGAAACCAGTGAAGAAAATGAAACAACACGTTTGCCACAAATTAACGCAGGCGAATCGCTTACAAAAGAAAAAGTTGAAGCTATACAACATAGCACAGAACCACCTCCTCGTTATTCTGAAGCTTCCCTCATTAAAAAGCTTGAAGAGCTAGGAATTGGTCGACCTTCAACCTATGCATCTACATTGTCCACACTTTGTGATCGTGGATATATTGTCATGGATAAACGAAAGCTTATTCCTAATGCAAAAGGACGTATTGTTACAGCCTTTCTTGAAAATTTCTTTAATCGCTATGTAGAGTATGGTTTTACAGCAGATCTTGAAGAAAAACTGGATCTTATATCGGATGGAAAACTTTCTTGGAAAGATGTAATGCGTGATTTTTGGGATGAATTTAACGCATCTATTACCAATATAAAAGAACTCCGTATAACCAATGTTCTTGACGTTTTAAACGTAACATTAGCACCTCTCGCCTTTCCTCTCCGTGAAGATGGAAGTGATGTCCGCTCTTGTCCGCTTTGTACAAATGGTCAGTTATCCTTAAAGTTAGGGCGTTATGGTGCATTTGTTGGCTGTTCTAATTATCCCGAATGCAAATATACCCGCCAACTTGGAACAGAGACAGGAGAAGAAAATGATGCCATGCGTAATGATGAACCACTTATGCTTGGTATCGACCCTGAAACAGGAAAAGATATCTCTCTTCGTAATGGTCGTTTTGGCCCTTATATTCAACTCGGTGAAAGCAAAGAAGCTAAGCGTGTAGGACTACCAAAAGAATGGCAAGCAGAAACTATAACCTTTGATAAAGCCTTGGCCTTAATATCATTGCCCCGTAAAATTGGCATTCATCCTGAAACAGGCAAAATGATTACAGCCACTATTGGACGTTATGGTCCCTATCTGTCACATGATGGCAAGTCTGCTCCTCTTCTTCATACCGATGAAGTTTTTGATATTGGTATTAATCGCGCTGTTACAGTGCTTGCTGAAAAACAAGGAAATAAAACAACGCGCAGTAGAACAACACCAACAGCACTCGCAACATTAGGAAATCACCCAGATGGGGGAACCATTACTGTGCACAATGGACGTTACGGTCCATATGTTAATTGGGGTAAAATTAATGCAACATTGCCAAAAGATAAAGATCCAATTAGTGTAACACTTTCAGAAGCATTAGAACTTATATCCTCTAAAGCATCCGGCAAAAAAACAACTTCAAAAAGAGCTTCTTCTTCAAAAAAAGAGACATAAATCTTGGCTAAAGGTGAAAAGAAAACAAAATATTTCCACCCATTCAATATGGAACGGCTGCCTAACAAAACAGAAATTCTTTCCTTTATTCATGAGAATCCTGACCGATCAAGTAAACGTGAAATTGCCAAAGCCTTTAACTTAAAAGGCAATTCTCGCATCTGGTTAAGAGATATCTTACGTGAGTTAAAGGACCAAGATCTTATATTAAAACAGCGTAAAAAGGAAATAAGTAGAGAAAAATTACCACCAGTTGCTGTCGTAAAAATCAGCGGGCGTGATAAAGATGGTGATTTTATCGCACAACCTTTTGAATGGGAAGGGGATACAAAACCAAATATCGTAATACGTTCTTTTCCTCGCATAAAAGGGGCAAGCGTTGGCGTTGGAGATCATATTCTTGTAAAAATTTTTCGAAATAAAACGCCTCAAAGCTCTGCTTATATAGGACGAATTATTCGTAAAATTGATGTATCACCAAAGACTACATTTGGTGTTGTCCGAAAATTAAAACCTGATCAATGGCGCCTTGACCCTATAAATCGTAAAACGAATGAACTCATTATTGATACCTCTGAATCATCTTCAAAAATGAGGATAGAATCTGGCGATCTTGTTGAAGTCGAAATTAAAAAAAATACTGGTTATGGATTGAAAAGCGCACAAATAAAAAACGTTTTAGGACGTATTGAGAGTAAAAAAACACTATCAATGATTGCGCTTCTTTCCAAAGGAATTCCCTATATTTTTCCTGAAGAGGTTCTTGAACAAGTAAAACATATAAAACCTGCCAAGATAGAAAATCGTGAAGATTGGCGACAATTGCCGCTTGTTACAATTGATCCTTCAGATGCAAAAGATCATGATGATGCCGTTTATGCAACAAAGGATAAAGACCCTGCAAATCCTAGCGGTTGGATTCTTGTCGTCGCAATTGCAGATGTTTCTTACTATATAAAAACGGGAAGTGCTTTAGATAAAGAAGCATTAAAACGGGGCAATTCTATTTATTTTCCTGATCACGTTGTGCCAATGCTCCCAGAACAAATTTCTAATAATTTATGTTCTTTACGTGAAGGAAAAGAAAGACCGGCTTTAGCTGTTCGTATGATTTTTGATTCAAAAGGTCATAAATTAAGACATAGTTTTCATCGAATTATGATACGTGTGATAGCTAAACTCTCTTATCAAGAGGTACAATTAGCCATTGAGGGAAAGATAACTAAAAAAACTGCTCCTCTTATAGAAAATGTCTTACAACCATTATGGCAAGCTTATGGGTGTCTAAAAATCGCACGAAATCGCCGACAACCTCTGGAATTAGAAATAGCAGAAAAAAAGATTATTCTTGATCAAGATGGATGCATCAAAGATGTTGTAAGTGAAACATATCTAGAAGCACATCGTTTGATTGAAGAATTCATGATACAAGCGAATATTTCCGCTTCTGAAACATTAAAAGAACATCATCAGCCCTTCATTTATCGTATCCATGATAAACCCTCTCTTGCAAAGCAAGAAATACTGCGAAATTTTCTTCAAAGTTTAGGTATATCACTCTCTCGAGGTGTAGAACTTACATCAGCACGCCTTAATAGCATTTTAGCAAAAGTCATGAACACCCAACAACAGGAATTGGTCAATCAGGTTATTTTGCGTACACAATCTCAAGCCGAGTATCATCCTAAAAATATCGGCCATTTTGGTTTGAACTTACATAACTATACACATTTTACATCACCGATCCGTCGTTATGCTGATCTTATTATTCATCGTGCACTCATTAAAGCCCTAAAACTAGGGAATGACCAATTAACAGACATACAAGAAGAAAATCTTACAGAAATCGCCACACAAATTTCTCTCTATGAACGCCGTGCAATGATCGCTGAAAGAGAAACCATTGATAGGCTTGTTGCACATTATTTAACCAACAAAATCGGATGTACTTTTACAGGCCGTGTTTCAGGAGTTACAAAAGCAGGTCTTTTTATCTCACTCGATAAACTCAATACGGATGGTTTTGTGCCTATTTCTACTCTTAAAAATGATTATTATTACTTTGATGAAGTCCAGCATATTCTTGTAGGAAAGCGTAGCCACAAAGGCTACCAACTCAGTGATAAAGTAGAAGTGAAGCTGATAACAGTACAGCCTTTTGCTGGTGCCTTATGCTTTGAGCTCTTAACAGCACCTCGTCCAATAGCCTTTTCATCTACATCCTACCATAAGAGCAAATTTATAACGAAAAAACAAAGACACAGCTTTTATGGGAAAAAATATTAATTAAATATAAAAAATAATAAAATAGAGAACATTTAAACAGAATAAATAATATTAGATAATATTTTTATTTATAAAATTATAATTATATTATTTAATTAACAATAATATAATTATAGAAGAGATTTCTCTGTTAAATAAATTAAAAAATATGCAAAATTTATATTTCTTTCATTATAAATAAACTTTTCATCAGTCGAATGAAAAAAGCAGTAATTAAGCTCTCCTCATGCTAAACCATTTTGAATCTTTAAAATGATGTTTTATCTGCAACCATTACAATCATGGATATTGTTGGAATAGCATTGCACTCAACTGATTTAACTTCTAATAACTGAGCAAAATATTTCAAAGAATACCACCATTAGCTATAGCAGAACAATTGGCGGAATCTGCTAAAATTTATTATAGCCATCTTTACTGCTCGAATCTCCTCTAGGTATTGTTAAAACAATAATGGCACATAGAATATTGAAGCTTTCTAAGTTTCTGTTTTATTTTGCAAAGCAATTTGAATTGTGTTCATTTCAAGATTTATATGAGGTTTCATACTATTCACGAAAGTAAGGACACAAAAACGCAGATCTTTTACTACTGGCTGCATCTTTATTGTACTGGAAAAATTGTGGCTTAAAAATTAAGCGGGTTTTAAAAAAGAACCCCTACATGCTATTTTGCCCCTTTCCAATTCAATAATGACAGTATTTATTATAGTATTGTCCAAATGGAAAATTTATTTCTTATAACACAGTTTATCCATGAGTATAATAAAATAAGCTGCACATTTTATTGGCAATACACAGCTTTGGTAATATTTTCACTAATCCCTATCCGAATTTATAAACAATCATGGAAAAGATCATCGCTCTCCACTAATGGGCTGCACTCTCTTTAGGATTTGGTGGAACTTTTATGGTCCCATAGATAATAAAACATCAATGGCTTTTGATATTTGCTCTCTTTCCCTCTAATGTAATTTCACGTCTTTATACAATCGGGCTTGCTTATCTAATGGGTGTATCACAAAGCGCATAAACTTGCTCCTGCTTACTCTGCTTTTTTGTTATGAAACCAATATGGTTCAACCATTCGAGACAGAGTATGAGATATCTTTAAACCAGTTGATTTTTCAAAAACAGTGATGAGTTTTTTCGCTTATATATTATTTTAGTGTTTGTACAATGCATAAGGAAATTAATCAGCTCTTGACTTTTTTTAGAACATCCGTAGTGTTGGCAAAAAATCTGATTACATGAGAAATAGATTTTGATAGCAAGATAATATCGTTTTCAGTATAAATAGGATTCCTAAATTATGGCTAAGGCAGCAACCATTAAGATCAAGCTTTTATCAACTGCAGATACTGGTTTTTTCTATGTCACAAAGAAAAACAGCCGTACAATGACTGACAAAATGAGTAAACGTAAATATGATCCAGTTGTGAAAAAACACGTCGAATTTAAAGAAACAAAAATTAAATAACGGATTGTACCACTTAACCGATGGGTTTTGCAGTTGAAAATCAATACAGTTTTATTCCTCTTCAAAATCATTCTCTTGAGGGGTGTTTTTTTTAAGTTAAAGAAATACTATATCTGTAATCTGCACGTTTTATATGAACTTGGATAGGTTGACTTATTTTCTGGTTGCCTATTTTTATTATAGTCATACGTCTTATCACGATATTACATTTGATCTGCTTATGTAACCGAAACACAAGGCTCATATATAAAAAGATTTTCTTATTATCATGAGATATTATCGAGGAAATGGAAAATTTGATAAAAACTATGAGTGCTTCTCATTCAATCAAACATGTTATAATGGCAGTTTTTTTATTTCATGAAAAAAAATACCATTTTAATTCAAGAGGCTTTAATTTAAAGTTTATCGGTTTTAGCTTTTTTGTCGCTACGACCTTTTTTATCATTATAACGATTTATTTTAAGCATAATCAAACACTCTCTCAAAAAGAATATTCTTCTTCTAAAGCATTTGTCGAAGGTCATGCCTCCATTATTGATGGCGATTCAATCATGATTTCTTCTGTTACAATCCGGCTTGCAGGAATTGATGCTCCTGAACTCCACCAATTCTGTGGTAAAAAAGATGCACGCTATCCTTGTGGGCTCGAGGCAAAAAAATACTTAGAACAACTCACAGCAAATCAACTTGTTAGATGTTACTGGCATAAAAAAGATAAATATCGCCGTAGCCTTGCAACATGTAAAACAAAAGAAATCAGCAACATCAACGCAACACTTGTACAAAATGGTTGGGCTGTAAGTTACTATGACTATCCTGAAGAAGAGCAAAAAGCCAAAAAGACAAAAAAAGGGATATGGCAATCAAATTTCCAACGACCAAAAGAATGGCGAAAAGCACATCCTCGAACAGAATAAGAAAAATATTCTTTAACCTTGTATCTGCCAATGAAGCAACCACACTATAACTCAATTATTGAACTTGAAAAGGAAATTTATTCCTGTCGCACTTGTATCCAACATCCCTATTATCTCCCTCCTCTTCCTCATGAACCAAAACCGGTCGTTTATTTATCTGATACAGCTTCGATTGCAATCGCAGGGCAAGCACCTGGATTGCGTGTCCATGAAACTTCTATCCCTTTTAATGATCGTTCTGGTGAAAGATTGCGTAATTGGCTCAACGTAACAAAGGAGGAATTTTATAATAGATCTCATTTTGCTATTGTCCCTATGGGCTTTTGCTTTCCAGGCTATGATCAAAATAAATATGATTTGCCTCCAAGACGTGAATGTCATGAAATATGGCATGAAAAAATATTTCACGCTATGCCACAAATAAAGCTTGTCCTTGCTATTGGAAGTTATGCACAAAAGTGGCATATTACTGAGTTAAGACATAAAACTGTTTCAGCAACCGTCAGTGATTGGAGAAATATTCTTTCCATACGTCAACCTCGAGGCTATCATGTCATGCCTTTACCTCACCCATCATGGCGAAACACTTCTTGGTTACAGAAAAACTCATGGTTTAACGAAGAGCTTATTGTGTACCTACAGAGTTTAATACGTGAATTTTTATAAACTGAATCGAGAAAAATATGGATCGCTTTGATCGAAAAGTTTTATATCTCTTACAAGAAAATGCAACACTTTCTGTCGCTGATATCGCTAAAAGAATTGGACTTTCAACCACTCCTTTCTGGCGCAGAATCCAAAAACTTGAAGAAGATAGTGTTATTCAACGTCGTGTTGCTGTTCTTTCTCCAGAGAAAGTAACGCACACATTACTGTTTTTGTTTCTATTCGCACAAATACACACAGCCATGAATGGTTTAAGCGTTTTTCAAAAATTGTTCGAGAATTCCGCGAAGTCATCGAATTTTATCGAATGAGTGGAGATATTGACTATTTATTACGTGTTGTCGTTCCCAATATCGAAGCTTATGATCTTTTTTATAAAAAATTAACTACTAAAATTGATATTCGCGATGTCTCATCTTCTTTTGCAATGGAACAAATTAAATACACAACAGAACTTCCACTCAGTTATATAAAATTGCAAGAAAAAATAAGCGGATAAAGTTCTTAAAAGATTCTTCTAATACACTATCTCTCCTTATTCAACAGCCACCATTTGTGTATGCATCAAAATAGCAGCCTTGACAATACCCGCTGCCATGGCCGCCCCTGTCCCTTCACTAAAACTCATCTCTAGATCTAAAAGCGGTTCTTTGCCAATTTTTTCTAAAAGTTTACGATGTGCAGATTCAGAAGAAACATGCCCAATCAGAGTATGATCAAGAGCCCTAGGATGCATTTTATAAAGTAGCGCTGCTGCTGCTGTTGCTACAAAACCATCCAAAATAACTGGTATTTTTTCTATTCTTGCCGCTAAAATAGCACCAACTATGGCAGCAATCTCACGTCCACCTAAACGACGCATTATTTCAAAAGGATCATTTAAATAATCCTTATGTAAAGAAATTGCTGCCTTAACTGCTGCTATTTTACGCTGATAGAATTCTCCTTCAGATTTTATTTCACTTTCTACCCATTCCTCAACTTCTCCACCAAATAACGCTAGACATAAAGCTAAAGCTATTGTTGTGTTTCCAATGCCCATTTCACCTATACACAGGAGATCTGTCCCACCAGCAATGGATTCCATTCCAAATGCCATTGTAGCAGCTGCACTACGCTCATCCATTGCTGCATCCTTGGTAATATTCATTGTGGGATATTCCAATGCTAAATCAAAAATCTTCAATCCAAGATCATAAGCTATACAAATTTGATTAATAGCACCCCCACCAGTTGAAAAATTTTGTACCATCTTTTGTGTCATAGATTGTGGAAATGGTGTAATATTTTCTTCTGTAACACCATGATTTCCAGAAAAAATAGCAACTAAAGGGCGCTTTACGATAGGCTTTTCTGTTGCTCTCCATCCAGCATACCAAACAGCAATATCTCCTAATTTTCCTAGTGCCCCTTGAGTTTTCGTTAATTCTGTTTGCCGTTTTTTCGCCAAAGTCACAGAAAATGCATCTGCAATAGGTAAATTTGTGAGTAAAGCACGAAAATCATCAAATGGACTAACGGTCATGGAGATACCTTTTCAAATCTAAAATGTTTAATGAGAATCTCATCATATATACAGGATATGAATAATTTGTTGGTTTTTTAAAAGCCGCTTTTTAAGAACATTAAATCTTGTTAGTAAAATTATTTTTGCATGATATCTTTCAACAAAGTGACTATTTTAATGATTTGTAAACTAAATGTTATCAATATCTTATTATATATTTTTAAATTATAGTCTTAATTTATTTTCACATTGCATAACCTTCATCAGTATACTGTTTAACATGCCATACTAACATTCTCTTCATAATAAAGATTGAGAGCTTTATGAAATTTTTTAATCTGAATTTTTTAAAATTTGTAAAGAAATAAAACTTTAAGAGAGAGAGCAATCTGTAAACTGTTGTTAAATGAGGGCAGAAAAAGCCTCTTTTAAAATATGCACACCTGCATCGGTTTTTGTTGCATCACTGGATAATATTTGCCGCCATCGGCGTGCTCCATCCCGCCCATGAAATAAACCGATCATATGACGTGTCACATGGGAAAGCCGCCCTCCTAATGCGATATGTCGAGCAGCATAATCACATATGGCTTCAATAAGATCACTATCACTCATTTCACTCTGCAACTCACCATATATTTCAAAATCAACATGTTTTAATAAAGCTGGATCATGATAAACTTGTCGACCAACCATGACAGCATCACACAAAGTCAAATGTTTTTTGATCTCATAAATAGATTTAATTCCACCATTTATCCCAATAAATTTATGAGGATATTTATGTTTTAATTTATAAACTCTTTCATACTTAAGTGGAGGAATATTGCGATTTTCTTTTGGACTTAATCCTTTTAACCAAGCTTTTCGTGCATGGACCCAAAGGGCATCACACCCAGCATTCCAAACCTGATCGGCTAAAAGATCTAAAGCTAACTCTTCATCCTGCTCATCCACACTCATACGACATTTGACCGTTACAGGTATCGTAACGACTTGTTTCATCGCTTCTACAGCATTTGCTACAATATTAGGATGTAACATCAAACAAGCACCAAATACACCTGCTTGAACCCGATTTGAAGGGCAACCAACATTGAGATTTATTTCATCATAACCAAATTCTTCAGCAATTCTAGCAGCCTCTGCCAATTTCTTCGGATTTGCCCCTCCTAACTGCAAGGCAATCGGATGTTCTTTATCATTCAAAGTCAATAGTTGTTCACGAACACCATGGATTACAGCATCAGCTACAATCATTTCAGTATAAAGAAGAGCTTTTTTTGTTAAAAGGCGATAAAAGAATCTACAGTGTTGATCTGTCCAGCCCAACATTGGTGCTACCGCAAATTTTACTGATGATGGAGAACTATAAGTTATCATAAGAGCTTAGTCTCTCATCTCTATTAAGTATTTCCCCTTCATACTAGATCTCCGCTCTTTTCCACTCACAGAAAGTTTTATTCCATTTACCATTACTTAGAAAAAAAATACGCTCTCTATCCAACTCTCTTCCTCAAATCATCTAAATTTTCCAAAAACCAAAAAAAGACAACAGAACGTTGCGAATAGAACAAGACTTCCTAATATCATGGCCATGCAACTGATGTTGTAAGAAATAAAATTGTACCTAAAAAACGTATTTGAATAGTACTTCCTGTCACTCACATAGTTCTTGAAGGACTTAACGACATTCTAAAGTAGACAGTATCAAAAATATTTTGAGTCTCACAAAATAATAAATGAAAGCTTCTCACACACATCATTATAGCTTATTTCCCTTCAAAGTTTTTCAGTTTATCGTGCCAATAAATTTTACAATAAGGTGCTCGTGTAAAGCTTAATTCTATAAATCTTGTTCGCTCTCTTTTTGGCTTTGCATATAAGCGGAAAGAGCATCAATCTCTTTCTTCTTAAACAAAAGCCCAAGTTTTGAACGACGCCATAACACATCTTCACATGTTTTAGCCCACTCCTTTTCTATTAACCATTTGACTTCTACTTCATAAAGTCCATGACCAAAATTTTTTCCCATATCTGCCTTCCCATTTGCAAATATCACCAAAGCCTCCGAACCATAAGAGCGCGCAAGTCTGCGATATGTAAAATCATCTAAATCTGGAATCAAAAGAGCGATCTTATTTTCAAGTGTATTTAGCTTATTATATGGAAAATTACCTCCGGGAAGCGTTGAATTTTCTGTCCATGGAGCTCCTTTCATCCCAAGCGCTTTTTCAACAAATTTCATTGCATCTTCAGCCAGCTTACGATAGGTCGTAATCTTACCACCATAAAGATTAAGAAGCGGTGGCATATTTTCTGTACTCATTTCTTTTAAAACATAATCACGTGTAATTTCTTGTGCTTTTGAAGCTCCATCATCATACAGCGGACGAACACCAGAGTAAGTCCAGACAATATTCTCACGCAATACTGGTTGTATAAAATATTCACTCGCTGCTGTACAAATATAATCAATCTCTGCATCCGTAATACAGACATTAGCAGGATCACCCTGATAGTCACAATCCGTCGTTCCAAGCAGTGTAAATTTTTCCTGATATGGAATAGAAAATATAATACGTCCATCACCGTTTTGAAAAATATATGCACGGTCATGAGCATAAAGCCTAGGAACCAGAATATGAGACCCCCTAACAAGCCGTACGGGCGGCTTCTCCTTACAGCTTAATACGTTTTCCAAAATATGATTAATCCAAGGCCCTGTCATATTCGCAACATAAGAAGCTGTAACGCAATATTCCTTGCTGTTTAATTTATTTCGAAGAATTATAAGCCATTTTTTTTCTTCTCTCTTTAAAGAGAGAATTTCTGTGCGCACTTTTATATCGGCGCCCTGCTTTTTTGCATCACGAGCATTAGCAATTACCAAACGCGCATCATCTACTCTTGCATCAGAATATTCAAAACCTTTCTGATACTCTTCCTTAAGCGTAGAACAAAAATCTTTTGAAAAATTAACCTTTTTACTGCGCCACAGTTTTTGGTTCCAGTTTCCTAAATAATCATAAATGAAAAGCCCCATACGCAACATCCAAGCAGGACGTAACTCTTTATGATAAGGGAGAATAAAACGTAAAGGACGCACAATATGTGGAGCCATCCGCAAAATAATTTCGCGTTCTTTTAACGCTTCACGAACAAGTTTAAACTCATAGTGTTCAAGATAGCGAAGACCACCATGAATAAGCTTTGTCGATGCACTTGATGTCCCTGACGCAAGATCATTCATCTCCGCCAATCCCACTTTAAATCCGCGTCCAGCTGCATCCCTTGCTAATCCACATCCGTTTATTCCTCCACCAATGATAAACAGGTCGTAATGCGTTGTGGTTTTCATCATTTTATTTTTCATCATTTATTTAATTTGCTCTACTATACTCAATAAGATAACAGCTAAAAGATAATGCCAATGCTCTTAATCGAATTGTTACGTTCTTTTTTCCCATAATAAATACGCATAAAAATATTTTTAATATTACAGAATTAAAAAAAACATCTGATAAAAAAACGAAAAATTCAGCCACTGTAAAAAACAGTATTATCGTAAAATATGCTTTATATGAAAGCTCCTTAGAAAAAAATTGATATTTTCTCTGCAACCTATTAGATTTACACTATAGTTAAATATCTTATTGCATATAGACAATAGCTCTCATATAAATTTACTCAACATTACAATAGGAATATGAAGCCATATAAATGATGACCTATCAGCCCCAACACTCAAAAACAACGCTCATTTCAAAATTTTTAACAACAGCTCTGTTGAGTATTTTGACCTTTTCTTCTTTTTCATCAAACGCAATATCACACGAGAAAACAGCAAATCATTTCAGCTCAGAAAAACTTAAGACACAGCTTCTAGAAGATCCCACTTTCTTATCTAAGCTTAAAAAAAAGCTTATACCACTTATCAATGATCACGATATTCAAAATATTGTAAGGGATTATTTACTCACTCATCCAGAGATTATGATCGAAATGCAGCTTATCCTCCAAGAAAAGCTGGAAAAGAACAGCGAACAAACGGCTCAAAAACAAGCTTCCATCATCAATTTGTTTAAAAAGGAAATTTTTCAGTCTCCTCATGATGCTGTTTTGGGAAATCCAAATGGTAAGAAAGTGCTTGTTGATTTTTTTGATTACAATTGTGGATATTGCAAAATGTCCTATTCATACATAGAAAACTTAATAAAAGAGGATCCAGATCTACGGGTTATTGTTAAAGATCTACCAATTTTGGGAGCTGATTCTATGGCGGCACATACTGTTGCCTACGCTTTTCGAAAACAATTTCCAGAAAAATATCCTCAGTTTCATAGAGCGCTTTTAACTAGTAAAAGTCGCGCAAATGAGGCTAAAGCTATAAAAATAGCAGTTTCATTAGGAGCAGATGAAAAAAAACTGCGCAATGCAATAAGGGATTTCAATCTTCAAAATTCCTTTAAAGAAAATATTCAAATTGCCTCTGCTCTCAATATCACAGGGACGCCCTCTTATATTATTGGTGATAAAATACTCATTGGAGCCGTGAGCCAAGATATTTTAAAAGAATCCATCAAAAATGTGCAGTAAATATCTTTTCTTTATCTCATCAACTTGATGAAGAATACCATACATGAAATAATTTTATGCTTTCTCTTTTTGAGTAACAGGCTTATAAATGTGAGTTCATACAGCAGATACTGGGTTAAAACTGCAAAATATAATGCTTTAAAAATACATAGCTTTTAACAGAAGCCTTTAAAAAGGTTATCCGTAGTCTAGAGATATTTGATCATAACAATTAAATAGTGACGATCTTCATTGATCAAGGAGTGAAAAATAAAATGGCAACAAAAAAAATGGATGCGGGAAAATATACCGCAATTGATACGAACATTATCCGAGACCTCGCTGAAATTTTAAATGATACAAATTTAACGAATATTGAACTTGAACAAGGTGAACTGCGTATTCGTGTATCCCGTCAAAACACCCCAGTCACTCCTGAACAAACAATTTATGCCCCTATTTCCACCCCTCCTGCTGCTGTAACTTCTCCTCCTATCCCAACGACTGAAACTCCTCTACAAGAAGACAAATCAAAAAATGCAATAACATCCCCAATGGTTGGGACAGCCTATCTTGCACCTTCACCAGGTGCACAACCTTTTGTAGTAGTAGGACAAAATGTTTCTGAAGGACAGACTTTACTTATCATTGAAGCAATGAAAACAATGAACCAAATTCCATCACCACGCTCAGGAACGGTGACTGCTATTTTTGTTCAAGATGGGCAACCCGTTGAATTTGGTGAACCACTTATTGTTGTTGAATAAAGCGAGGGGCAACTATGATTCGAAAAATTCTCATTGCTAATCGGGGAGAAATTGCTCTTCGCGTACTACGAGCCTGCAAAGAGCTTGGAATAAAGACTGTAGCCGTTCACTCCACTGCTGATGCTGATGCCATGCATGTTCGTCTTGCTGACGAGAGTGTCTGTATTGGCCCTCCCCCAGCACGCGATTCTTATTTAAGTATTCAGCAAATTATTGCTGCATGCGAAATTACAGGAGCTGATGCTGTTCATCCAGGCTATGGCTTTCTTTCTGAAAATGCAAAATTTGCAGATGTTCTAGAGGCCCATGACATCACATTTATCGGCCCAACAGCTGCGCATATTCGGATCATGGGCGATAAAATCGAAGCAAAGAAAACCGCTAAAAAACTTGGAATTCCTGTAGTCCCTGGTTCAGACGGAGCTGTCACTGAAGAATCTGAAGCTCTACGTACTGCTCGTGAAATTGGTTATCCAGTTATTATTAAGGCTTCTGCCGGTGGTGGAGGACGCGGTATGAAAGTGGTCCATTCTGAACAAGAGTTTGCTATAGCTCTTAAAACAACCCGTTCAGAAGCAGCAGCAGCTTTTGGAGATGATGCAGTTTATATTGAAAAATATCTAGAAAAGCCTCGTCATATTGAAATTCAAATAATCGGTGATGGAGCAGGGAATGCTATTCATTTAGGAGAACGCGATTGTTCACTTCAACGACGTCATCAAAAAATATGGGAAGAAGCTACATCACCCGCGCTTAATGAGACTGAACGGAAAAAAATTGGTGACATTGTCGCAAATGCCTGTGCACAACTTGGATACCGCGGAGCAGGTACTATTGAGTTTCTTTATGAAAATGGCAAATTCTATTTTATTGAGATGAATACGCGTTTACAAGTTGAACATCCTGTAACCGAAGCGATTACAGGCATAGATTTAGTTCACGAACAAATTCATATTGCATCAGGCTGCAAACTTTCAGTTGCACAAGATGACATTTGCTTCTCTGGTCATGCTATTGAATGTCGTATTAATGCTGAAGATCCTATTAACTTTACGCCATCTCCAGGAACCATTACACATTTTCATACACCAGGAGGTTTAGGAATTCGCGTTGATTCAGGTGCTTATTCAGGTTATCGCATTCCTCCTTATTATGACAGCATGATTGGAAAGTTAATTGTTCATGGACGTACACGTTTAGAATGTATGATGCGGTTAAGGCGTGCTTTAGATGAATTTGTGGTCGATGGAATCAAAACCACGTTACCTCTCTTTCGCGATCTCATTAACAATAAAGATGTTGCAGAAGGTAATTATAATATTCATTGGCTAGAAAAATATCTTTCTAGCCAATCGAATTCTTCAGATTCGTGAATCTGGTAGCAAAAAGCATTTTTTTCTCAACGCTTTTATAAAGTATCAATGTGGAAATAATTTCTGACATTGTGATAAAGGATGATAAGAAAATAAAGAAGCTCATTATTTTATAATTTGACGTATAATTTCTAAAAATATGCATAAAAACTGATAATTTTCTATTTTCCTTTTTGTGAGTTTGTGCTACCTCCTATGTGGTTATGCCCTTATAGCTCAGTTGGTAGAGCACCTGATTTGTAATCAGGGGGTCGGGAGTTCGAGTCTCTCTGGGGGCACCATTCTCTTTTTTATCCCAAGCAACTTATTGGTTTTAAGTATGTTTTTTTGAGGTGAGGGATGCGTGGATAAAAGTGAGGGAATAGGATTTCGAATATGCCCCTATAAAGTATTATGAAGCAGGAGTTCTTTTTGAGGATTCAGAATCGACTTCTTATCGAAATAAATCTGAATGTGTACCTGTCCTATCAAAATGGACTCGCTCTTCATCAACTATATAAATTAATAACCAATCTGGCTCTGTATAAAGATCTCGACGAGGCTTCCAATTTCCTTGTAATGCGTAATCATTTAAAATAGCTGGCAATTGCTGCTTATGAATTAGAAGTTGCATAACTTCTAGAAGCTTTTGCATATCTTTGCCTCGCTTTTTTGCTCGTTTTACGTCCTTTTTAAACTTTCCTGAATAGCTCACTGAACGCATACTTAGATATCCAGTTGCTTCATCAAATCAGTAAGATTTTTAGCATAAAAAACATCATCATTGCTGTCGGTTTTATGAAAAGTTTCAAGCGTTTCCTGATTAGGTATCTTGTTATTTTCAACGTAAACACGGATAAGATCACGTAAAATTTGAGATGCTGGACGGTGTTTTCTTTCAGCTATAGCCATAAACGCGTTTTTTAAATTTATATCTACTTTAGCTGATATAAGTTCACTTTTTATACTCATAATATTTCCTCTTTAAGAAGTTTAATGATTAAACTATGTTTAACTTATGATTGATATCAATTTCTTTTTAAAGAAGAATTTTCTAACTCCTTGTTAACCATCTTTTGAGATGTGTAAGGATGTTATCCAGCGCATCCATAATGCGGGCAAAATCGATAATGAACATAAAGATAATGAACGCCACCCACTTCACGCAACGAGACATCATCTTTAAACCCTGATAGGTATTGATCATCTCATAAAGCAGCTGTCGTTCGTTTTCTGTAAGTTCTTTATCTTTGTTGTTTGGTTTCTCGACCATCTTTCCAACCGCATAAATGCGCTCCCTGCTTGTTATGTTTTAAAATGTCTCTTGCTAGGTTGGGACTGATGACCGCAATATCGTGCGAATCTAAATAAAGCGGCAACCAGCCAACACAAGAAACAGCCCTATTTGCCGCGCACCCAACGAGAAAGAGCAGAGCGCACATCACCATCACTTTTCTGATTAACTTCATTTTCAACCTCAAGCCGTCTTATTGCTGTCTTCAAAGCATTCTTTGTCTGCTTGTGCTGTTCGCTTTTCTTGCCAAGGTAAAATGCCTTAGCTAAAGCTATAAAAAAACGGCTAAAGCCGCTGTAAACATCAGGTACTATTTCTTGAACCAGAAAATCACAACCGCTGCTCCCGAAACCGTTTGGCTACAAACACTATGCTCGTGCATGCCGCTAAAACCATTATGCCGGCTAAAACCCATTGAATGGGTCCATTGCCTGCCAATAATCCCCCAAGACCAGAGCAAGAACCTATAATCGGAGCGAGCGCTTCTGCTTTGAGAAGTCCTGTTGCCTCTTTCGTTTCCGCACATTGATAATTAAAACAAACATAAGATCCCTTCGCCCATAACCCCGCTTCTACTGTTCTACGGTTTGCTAATGCTTTAAGAGGCTTGCCTCCTATCTTATTCCATCTCTGTAATTCTGCTGGAACCGATTCATAATCTCCCTTATTAAGCTTTTTTAAAAGGGTAGATTTACAAAAGGCTTTGGTTCCTACATTATAGCAAAAGGACACTAATGCCGCGAACTGTTCACATCCGTTAACTTTACCGTAACAGCTTCCTCAATCGCTTTCTCAAATTGCTTTAAATCCTTACAAATGATTTCCTCTGCTTGCCCTTGTGTAATGCACATGCCCTTCTTAACAATCGGTTTGCCCGCAGAGCTGGTGTGACCATAACCTATTGTCCAAACGCATGCCTTATCTTGATACGCATTCAAGCGTAACCCTTCCCATTGCTTGATCAGAACTAAACCTTCTTTCGATATTCTTCTCATAGCTTACTCCATAAAAAAAGCCCCACAAAAGTGAGGCGGCATAAAAGGGATATCTCAATGAAAACTAGACAGTTTCATCCCTATTGTCTTTAATTAATTGCTCTACTTCTTCAACACGAAAACCAAGTTGAAAGAGCGGCGCATATTCACTTTCCTGTAATTCATATTGATAACGCTTTTCTATCAAATCTTTCTCTGAAGCAATCGACATTTCTGTTGCCGTATGAATCCTATGCCTCTCATCTTCAATCCCTTCTTCTCCAAGCTCTTTTATCGCAACCAAATACAAACGCGTTTCTAGAAGCTGTTCTAGCCTTCTCACCGTTTCTACCTTGTCATAGTCCAGCATGTTCAAATAATCTTGCTTGGTGTTTAAATGTTCTGGATAGTCTCTCATCCCTGTTGTCTCCTTAAACAAAACGTTGCGAGCGGCTACATCTACGAGCGCCTACTTCTTCACCCCGTGAAGAACGAGACAATACACCGCGAAGGAACAGATCGCTTCGTCCATCATTGGACCAGCTGCCACCTCCAACCAAAACATTCATCTCTGTTTTATAACTCGTTCACAACGTCCCACTAGACTAGACTTGCATAGCAAAAACGCCTGATAAAAATTGCCAAACATAACCACAACCATCCTCACAATCAATATGCGAGATCATACGCCTATTATCCGTATCAACGTAACCACCCGAATGTTTAGGCAACGGAGCTTCTTTACCTTGAATGTTGGTCTTATCGTTGCTCCCATACATCGCAGAAGCAAACTGTTCATCAGTCAAAAAAGACTTCTTCACACGCAACAGATCTGATATGTGATCCGTAGAAGAACGGTTTGTCGTTATAGGAACACCATGCGCAGAGCGCGTGTTTTCATCCGTGCCTGACTGCAAATAAATATCTACCCAAAGGTTTTGAGAAGGGTCATAGACCATTCATTCTGGAGAACTCTGCGGACGATGATTTAAATACCAAACAAAGTTGGGTAAAATATTCCCCGCCTGATAGGCCGATACAAGATATTGATTTATAATGATAATTTACTGTTTTGCATATTGAATTAGACCCCCGAATAACGTAGGATTCTCTCATTTCAAATCTGTTTATGTTGAATCAATCAAAACTACTTGCTTGCACGTCATAAGCGGGGCTGGCGTGTGGGTAAAAGCTATAGAAGAAAGGAGTAAAAATACCTCTTATGAACCGCCTTAATGCAAGGGCTGTCGCAACATTGGGGGCTGGCAAATATAATGATGGTGTCGGCTTATTACTTCATAAGCGTAAAGATGGTGGTGCTCAATGACTTTACCGGTATACCATTCATGGGCGCCGTCGCGTAATGGGCTTGGGTGCTTTGAGAGATATCTCTTTAAAACAAGCCCGTGAATCGGTAACCCAATGGCGTGCTGTTTTACGTGAGGGTCGTGACCCCATTAAAGAACGCAACAAACAAAAGCGTGAGGCAATGCGCAATCTCCATTACTTAAAAGAGATTGCCGTGGATGCTTTTGAAAGCCGTAAAGCAGAATTAAAAGGAGATGGGAATTGGTTTCTACCTTTAAAACTTCATATTTTCCCTAAATTAGGCTGTTTACCCGTTTCAGAAATCACCCAAACAGATATATGCAATGCTCTTGCTCCTATCTGGCGTACAAAAGCTGGAACTGCCTATAAAGCACTAAACCGACTTAATCTTTATTTCAAACATGCTGCTACACTAGATTTGAATGTTGATTTACAAGTAATAGAAAAAACAAAAGCTCTCTTAGGAAAATAACACCATAAAGCTACAAATTGGCCGGCAATGGATTGGAGAGATGTGCCGGTTTTTTTATCAATTTCTCTGCAAAACAACAACTATAAAAACATTTAGCTTTGCGTTTACTTATCCTTACAGGAGTTCGTAGCAATCCTTTGTGTCATATTCGTGAAGATCAGATTGAAGATGATATCTGGACAATCCCTGCTGAGAATATGAAAGGAAAGCGTGATGCGACAACAGAGTTTCGCGTGCCCCTATCATCTGAAGCAATGAAAGTTATTGAACAAGCCCGCTGTATCTCTAAAAGTGATTTCATCTTTTCACTTACCGGTCGTGGTCCTCTTTCACATACGATGATGGCGCGGCGTATATGAGAAAAAATAAAATTGAAGCCTGTCCCCATGGTTTTCGTTCTAGTTTACGCGATTGGCTAGCAGAAACAACCGATGCCCCCTATGAGGTCGCTGAAACCATTCTATGTCATACGGTCGGAGGACAAGTAGAGCGCTCCTATCGTCGTACTGATTATCTGGAACAGCGCCGTGTCTATATGGATAAATGGGCAGCTTATGTCACTGGTCAATCCTAAGATATGGGGTGCAATACCCCATTATCCGTGGATAACTTTAGCTCTCTTTTCTCTCATTCTTTCTCAATAAGACTTATAAATTATCACATAAGGTTTTATATGATAAAATATTGTTTTATATAAATAAAATACATTCAAAAATGAACAAAATATGGTTAATAAATGCTTATGATTTGTTGCCATTTTTATAGTGAAAGGAATTTATAATGACAGAGAACGATATTCTTTTAACAAACCGTGAAAGTGCAAAACTGCTTCATATGAGTGTTTCAACATTCCAGCACCATGTAACTAATGGCTCTCTCCCAAAACCTTTAAAATTTGGCTTTTTATCGCGTTGGTTACAATCGGATCTTTTGAATGTAATCGAGCAAGCGAAACAGCAACGTTATAACGACGCGGTATAAAAAGAAAACCTTGTCACATAAGAATGGACAAGGATTTCTCTGCTGAAGCAAGACTTAAGGTTTGCATTCAAGTTGTTCTGAATGCTTTTTACAATAAGGGCTATTTAAGCGTCTCTCAACACTTCGCTGAGGCATGACAGCACCAGGACGACATATGGGAAGGTTTTCGGATTTATGATTTCCACACCAATCTTGTATTGTAAAGCTAGGGCGAAAACCTGATTGCGCCATACATATTTCAATACTGGCGAATTGATTTAAATCTAGCGCCACAACCTTATTAAGGTCCGGTACTCCACATTCTAAAAGTATTTTATTTCTCCATAATGCTGGAGAAAGTAAGGGAATTGAATTAACACATCCAGCGATACTTAACAGAGCCATGCAACTCAATAGTTTTAAGATTTTCTTCATTTTTCCCCTCTTTCAATGGATTTATTTACGATAAAAAAGCTCGGAAGCCTGTTGATATTTTCTCTCCATACTGTGTTCAAGACAAGTTAGGACTAAATTGAGATGCTGGATTGAGAAAACAATCGCGCTATTCCAAAAGCGAAGGTAAGGATGGAGGATTGTTTCCCATCAGCAGCAGTAAGACTTAAGGTTGGCATTCAGGTTGTACTGGACTTCTTTTACAAAACGGGCTATTTAAACGCCTTTCGACACTTCGTTGCGGGATGACAGCGCCTGGTCGACATATGGGGAGGTTTTCCTCTTTAAAATTCTCACACCATCCCCCCCCCCATTTATCTTTATAATGGAATCCTGCTTGAAGCATACAGCCATGAATTGTTTCTATTGCATTGATACTTAGCTCTCTGTTTTCTGAATCCTCACCATAAGGGGTTGGCATTCCACATTCTAATAAGGCTTTTCCTACCTCAGTAAAATCTGCTCCTGGCTTCTCCCACATACTTAGGTACCCCGGAGGAGGCTTATCAATGTTACACCCAGCGATAGTTAACAGCATGATCCCACTCAATAATTTTAAGGTTTGTTTCATTTTTTCCTCCCTGATTTATTTGAATATATTTTTTGGCGGTGCTTATAAGAATCCCCATAAGCACGCCTACATGCTAGATCCGCATTTCCATAACAAGCGTGGACAGTAGGATAAGTCGTAAATATTTTCCACACCTCTTTCCTGCCGTTACTACCAGAGGGTATTTGTTCAAAGGTATAAGGATTGTGACCAGCTAACCATCCACCAACAAAGTCATATTTATGATTTTCCAAATTGACATAATCCTGCTTGCCATCACTTACATAATTTAGCGTATTTGCCATATCTTGAGCATTATAAGCTGGTCCAAAAAGATAGATATCTGTTTCTTTTGCTATGCCGTGGATGCCATGCTTTTCAAAATCACGCATTCCGTTACCTACTGTTAAGCTACCACGGCTATGCGCACTAATAAGTAATCCATCATTGCCATAGTTCAGTACCAGATTTTGGTACTTCTTGCTCGAATTACTCCATCCCCCAAAATACTGATAAATCGCTATCCCAAACTCTACGAGCTTGTCTTCAGCTTGGGGAAAATATGTAAAATAAAGGGGATTATGCTCATTATCAGCTAACTGAACGGCATTACGCGCTGCGTCATCTGGTGTATTTGAAATGCCATTATAGAACATACGCCTGTTGCCATCAGAACCTGCTTGTAAATACTGCTCATCTTCAGCTTTTAAAAAGTGATACAGAGGTATTAGTTTTCCATGGCTGTCTTTTATATACTCTCCATTTTCATTTTTTGCATAGATGACATTGCCATGTTCATCATGCAAAACCTCACCT
>NZ_CADEAK010000011.1 GCF_902825225.1 Bartonella vinsonii subsp. berkhoffii ATCC 51672
TAATCCCTACCGTGGTGCACGGTTTAACTCTTTCAAACTTGAAGGGTTCTTAAAGCTGATTTACCGGCGTTTATCAAATGTGACCATTGAACATTTAGACTGGTTTGATTTTATTAGGCGTTATGACCGGCCAATGACCTTGTTTTACCTTGATCCACCTTATTTTGGCGTTGAGAATTGCTATGGCAAAGATTTGTTTAAACGAGAGGATTACCAGAAAATGTCCACACTGCTTGCCCAATTAAAGGGAAAGTTTGTTCTGTCTCTCAATGATGTGCCAGAGATCCGAAAAACCTTTAGCCAATTTAAACTAAAAGAGGTGAATACATCTTATACATGTGGATCAAATAATCCGATGCTGGCTCAAGAGTTGATCATCTCAAATTGCGATCTTTAGGAAAAGAAAAAAAGATTCATGAAAGGGGGCTTTAAATGACCTTTGAAAGGTCTTTGAAGACCCTTTGAGAACCCTTTGAAAAAATGAAAATCCTTTGAAAAGGAGGTCATTTTTACAAAATATGATGCGAATGAGACAAAATTTGCTGGTCTCTGCATGCATATCTTACAGATTTTAGCTGTCAAATAATGGGATTGATGGAAAAGATGAAGCATCTCAAATTGCGATTCCTGAGCAGAGCAAAATAAGGCTCATAAAAGCAACTCTAAATGATCCTTCAAAACCTCTTTGAAAAAAATAAATTGGTACAAAACCTACTGTCAAATTATACAAAACCTGCTGGCAAGCTACATACAGGCAAGCTACATTGGCTGGGGAACCTGGATTCGAACCAAGATTGACGGAGTCAGAGTCCGCTGTTCTACCATTAAACTATTCCCCAGAAGGGTGGATATCGCCATTCTTAGCAGATTTTAGAGTGTAGGCAAGCGTAAAAATGGGTCTTTATGATGATTGATAAGTGAGAGGAATTTATCAATAATAAAGGGCGATAGGTACGCCATGAATTGTTTTGATTCGAATATCAACATCGTAAATGTCTTGAAGAATTTCTGGCTGCATAATTTCTTTAGGTGTTCCACAATAAGCTACTTTCCCATTTTTGAGTGCTACGATCATATCTGAATAAGATGATGCGAAATTGATATCATGCATAACAATAAGAATGGTTTTTTTGAGTTCATCAGCTATACGGCGTAATTGCTTCATCATGGAAACAGAGTGTTTCATATCTAAATTGTTTAAGGGTTCATCTAACAAAAGATAATCGGTATTTTGACAGATAACCATTGCAATAAAAGCCCGTTGGCGTTGTCCACCTGAAAGTTCATCCAAAAAGCGGTCTTTGAGATCTTGTAAGCCGAAATATCTAATTGCACTGTCAATGAATTGTTTATCTTCATGATTATACCAGCCTTTTGAGTAAGGGTAGCGTCCGAAACTTACTAAATCGTACACGGTTAAACGAAAGGACAGGGGATTATCTTGACGCAGGATTGAAAGTTTTTGCGCCAAAACATCGTGGGGCATTTTATCAATATCAAAGCCGTCAATATGAATTGATCCTTTGTGATGCGGTAAAAGACGCCGTATCAACATTAAAAGAGTTGATTTGCCAGAACCATTGGGACCAATGAGAGAAATAATCCCCCCTTTGGGGAGATGAAGACATAAATCATCAAGAATCAATCTCGCTCCGTAAGTCTTGGAAAGATGATTGATTTCAATCATTTTAGTTTTCCCTTCATCAATAACATTAAGAAAACAGTTCCACCACAAAATTCAATAATGAAACTCAACCGTCCTGCCATATGAAAAATTTGTTCTAAAATAAATTGTCCACCAACCAAACAAATGATAGCCAATAATATGGCAATTGGCATAACAACACAGTGTTTTGCCTGAGGAGCAAGTTCATAGGAAAGGTTGGCAACTAACAGTCCAAAAAAGGTGACGGGTCCTACTAATGTTGTAGAAATGGAGACGAAAATGGAAACAAATATAAGAATAGCTATGGCATTTTTGTGATAATCAACTCCAAGATTGAGTGCGTTTTTGCGTCCTAGAGCAAGAATGTCCAGAAGGTGACGTGAACGCCAGCCAATCAGACTGACAATGAAGACAATAATTGAGGCAAAGCTTATGAGTGATGTATTAAATTTATTAAAATTTGCAAACATGATGTCTGTTAAATTCATCATTTGATCTGGATTTAACTGCAATTGCATGAACATGCGTAGACTGAAAAAAAAACCACCTAAAATAACACCAATCAAGAGGGTTAAATGAAGGCCTTTTAGACTGTCTGAAAAGAGCCAGTGAAAAAGGCTTATTGAAAAGAGAACGAGAATGAATGCTTCAAAAATGAGCTGTCCTTCTTCATTTAAAAACGGCAAAGAAAGAGAGCCTAAAAAATACATCGTGACAGTTTTGATTAAAATATAAAGTTGATCAAATCCCATAATAGAAGGCGTAAGAAGACGATTGTTAACAACCGTTTGAAATAAAATGGTAGAAACAGTAATTGCATAGGCAATAAGCAAAAGAGAGATAAGTTTTGTGAGACGAAGTGACCACGTATAGATGTTGACATTCCATGTCATATAAAGACTGATTACAGTACACGCCATTACGATAAGCGTTGTTAAGACGAGGGTTGTTGCTTTCTTTTTATCCAAGACGCTTTCTCCAGCGTAAAAGCAGTATCATAAAAATAAAACTCCCAATAATTCCCATCATGGTGCTAATGGGTATTTCAAGAGAAGGATGAATGATTCGTCCCAAAAGATCACAGATCAAGACTGATCCTGCTCCGCTGATTGCTACCCAAGGAGCCGTATAGCGCATATTGTCACCCATGAAATTTGCAACAAGATTGGGAATAATCAGTCCAACGAAAGGAATTCGACCAATTGTACAGACAACAACGGCGGTAATGGACGCAACAATAAAAAGACCAAAGAACATAACAGTACGATAATTTAGTCCAAGATTGTTGGTTAAATCTTCTCCCAGACCAGCTACTGTAAAACGATCAGCAGTCAAATAAGCAAGGATGCAAAGAGGAAGAGAGAACCATAAAATTTCATATTTTCCCTCAAGAATCATTGCAAAACTGCCAAATAAATAAGCTTGAAGGGAGGGGAGCAGCATTTCATGATCAGCAATAGCGTTGGTTAAGGAACCAATCACATATCCCAGCATAATTCCTGTAAGCGGTACAATAAGGCCAGATTTTAGAGGAATTTGGCGCAATAAAAACATAAAAAGGAGTGCTCCAGTCATAGCAAAAATTGTAGCGATAATCATTTTTCCCAGCACAGGGATATCGGGCAAGAAAATCATCACAAAAAGAATGCCGAGAGAAGCTGATTCAACAGTTCCAGCGGTTGATGGTTCAACAAAACGGTTGCGTGCAAGCAACTGCATAATCATGCCTGAAAGAGCAAGGGCCGCGCCTACCAAAAGGACTGCAATTGTACGGGGAAGGCGAGTTTGCCAGAAAATAAGCCAAGCATGTGAATCGTTTGATAATAAATCAGAAGGTGTTACATCTGAATAGCCAACAAAAATACTAAGAATAGACAATGAGGCAAGGACTGTTATAGCTATCCAATAATTTTTCACGTTCAATTATTTTCCAACAAAAAAGCAAAGGCTTCTTAAAGATAGCCTTTGCTCTTAAATTTTATTTTTATGACAAGCAAGTTATTTTTGTGCTTCTTTGTCTTTTGTAAAGGCTTCATTGATTTGTTGTGCAGCTTCGTTAAGTCCCGTTAAACCACCACTAGCACAGTACCAGCTCCAAGAATCCAGATAAATGATTTGGTTTTGTTTTCCAGCTTTTGTACGGTGAACAAGCTCATTGTCGAGCAATTGTGCTGCAGATTGTCCTTCTCGTCCAATTGCTGCATCTCGGTCAATGACCAACAACCAATCAGGATTGGTTTCAAGGATAAATTCAGGGGAAATGAGTTGTCCATGTTTTTGCACGGTCAGTTTATCCGTTGCAGGGGCAATTCCAAATGCGGAATGGAAAATATCAAAACGTGACTTTTGACCCAAGGCGCTGATTTTTCCACCAGAAGTCATAAGTATAAGCGTTGTACCTTTTCCTTGTGTATTTTTGCGAACTTCTGCTAAAGTTTCATCGAGTTTGGCAATTTCTTTTTCGGCTTCCTTTTCTTTGCCAAAAACTTTTCCAAGGATAGACACATTCCGCTTAATATCCTCAAGAGAGGTTTCGTTTCCTACTGTGAGGTCAATCGTTGGAGCGATTTTAGACAAATCTTTATATTTGGCTTGAGTCCGAGAGGAAATAATAATCAAATCGGGTTTAAGGGTAGCAATTTTTTCATAATCCGGTTCAAAAAGAGACCCAATTTTTTCATATTCTGCACCGTCAAATTGTTGCAAATACACAGGTTTTTTTCCTTCAGGAACACCGGCAACGGCTTTGATGCCAAGATGGTTCATATTATCAAGCGTTGCAAGATCAAATACAACAACCTTTTTAGGAGAGATGGGAACAGAGGTTGTGCCTGAAACATGATTGACGGTTATATTGGCATCGATGCTCGTATTTGCCCATGAAAATGTTGTAAAGCTCATCACAACAATCAAGATGGCAACTGCCCATTTTAAATATTTGGTTATCATTATTTCATCCTTTTCTCAAAATTATAAAGAAATTATCCATTTTAAAAACGTAACTTAGGCATTTTTATGTAAAAAATAACAAATTAATTTATTACATTATGTTGTAAAGCAGGTCAATGTATGTTACAAATTGGATATTTATCTCTTTTCACTCAATTCTAGTACTTTTACAACATATTTGGAAAGTTTAACATATGATTAATGTATTTAAAAATCGTACGCGTTTGTGCGCTGTAACAACAAGCGTTTTCTTCTTTTTACAAGGTGTAGATGCTTCTATGGGTACGAATGGTATTGCACGAGTTGATTCTGAAGTAGGGCAGCAGTCTTGTGATAGTGGATATCAGTCTTATAAAAGTACTCTTTTCTGTTTAGATGGTGAAAAACATACAATAAAACGGGGGAATTTTTCTGTAGAGAATCCTGGCGGTAATGCTATAATTACATTGGGAAGGCTTGTGGCGGTGGGGAAAACGGTGGCAGTGGACACAAAAGCGAATAATTTTATTACGCAGAGTTTTATAGTGCAGGATTTTAGCGATTTAACAAAAAGCTTCGATAGAGTCTCTGATAATAGTATAGAGGATAAAGGTATAGCTTTTATAACTGAAAATGATATGAATTTTTCAGCTATGCAGTTTCGAACGACAACTGTTAAAGTTTCTGATTCGGTTATTATAGGGTCGGCTAATTTTAAAAATCATAGTACAGAAGATTATGAAGAAGATCATAATGGGGTCAATCATTTTTCTTCTCCGGGTTATGGGAGTGCTGTATTTGCAGCAATGAATGGAGTGGTTGAGTTAGAACGTACAAATATTAGAGGGGTTACTGTTGGGATTGAGACACAAATAGGGGGAAAGTCCATTATGAAAGATGCACACATCCTGCGTTCTTGGGGGGGGGTCTTAGCTTTCTCTGATTCTTCTGTTGTTTTGGAAAATGTAGTTGTTGGTACGAATCGTTTTGGTCTTTATGGTTATGGGGGTGGAATAACAATGAAATCTGGGTCAATCATGATTGAAGAAGGTGGAGTTGGGGTCATTTCAGAAAATAATAGCACGGTTGTGTTAAAAAATGTTGCAATTAAGGGTAGAGAAAAAGAATTGAGAAAAGCAGATGCTGCTCAAGAAAGTGGGGTTGAATCAATTGGAGATACAATGTTTGAGAGTACCGGATTACTGTCAAATGGAGGGTTTATTGCCTTTGATAATGGAACTTTTAATGATTCTAATACCATTTTCTTGAGGGTTCGGGATAATTTCCTTAATACTGATTCTGCCATTAGTCAGATTTCTAGGTTTGTTTCCGTTTCTAGTGTGGATGGTGATAAAAGTGAACCTCAGCTTACTGGTTTTTCTGATGTTGTGTCCACTATGCAATACGTTTCAGACAATTTGAATCAAAATTCCAGTAGTGATTGGAGGAAGCGTCCTTGGAATGAGCGTGCTTGGAAGTTGAGCGCTAGCATGAAAAAATCAAATATTGACGTAAAAGGTCGGGGGTCGTCTGGTATATATTTTGGAGAGGCAGTAGAAAAAAAAGAAAATGAAGCAGCAAAACAGGGCGCGCGCGTAGTTTTTTTGGAAGGGACTACTTTAAACGTTCCAGATGGTGTAGCTGCTCATAGTAATAATATGAATGGCTATATTGTTTTAGGAAAAAAGTCAAGGCTGTCCGGGGACATGCTTTTGAAAGTTGAACCTAATTCTACGATGTCGGTTTTCGCTCATGATTCTACATTAATAGGTGGGGTTAGCTTAGCTTCGGATGCTAGGGCTGAGCTTTTTTTATCTGGTAAATCAATGTGGGGTTTAACGAAGAGTAAACATAACAATTTGGATAAAGGTCAAGATGATTCATATCCTGATTGTAAAGATTCATGTATATCGTTTGTACATTTTGCAGATAGTTCTATTAAGTTCTATGCCCCAAAAAACGGTGAAGATTATCAAACGCTTCGTGTTGGAAAGGGAAGTGGAACAGTTTACATTGCTAACGGAGATTCTGGTATTTACTTTAATGCGCGTATAGCTTCATCCGATTCTGGTGCTGTGCTAAAGTCTGATCAGCTTTTAATTTATGGTAATGTTTCTGGAACAACTAAGGTATATGTAAATGAAGCTGTCAACAGAACAAGAACTGATGATAGAGTAAGTATAAGTGAAAATGATAAATACCATAGTGTTTCAATTATTCAGGTTCATGGAACGGCAACAAAAGATTCTTTTAAACTGGGTGGTGGATATATTACGATACCAGGTTCGCCTTATCAGTATACCCTTCGTGCTTATAGTCCACAAGAAACGCAAGATTTTGGGTATGGACAGTATTTTGCTAACCGCTTTGAAAATGGGAAGAAAAATGAAGAGGTATGGGATTTCCGTTTGGAAAATAAATTAGAAAATGAACATGTGCTTTCTTTGGGTGCAGGTGTAAATAAGCTTTTCAAAAATGAGCTTTCTGTTAAGGCTACTCCTTCTTCCGGTGAAACTTCTACTGTTCCTGCTAGATTTTCCCATATTTGTAGCAATTCGGAGGATGAAGAAATAATTGTTACAAGTTTTACATATGAGGGGAGAACTTTTGATTGTTCTAAATATGTAAAGGAAGGTGATGAATCTACTATTACATCTGGTACATCTACTTTGTCCGTTACACCTTCTGTTGTTTCTACTCTATCTAGCGGTTCTGCTTCCATTAATTCTGACGTATCTGGAGATTCTTTGAAAGTTATTCGTCTTTCTTCTAAGTCATTGTCTAGATCTGAAGAAGATGATGAGATTAACATGGCTTTACCTTCTACGGATTCTGCTACATTTGAGAACTCTGAGACTTCTGAAATAGATGGGGTTTCCTCGAAATTAGATTCTTCCTCTGTTGGTTCTAATGTATCTCAGAATTCTGCACCTGTAGGACGTATTCTACTATTTAAGGGGCCTGCACCTATAATTTCATCTGCTGCTACTGTGCAGCCCGCTGTTCCTGCAACGCCTGCTGTTTTTGAGGTATCTACTGTTGCTGAAAACGTTGTTTCTTCTGAGTGTGATAATACGGAGCGGAATGGTGCGAGGGAGTCGCAAATTTCTTATTCGTGTAGTGATGGAAAGCCACATACCAAGAAAAATCCTACACTAAGGGCAAATAATAACACTCAGCATTCTGTGCGTGCAAAGAACAAGAATACAATTATTAATCTAGAAAGTGCTACTGTTATTGGTGCGCATTCTTCTGATAATAAAAATAATGTTGATCTTACTAAATTACAACCTGTAAGTGCTGTGCTTGCGGAAGAGGGGGCAGAGGTTGTTTTGAATAAAAAATCAACATTGCAATCTTCTCTGATTGGGCTTGAGGCGCAGAGAGGTGGGAAGGTCAAGATGGATGATGGAACGATTAGTGCTCATTATGTGGGTGTTTTGGCAGATTCCGGATCGTCTATTAATTTAAGTGATACGCAAATTAATGTAGAAGGGCCTTTAGCTGTAGCTGGTCTGGCTAGTAGGGGTGGTGAAATAACCATGAACTCTGGGTTGATTACTCTTGCAAAGGGAGTGGCAGTGAGGTCAGAAATGGGGGGAAATATTAAATTAAATAAGGTTAACATTACTTTGAAAAAAAGACAAGGCCAGTCGGATGATGGAGAAATGTTTGGGCGTTCGGCTTTTCTGTTGAGCGATGGTGGTTCTGTTGATTTAACGAATGGGAATGTTGTTACTGATGCCCATGGTGTGTGGGTTGGGGATACTGATGACGTTGTTAAGAGAGGTTCTTCCAGGAATAAGAGATCCTCTGATGTTCGTCCCTCTGTAAATCGCGCTAATATCGAGTTTTCTACTATTACAGTGGAAGGTGATAGATCCTATGGTATATATTTTGATGGTACGGTACAAAGACCAGTAAATGAACAGAATCAAGTTACAAATAGGAATCCTGTTAGGCAAACAAGAAGTGTTGAGCCAAGTGCACTACCCTTATCGGAGAAAGCACTTACGGGCATGGAAGGGATGGTTTCATTGAAAAAAACTGTTTTCGAAGTTTTAAAGAGTATAGCTGTTTATGGTAATAATTCTAGTGGTCGTGTTTCCTTAGAAAACAAAGCAACTCTTTCTGGTGATCTGCTGTTAAAAGCTGAGAATAATTCTAATATATGGATTTCGGTTGATAACTCTATTATTGTAGGTGGTGCACGCGTTGATAGAGGCTCTTATGCCAAATTAGATTTAACTAATGAATCAGAGTGGCATCTGAAAAGAAGTGCACATAAGAGTTTAAGCGCTTCAGATTCAGAGTGTATAGATTCATGTGTTTCTTCGGTAAGTCTTGTCAATAGCTTTATAGAGTTTGCGCCTTTGGAATCTCAAGAGTTAAAGTATCAGACACTTCGTATTGGAGAAGGAAAAGGAACTGTCTATAAGGCGCAGGGCAATGCTGCAATTTATCTTAATGCACGTTTGAGTCCTGGTGATTCGGATGTCAATCAGTTAACCGATCGACTTTTAATACATGGTGATGTTTCTGGAAAAACTGTAGTATATGTACGAGGTGTTGCAGGAAATACAAGTGAAAAGGATCAGGCTCATAGTGTTTCAATTATTCAGGTTTATGGAAAGGCGCAGAAAGATTCTTTCCAACTGAGTGGTGATTATGTTACGCTGGCAAATTCACCTTACAAATATACGCTTCGTTCTTATGGTCCAGAAGCGACTTCCGCGCAGGACCATGTTCATCAGAAATTTATGGAAAATGGTGGGGATTTTTGGAATTTCCGCTTAGAAAATCAATATGTTAAACCTAGTAGTTTTGCATATACTTCTGCCGTTTCTAAGGTGGGGTTTTCTTCATATGGTGAACGTGTTGTGAGATCTGTTGTTCCGCAAGTTCCAACTTATCTGCTCTTACCAAATAGCGTATTCCATGCCGGTTTGATGGATATCAACAATCAAAACAAGCAGTTGGAGATATTGCGCACGACTTCTAGTGGAAAGATAGAAGCTCGCGAAAACCCTGCTTTATATTTGCGTGGCTATAGTGGCAGTTACCGTTATGCTTCAGATTTGTCTGCGCTTGAATATGGGTACAAAGGTGATCTTAACTATAATGGCGTAGAGGCAGGTGTTTTATTGCACACAATTGAAAATGCTGATACAGCTATATCCTTTGGGGTTATGGGCACTTATGGAAAGCTTGCTCTACAACCTGTAGATGTTGAACAAAGTCAAAAGAGTGCATTTGATAAATGGACTGTTACAGCATATGGAAGCATGCAGCATGATACGGGCTTCTATGTGGATGGTCTTTTTTCCTATGGTTTGTTCAAAGGTGATGTTCTCACCCTTGCACGGGGGAAGACAGCAACGTTAAAGGGAAGTCCTCTCAGCGCTTCATTGATTGGTGGTAAAGCATTTGCAACGGGATATGAAGGTTTTATTTTTGATCCGCAGGTTCAAGTTGTTTACCAACATCTCCACTTTGATAAGGCTCGTGATATTGATAACTTTGATATTGAGATGGGAAAACTGGATCAATGGGTGGCACGTGTTGGTGGACGTTTAATTAAAACGCCTACAGGGGTTGAAGGAGTGCGTGCTGTTGCCTTCTATAGTAAGCTTTATCTTGCTCATGGTTTTGGCGGAAAACAATCTGTGCACTTTAAAGATGCTTTCCAGTTGGGAGCCTTTGGTTCTTCCCTAGAAGCTGGGTTAGGCTTTAATGCCAAATTGTCTTCAGCGTTTTCTCTGCACGGTGATGTTGTCTATCAACATCAGCTTAATAAGGCTGGTTTTTCTGGAGCTAGTTTTTCCGGAGGAGTCCGCTATCAATTCTAGAATAAGAAACAATACGTACCTTTATAGAAAAGGCAGCACACTGTGCTGCCTTTTTTCTTTATAACAATCTGTTTTGCTTTATCAAAAAATCTTTGTTCTTTTGATACGGACTCGAGAAGTTATGTTTTTATTTTGTGTGTGAAAGTATTTTATGATCGTATCATTTTTTTCTATGGTAAAATGAGTTTCTAAAATTTTTTTGTAATAAAATACACTACGGTAACAGGCTTTTAGAGAGCTCTTTATGATGGAGGGCTCACAGTGTGAGTAGTGTCCAATATCCTGCCTGATCTTATTTATCCGCTATAAAGCTTTATGCTTCCTTAATCTTGTTTTTACGGATTTTGGCAGTCTTTTTCATGGGCATCTTTTGTCAGTTTTTTAGTCCACAATGATAGATGGTACATTTTATTAATTGCACGTTATAGTTTTTTTCCCTTTACACGAAATACAGAATGCATTATACTCGTATAGATTGTGCTTAAAGGAATTATTCTCTTAGAGGTAGTTTGTTGTGTTGTGCTTAGACCTTCCGCCAAGTTTATTGAGATAATTCATTGCACGGTTCCGATGAGCGGTAGATGCATTCTTTTGGTTTCACCTTTTTCATATTTTGAGGTGCTTACCGGAATGTTTTTATCATAGCTTTTGTTTTCAATAAGAGGGGAAGAAAAGTTTCGAGGGAACTATGATTAAAGTTTTTAAAAATCATGTCTGTTTATATACTGTCACAACGACTCTTCTTTCTTTGCTTCAAAGTGGAATAGGAATTGGTGCAAATGTAGAGAAGAATAGTGGGGTTCCTAATATTTCTGTTACCTCGCCCATCCCCCCAATAAGCGATATTTTCGTTTATCAGTATCCAAGTACCGCTCCGATAGATGTTGCTTCGATCTATAGGGCTCAAAACATCTCTGATAGATATTATACATGGATCGATGGGCATGAAGTCCCAGCTTCCTTTAATAGCATTCTTAGTGGGAGTAACTCGAATTCTCCTCTTAAAGGGGATGGTGGAGAGAGGAGGGATAAACATCCTCCTGTTAGATATAGATTTTCTAACGAGAATAGTGGGCTGAAGTTATATGATGGTTTATATTATATATGCGATGACTGCACAAAAGATACTATTGACAATCGGTCTTATAAGATGACGAATGCCCCTCATAATCTTACTGCTATAACAGTAAAGGGGAGAGGTACAGAAGTTACGGGGGAAAATGTAGCTGTTAGTAGTCAAGTTCTAGGGAGATCTTTTACATATGGCGTATCTGTATCAAAGGATGGAAAGATTGTTTTAAAAAATCCCATTCTCAAGAATGCAGGTACAGCTCTTTATGCTAGCGATGGAGTTATTAAGGTGAACAAGGGGATTATTGACGGAAGTCAAAAGGCTGTTGAAGCAATAGAGAAGTCATATGTTCTTTTGGAAGATACAGAAATTAAGACGAGCGATGGGAAAGCAAGTCTTTTGAGTTATAAGAATTCAGAAGTTTGGATGTCTGGTGGATCCGTTGATTTTATGAACAGCCATGGGGTTTCTTCAACGTCAGGTGGAAAGATAAATCTAGAGAATGTTAAGATTACGGGAAAAGATAGCGAAAACAAGAACCATGCAGTTTTGCATACGGATCTAGGTGGTCCTATTAATTTTAAGGGTACTATTAAAACGATAAATGTTCATGGCGTATTATCAGAAAATACTGTAGCTACTTCTAATTCAATTCTGCCGCTTGGAGACTTATCAGATAATGTTGAGGCCACTGAGGTCAACATTGAATCTTCTTTTGTTACGGTGAGTGGAAACAACGCCTATGGTGTGTATTTTAAGGGAGAAAAATCATGGGAAAGACTTGCTAACGAAGACTCTTCAGAGGAGGAGAAGACTCCACGCAGATTGGAGGTTGTCAATTTGCAGAGGACGATGTTTTCAGCTCAGGATTATGCAATTTACAGTACCGACAAGACTTTTGGTGTTGTGAGTTTAATGGAAAGTACCTTGAGTTCAGACAGTCTCCTCTTAAAAGCTGAGAAGGGAGCTTCTGTGGCAGTTTTAGCTGTTGCTTCTACTACTCTTGAGGGGGGAGCATATGTTGATGAGAATTCTACTGCTAAGCTTTATTTAGGCGATAGTTCGACATGGATTTTACAATCAAAGCAAAAGAGAGAGCAGGATGAATCTGCTTTGAAAGGTATTTCATCTGTTTCACTCGTAAATCTTATAAGTGGTAGTTCCATTAAGTTTACACCATCAAAACCTAACCAGAATTATATGTATCAAACACTTCACATTGGAAAAGGGACAGGTGAGGTCTATAAGGCACAGGAGCGTGCGCATATTTATCTTAATACATATCTGAATTCTGGGGGGGGCTCTTGATAATCAAAAGACCGATCGTGTTTTGATTTATGGGGATGTTTCTGGAAAAACAACAGTTCATGTGCGTGGTGTTTCAGGAAGTACGGGAGCGTTCACGGGGAATGGTGGAAATGAACAAGGGATTTCCATTATTCAGGTTTCTGGAACAGCAGAGAAAGATTCTTTTCTGTTGGAAGGTGGTTATGTAACAGTAAACCATTCTCCTTATCAGTATCAGCTTTATGCTTATGGTCCAGAATCTGATTTAGGGAAAGCGAGTGTGGGGCAAAGATTGGTGAACGGGAGAGGAGACTTTTGGGATTTTCGTCTCCAAAATAGATATGTTGAACCTAAACCTGATCCTACCCCGGGCCCAACGCCAGCTCCAGAACCTGAGCCTAGACCAACACCTTCTCCAGAACCAGCTCCGGAACCTCGTCCTAAACCAGAAATTAAGGCTGTTGTTCCACAAGTTCCAACTTATTTGCTTTTGCCCAACGCCTTGTTTCAAGCAGGTTTGATGAATATTAATGGTCAAAACAATCGCTTAGAAGCTTTGCGAATTGCTTCTGGAGGATTATTGAAAAGTGATGAACAGCCTGCCTTTTTTGTGCGCGGCTATGGTGGAAGTTACCGTTATGCTTCAAATTTGTCTGCGCTTGAATATGGTTATGGTGGTGAGCTTGATTATCACGCTATAGAGGCCGGTGCTTTACTGCAAACAATTGAGAATGCACATAGTAATGCATCTTTAGGGCTTATAGGGTCTTATGAAAGATTTTCTCTACAACCTTTAGATGTTGAACAAAGCCAAAAGAGCGCGTTTGATAAATGGTCTATTACAGCGTATGGCGGTATACAGCATGATGCGGGCTGTTATGTGGATGGTCTTCTCTCCTATGGTTTGTTTCAAGGGAATGTTCTTACTCTTGCACGGGGCAAAACAGCAACATTAAAGGGAAAACCTCTCAGTGCTTCTGTGACTGCTGGTAAAATGTTTATGATAGGGTATGAAGGCTTTGTTGTTGATCCGCAGGTTCAGGTTGTTTATCAACAGCTCCACTTTGATAAGACCCGTGATATTGATGACTTTGATATCGATATGGGGAAACTTGATCAATGGATGGCACGTGTTGGTGGACGGTTAACCAAGACGCTTAGTGCAACCGATGAAGCACGTGTTGTTTCCTTTTATAGTAAGCTTTACCTTTCGCATGGATTGGGAGATAAGAAATTTGTGCACTTTAAAGATGCTTTCCAGTTAGGAGCTTTTGGTTCTTCCCTAGAAGCGGGATTGGGCTTTAATGCCAAGTTATCTCAAAAGTTTGCGCTTCACGCAGATCTGAATTATCAGCATCAGCTTAATAAGGTTGGTTTTTCCGGAATTAGTTTTTCTGGTGGATTGCGCTACCGTTTTTAGTTTGATTGTATTTTGATCATTTCTTTAAAGACCTACAAGCTATGCTTGTGGGTCTTTTTTTGTCGGTTGTTTTGCTAGTAATTTTAAAAATCACTTCTTGACAGGTCTTAAAAATACTAAAGTGCTTTTTTGTTTTTTCTCAAAATCAGATTAGAATTTTATACTTTATAATATCTTATTTTTGCTTTACATAAGACACATAATGTTTTTATCCGCTGCGTGCAATAATGGCAATGAAGCAGAACGCGGTTTTTTCAGAGGAATGGGAAGAAAGTTTGTAGTAGAAATATGATTAGAAAAATTAAAAATCATCTCCCTTTCTTTGTACAGAATGCTGATGCTGATGATCAATTTTTTGAGAAGAAGCAATTTTCATGTAGTCAAAGCGCTTCATTTTTCGATGTAATGATGGTAAAGAACATGAAATTTCCAACAAAATTTATACACTCATGGGTCAAAGCTTTGAGCCAGCTATAGAGGCTTCAGGGGAGGGGACAGTCATTGTAGCAGACAGTATAATCATTAACGGCATTGCAAATGCAAACAATCATTCAGGAAAAAGATCTTGGACAACAGGTGTAAAAGCCTCAATGGAGGGAGGTGTTACTCTATTCAATTCCATCTTAAATAATGTGTCAATAGGTGCAGATGTTGATGAGGGAGAAGCTGTTGAGATGCAAGATGGGGTGATTAATGCATCGCGAATGGGGGCAACGTAGTTGATCAATATTCTTTTATTGTTTTGAATCATGCAGAAATTATGACAAGTGCTGGTGCGGTAAATCTTTTTAGCCAAGACAGTGCAAAAATTGAGATGAAAGCAGGAAAGATTGATTTTACAAACGGTATCGGGGTTCAAACAGCAGGAGGTAGCAACATTATTTTAGATGGTGTTTCTATTACCGGAAGGGGACGGTACATGAGGAATACAGGTAGGCATAGTGAAAATTCTGCTTTTCATATGCTTCAAGGTAGGGGGTCTATTATTCTTCAAAGAGGAAGAGTTAATGTCACCAATGCTCATGGTCTTTCATTACAGGGAAATGATAATAATACTGCCTATATCGAAAACTCTACTGTTATGATAAGAAATAGGTCGTTTAATGGTATGCGTTTTCTGTGGGAAGCAGCATTTGATGGAGGCAAGAAAACAGTTTTATCTGGACGGTGGGTGGTCCATTTGTCTAGGACGTCTTTTATGATTCCTGAAAGCACGGCTATTTATAGTCGACAATTCGAGAGTTCTATTAAACTTTCACAAGGCTCAACAGTTTTGGGAGATCTATTGTTGAAGGCTGAGGGAAATTCCACTGTAAAGATTACAGCTGATGCTTCTACGCTTATAGGGGGAACTCATGTTGATGAAAATTCTACGGCTGCCCTAGAATAAAAAATAATTCAAAATGGACTTTATCGCAACCAAAATATGAAAAATTGCAAAACTCTGCCTTTTCTCGTTCTCAATTGGGTAATTATTCATCTCTTTCATCCCTAAATCTTGTTGATAGTTCTCTTTTTTTTTAAGAATTAAAAACAGGTGATATTTACAAAACACTTCTCGTTGGAAAAAGGGGCAGGCAAAGTTTATCATGCGCAAGGTAATGTGCATCTTTATCTTAATACATATTTGGATAAAGTGGGGGGGGAGGGACTCTTCAAAAGCAAAAAACAAATCGGCTTTTGATTCATGGTGATGTTGAGGGAACAACGATAGTACATGTGCAAGATGCTTTGGGTAGTCGAGGGGACTATACTGGGGAGCGCGGAAATAACAAAGGAATTTCCATTATTGAAGTGTATGGAACAGCAAATAAAGATTCTTTTCAGCTAAATGGTGATTATGTTACATTGGAAGGTTCACCTTATCAGTATCGCCTCTATGCTTATTGCCCCAGTTCTTCTTTAGGGAAAGCGGATTTATCTCAGCAAGTGCTTAAGGGTGAAGGAGAATTTTGGGATTTTCTCCTCGAAAGTGAAGTGATGCAATCTCCTTCTTCTGATTACGCGGATTTGTTTTTTATTTCTTATTTCCCTGTGTTGCGTTATAATACTTTCTCTTCTTTTTCGGGGCAGCTTCCTGATTTTTTGGAGATGAGGCTGCTTGCGTTAAAATGGAGAAAAGTTCTGAATGCCTAAGCTCTTCTCCTCTTGTTACATCCGTTAGAGCCACTGTCAATGAGGCAAAAATTTTAACTCGTCGGTCTGTTTCTCGTCCTATTTCTGTCGAATCTGGTGCTACTTTTCTTACATTCGTGAGATCTGTTGATACTGATGCTTTGATGGAAAATCCTTCTGCTCTTGCGTTTTTTCCTGTTACGCCGGAGGGGGAGGCTAATGTATCTGAGCGAGGTCGTGTTTCCGTTATATCTAAGGTTGTTCTTGCTTCTGAGCTTTCTCCTCGTTTTCAGAAAACAGTAAGGACTGTTGTCCCACAAGTTGCAACATATCTCCTTTTGCCAAATAGCTTATTTCATGCTGGTTTGATGGATATGAGTAATCTAAATAAGCAGTTGGAAATACTACAAACTGTTTCTCTTCGATCGTTGAAAGTCGATGAAAATTCTGCTTTGTTTTTACAGAGTTATGGCAGCAATTATCTTTATGTTTCAGATCTGTCTACACTTGAATATGACTTTGGAGGTGAGATTGAGTATAATGCTATAGAGGCTGGAACTTTGCTGAAAAATATTGAGACGACAGTCAGTACTATATCTTTTGGGGTTATGGGAACTTATGGAAGCCTTTCTCTCCATCCTCTCAATGTTGAGCAGAGCAAAAAGAGCACATTTGATAGATGGTCCGTTTCTGCTTATGGAAGTTTGCAGGATGATACGGGTTTTTATGTGGATGGGTTGCTCTCTCATGGCCTCTTTAAAGGTGATGTTTTCACTCTTGCACGAGACAAGGTGGTAAGCTTAAAGGGAAAACAGTCGAATGCTTCATTGACCAGTGGTCAAAGGTTTGCAATAGGGCATAATGGTTTCATTTTTGATCCACAGTTTCAGTTTATTTATCAGCGTCTTCAGTTTGATCATGGGCGTGATGTTGATAATCTTGACGTTGATATGGGGAAATTTAATCAATGGACAGCACGTGTTGGTGGGCGTTTAACCAAGATTCTTACGCCCTCTGAAAAGGAGCGTATTGTTTCTTTCTATGGTAAGCTTTATCTTTCGCGTAATTTTGGAGACAGGCATTTTGTGTCTTTTAAAAATGATTTTCAGTTAGGTGCGTTTGGTTCATCTTTAGAAGCAGGAGTTGGTTTTAATGCCCAATTATCTGCGAAATTTGCACTTCATGGAGATGTGAATTATCAGCATAGACTTACCAAAGCTGGTTTTTCAGGAGCAAGTTTCTCTAGTGGGTTACGCTATCTTTTTTAGTTATACATACAGTATAAAATAACTTATATATAAGTATATATAGTTATCTTAAATATTAATAGAAGATTTTTTAATACTATATTAACCATATTTTAAGATTTTTTATCTATATTCTAAATGTTTTATTAAGAGATTGGAGTAGAGAAGAAAAATGATAAACGTATTTTATAATCATGCGTTTGTGTATAGTTTTACTACAGCTATTATTTATTTTTTGCAAGTTATTCATGCTTCTGGATGTGATCTAGAAGCTTCCTTTTATGAATGCAGTGATGGTAAAAGACATTCAATCACAAATAAGACCTATCAGTTAGAAAATTCTCGAGGAACTTCTTCTGATTCTGCTCCTGTTGCGGCTATATACGTAGAAAAGGAAGGGACAGTTGTTGATGCGTCGCAGGTCACTGTTATAGGCGATAAGCCAAGTGTAATATTTTCATATGGTGGCTATGTACAAGATGGAGGGGAGCTTATTTTAACGGATGCACATTTTAAAGATATACCTGCTCTTCGTGCTCAGGATGGAGTTATTAAGATGACAGGAGGGAAAATTGAGGGGGCTTCGCACGTTCTTTATGCATCGGGAAAAGAAACAGATGTTGCTTTAGTTCGTGTGGATATTGAGATTGCACCAGATAATTTGAGTATAGAAGGGGTTGGTCTTGTTAGTGGTTTTGATGCGCTGGTGAGGATGTCAGGAAGTACTGTTACTTTTAATGAGATTGGTTCATTTTCAACACGGTTTGGTGGAAGGTATCTTCTCGATAGTATGATCATTAAAGGAGAAGGAAAAAAAGAGAGTTCTAAAGTCAAGGCTAGAAACAGCAGTATAATACCAGAAGCTTTTGAGATGTTTCAAGTTGGAAATGTTCATTTGAGGGACAATACTCTTCAGCTTACTGATATGCATGGATTTTTAATTAAAAATTATTCGGGTTATGCATATGCTCATAGTCAGTTGATTGGAAAGTATGGTATATTAAACAATTTTAAGAATACAAATCTTCAGATTGAAAGATCTCATATTTCTGTGCGGGGCGAGAGTGCGCATGGTTTATATTTTCATACATTAGATCCAGAAGAGACTGCAAAAATGTTAAGCCGAAATGATGAAAAACTTTCAGATATGCAAACAATCATCATGGGAGTTGCATCTGTTTCTTTGTCAAAAACAAAGTTTTCAGTTCCAGATGGTACGGCTGTTTATGCTACGGGGAGTAATGGCTATGGAGCTAAAGCTATTCTTAAGTTATCAGAAGAAACTAAAGTCTCGGGTGATTTATTATTAAAAGCTGAAAATGATGTTTCTCTTTTTGTTAAAGCTGATGCCTCTACCCTCATAGGAGGTATCCGTACTGAAGATGTTTCTACCGTTAATTTGCAGTTAGCGCATGGCTCAACATGGTTTCTCAAAAAAAGAAAGCAGAGAAGTTTACAAGGCTTGGATTCTCCAGATTCATCACTTTCATCTCTGAGTCTTTCTGATAGTACACTGATTTTTGATGAAGATACATCTGATGGTTATCAGACGCTGCGCATTGGAAAAGCAACGGAGATAAATGAGAAAGACAAAGGAATTATCAAAGACAAAGTCGTTATAAATGAGGAAGACAAAATAGTATTGTCAAAATATAAAAGAGCATATAGTGCACAGGGTAATGCTCAGATTAAACTGAGTGCATTTTTGGATGATAATGGTTCCTTTGATCCTCAAAAAACGGATCGTATTTTGATCTATGGTGATGTTTCTGGAACCACTGTGGTTCATATGCAAAATTTTAAGAAAACTTTAGGACAAGAAGTACGTGATGGAAAAGATCAAAGCGTTTCACTGATTCAAGTTTCTGGGACAGCGAAGGAAGATTCTTTTAAACTTGCCAGTAATTATATTACAGTAAATGGTTTTCCTTACCAATATCGTCTCCGTGGTTATGGTCCGGGTTCTCCTTTTGGAGAAGCGGATGCTAAGCAAAGATTGGTTGCAGGTGAAGGAGATTTTTGGGATTTTCGTCTTGTAGGACTCTATATGAATCCAGAAACAGATTCTTCTGAGACTACACCTGTTTCTCAAACATCTTCTCCAATTGCGCCCTCTGAATCCGTAGATCCACAGCCTATAGATCCTACACCCACACCATTTACACCTGTTTCACCTACACCTTCTTCAATTGCATCCTCTGAGTCCGTAGATCCACAGCCTATAGATCCTACACCCACACCATTTACACCTGTTTCACCTACACCTTCTTCAATTGCATCCTCTGAATCCGTAGATCCGCAACCTACAGATCCTACATCAACTCCATCTGTTTCAGTTAAATCTAGATCCGTTAGGTCTGTTCCAGTTGAGCCTGATATTCAGACCATGCCGAAAATTAGGGCTGTGGTTCCGCAATTGCCAACTTATCTCCTCTTGCCAAATGCCTTATTTCATGCTGGCTTGATGGATCTCACTACTCAAAATAAAAAATTGGAGGTAATACGAAATACTTCTCTAAATTCTTTGAAAAGTCATGAAAATTCAGCATTTTTTGTCCGTGGGTATGGTGGAAATTACCATTATGCTTCAAATCTTTCTGCTTTTGAATATGGATATGGAGCCGAACTCGATTATACTGCCTTTGAGGCTGGTGTTTTGCTGAAGAAAACTGACAGGACAGAGAATCGCACATTCTTTGGGGTTATGGGAACTTATGGAAGCCTTTCTCTCCATCCTCTCAATGTTGAGCAGAGCAAAAAGAGCACATTTGATAGATGGTCCGTTTCTGCTTATGGAAGTTTGCAGGATGATACGGGTTTTTATGTGGATGGGTTGCTCTCTCATGGCCTCTTTAAAGGTGATGTTTTCACTCTTGCACGAGACAAGGTGGTAAGCTTAAAGGGAAAACAGTCGAATGCTTCATTGACCAGTGGTCAAAGGTTTGCAATAGGGCATAATGGTTTCATTTTTGATCCACAGTTTCAGTTTATTTATCAGCGTCTTCAGTTTGATCATGGGCGTGATGTTGATAATCTTGACGTTGATATGGGGAAATTTAATCAATGGACAGCACGTGTTGGTGGGCGTTTAACCAAGATTCTTACGCCCTCTGAAAAGGAGCGTATTGTTTCTTTCTATGGTAAGCTTTATCTTTCGCGTAATTTTGGAGACAGGCATTTTGTGTCTTTTAAAAATGATTTTCAGTTAGGTGCGTTTGGTTCATCTTTAGAAGCAGGAGTTGGTTTTAATGCCCAATTATCTGCGAAATTTGCACTTCATGGAGATGTGAATTATCAGCATAGACTTACCAAAGCTGGTTTTTCAGGAGCAAGTTTCTCTAGTGGGTTACGCTATCTTTTTTGACAAGAGATGGTATGTACTTTTGTTGTGTTTCTTCTTTTTTGTAAATTATGGGTGTGAATGTAAATTAAAAAAGTAGATCTCAACGGATTATTCTCATTGTCACAAGATATCAGAAGATATTAAAATGCTGCATGTTGTAATTCTACCGGTGGTTTTAAAGAATGGGTGTTTAAAGAAGATTTATGATGCGCTGCGTGAGGATGAGCGGTTCTTGAGGGGTAGCATTGTGTTTGCAGCGTGGCTTGAGATTCGTAGTGTTTGTTTCTCATTGCTTTTAGAAGGTTGTGTGACTCTTTTATCTGCAATGATTATTGTTCTTTTTTCCAGTTCTTTGTGTTGTGACAGCTCTTGTATTAAGGGAGTTCATAAGAGGTAGCTTTATTCTTTTCTTAAATGGTTTTATTCATCCCCCTCCCCTCACTTATGATGAGCAAGGGAATAGTCTTATTTGATTCAATGTAAACAGGTTTGAAATGAGAGAATCCTGTGATATTGGGGAGACATGCAAGTTGCGAAAAGATAGAAGGATCATTGTCAATCAATTTCTTGTCTTTCTTAAACAGTCATATTGATAATACCACATTCACCATTTTCACTGCCGAAAGCAAGGTTGTGCCCCGTCTGATCCCAGTTAAGTGCAGAGATGGCACTTTTTCCACAGTCTTTTAGAAGGATTTCTTTTCCATCGTGAAAATGTGCACATAAAATCATTCCGTCATGAAAGCCGATTGCGACAATTTCTTCACTTGGATGACATGAAACGGCACTGACAAGTGCATGTGCTCGTGTCCCCAGTTCTAATGGTGTTTTCCCCATAGGACCATCTTTGGTATGAAAGGGCCAAATAATGGCTGCTGATGCGCCTGATGTTGCAAGCCATTTTCCTTTTGTGCTCCAAGACCAGCTTTTGACTTTGCTTGGGTATCCACTCATGCGTAAATGTTGCTGATCGGTAAGACGCCAGCCATGTAAGGCATTTTCTTGCATAGTAGAAATGACATAGCGGTTGTCTGGTGAGAAGGTGACATCAAAATGTGCTCCTTTCCAGACCAGTGTGGTTGGGGGTATTTGTGTTGATAACCAATGAAGGGTAACCCCATTGTAATGGGCAACAGCAAGTCGTAAACCCTTTGGAGCGAAAGCAAGACCTTCCACACTGCGTTCATGCTTAAGTTCTTGCAATCCCTTACCAACATTTGCCAATGCTAAACGTGAGGAAGCAAAAGCAAAAATTTTCTGTGGCCCAAAAGCAACTTTGTTGATCCATTTTCGTTCTTGTTGTCCTAGCACTTTTGTCTGACCATCTGCTGTTGTTTGACAGGCTTTGCCATCTTCTCCACCCGTGATGATCGCTGTGTTATCATAAGAGAAATGGCTTGAAATTATCCCTTGATGAACTTCTATGGTTTGAGGAGTTGGATTTAAAAAAACAATCAAGCCTTCTACTGAAACAAAGACTGGTTTATTGTCAATAAAACCACAGGAAAGGCAATAACTTTGAAGATTGTAAGGGGTAATGTTTGGCATTCTATTCACTTATGCGCAATTTTCAAAACCAGTTCTAAGTTTTTTGGCATCAAGGGAGTGGCCGATAAAAACAAGTCGACTTTCACGTTTTTCTTCTTCACGCCATGGACGTTGATGCTGTCCTTCAAGCATCATGTGTATGCCTTGAATAACATAGCGATCATTGTCTCCTTGAAAAGCAATAATCCCTTTTAAACGCAAAATATCAGGACCTTGTTGTTGCGTAACCTCTTGAATCCACGGAAAAAACTTTTCTGGTTGAAGAGCACCTGTTTTTAAACTTACAGAAGTCACTGTAATGTCATGAATGGGGGAGGTGTGGTGATGTTGATAGTCATGATGACAATCGGGACCACAAACATGGTCTGCATGTTGGTGGTCAAGAAAATGGGGATCATTCTCTAAAGTCCGTTGGAGGTCAAAAGAACCAAGATTGAGAAGTTTCTCAAGAGGGATATTGGCACGCTCTGTTGCATAAATTACTGCTCGAGGATTAATCGCCAAAATGAGCGATTCAGCATGTACACGTTCTTGTGCATTCACAAGATCAATTTTATTTAAAAGAACGATATCAGAAAAGGCAATCTGATCTTCAGCTTCACGGCTCTTTTTAAGTTGAGAGGGTAAATGTTTTGCATCAACAACTGCTATGACACTATCAAGAGCTGTTTTTTCATGGACATTATCATCCATGAAAAAAGTTTGTGCCACGGGAATTGGGTCAGCAAGTCCTGTTGTTTCTATAATGATTGCATCAAATCGATGAGAGCGTTGCATCAGGCTTTCTAGAATACGAATAAGATCTCCGCGCACAGTACAGCAAACACAGCCATTATTCATTTCATAAATTTCTTCATCTGATTCAACAATAAGGTCATTATCGATACCAATTTCACCAAATTCATTGACGATAACGGCAGAACGTTTGCCATGATTTTCACTGAGAATACGATTGAGAAGAGTGGTTTTTCCTGATCCCAGATAGCCTGTCAGAACCGTAACAGGAAGTTTAGGGGGCATATTTTGTTTCTTTTCCATGGTTCATACCTTTTATCATAATACATCTAGTTTAAATCGACTGATATCATCAAGTAAATCACGAAGCCCACAAAGAACATGAGAGAAAATTGCTTCACCTGCTTGTGGTGTTGCTTCACTTGCATTCCCTGCTGCGCCTTGTTTATTAAGATCACGCATGGTCCATCCAAAGGCGTGGGGACCATAAGCACGTAAATACCGATAATGGGAAATCATATCCGCTTGTTTGTTGTGAAAATTTTGTGCCTTTTCCATATGCACTTTTTCTGGTGCTAAATAAAGCATTAAGGAGGTTTCTATAAATCCTCCATGAATGTCAAGATGCTGTTGAGAGGGTTCCATTAAGCCTTGCGGTAGACCAAAACGGTTCCAGCTTGTTGCCACTGCAAGCATGGAAAAGCGCCTGCGTAATTCGGTGATAACAATGCTCATTAAAGGGGAATTGCCGCCGTGAGCGTTGAGAAGAAGAAAACGCTTGATACCTTGATGAGAACAGCGTTCACCGATTTTTATCCAGTGTTCAATAGCGTCAGAAAAGGTGAGGGTTTGTGAGCCCGTAACATCCATATGCTCAATGGAATAACCAATTTTTTCAACTGGTAAAAGCATGATAGGGAATTGCTCTTTTGTTTGGAAAGTGAGTGCTTTTGCAAAAGCTTCAGCAATAATCCAGTCGGTTTCAAAGGGGAGATGATTTCCGTGATATTCGTGTGCACCCAAGGGCAAAAGAGCGAGGAAAGGTGTGTTGAGTCCCATAAATTTATTGCCAAAAAGAGAAGTCAAGAGATGCGAAGTGATCACAAACGGTGAGTTATTTCTTTTGATTTTAATCCATCTATAGAAAAAACGCAAACAAGAGTGTTTTGTGCATCAAATGTAGAGAATGAAAAAGACTGCTTTGTTAAAAACAGCGGAGATATGGTTAAAAAAAACCTCCATATTATGGTACAAATTTTCAAGGATGAAATGTATTTTGTGAAATATTTCAATTTGGCATTTGTTTTTTTGGAAAGTAAAGGTCTCAGAATGATTAACTCCCCATCTTATAGTTTAGAATAAATCCTCTCTTCTGTTCATATAAGGTTTAATTTTAGGGCTCAAGTTTAGGCTGTACGCAAAAAACTTCTTTACTATAAAGGATAAGTTTTACTGCTGAAGAGTAGGAAGAAATATGGGACTGTTCATGCAAAAAAGAAAGTTGGAATTTAGTTTTTAAATCAAGATTTTGAGAAGTTTTTTTGTTCTATTTTGTAGCTAATCTATCAATTTAGGAACTGCTTTTTGATCAATATGACTTTAATAATGTCTCTCTCATTTGAATATTTGTGAGAGAAAAAGTACGTGGATGAAGAGTGTCCTTGAAGAAAGTTTACTGAATGTGATGTGGTGAAGACCTATGCATTTGTTTATTAAAAGATCCGATCATTTGGATAGTTAAGACGCGTGTAAATTGGTTTTTTTATACATGATATGGTTTATTGAAGAGCAGAAGAGATCTCTCATTTTTTTGGTGTTATACTTACTGAGAGTGAAGAGGGCAGGTAGAGAAAGTAAAATGAAAAACAAGTATAGTTTTTTGACTTTTCCCTTTATAATATTCTTTGTTGCCTTATAACATGGGATATTTTTTTGATTTACATTTTAATCTACTTGATGAATGTCTCACTTTTTGTTTTATTATAAAATTTATGTTATCAAATTTTTTTATTATGATTTCATAAAGACAAGAAATATATTTATATTGATTTTCTATAGTTCTTTAAAAGATAACACTGTTGTCTCTATTAACGTTTTACGAATATCATTTTATATAAATCTTATTTTTATTCATGATTAATTTAAATGTTATTATTTTATCAAGATTTTATATATTTACACGAAATACATAATGTATTATTCTTTAATCATAATTTGTTATGAAATACATCATATCATATTATAAGTATTGATGCGAATTTTGTTTTTGAAAATTTTAAATATTATTTTACTTATTCAGTAAAGAAAAATATAAGAAAATAAAGCTATGTTTAAATTATTTAAAAATCGTATTTGTTTTTATGTTTTTACGGCGTTTATTCTTTGTTTAATACAAACTATAGAAAGTCATGGGAACATTATGAAGAATCACTTTCAAGCACAAGAAGGAGCGCCTGTTGCTGCTATAGCAGCAACAGGTAAAAATGCAGTTATTGACGCTGTAGAAGTTGTTAAGGTTATAGATATGGCTGTTATCCGTGATGCTGAGGGACAAGATGGACTCGCTTTTGAAAAGATTGAGAACGTGTCTTTATTTGCAGCCTTTTGGGGTGGGTAGGTTTTATATCCGTTTTATCTTCTTTACTCTCATCGGATCTCATTGGTGTTTTAGCATCTCTTTTAGGGTTAATTCTTTAAATTTCATTGAAACTCTTCTCTTTTATTAATACGTGTTGTTGGTCATTTTTGAAGAAACAATATCTCTGAAGCCGTATAAATGCGGCTTCAGAGAGGGGGATGGGAGAGAAGATGCAGTATTTCTATGCATCACTAGAAGGTGTTAAGCCATTCAGGTGTGATCTTTGCTTTAAGGATAAAGTTCGATTTTTTACAGCTTATCGCTCTTTATAAGTAAAAAGGGTAATAAAATTTTGTTTATATACCCGTGGAAGAAAAACCATCAAACAAAAGGTCTTGTTTTGTGCGAAGTTGGGCAATCCACTGGTTTTTTCGAATGGCAGTGTTATGCAAAGTGATCAGTTCATTTTTTTTAATTTCTGCTGTCACTGTTGCTTTTTCCAAAAGACCACAAGGAATGGCGTAGTGAGCGTGCGCTTCTACACTGCTCATGATCCAAGCGCGATAACTATAAAGACCAATGAAATCTAACTGATCACCAGGATGCAAATCTTTCTTAGCAACAGCACACACTTCCGCTACTGGAGGGCTAAGCGATGCCATGTCTTTTTTGCCATAAAGCATTATGCGGGCGCAGGTTAGGGGAACTTCCATTGCTGTTAAATGATAAGGGCGATGAAAAGTGAAATAAGGTCCTTGACCCATTTTTAAGTCTTCCATACGTTCGCGTAAACGTGGATGTGCTATTTCTGCAATCACGAAAACACCTGGAGCAATCCCTTGACCTATTGAATAGTCCACAACACCATATCTCTCTAAAAGACCCCCATCTTGTTTGGGAATAAGCACTTTGCTTAAATCTTGGAGTGCTGCTTGTGGACCATGCATTCCTGGGCAATCGGGGAGAAGTCCAGTTGCATTGGCAATGGCTGCCATTTCAACCATTGTTTTAGAACCATCAATAAATTCAACCAACATGCGCACATTCATATTGCGTTGCAAGGCTTCTTCCTCATAAGCATCCGGTGTGGCATCAAAGATAAGGGGATTGTTTTTTCCTTTACCAGCTGCAACAATTTTGTGTCCAAGAGCTGAAACAAATTCGATGAGTTCCATGCAAGAAGTGGGTTCATCACCGGCTCCAAGTGTATAAATAAGACCTCTTTTTTCTGCTTCATGTTTTAGATAAGCACCAATCGTAACATCTGCTTCAACATTCATTGTGACAAGGTGTTTATTGTTTTCAAGGGCTTTAAAGCCAATTTCTGCACCAGCTTCAGGATAGCCTGTTGCATCAACCACAATGTCAATTTGTTCATGGCGCAAAACGAGATCAATATCATCTGTCGCTGCAATCAATCTTTTTTCAATTGTTTGCGTTAAGGCATGAGAATTTTCAACTTCACATGCATAGCCTTTTTCACCATAGGCTAACAGAGCGGCATCGAAAATACGTGAGGGTGTTCGCGTGGCAACGGCTGCAACTGTTATGCCATCCATTTGCGAAACAGTTGAGAGTAAATCTGTACCCATTTCACCACAACCGATGAGCCCAATGCGGATGGGTGGGTGGTTTTCTGCACGCTGCTTCAAATCACGCGCTAAACCTGTGAGACTTACATTGCTTGCCATTATTTTTTCTCATTTGAAAATTACCTTACGAAAAGAGTATTTTCTTATTCATAAAGTACTTTACTCTTTAAAAGAGTTCCTCTTTTATTCTTGATGCTCTAATCAATGAGTTTTATAAAAGCAAGAGGGTAGGGGTATTTTTATCAAATAAAACAGGAAGGGCGTTATGCAGCAAAAAATAGCCGTACAAGATGTCGTTAATTTTATTGGAAAAGAAGTGGGAATATCTGAATGGCGCCTTGTTACGCAGGACATGATTAATCAATTTGCAGGCGCAACAGATGATCATCAATGGATACATGTGGATGAGGAAAGAGCTAAAAAAACCCCTTTTGGTGGCACGATAGCTCATGGTTTTTTAACATTATCGCTTTTATCTACATTAGCTTATCAGGCCCTTCCACAGTTGGAAGGGGCAACTATGGGGATTAATTATGGTTTTGATAAAGTCCGCTTTATGAGCCCTGTGAAAACAGGTGCGCGGGTGCGTGCTCGTTTTGTTTTAAATAATGCTGAAATTCGTCCTTCTGGTCGGGTTGTTTTTCATTATGGCGTAACAGTGGAAGTTGAACAGTTAAAAAAGCCTGCTCTCACGGCTCAGTGGCTTATTGTTGCTATGGTTGGTGATAAATATACGAATTTCTAAATTCTTGTAATACTTTGTTTTTCTGAATTTTTGCGCTTTTTTCTTAAGAGAGCAGGCGGGCATAAGGCTTGTCATGATAGAGTTTATGGCGAATAAAGCGCTTTTTGCATGTTACAAGCAGGGGTGGTGTGTGGATAAAAACTCTTGAAGAAAGGAGATCATGTGCTTCTTATGAACCACCTCACTCCACAAGCTTTCGCAACATTTAGAGCTGGTAAGTATCATAATGGTACACTTCCACAAGTATAAAGATGGAGATGCTTCATGGATTTTCCATCATACTCTTTACGGATCGTGTCATGAGATGGTGGTGAGAACAACCAATGGTGATTTCTTAAAAAAGCACATGAATGCGCAGCACAATGGTGGTTTGGGCTTTGGAAAGCACGTGATCCATTAAACATCACTTTGCATGCGCAATCTTCATCAGTTCGTTATGATTGGGGTGCAAATTTGAAAATTGTTTTAGTGTTTTGTTTTATCAAGTTTTTGTACAATTTTATCAGAAGACCATTGGGTAATGACATTCAGAATGATCAAAAGGATGATAACACTTGTCATGATAGAGGTATTATAACGCTGATAACCATAGCGGATTGCCATATCTCCTAAACCGCCTCCGCCAAGATATCCTGCAAGTGAAGTGGCTCCGATAAGAGAAATCATCATGACTGTAAAACCCGTGATCAGGCTAGAGAGCGCCTCAGGAATAAGAACATGCCTGATAATTTGAAGACGACTTGCTCCCATAGAACGAATAGCTTCAATGAGATCCTTTTCAACGGTTTTAAAAGAGAGTTCGGCCATTCGTGCATAAAAAGGAATAGCTGAAATGGTGAGTACAAAAATAACCGCAGGCATTCCGATACCTTTTCCTACAACCATGCGCGTAAGGGGGAGAAGGTAAAAGGCAAGAATAATAAAGGGAATAGCACGAATACTATCAATGATAATACTCAAAGGGCGATTGATGAGAGGTGAAGCAAAAATCCATCCACGTGCGGTTGTATAAAGGAGAAGACCAAGGGGAAGCCCTATCATCAGTGCCATCAAAGAAGCACTTATTGTCATCAAGATTGTATCAAAAACGGCTCTGAAAAGTTCATGGGAGAGAATATTAAACATAACCTAGAACCTCACAATATCGCGCTTTTTCAGTCAACCATTTCACGGCTTTTTCTGAAGCTTCTTTATTTTGGTTAGGAATAGCTAAGAATAAACGACCAATGGTTTCGCCTTGCACTGTATCAATGCCACCATGCAGAATACGTGCTCTTAAACCGATTGCATCCTCTAGTAAATGGAGGAAAGGTTGTTGGGCGATTTCACCTGCAATATTTATTTCAATGACAGCTTCTTGACCCATGGCTTTCAGATTTTTTGCAAATTTTTCAGGAAGTTGTGGAGTAACAAGTTTGAGCATAGCAATGGTCGTCTCTTCTTGTGGTGATGTAAAAATATCTTTCACACGTCCTTCTTCCATAATACGTCCTTTATTGAGGACAACAACGCGATGGGCAATGGTGCGCACAACTTCCATTTCATGGGTAATGAGTACAATCGTAAGATTGAGGCGTTTGTTAATATCGGCGAGAAGTTCTAAAATGGATTGTGTTGTTTCAGGGTCAAGAGCAGAAGTTGCTTCATCTGATAACAATATTTTGGGATGAGCGGCTAGAGAACGTGCAATCCCAACACGTTGTTTTTGCCCCCCTGAAAGTTCTGCTGGATAACAGTGTTCTTTCCCACATAATCCTACCAATTCAATCAGTTCAAGGGCACGTTGATGGCGTTGTTTTTTGTTTATACCTGCTAATTTAAGGGGTAGGGCAATGTTATCAAGAATAGTTTGTGATGATAAAAGATTGAAATGTTGAAAAATCATGCCAATACGTTGACGGTAAGGGGCCCATTCGGTCTCTGACAAGTTTGAAACATTAATATCTTCAAAAAAAATTGATCCTGAATCAATTTTCTCTAACCCATTTAAACAACGAATAAGTGTGGATTTTCCAGCTCCGCTGCGTCCAATAATGCCAAGGATTTCTCCTGCATGGATATTGAGAGATAAATTATCAATAGCTGGAATGCCAGCCGCTTTACTATAACAACGGCTGACGTTTTTTAAGGAAATCAGAGAGGGTTTTTCCATTTACACTTACCAAGATGTTTGGGCAGCCGGTCCGAAAATTTCTTTGATTTTTGCACGGACAGGCTCACTATTATAAGCAGCAACTAATCTTTTGACCCATGGTTCATCTTTTTCGGCAGTCCGTACGACAATGATATTGTTATAAGGATTATTTTCTGCTTTTTCCCACGCGATCGCATCTTTTTGTAAGTTTAGTCCAGAGACCAAAGCCCAGTTTGTATTGATAACCGCAATGTCAAAATCATTGAGTGCTCGTCCTAACATACCGGCATCTAATTCACGAATTTGCAAGTTTTTAGGGTTTTCAATAATATCAAGCGGAGATGCAAGAATATCGTGAGGATCTTTTAACTGAATCAGACCTAAAGAATTGAGAAGAAGTAAGGCTCTTCCCCCATTTGATGGGTCATTAGGAATGCCAACATGAGCTCCCTCTTGAAGTTCTTTTAACTCTTTGATTTTGTGAGAATAGACACCAATTGGGGCAATAAATGTATATCCAACAATTGAAAGTTTATAACCATGCTGTTCAATTTGATTTTTAAGATAAGGGGTATGTTGAAAAGCATTCGCATCAATATCCCCCGCATTGACAGCATCATTGGGGAGGGTGTAATCAGAAAAATAAACAAGTTTGATATTTAAACCTGCTTTTTTAGCTTGTTCAGCAGCAACTTTCCAAACAGTTGCTTCATGTCCTTCCATAACACCAAGTTTGATTTCTGATTTGTCTGCTGCCATGGAAAAGCAAGGAGATAAAAAGAGTGCAAAGAGAGAAAAGAGTAATTCAAGTGTGGTACTCCAAGATAATTTCTTTAATATCATGTGCTTTTGTCTTTCTTTTCCAAGAGATTTTTCTGAGGGAAGTTCAATAACCTCTGTATTATTTTAGAAGGACTTAAGAATATAAAAGCTTCATAGAATATTCAATCATTTTTGTTCAAAAAAGACTATTATTTTTTTCTATATTGTAAGCATTCTTGCAAAATAACATTATTCGCTTAAAATATTTCTGCGCATTTCTGCAAAATTCAAGAAAAAATTATTATATCCTTATCATTTGTTTGGGGAACCAATAGCAATTTCAAAACTTCTTTAAGTGATGTGTGACTGAATCGTTAAGCGATCAGATGACGGTTTAGTCGTAAATTCATAAGGAAAATATTGCGCAATCAAGACAAGAGCCCGTGTACATAAAGTGGTAGAGGAAAAAGTTTAAGAAGGTTTTTCCCAAAATGAAGTGGATCTTTAAGGAGACAAAAAGTGACCACAATTTGACTGAAACACGGTACATTTTGCAAAGGTGAATATTTTGCCTTTCATATTCTGGAGAGGAAAAAAAGAATGTTAAAAAAGAATTTTTTATCAAATACAATCATTTTATTAGCTTTAAGTGGACTGGGGTCGGGAATGACTGTTTCTCGTGCGGATGCTGCTATGGTTAGTCGTGTAACAACGGATCATGTTATTTTACGCACAGGTCCAGCGATAACTTATAAAGCTATCGCAACTGTTCCAACGGGAGCAAAAGTGCAAGTGAATGGCTGTCTCTCCAATAAAGCTTGGTGTTCTCTTCGTTATAATGGAAGGATTGGTTGGGCGCCTGCACGTTTTGTCAATGTCAATAATGTTCCTTTGATTTCTTTGACAAAGACGCATGTAAAACCACATTCTATGATAAAAGCACAAAAGAAAAAAGTAAAGCAGACTGTTTCTAGATCTAAAACTCTTACGCTACCTCAGAAAATACGGAAAAATATGCAAGAATTATACAGAACAGATGTCATTATTGATTCCACAGGTGTTAAAAAAAGGGATGAACGAACAATTTTGAATCCATCACCAAAGGCACAGGGTGTATCGGTAAAGCACGTGAACGCGTATAATCCCTTTTTTCCAGATGACGTTAATTTCAAAAATTTTGAACGCAATGAAACGCGTTACCGGATTGTGACTTATCCTTCTCCATAAAGAGAAAGAAAATCCATTGTTGGGATGACAGAAAAAGTACGGCAGCATAGAGCAAAAAAATGCTTTATGCTGCTTTTTTGGTTTAGTTTGCGGATTTAGGTTTTATCAAATGACGAGAAATGAGTAATTCAGCAATTTGAATAGCATTCAATGCTGCTCCCTTTCTGAGATTGTCAGCCACAACCCAGAAAGCTAAACCATTTTCAACGGTGATATCTTCACGAATACGGCTAATAAAGGTATCATCTTCACCAGTGCTTTCATAGGGCGTTATATAGCCGCCATTTTCGTGCTTATCGATAACTTGGCAGCTAGGCGCTTCACGTAGAAGCTCTTGTGCTTCATGGGCGCTTAGTGGCTTTTCTAATTCAACATGAACAGCTTCCGCATGACCGATAAAGACAGGAACGCGAACAGCCGTTGCTGTTAGTTTAATCTTAGGATCAAGAATCTTCTTCGTTTCAGCCGTCATTTTCCATTCTTCTTTTGTATAACCATCTTCCATGAAAACATCGATATGGGGAATGACATTAAAGGCAATACGTTTGGTGAATTTTTTTGATGTGATGGGATCGGCAACAAAAACGGCTCGTGATTGTTCGAAGAGTTCATCCATGCCTTTTTTACCAACTCCAGAAACCGATTGATAAGTGGATACAACAACACGTTTAATGGTTGCTGCTTCATGGAGAGGTTTTAAAGCTAAGACCAGCTGGATTGTTGAACAATTGGGGTTTGCTATAATATTACGCTTGGAAAATGCATCAATGGCTTCGGCATTTACTTCAGGCACAATCAAAGGGACATTGGTATCATAGCGCCAAGTGGAGGAATTGTCGATAACCACACATCCGGCTGCAGCAATTTTAGGGGCATATTCTTTGGAAATACTTCCCCCCGCAGACATCAGGCAAAGATCTGTATCAGAAAAATCATAAGTATCCAGTGCTTTTACTTTTAAAGTTTTGTCACCATAAGAGACATTTTGCCCTAATGAGCGTCGTGATGCCAAAGGAACGATTTCATAAGCAGGAAAACCACGCTCTTCTAGAATTGTGAGCATTTCACGACCAACATTTCCTGTTGCGCCGACAATTGCAACTTTAAAACTCATTTTCCATACTCCTGTCCCTCTCTATGCTTTTTTCCTTAAGCTAATCTCACGAGAGGGCGCGTTAGCTAAGGATCATTCATTTCATATTGATTTTCAAAAACCCATATTTTGTGCATACGCATCATGTGCGATAGCACAATAAACCGGCTCGTTTTAAATACTATTGCCCTTTTGAATCTTCGAGAATTAAGAAAGTTTGAATATTTTATGCCAAGCTGTATGAATACCCCCTTGACAGCGCCTCACTCTAGTGAATTCTCTCTCTTCTGTCAATTATTTCCCTTAAGAAGTGTGGATGTTGTAACGGTTGGTTTATGTCTTGCGCCGGTGGAAGTTTTTCTCTTTCAGTTCATCATAAAATGTTCGTTCAAAGAGAGGTTCTTATGAGAGTGACGTTCCTGTTTTTGAGTCTCGTTTCCGCTTTAGAGTTTTCATTATATTGAAGGTGCTTTCACACTAATCAGAAACCAATCGCAGGATTGCTTTCTGTTTTTCCGGTTTAAGCACTCTGAAACCCTTTAAAAGCAAATATTCTGCTTTGCTTAATATTTTTTCATCATGGTCGTATGTGCTATCTTCTTCTTTTGTTGCGATATCTGCGTAAAAGAAGGAAATGGGAACCTCCAGTATATGAGCAATGTCTTGTAAGCGTCCTGCGCCCACGCGGTTTAAACCTTTTTCATATTTTTGGATTTGTTGAAATGTTACACCTAAATGATTGCCTAATTGTTTTTGAGAAAGCCCCATGACGCTTCTTCTGAAGCGAATTTTTTTGCCTATAGAAATATCATTAAGACGTGGATTTTTCGTTCGCACTTTATCCCCCACCGGCTGCGAGCGCCCTCGCATTTGTATTCCGGGGTCTGGAAGCACTGAACTCGAATCAGCCTCTTGCTTTTAGTGCTAAGCGCACTTGGACATAACAAGAGTCCCCGGAATCCCGGGACACCCGCAAAGCGGGTTCATTTTTATGTTCGAGTTTTTCAGGCTTCCAGACCCTATTGATCGCTGCGTATACGACCAAAAACCACTGATTTAATTCATAGGGTAATTTCCTTAGACCGTCAATCAGAATTAAGACAAGTTTGCTTGTTGATCATTCTTAAATTGAAGTGCAATTGTTATAATACATTGCCTTGTTTTTTAGGACTTTTCCCAATTTCTTTTTATCGGGATAAAAAAAGAGAATCTTATTTTCGCGTTTAGAAGCAAAAAAATTGAGATAAGAAATTAATATGTTTCTTGTAAACTGTCTTAGAGCAAGTGTCACATTGGGAATTGGTAAAGAGAATGCTCAGCGTGTTATGGAATGATTTTTCTCAGACAAGCAAATATTAAAAACTGAAGAAAAGATATCGTGTTGATGGTAAAGTCATTGAGAGTTGCTACAGAAAAAATTGAATGAAGAGTGTTTATTTATATGTTGCTTTTTCATGATCCTGCAAAGGACGCGCTTCTGAGGCAATCATAATGGGAATGCCGTCACGAATAGGATAGGCAAGATTTGCTTTGCGTGAAATTAATTCTTGTGTTTCTCGGTTCAAAGAGAGGGTGCCCCCAGTGATTGGGCAGACCAATAATTCAAGCATTTTAGGGTCAGTGGTCATTTTTTCATGTTCTCACATTCATTAGTTTAAATGGAAATGTGCCCCTGTTTGTTTCATAAGGGAGCGCTCAGTTAAAGCAAGAAGCGTTTGGGCACGGATTCCAATATCTGGAGCTTCGAGGAGAGCTTGCTTTTCTGCTGGTGTAAAGGGGATGAGGGCTGAAAAAGCGTTAACTAATAGAGCCGTGGGGGCTTGTATGATACTGCTCCAATTATATTCTATTTCATGTACAGTGAGGTATTTCTCAACAATGTCGAGGAGGTTTTCTCTATTAATGTTTTCTGCAATGTTGGGTTCTTCTAAATCTTTTATGTTCGATCGGATGAGAGCCGTTCGATAGGGCTTTGTGTTCACCAGTTCTTGTTCTAAGGTGAAGCGGCAAACGCCTTGTAATATAATGAAAAGCTGCCCATTTCCCGTTTCATTGTAGTTTGTAATACGCCCTATGCAGCCTATTTTGTAAAGAGGTGTGGAAAAGTGGTTTGTATCCGATGAAAGTGGTTGAATGATTCCTAATAAGCGGTTGGATACCATAACATTTTCAACCATTTCAAGCGCTTCTGGTTCAAAAATGTTCAGCGATAAAAAACCACCTGGTAGTAAGAGTGCTCCTTCTACTGGGAAAAGAGCAATTTGCTTTGGTAAGTCATCTTCGCAACTGTAAGAGATATTGCCCGCTTTCATGAGTATCTTGCAACCTTTATTCAATGAAGTTTGGTATGTAATAGCTGTAATTTATGACACTATTGAGAGACAAAAAAGTGAGAGAGAAGAAAATCAATCCGCAAATCAATCCCAACCCGCAAATCAATTCTTTGTGCGTTAAGATTATTTAAAATATCTGAAATCTTTGGTTTTAAAAGATGTGAAACTCCGTGGTTAGGGTTGAGGTGCAAAAGGAGAGGGTATTACTTTGTAATTCTTATTACTTTGTCATCCTTTTGAGTGCGTGAAATTTTGTATTTTTTAAGTTGTGTTTTTGTTATGGCCTTGGCAATTTTTCTCCTGATTTCTTGAAAAGTGGCCATCTACAATTTCATAATACTCAAAAGACTCTTATTATACGTCTTTTAAAACAGCCTATGCAAGTTTAAAAATGAGAATAGGCTCATCACTTTACTGATGACAGTGTGATGAAGATAGGCTATAGATGAAAATATGTCGGAAAGAGCGTTGTTGTTTCTTTCATTCTTTTGCGGGAGAGTGCAGACTGCAAACTTTCGTACCTGCCGCCGAAGGGGAAAACAGCCCATAATCTCTCAGGCTCTAAGGACCGTAAAAGAAGGACGACAGATCTGGAAAGTCGGAAAGATCCGCGCCGAAGGTGTAAGCGAAAGGTCTTGTCGCGAGTCTCTCAGGTTTGTAACAGAAGGGTGCAGAGACGGCCATATTGTGTGGGCGTGAGCGCAATTTTGGAGATATTATGGGTATAGCACAAGAATTTGAAACATCTTCTTTAAAAACACTTCCTTTACATGAATTGCATGAAAAAGCAGGAGCAAAATTTGGTGCTTTTGCTGGTTGGCAAATGCCTTTGACTTATCCTCTGGGGGTTTTGAAAGAGCATCTTCATACCCGTGCACAGGCAGGTCTTTTTGACATTTCTCATATGAAATTAATTGCTATTGAAGGACCACAAGCAATAGAATTTTTAACCTATGCTTTTCCTATTGATGCTGCATTGTTAAAGATTGGCCAATCACGCTATAATTATTTGCTTAATGAGCAGGCTGGCATTCTTGATGATCTTATTATTACCCGTTTGGCAGAGAGCCGTTTTATGCTGGTTGCCAATGCTGGGAATGCACAGGCTGATCTTGCCGAGCTTGAAAGGCGTGCTGTTGGTTTTGAATGTCAGGTCATTGCTCTTGAAAGAGTGTTGCTTGCTCTTCAAGGTCCAGAAGCAGTGGCTGTTATGGCTGATGCCGGATTGCCTGGTAATGAACTGTTATTTATGCAAGGATTCGAACCACAACAAGATTGGTTTATAACGCGCTCTGGTTATACGGGAGAGGATGGTTTTGAAATTGCTCTTCCTATAGGGCAAGCGCGTGCAGTAGCTGAAAAATTACTGAGTGATTCTCGTGTTGAGTGGGTTGGTCTTGCAGCACGCGATAGCTTGCGGTTAGAAGCAGGGTTATGCTTGCATGGAAATGATATTACGCCTGATACAACACCCATTGAGGCCGCACTGACATGGGCTGTTCCTAAAAATGTTCGAGAAAAAGCGCAATTTTATGGGGCAAAAGCTTTTCTTGAAGCTCTTCAGAAAGGACCTTCTCGTTGTCGCGTTGGCTTAAAACCGCAAACGCGTCAACCTATTCGTGCGGGTGCTCTGCTTTTTGATGATGAGGGCAATCAGATTGGCGTAGTAACATCAGGTGGTTTTGGTCCTTCTTTTGATGATCCTGTAGCAATGGGTTATGTTCCTGTTGATTGCAAAGTTGAGGGAACGGAAGTTTTTACAGAGCTGCGTGGCAAAAAAATTGCACTGTCTGTTCATTCTCTTCCTTTTGTTGAACAACGTTATTTTAAAGGATAAATTTTTATGTCTAAAACTTATTTTACACAAGATCACGAATGGCTTCGTGTTGAAGGGCAAATGGTTACTGTTGGGATCACACATTATGCACAAGAACAATTAGGAGATTTGGTTTTTGTTGATTTGCCAAAAGAGGGAACATCCCTTTCCAAGGGGGATTCTGCTGCTGTTGTGGAATCGGTGAAAGCGGCTTCAGATGTTTATGCACCTCTTGATGGTGAAGTGGTTGAAACAAATGACGCATTGGCAAATAATCCTGAATTGGTGAATCAAAAAGCCGAAAAAGAAGGGTGGCTCTGGAAAATGACATTGCAGGATGCAACGCAACTTGAGGGGTTGCTGGATGAGGCTGCTTATAAAGCACTGATTGGATGAGTGCTATGTTAGAGCGTCATTTTTTTTCTCGCCATATTGGGCTTCGTCCTGATGAAACACAAAAAATGCTTGATGTTTTAGGGCTTGATTGTGTTGATACACTCGTTTCTCAAGCTGTTCCACATTCTATCCATTTGGAGCGTCCGCTTCATCTTCCAAAGGCAGCAAGTGAAGGGCAAGCCTTGGAAGAACTCTCCAAGATAATGGGGCGTAACCATGTGCATAAAAGCTTTATTGGGCAAGGATACCATGGAACTTCTGTGCCGCCGGTTATTTTGCGGAATCTTTTTGAAAATCCAGCTTGGTATACCGCTTATACACCCTATCAAGCAGAAATTAGTCAAGGCCGTTTAGAGCTTTTGTTTTATTTTCAAACATTGGTGAGTGAACTCACTGGTTTGCCTGTTGCAGCCGCTTCCCTTCTTGATGAAGCAACCGCTTTAGCTGAAGCAACCGCGGTAGCGGTACGCTTTGTGCGTGAGAAAAAAACAAAGATTTCTCTTCAGAGTCTTTTGCATCCCCAGATTCTGAGCGTTGTAGAAACGCGTGCTGAAACCCAAGGGATTCAGATTAGTCAAAATGGCGAAATTTGTTCTGATACAGCTGCGATTGTTTTGTCTTGGCCAGATACAAAAGGCTTCTTTAATGATTATGATGAAGTGATTAAGGAGGCAAAGGCAAAAGGAGCACTGGTGATAGTTGTTGCAGATCCTTTGGCCCTTACTCTTATGGAACCACCAGCGCAATGGGGGGCTGATATTGTTGTTGGTTCTATGCAGCGTTATGGAGTTCCAATGGGATTTGGGGGACCTCATGCCGGCTATCTTGCGGTCAGTGATGCACTCACGCGCCTCATTCCAGGGCGTATTGTTGGTCAATCCGTTGATACAAAAGGGCGCGTTGGTTTTCGCTTAGCGTTGCAAACACGCGAACAACATATTCGACGCGATAAAGCTACGTCGAATATTTGTACGGCACAGGCTCTATTGGCAAATATGGCAACAGCTTATGCCGTTTGGCATGGTCCACAAGGTTTACAGGAAATTGCGCAACGGGTTCATTATTTAACATGCCGTTTTGTTGCTGGTTTAGAAGCAGCAGGGTTTCATGTTGAAGGGAAAAGTTTTTTTGATTGTGTCAGTATTTTTGTCAAGGGAAGAGCTCAAGAGATTGCACATCAAGCAAAAAGCAATGGACGTCTTATTCGTATTCTTGATGATGATAGAATTGCGATTAATTTTGATGAATTGTCGACAGAAGAAGATGCTTGCGCTTTGGCACAGCTTTTTGGTGCCCAATTGGTTGATCAAGTTTCTTCAAGACTTTGGGGGAAAGGACGTGATGCTGCTTTTCTTTCACAGCCCTTTTTTCACGCGGTTCATTCAGAAACAGATATGATGCGCTTTTTGCGTCGTTTGTCAGATAAGGATTTGGCATTAGATAGGGCAATGATTCCGCTTGGTTCTTGTACCATGAAGCTTAATGCAGCAGCTGAATTAATGCCTATCAGTTGGCCTTCGGTCGCTCATATACACCCTTTCGCTCCTAAAGAGGATGTGATGGGTTATAGGGAAATGATTCATCAACTGAATGCGTGGTTGTGTGAAATTACAGGGTTTGCACAAGTTTCTTTCCAGCCGAATTCTGGTGCTCAGGGTGAATATGCGGGGCTTTTAGCTATACGTCGTTATCACCAATCCCGAGGAGAGCATCAACGTACGCTTTGCCTTATTCCTGCATCTGCACATGGGACCAATCCAGCTTCTGCTCATATGGCAGGTATGGAAGTCATTGTGGTGAAATGTTTAGGCGATGGGAATGTTGATGTTGATGATCTCAAAATGAAAGCACAGTTGCATAAGGACCGCTTAGCAGCTCTCATGATTACTTATCCTTCAACCCATGGCGTTTATGAGGAAAGTGTTAAGGACATTTGCTCTGTTATCCATGAAAATGGCGGACAAGTTTATTTTGATGGTGCTAATCTGAATGCACTTGTTGGGCTTGCTCGTCCAGCAGATATTGGGGCGGATGTTTGTCATATGAACCTGCATAAAACCTTTGCTATTCCCCATGGTGGTGGTGGTCCTGGTGTGGGGCCGATTGGAGTGGCAGAACATCTCAAACCATTTTTACCAGGTCATGAACAAGAGGGAACAACGCATGCAGTTTCAGCTGCTCCTTATGGAAGTGCATCTATTCTTGTTATTACGTGGATGTATATTCGAATGATGGGCGCTGATGGTTTGAAATATGCAACGCAAACAGCAATTTTGAATGCGAATTATATTGCTGCGCGTCTTTCTCAATCTTATTCTATTCTTTATCGAGGTAAGCATGGACGTGTTGCTCATGAATGTATTGTGGATACGTGCATATTGAAAGATCAATATGGGATCAGTGTTGATGATATTGCAAAACGTTTGATCGATTATGGGTTTCATGCGCCAACGATGTCTTTTCCTGTCCCTGGAACTTTGATGATTGAGCCAACGGAATCAGAGCCAAAAGTGGAGATTGATCGTTTTTGTGATGCTTTGCTTTTGATTGCTGAAGAAGCTAAGAAAGTTGGTGCAGGGATTTGGCCAAAAGATGATAATCCATTGGTTCATGCGCCACACACGTTGGTAGATACGCTCGATGATGCTTGGGCACGACCTTATTCACGACAAGAGGCTGCTTTCCCCAATTGCTCTCTTGATCCAGCGAATAAATATTGGCCTCCGGTTTCCCGTATTGATAATGTTGCGGGAGATCGAATGCTTATTTGTTCTTGTCCGCCATTGGGGAATACCTATTAAATTTAGTTTTGCTATAACTGAAAAAGCCTGCGCATTTTGTGTGGGCTTTTTTATTCTTGTTAGCTGATATTCATCTCTCGTGCGTTTGTTTTTATCTTAAGGGCTATACTCAAATGGATATTATCTGCTCCCTTTCTTCTTCTCATGCATGGTTTTTAAGCATTTTGATAGATAATATTGATGAAGAGAATGGGAGGTATCGAAAGAGTCTCTCCGATTATCGTGAGGTATTTTGCGGAAGGGCGCGCATAAGAGCATTTTCTAAAATGATGATTTTAGCCACGTTTTTTAAAAGAGTTTTAAATGTAAATGCGTTTATAGCGGTGACCTAGAGACGTCAGAATTTCATTGGGGATAGTACCTGCATCTGTCGATACTTTTTCAAGGGTTTGGTGCGATCCAATGAGTTCTACCCAATCACCTCTTTGAGGTTTTTTATCAAGATCGGTAGCATCAACAACGAGGGAATCCATAGAAATACGCCCAACAATGGGAAGTCTCTTGCCGTTGAAATAAACCGCACCTTTATGAGAAAGAGCGCGTAGCCAACCATCTGCATAGCCGATAGAAATGGTTGCAAGAGTGCTTGGTCTTTGGGTCATGAAACTTCCTTCATAACCCACAGGGGCTCCTGCCTCAACAGAGCGGATTTGAGAGACTTGGGCTTCAAGCTTTAAAACAGGTTTAAGTGGCGTTGACTGTTTGCCACGGGGATCACTTCCATAAAGTGCAATGCCGGGGCGAACGAGGTCAAAATAAAAATCGTTCCCAAGAAAAATACCTCCAGAATTAGCAAAAGAAACTTTGCAAGCAGGAAGTTGCGCAAGGATGGCTTTTAAAGCAGTCAATTGTGTATTATTGGATGGATGTGTGCTCTCCTCTCCATTCGCGAGATGACTGAGAATATATTTTATCTCTGCTACCTCGAAAATCGCGGGCTGTTTGATGAGTTTTTGTATTTCTTGTTTATCAAGCCCTAATCGGTTCATATTGGTATCGAGTTGAATAATTGCTGGAAATCTTTTATCCTTTTTTTGGCAAAGTGTTTGCCAGTCTTCGAGAGCATTCCAAGAATTCAGAACAGGAATAATTCCTGCTTCAGCTATAAGTTCTTCTGTATTATGTGGAAGTCCGTTAAGAATAGCAATCATCACATTTTTGGGTAAAATGCTTTTTAAGTTTAGCGCTTCTTCAATTTGGGCTACAAAAAAAGTGCGGCATCCAGCCTGATAAAGTGCAGGAGCAATTTTGTTAACACCTAGCCCATAGGCATCTGCTTTTACAACTGCAGAACATTCGGTTGGAAAAACATGTTGGGCTAAAGTTCTATAATTTCCAACAATAGCACGCACATTGATAGTTGCTACAGCTGTAAAGGTAAGTGATGCGTTTGCTTCATCATTAACGGATTTGTTCATTTTAAAATCCTATTTGTGTTAGTGACATATGAAGTTCCCTTTGGTTATTTTATATAAGTTTTTATGATATATGGAAAGGGTGTGCATACGGTTTGTTCTTGTTAAAATCATGAGCGGTCCATAGTGGATGAGGTGCCATAATTTTTTGATATAAAATGCTAACTCTTATAACAAGAAATATTGCGTTTTATGGGTGAGATTGTGGACAGATGCTTCTCTGATCATTGGATGAAGAAGAGACTTTTATTTTTTCCTTGGTTGAGTTTTATTAAAGATAAAAGCTACTTTGTGTATTGTATTGTTATTTCATAATGAAATTAAATCTTTTTTGTATTGTTTTTAGTTAGCGCGCCAAGTTATGCTGTTAGTCCGGGTGGAATTGTTTCTATTCAACATGCATGGCTTGCTTATTCAGAATTTAACAAATTATCTTTTTTTCGGCAGATCGGTCATGACGGTGGAGCGCGTTCTCTTTATTTCTGGGCAAACCAGTTTTTCTTTAAAAATGGAGATGTTGGATATATTGGTTTACAAAATAGCGGAGGTGTTCATTTTTTTTAATTATTCTATTTGGAAGGCTGTAGGTTGGAAGCGTGGACAGTGTCATTATTTCAGTCATGAAGGCTCTGGAGTGCAATGTGATATTAAAGTGCCTTGGAAAATAGGGCATCAGTACAAATTAGATGTTTCAAAAAACAAAAACTTGGTTACTGGTACTATAACAGACTTAACGAATGGTAAAAAAACGATAGTGGGTGTTATTGAAGTTCCAAAAACATATGATAAGTTTCGTGGTTCTCTTGGTTTTGTTGAAGAATATTCTCAAGGGAATAATCAGCTTTCATCCTGTTTTGTGATGGGTATGCAACGTTCAATTTTTAGAAATCCTATAGGTGATGGCACAATAAAAGCAAAGCATCTACACTTACGGAAATTGCAATGATCCTTATGTGGTTCAAGCTTACTGTGATAATAATTCTTGCACTAATGTTGTGAATGATCTTAAAGGGATACCGTCACCTCATGCACCTAAAGTTTCTTTTATAAATGGGAAAAATTTGAGTGCGCAAACTCTTTCTGATACATTGAAAACAGTTAATTTGGTTGTTCTTCGTTCCCAAGATGGTTATTGGGCACCCAATATTTACTTTCCACAACCCGGCCCGTTTGCGTGGAAATCAATTTTTGTTAATCACCGCGCTACCTAGGGATCATCCCTTCATGTCAATAACAGTGTGAAGAAGGTTAATAGGGGAGTAAAGATAATGTATCTGTCTGATGGTAAAAGCTGGAAAGTTATAAAAACGCGCTAAATCGGTTATTGATCAGTTTTTTAATACCGCCAATATTTGTGTTTTGTAGAAGGTAACAAGCATAAATTTAGCAGTATTTGTGTAAATGACTTTGTTAGATGAAAATTTATTTTAGAATATCCTCTCTTGCTTTGATAAAGACACGAATGGCAAACTGTATTATGTGTTGTATTGAATGGAGCGTGTTCAATGGAGATAAATTTTTGTTCTATTTTTGTAGAGTTGATTCAGTATGAGCCTTTTGTACACTACAATTATTGCTGAAATGATCCTTAAAATTTTGTATTGCTTTGTTATAAACGAAGATGATGCAACCTAATGCTCTGTGCATGGTTTTCCTTTGGTTTTTGTTAAGAGTGTATGTTTAATTTTTTGATTCATGACTCAGATATAATATAAGAGAAATATTTTTATAGTCTTTGACGGTAGGGTTTAAAAGTGTTTCTTTTTCGGTTATTCAAAATACAAAAATGTTGCGTGAGTGCTTTATGTTTTAAGAGAAATATTGGCAGGTGATTGGATAAGCATTATATCATTTCGAAGTCTTAAGTTTATATTTAGTAAAGAGATAAGGAAGAGTTTTATGAATACACCTGCTAGCAATGTTCAATCAAATATCAGTGGTGTTGCGTCAGACTTTCCGATTCCTGAAAATGTGTTCGCGCTTAGCGTCCAAGAGGTTTATCACTACACAGACCGTTTGTTTAAATTTCGCCTGAATCGTCCGGAAAGTTTTCGTTTTCGTTCAGGTGAATTTGTGATGATTGGTTTGCCAAATGCAGAAAAGCCAATTTATCGTGCTTATTCGATTGCAAGCCCCTTCTGGGATGAACAGCTTGAGTTTTTTTCCATTAAAGTTCCAGGTGGTTCCCTGACCGAACATCTCCAAAAAATTAAAATTGGTGATACCGTTCTCATGCGTAAAAAGTCTACTGGTACATTGGTTCTTGATGCTCTTATTCCTGGAAAACGTCTTTATCTTCTTTCAACAGGAACAGGGGTTGCTCCGTTTGCGAGTCTTATTCGTGATCCTGAAACTTATGAAAAATTTTCAGAAGTTGTTCTTATTCAAACAACCCGTGAACGGGATGAGCTTGCTTATGCAAAAGATCTTGTTGTTTCTTTACAAGAAGATCCACTGATTGGTGAGTATGTACAACAGTTAAAATTTTATCCTATGACCACTCGCGAACCTTCTGAGCATATGGGGCGTATTACGACTGTTATGGAGAATGGCACTTTCTTTGAAACGACAGGTTTACCGAAGATCAATCCTGATGAAGATCGTGTGATGATTTGTGGTTCTATGGCAATGCTGAAGGATTGTGCAAGGATGTGTGAATCCTTTGGCCTTGTTGAAGGAGCAAATAATGCTCCTGCTACGTATGTCGTAGAGCGTGCTTTTGTAGGGTAAAAGAATAGCTCTCCTGTGGCTTCTCTGGAGAATGGCATTTTCTTTGAAACGACAGGTTTACCTAAGATTAATCCTGATGAAGATTGTGTGATGATTTGTGGACCCATGTTATGCTAAGGGGGCAATATGGAAAGATTGTGCTGGCATGTGCGAGTCCTTCTGTGTTGTTGAAGGAGCAAATAATGCTCTTGCACCTTATGTCGTAGAGCGCGCTTTTGTGGGTTGAGAGGATAGTTGTGCTGCTGTATGTGCTAATGTGCTGATCGCATCCTAATTGCCAGCTGCTATCAGTTTAGGAGGAGCTATCCAAGAACCTCCAATGCAGAAGACGTTAGGGAGTAGAAGCCATTGAGTGGTGTTTTTTTGTGTAATCCCGCCTGTGGGGAAAAATTGGATTTCGGGGAAAGGGGAGGCTAGAGCTTGAAGAAAGGCAATACTGCCTGCTGCCTCAGCTGGGAAAAATTTAAGATATGAATAGTCTTGATCCTTTGCTTGCATTAATTCACTGGGTGTCATCACACTAGGGAGAAATGGGATTTCACTGTTTTTTGCATAATTGATTAAGTCGTTTGATAATCCAGGGCTTACGATAAATTTTGCTCCTGCGCGTTCGGCTTGTTCATAGTGCTTTCTGTTGAGGCTTGTTCCTGCTCCAACAATTGTTTCAGGGACTTCTTTGTATAATTTCTTTTATTGCATCGCATGCATTTGGCGTACGCAATGTAATCTCAATTGTTTTCAATCCACCTTTGACAAAAGTGCGTGCTAAGGGCACCGCACTTTTCGAGTCGTCAATGTGTAGAACAGGTATGAAAGTTTGTGTTTGGAGAAGTGAGATAAAAGATGTTCTCTTTTTTGACACATGGTGTTCTTTCTTTAAGCGATGCTATTATCGAGTATAGTTTGGTAAAGCTCAATATGTTAAAGAGTAGATGAATAGATCTTGAAATTAAATGAAACGCGGGTTATGGCAAGTGTTATGGAAAAGAATTTTAAAGTTGCTGCAGTTTATTGCTTTGCAGATTTGAAGCATTATCGTCAATTACAAAAGCCTTTACTGGATTTATGTCAAGCAAAGGATATCAAAGGTACTCTCCTTTTAGCACAAGAGGGCATTAATGGAACTGTTGCGGGATCTTGTGCTGCAATTGAAGCATTAGTGGATTTTATTACTGCTGAACCAGCGTTTCAAACGCCGGAGATTAAATATTCATGGGCGTCAAAAATGCCTTTTCACCGTATGAAAGTGCGGTTGAAAAAAGAAATTGTGACCATGGGGGTGGAAGGTGTTGATCCATTAAAAGTTGTTGGTACTTATGTGGAGCCTGAAGATTGGAATGCGCTTATCCAAGATGAAGAAACGATTTTAATTGATACACGCAATGATTATGAATATGCGCTTGGAAGTTTTCAGGGAGCGATTGATCCGCGTATTAAGACATTTCGGGAATTTCCTGAATGGGTGCTTAAGCACGAAGCTGATTTAAAAAAGAAAAAGAAAGTTGCCATGTTTTGTACAGGTGGTATTCGCTGTGAAAAATCAACAGCTTATGTCCGTGAACTTGGTTATGATCAGGTTTACCATTTAAAAGGTGGTATTCTTAAATATTTGGAAACAATTCCGAAAGAAGAGAGTTTGTGGTGGGGCGAATGTTTTGTTTTTGATGAGCGTGTTTCTGTTGGGCACGGTCTTGAAGAATGTGGACGCGAATTGTGTCGTGCTTGTCGTTCTCCTCTTAATGCAGAAAGTAAATTATCACCTCATTATGAGGAAGGTGTTTCATGTGACGCTTGTTATAGCACACGAGATGAAACGGATAGGCAACGCTTTCGGGAGCGCCATAAGCAGTTTCAATTGTTAAAATTACGGGCAGTTGATTCTCAGCAAAAGCTGTAAAAATATCACATTTCAAGGGTTCAAATTTTTCTCTTCTGTTTTGAAAAAGATTTTCAGTGTTCGCAGAAGAGTATTTATAAGACGGGATATTGCTCAGTCTTTTTTAGCGTGTGAAATTGAAGCCCTTTTCATGCGAAGGGCGGGGATACCACTTGGTGGCGTTCATAGGGCAATGCTACAGGCTTGTAATTTCATAAACATAAAGGTAGTATTTTTCGTAAATCTTATAGTCTTCATGCGTGAAATTGAAAGATGGAATGCAAAAGCTCAAGCAAAGAGCTTCTTTTAAAAAGATTGTGAATGCGTAGTCCCAATGGCATGAGGTTTCATGAAAATTGTGATTCCATTAAAAGGAATAAGGTCGTTCATCTGCGTATGAGAGCTGTTGCTTTTTTGCATCATTTTGTCTTTAAAAATTAAAAAATGTTTAAAATTAAAAAAATGATTGAAATGAATAAAAATTGGTCTTATATGCAGCCTTGCCCAAAGTCGCACGTGCCTGTGGGTGTCCGCCGGTCCTCAAATGGTGAGATTAACTGGTACGGTACCTGGAACTAACCGCTCCAGTCATTCTTTTGGCCAACCGAAAGAGTGAGGACATCTTGAAGCAACGACGGTGCGGGCCTTTCTGGTGTCTTTCAGCTGTCCAAATGCTGAGATAACTATAGAGGCACACCTCATTGCCTTCAGTGCGGAAGTGGTTTTCTTCAACTCCAATCAAAAAGGCAGATAAAGTGGAATAACGCGGTTTTCGCGCTGTTCTTTCGCTGCATATGATCCTGTTTTCTTCCTGATTCCTTAGAAATCAGGGTATGAGAAACTGGTTTGTGTGTTTTTTGTCTTTTGGCTATTGGCGGCTTTATGCTGTCTAAGTAGAAAGAGGGATTGTTTTCCTTGGGAGAATTGCAAATGGCAACGCAACGTATTCGTGATTTCCTTGCAACACATCGTACTGAAGGTCCATGCTTGATTGTTGACCTTGATGTTGTCCGTGAAAATTATTTGAATTTTGAAAAAGCACTCCCGCAATCTCGTATTTTTTACGCCATAAAGGCAAATCCTGCCCCTGAAATTTTGAGTTTGCTTGCTTCTTTAGGGTCGTCTTTTGATGCGGCTTCTGTTGCAGAAATTAAAATGGCTTTAAAAGCAGGCGCAACGTGTGATCGTATTTCTTTTGGCAATACGATTAAAAAAGAGCGTGATATTGCGCGTGCATATGCATTTGGTGTTTTGCTTTATGCAGTTGATTGTGTTGAAGAAGTAGAAAAAATTGCGCGTGCTGCTCCGGGTGCTCGCGTTTTTTGCCGCGTTCTTACGGATGGAATAGGGGCTGAGTGGCCGTTGTCACGTAAGTTTGGTTGTGTTCCTGCTATGGCGGTTGATGTGTTACGTCGGGCACATCAATTAGGCTTACAAGCATATGGTGTTTCTTTTCATGTAGGGTCTCAGCAGACAGATCTTAGCGCATGGGATCGTGCTTTATCGGATGCAGCTGCAGTTTTTAAGCATTTGGAGCAAGAAGGAATTTCGTTGAAGTTGGTTAATATGGGGGGAGGATTTCCAACACGTTATTTAAAAGATGTTCCTACAGAACAAGAATATGGTACGGCTGTTTTTGATTCTTTGAAAAAATATTTTGGCAATCGTATTCCAGAAACAATCATCGAGCCAGGGCGTGGCATGGTTGGTAATGCTGGTGTTATTCGCACAGAAGTTGTGTTGATATCAAAAAAAGCAGACAATGATAATATACGGTGGGTTTATCTTGATGTTGGAAAATTTAATGGTCTTACCGAAACTATGGATGAAGCAATTCGCTATCCTATTGAAACACCCCATGATGATAAGGCAATGGAGCCTTGTATTTTAGCAGGTCCAACATGCGATTCGGCAGATGTTCTCTATGAAAAAACACCCTATCCCTTACCTTTATCTCTTACAGTAGGCGATGAACTCTTGATTCATGGAACGGGTGCTTACACGGCAACTTACGCATCTGTTGCTTTTAATGGTTTTGAGCCTTTGCGCTCCTATGTGATTTGAGTCTTTCATCTGGGATGACAAAGATGGAGTAGGGTGTGTCAAAAATGAATATGCTACATTTTCAAACAAAAGATGGTGCGCTTTTTACACTTGCCCGTGAGCAAGAAACGGATAAGCCTCATCGAGAACACTTGCTTGATTTAGCTCTGGGAGAGGGGCATAAACGTAAGTCATCAGAAGCTTTACGTCGTGGACGGTTGGCGGCGCTGTCCTTTGTTGTCAAAAATATGCTTGGAGAACTCGTGGGGAGTGTGCGTCTTTGGCATGTTCGGTTTAACAAAGGGCAAAATGATATCCAACATGCTTTGCTTTTGGGGCCTCTGGCTGTTTCAGGGGAATGTTCTGGTATGGGAATAGGATCGGTTCTTATGCAACATGCAATTGAAGAGGCCAGAAAATTAGGTTATGGGGCTATTTTACTGGTGGGGGATTGTGCGTTTTATCAGCGTTTTGGGTTCTCAAACAGTTTAACAGAAAATTTGGCAATGCCTGGTCCTTATGAAAAACATCGTTTTCAAGCATTGGAATTGATACCAGAATATCTTTCCGCTTGTTATGGTATTCTGGTTCCTAGTGGAAAACGAGAAGATTTAAGTCGTTTTCAGCATCATAAAGTGGTTTAATTTTATCTGCTAACAGTCGTAATATTGGGATTCGTTTTTCTTCATTTGCATTTTCATAGTCTTGGATAATTTCAGTGATTTGTTGAGGAGCTCTCGTATTTTGCACTGTTTTACGCACTTTTAGCAAAGCTTTGCATTATTTTTTATCGATATTTTTAAAGGTTTTTCCAATTGATTGATGTTGAAAATCCTTTATTGAAAGCTAAGAATCGTGGAAATTATATTAAAATCTAGGTTTTCCAGTATTGTTGTGTTTTATAAATTACGGTGCGTGATTCATAATGAAGCGCGCTTTTTTGTGGTGATTATCAATACTTCTCCAAGCATCTCGGTAAGTTTGTCTTTTGAGAGTTTGTGAATCGAAAATGATGATTTTTCAAGAGTGAAAGGCGATATTTAAGGGTATCCTTGCTGAAGCATTTGCGGGTTATAAAATGCGGGAAAATATTGGTTTTTAGCGGCTTGAATGAAGTATGTGAATGTGCGTACCGATAATGGGAGAAGTGAGGTGTACGAATATCAGGTATTTAATGAGATTTGGATTAACTTTTATAAGGTAAGGCTCAGTGACCTGAAGGGGTATCAGTGAGTGGTGGTATTTTTTTGAGAAAAAGGGTCATGAATATCAAGACGCTAAAGATGATGGTTATTATAAAGAAAATGTCGCTAAAAGCCATAATCATTGCTTGTATGCGTGCCATATTAAAAAGTTGGAAAAGCGCAAGAGCATGTGGGTCAGAAGTTGCAGTTTTGAAGTACAGAGTAAGGCTTGAAAGCGTTTCAGTTGCTTGGTTGTTTCCTTGTTGGAGTGTTTCGGCTATGCGCCCATAATGCAGGTCTGAACGCTTTGTGATAAGAGTGCTAATAATAGCAAGCCCTACGGCGCCACCAAGATTACGTGTGAGATTAAACAGTCCAGAAGCATTTTGCATTCTTTCTGGCGGGAGTGTTCCCAAGGCAATATTATTAACAGGAACCATACATAGCATCACAGAAGCACCACGGAAAACTTGCGGCCAAAAGAGCTGCCAAAAATCCCAGTTATCTGTGATAGAGATCGCCATCCAAGTGCCTATTGCAAAACCCAAAAGTCCTATTGCCATCATTAGACGTGCATCCATTCGTGCTGAAAGAAATCCAGCAAGCGGAGCAGTTAATAACATGACGAATCCTGAAAGAAACAATGTTTCTCCAATCATAAGGGCATCATAATGGCGGATTTGGCTTAAATAGACAGGATAAAGGTATGTGAGTCCATAAAGACCTATTCCCAGTGCAAAGGAAAAAATAGATGCAGCTGAAAAATTAAAATTAGAAAAAGTAGAGAGATCTACAATGGGTTCTTTTGCTGTAAAAGCACGCCAGAAGAATAAGGCTGCAGCAAGAATCATGATAATGAAAAAATCCCGAATCAGCTGATCACTCAACCAATCATGACGTGCTCCTTCTTCTAGAACATACTCTAAAGTTCCCAAGAAAGTAGCCATAGAAATGAGGCCTAACCAATCAAATTTCTTCATTAAAGAGGGATCAGCTTTGTCAAAATCAATTAATTTCCAAGCAAGAATTGAGATGATAATCCCGCAGGGAACATTGATGAGAAAGAGCCAATGCCATGATGAGAGATGACAGAGATAGCCTCCCACTGTTGGACCAATGGTAGGCGCTAACGTTGCGACCAGTCCAACGATAGGGGTTACGATGGGGCGTTTAGAGGGAGGAAAAAGGACATAGGAAGCAACAAAAACACTAGGGATAATTCCACCACCAATAAAGCCTTGGAGTGCGCGGTATATAATCATCTCTTCAATAGAAGTTGCTGTTGCACAAAGAATAGAGGTAATCGTAAATCCGATGGCTGAAATACTAAAGAAAACTCGTGTTGAAAGCAGTCTTCCCAAAAAACCAGAAAGAGGCAACATGATGACTTCAGCGATGAGATAGGAAGTTTGAACCCATGAAATCTCTTCAGAGCTTGCTGAAAGACCAGCCTGAATTTCAGCTAAAGAGGAGGAAACGATTTGGATATCTAAAATAGCCATAAACATGCCAAAGGTCATAGCAATAAAAACCACGATTTTACGGGGTTCTATGCGCTCTTGAGAATGTGTGGACTCTGGCATGGGAGATGTCATAATGAGATCATTTACTTTGTTATTATAAGAGGTTTTTTTCTTGCGGCTTTGTTCGTGTGTCAATTTCTACGGAAACACTCATTCCCGCTCGGATACGTCCAGTTTTTAATATTTCTTCTGGAATAGAAATACGGACTGGAATGCGTTGGACAATTTTGGTGAAGTTTCCGGTGGCGTTTTGTGGAGGAAGGAGAGAAAAAACAGCTCCTGTTGCAGGGGAAATAGAAAGCACTGTTCCTGTAAAGGCATCTTTTTTGAAGGCATCCACAGCAATATAAGCTGTTTGTCCAGCATGAATATTTTGCAGCTGCGTTTCTTTATAGTTCGCTTCAATATAAAGGGCATGGAGAGGGACTAATGCTGCAAGACGTTGGCCATTTACAACAAAATCCCCTGTTTTTGCTGTTAAATTTGCAATAATTCCATCAAATGGAGCCCGTATAATGGTTGAATCAAGGTCACGTTGTGCTTTTTCACGTGTGAGTTCTAAGCTTTTTGTTTGGCTTTCTGTTTCACTTCGTTGTGCTTCTAGAACTTGGATATTCGCACGTGCTGCGGCTATTTGTGCATTGGCGCGATGAACATGAGCAATAGCTTGTTCATAAGCTGATTTGGCATCATCAACAACGGATTGAGGGGCATAACGACTCGCTTTAAGTTCTGTTGTGCGTTTTAAGGTGAGTTGTGCATTGGTTGCTATGGCTGAAGCAGCAGCTTTTTGTGCTTGCGCATCATCTAAAGCGCTATGAGCTGCTGTAATTTGTGCATCAATACGTAGAAGCGTTTTTTGTTGTGTGTTAAGATGCGCTTCTGTCTGTTTCAAAGCTATTTTATAATCGCCATTGTCTAGGTGGAACAAGATATCATCTTTTTTTACAATTTGGTTGGCTTTAATAACAATTTTCTCAATATATCCGTTTAATTTAGGAGCAATAGCTGCTATATCTCCTTGTACATAGGCGTCTTCAGTAGCAACCATATAACGCCACTGTGTTATCCACTTATAGCTAAACCAAAGTATAAAAAGTGCAAGGACAACAAGAAGAGCGTGAATTATTTTCTTTTGTTTTATTTTCTTGAAATGTTTTGTTAAAACGGTTGTCTCTGACGTAGACATGATTTTATACTTTCGATTTTATGTTTCAATACGGAAAACGAGCTGACCGCTGTGGGAAGAGAATAATATAGAGATGAAGACAATGAGAGCTTTTCAAATAGTAAGACAACTTTAAAAGCATAACGTTTAATATAGAAACTTGCAAGTATGGAGATATTATTCTGTTGCGCATTTTTTGCAAATGCCTCGTATTTCTAAAGTGCTTCTGCGTGCTTGGAAATCAACTGCTTGAACCATTTGTTTAAGGTTGGATACAATAGTTTGGTTTTGTATTTCATTGACCTTGCTACAGTTTTCACAAATAATAAAAGTTGTAAGTTCGTGTTGGCAATTTTCAGGATGCAAACAGGCCATAAAGGCATTTACGCTTTCAAGACGATGAATACACTTTAATTGGACAAGTTTTTCTAATGCACGATAAACTTGGAGAGGCGCACGGAATCCTTCTTCGCGTAAATGATCGAGAATCGCATAAGCACTTAAAGGTCCTTGTGCATTCTTTAAAGTGTTGAGAACCAATGTTTGGTTACGCGTAAGTTTAGATGACATTAACACCTTTCTTTTGCTCTGTGAGCCTCTTGTTCCATGGGAAAGCATAAAACGTATGAGAAATTTGTGCAATGGTGAATATAGAATATGTATTCTTTCTGTAGCCTCTGTAGCGATTTTTTATATATTTAAGAGCTTTTTTAGGCATTGATTTTTTGTTATTGGTGGCGATTGTTTTTTTAATACTGGATTTATTTTGTCTGATTTTAAAAAAATGATATTGACTCTTTGTAGGAAAGGG
>NZ_CADEAK010000012.1 GCF_902825225.1 Bartonella vinsonii subsp. berkhoffii ATCC 51672
GTTGGCATCAATGCGCAACTCTCCCATAATTTCTCTCTTCATGGTGATGTCAATTATCAACAAAAGCTTCAAAAAACCGGTATATCTGGAGCAAGTTTTTCTGGTGGAGTACGTTATCAGTTTTAAAGTAAGACTGTAATAACAAACCTCTTGTTATTTCTTTATCACAAAGAGCAGCACAATGTGCTGCCCTTTGTTTATAAAACTTATTTTTATTTATTTTAAAAAGCTCTTCTCACTTTTAAAAAGTGAACTCAGCCAGCATATTTTAAAAATAGTTTTTAATCATTAATACAATGGTTAAAAAATTTTCTTTAATTGATAAATAAAAACTCAATATTTAATAAAAATAAAATAAATTTATACTATAATAATGCCTTATTGTTTTATAAAAATATAAATTAATACATATAAATTATTATTTATTATGATAAGTAATTATATTAATACAATAAAAGTTTATGAATAGAAAATTATAAGAAAAAACAGTGCCATCATATCAAAAAAATCATGCAGGCTATAAGTCATCTACATGTCTTACACTACACTTCAGAATATCAAAATATGATAGCTAAAACTCTCTCAGAAAGTTTATCACTGATAAAAATCTTATAATATAAGAACAGAATAGAAAAACCTATATTGCAATAACGATATAGAACATCTCCAGAAATCTAAAATAGAAAGAAATGTATTTTCTCTTCTATAGAAGCTCTCACACCTTTTCATTTCTATGAACAATAGGCTCAATACTTGCTTCAAAAAACATCTTTGTATAGTGATGTTGCGCGTGCAAATTGCGCAAATCATCATTGCTAAGCTCTTCAAGAATAACCCCCTTATGCATAATTCCAACACGTTCACAGATGTGTGCAACAACAGCAAGATCATGGGATACCATCAAATAAGTAAGCTTTTTTTCCTCTCGTAATGATTTCAACAAGTTTAAAATTTCGGCCTGTACCGATACATCTAAGGCAGATGTCGGCTCATCAAGCAGCAAAACCTCTGGTTCAATAATCAAAGCACGCGCAAGAGCAATACGTTGACGCTGTCCTCCAGATAATTCATGCGGATAACGATAAAGAAATGACGAATTTAAACCAACAGAATTTAAAACATCACGTACCCGCTCTCTTGGATTATCCATACCATAGATTTTAAGAGATTCAGAAAGAACAGTATGAACCATTTTTCTTGGATGCAGCGAAGCATAAGGATCTTGAAATACCATCTGAATTCGGCATAAAGAATCCTTATTCCTTCTTTTGGCTACTTCTTTTCCATCAAAAATGAAACGCCCACTATAGTCTGAAATAAGTCCAACCAATGTATTCAAAATAGTTGATTTTCCACATCCTGACTCACCAATCAACCCATAAGCTTCACCACGCTTAATATGAAAATTAACATTTTTAACAACCGTTACGGACTTATGTCTATGCCCAAAGGTTACAGATAAATTAGACACATCAAGTATATTCGCACAATGGGTCATGGAGCAACTCCTTCAACACCATTAACAATTGTAGGATTATGCAACCAATCAGGATCACGTTCAGGAACAGCCAAGACATCAACAGGATTATCAAGCCGTGGCAAACTTGCTAGCAGAGCTTTAGTATAAGGATGACAAGCGCGAGACAAATCACGCGCAGGCAATTCTTCTAACACACGACCTGCATACATAACCAAAACACGATCACAAAAATCAGCAATCATATTCAAATCATGACTAATAAAAATAAGTCCTGTTCCAGATTTAGTCACAAGTTCATCCAACACTGATAAGACTTGGCGCCTTACTGTAATATCAAGTGCAGAAGTTGGCTCATCTGCAATAATAAGATCAGGTTTAGGAATAAGCATCATAGCAATCATTACGCGCTGTCCCATGCCACCTGATATTTCATGAGGAAAAAGACGCATGACATGTTCAGGATCACGAATATGAACAGATTCCAACATAGAAATTGTTTTTTTTCGTGCATCAGCTTTTGAAACACGGTAATGAATACGGTAAGCCTCCATAATTTGCTGCCCAATCCGTATTAACGGATTAAGTGAATATTTGGGATCCTGTAAAATCATTGAAATACGCTTACCCCGAATAGTTCGCATCTGAGGTTCACTTGCGCGCAATAAATCAATACCATCAAAGTGCATTTTTTTAGCTTTGACCATTGCTGCTCTTGGACTCAACTTGAGTATTGCGCGCCCAGTCATTGATTTTCCAGACCCAGATTCGCCAACAATGCCAATTTTTTCCTTTCCCACGGAAAAACTAACGCCACGCACAACTTCTGAAAGACCGCGTGCTGTAGGAAAAGAAATACGTAAATTTTCTATCTCTAATAATTTTTTAGCCATTACGTGGATCCAATAAATCACGAAGCCCATCACCCAAAAGATTGAAAGCAAGACTTGCTAACAATATTGCACAACCTGGTATTGCCGCTAACCACCAATTTGTCATCATAAATTCACGCCCAGATGAGAGCATTGCTCCCCATTCAGGACTTGGAAGTTGAGCTCCCAGCCCCAAAAAGCCAAGACCAGCAGCCGTTAAAATAATTCCAGACATATCTAACGTTAACCGAACAATCACTGAAGGAATACACATCGGTGCAACATGAAACAAAATAATTCGCAAAGTAGAAGCTCCCTGCAAGCGAATAGCAGAAACATAATCAGATGAACGTATCGTTAAAGTTTCAGCACGTGCTAAACGCGCTATTGGCGGCCAGGCTGCAATTGAAATTGCAATAGATGCATTTTCAATACCTGGTCCTAATGCTGCTGAAAAAGCAAGAGCCAAAATCAAACTTGGAAAAGCAAGAAAAATATCAACAATGCGCATGAGTACAGTATCAACCCATCCTCCTATATAGCCAGAGACAGTACCAACCATTAGCCCTATTGGTCCCACAATAATTGTAGTGAGAAAAACAATATAAAGAGTAATGCGTGCGCCAAAAATAAGGCGACTAAAAATGTCACGCCCCAATTCGTCTGTCCCAAAATAATGCAACATAGAGGGTGGTTGCAATCGATGCGCTAGATCATTGCTCACAAAATCATCGGTAGCAATCCAAGGAGCAAAAATTGCACACAAGACAATAACAAGAATAATCATCAGTCCGACTACTGCCGAAAGATTATGCGAAAACTTGATGAATGCGTGAAAAAATCTTTGCACATTAGCTTGAAACATTGACCGCGGAACAGCTTCATTTAACCAACCGCCCAAAGAAAATGACGATTGCGATTTATGATGATTCATTATTGTCATATTCAACGTGTCCTTGGATCAAAGATTCGATAAAGCAAATCAGAAAATAAATTAATGATGACAAAGAAAAACCCTACAAGCAGAGTACATCCAACAACTGCATTCATATCTCCAGCCAAAAGAGCATTTGTCAAGTAATGTCCAAAACCAGGCCAAGCAAAAACCGTTTCTGTTAATACAGCACCTTCTAACAAAAAAGCATAAGACAGCGCAACCACAGTGATAATCTGAACAGCAGCATTACGAAAAGCATGCCCCCAAACCGTTCGCGCTAATGATAATCCCTTCACACGCGCAGTAATGATATATTCCTGATTGAGCTGTTCAATCATAAATCCACGAGTCATACGACTAATATAGGCCATAGCACCGAATGCTAAGATTAAAGCAGGCATAATAATATGGCTAAAAACATTTAAAAAAGCGTCCCACTGTCCCTGACGAGCAGTATCCCAAAGAAAAAATCCTGTTTTGGATTCAAAAGAATATTCATAAATAAAATCAATACGTCCTGGACCACCAATCCAACTAAGCTTGGCATAAAATACCAATAACGCCATTAATCCAAGCCAAAAGGTCGGAGTGGAATAGCTGAGAAGTGTAAAAGTACGGACAAAATAATCAATAAATGAATCGCGATACATCGCAGCAAAAACACCAAATGGAATACCAAGACTCGTACCAATAATAATAGCAACTGTGGAGAGCTCTAACGTTGCAGGAAAGACACGCATAATATCTTCCAAGACAGGACGCCCTGAAGTTAAAGCATCTCCAAAGTCAAACAAAAATATATTGTGAAGATAATTCCAGTATTGAACAATCAACGGCTTATCAAGACCCAACTTATAAAACATTGCATCATAAGCTTCTTGACTGATATTATCACCAAGAATAGCGAGGACAGGATCTAAAGGGAGCAAATGACCAATAAAAAAAGTGATCGTCACCAAACCAAGTAATGTGATAAAAACGGAAAGAAGCAATTTCAATCCCTTGAAAAAAAAGTCCCATACAAACATTTTTTTCTGCTTCTGTAATACTGCTCTTTCAGATTCTGGAAATGGCAAAACCATTATAATATCCCCCTCGATAGCAACTAAACATAAGCTAACACCTTTTTATATAATAAAGAAAACCCTCATAAAGCATGCTCTACACGAACATACCTACTTTTATTTTTCTGTATCGTTGTAGTAAAGTCTAAAACTATTCCAAACCCATTTTTTTACTGCAGGGCTCATCCCGACGGTATAATATGTCTGAAACAAATAAACCATAGGACCATGTTCCAATACATAATGCTGTAGAGCATGATATTGCGAAATACGCTTTTTTTGATCTTGTTCAAATAAAGCATCCATCACCATTTTATTGACATTTTCATCATAATATCCAGCACGCCAAGCTAAATACATATTATGTTTTTTTGTAAATGTTGGATCAGGATTAAAAACATGATTTAATGAAGCAGGATGCCCATCAGGATCAGCACTTCCCCATCCCATAAGAGCAGTATCATAATTTCCACCACGTACGCGGTTTAACAATTGATTTTGTGCCATTTTTTCAATTGTAAGCTCAACACCAATTTTGCGCGCGTTAGCTTGAATAGACTGCGCAACAGATGACATATAACTAAGACTACCAACTAACAGGTTAGCCTTAAAACCATTAGGATAGCCAGCCTCACTGAGTAACTGTTTTGCCTTTTTAAAATCTAACTTAAATGGCAATCCCTCTTTTTCATCCAAAGCGCCCGGAATTCCTAACGACATATAAGTCGCACGTGGAATTCCTATACCCTTTAAAACAGTGTTGCCAAGACCTTCGTAATCAATCAAATAACGCAACGCCAATCTGACTTTTTCCTGAGCAAAAATTGCATTCTTATTGTTAAGCGATAAATAAATAATCTGCGGTCGCAAAACACGGCTAATCTTGACTGGTCCCCCCTGCTTTTCAATATCCAAAACATCCTCTGAAGAAAGATCACGTGCGATATCCACATCCCCTTTTTCCAAAAGAAGTCTCTGGCTTGCTGATTCAGCAACATGCTGCACAACAATCTGCTTAATTTTAGGCACTCCTCCCCAATAATGTTGAGTAGCCTGTAAGACAACTTTTTCTCCTGGAGACCAACGTACCAATTTATAAGGTCCAACACAAGCCGAATGGGTGGCCAGATATTTATTCCCCATATCCCCATCAACGCTGTTTGCTTCAATTGTTTGCCGATCAAGCAAAGCAGAAGCATAAGATTGCCCAATCACTGTCATTATAAGTTGGACAGGATAAGGCTTATCCAATTTTAATTGTAAAGTCGTCTCATCAAGAGCTTGAATATTTGTTTCGATATTGTCTTTCGTGAACCCATAATCCATCAACGATTGGGCATAATTCAATCCTAATCTGATAATGCGTTGCATTGACCACGCAAGATCTTGTGCTGTTGCAGCCCTTCCATCATCAAACTTTAAATCATCACGAAGATGGAAAACAATTCTTTTCCCATGATCGAAAACATCCCAAGATTGTGCCATAGCAGGACGAATTTTTGTGGGATCATGCTTATCATATTGCACTAACGCACTGCAAATATTCGTCAACAATTCACTCGTTACAACCTCAACCGTTTGTGCTGGATCAAAACTGCTAATGGAATCAATATTCCATGCCATCATCAATGTATCTTTAGGTGATGCACTTAAGCTCGATGAGAGAGAGCCATTTAAAAAACCAATAAGGCCTAATAAAATACAAAAGTTTTTCAACATTGCTTTTTTTCTCATTTTATCCTTTCCTCTTGCATTTTATTTTATCTTTTGCACAAAAAAGACTTTTGATTTCTCTATTTCATCTCTCGAGCAGCACAATAAAAACATCTACTTTTACTGATCACACAACCGTAAAATAATCTTTCAAATATCAATCTAAATCGAAGTGTATACTCACTATAGCACAGAAAACAAATATCTCCAGAAACATTACTTTCCATACTTAATCAATACAACTTATCCCTGATAAATTGACTTTAACCATAGACTTACCCCCCTGCAGTTTTATAGCTTTAAAAATTTTAAACGATGCACCGCAGGGGGATATTTTTTCATTACTTACATCAAGATGACGCGCTTTTTATATTTTACAACATTTAGTACGCGTTTATTTTTCAATTGCACTATAAAAAATACGTGGCGCATTATTCCAAACCCATTTTTTAATATCAGGTGTCATAGCGACAACAGCATATTTCTGAAAAATAAAAGCATAAGGTCCTTTTTGCATAAGTTCACGCTGCAAATCGGCATATATTTGTGCCCGCTTTTGTGGATCTTTTTCAAACAATGCATCTTCAACCTTTTTATTCATCTCTGCATCAAAATATCCGTGCTGCCAACTTGGATAGGCTGTTTTTTTAGCCTCAAATCGATTATCCGGATTATAAACAATGTATGCAGCCATTGAATGAGGATCTGCAGAGTCATTATTCCAGCCGACAAAAATCGTATCAAAGGCACGGGCATAAAGTTTTGAAAACAGCTGCGTACCTGCCAAACGTTCAATTTTAAGATGCACCCCTACCTTTGCTGCATTGTCTTGGAGTGTCTGGGCAATTGATAAAGCATAAGGAGATGTTCCTACCAACAAATTGACCTCAAAACCATTCGGATAACCTCCCTCTGTTAAAAGCTGCTTGGCTTTTTGAAGATCAAGTTTAAAAGGTTGCCCTTCTTTTTCATCCAAAGCGCCAAAATTTCCAAGAGGAATAAAGCTTGCACGGGGAATACCATCACCTTTAAGAACAGTCTTTCCCAAACCTTCATAATCAATAAGATAGCGCATCGCCAAACGCACTTTTTCATTAACAAAAATTGGATTCGTCATATTAAATCCCCAATACATCATAGAGGGCTCCAACACTTTTTCAACCTTAATATCTGTTTTTGCTTGGAGATCTGCAACATCCACAGGGGTCAAATTACGTGCAACATCAATATCATGTTTTTGCAATAGCAAGCGTTGTGTTCCTGGCTCCGCAACATGGCGAATTAAAACCTTCTTCAATTTAGGTGCTTTCCCCCAATAATTGGAACTTGCACGCAACAAAAGAGCTTCTCCAGGGCGCCAGCGGCTTAACTGATAAGGACCAACACAAGCAGCATGGCTAGCTAAATATTGGTTTCCCATATCACCATTTTTCTCATGTTTCATAATTGTTTCACGATCAAGCAAAGCAGTAGCATGACCTGCAACAACATTGTTAAGAATAAGCTCTGCTGGATAAGGCTTATCAAATTTCATCACCACCGTTTTGTCGTCCAGCGCTTGCAGAGCCTCATCAACATTTTGTTCTGTAATCCCATATTCATTAAATGTTGCCGCCTTAGCCATTTTTAATTTAACAATCCGTTTCATGCCCCAAACAAGATCATTGGCACGAGCAGGACGACCATCATTAAACTTCAAACCATCACGTAAATGAAAAGTAATCACCGTACTGTGATCATCACCTGAAACATCCCAATGAGTTGCCAAAGAAGGAATGATTTTAGCTGAATCATCTGTTGCAGTGCTGACCAAATTATCACAAACATTGAGAACAATTTTATTTCCATAAACGTCATTGACTTTCGCGGGATCAAATGTATTTATTGCATCGAGATTCCAAGCCATCACAAGAGTGTCGGCTGGTGTTTTTGCTGAAACTTGTTGCACAAGCATCCCCACTGTAAGAACAGCAGAAACAAAAGAAGCACTGCCTTTCAAGATCTTTCTTTTCATGTTCATAGACTTTTCCTTTTAAAGTTATTGTATCAATTCATTATTCTCAAATGGCACGGTAAATTTATAACAACAAAGATTGAATAAACACATACTGTCCATCCATACAGAGTTATGCACTTTTATGCTCACTCCCTCATTTCACTTAAAGCAGAGAAAACACGTGATTTTTCACCCGCCAATATCCTATTCACATTATAATAAATGGCATCTCATCTCCCAATGGATTATTGCAACTGTAATCTTTGTGACAAGCCATTGCACGAAGGTTCATAGTTACAGCATTCCATTCTTTTAAACTGTATCATAAATAGAATACATAAACCTTGAAAATAATCGCATCCTTTCACACTGTTAGTTTCGAAATGCTTCCTTATCTTTACTGAATTATCAAAATTGAACAGAACAAGCAGAAAAACATAAAAAAACATCTTCGTTGGAACTCAGTATCCCACAAAAAATTGCCTAACGCCTTGAAAGCTAAACAAAAAGAAATTCCCCTTTATCTTTATAAAATACAAAACGAACCAACAGAGCTAAAATAGCACTGAAAAATATCAATTTGTCTAAGCTTTATCTTTCCAAGGATAGAGCCAATATAAAGAATACACAATAAAACGCACTTTATTTATTGGTAAAACAACATTGATCATACTTCCCCTATGAATAAAAACACAATTAACTATAAAATTCCAATCTCGAGATCCATCATTACTGTGCAATCACTAAAACAAGACCTTACACAACATACCGCAGCAACTCTTCTTTCCAACGGCACATTGAGAGATTTAACTCAGCAATTGAGTAGATACAACTCCGTCTGAGTTTGAACATCCTCCAAAAAACTGGAACCATACGCAGCAAAATTACTCTTCAAAAAGGGAAGCTATCAGATAATAAAACGCAACACAAGCATTTGGTAATGAGAACCCATACAAATATGACAAATTGTTCTGTATTCAACAAAAAATTTAGCAAATATATTTCACGCAATTTCAAAAATTAAATAATGCAAAAATAACTTCAAACAAAAAAACTGAAAATGACTTTATTTTCATCAAAAAATCTAAAAAATAGCTGTTATTATTAAGTGTTGTATAAAGGCTCATAACCCAATATTCATTAAAATAAATGATCTCTGATTTTCTTTAAATTTTCTGAAACCACTATATTGGTCAAAATGCGTTCTATACTATCACACCCCAGAAATGATGACCCAATGACAATAAGCAAACCATAAAAGAGCATTCCACAGTCTTTTATTCTCCTCTTGAACATCTCTTTGGAGCAAAAGGGGCTTTGCAAGCTTAACAACAAAAACATCCTTCAAGATGATCATTAACAATTCCTACAGACTGCATAAAAGCATAACAAATTGTGGGACCAACAAATGTCCAGCCGCGTTTCTTCAAATCTTTAGAAAGACGAAGAGAAGCAGGTGTTATGGGGTTAGCCAACAGTGTTTGAAAATCTATCTTTTTATAACGCTCCGATTGTGGAGGTTGAAAAGACCAAAAATAATGGGACAAACTCCCCCACTCTGTTATAATTTCCTGTGCTCTAAAGGCATTATGAAGCACCGACCGAATTTTTCCTTGATGCCGAACAATGCCTTTATCCTGCATCAACATTTGTACCTTTGCTTCATCGTAATGCGTAATTTTTTCAAAGTCAAAATCATCGAACGCATTTCGAAAAGAAGAGAGTTTTTTTAAAATTGTAAACCAAGAAAGCCCTGCCTGAAAACCCTCAAGACAAATTTTTTCAAACAAACGGCGATCTTCAAAAACAGGTTTTCCCCATTCATGATCATGATAAGCACAATAAAGTGGATCTGTTCCTGCCCACGCACAACGAACTTTTCCATCTTTTCCCATAAGGAGCCCTTCATCAAGAACCCCATTGTCCATATTAAAAGAGCGTTCCTTGATCATCTTGCTTCGATTTTATCCGTTTCGATTTTGAAGATCGGCTGAGAGCATGATCATGTGTTGAAACGCTAATTTCGCCATCAAAAAAACGTAAATTTATTTGCCCTGTTTCGGGAAATTGCTTCAACCGTTTGATGGGCTTATCATCTTGCCCCAAAGCCAAAACAAATCCACGTTCCAAAATATTTTGATAGGAAGTACTTTTTAAAAGTCTAAATGCTCCCTCTAGTCGAGCACGTTGTTTTTCTACATTGCAAATAAAAGCACGATGAAGACGCACAATATATTCTTTTGTATGGCGTTGTGCTTTTTCTGTATTTAGCAAACGTGGTGCAAGACGGATATCAAGTGCATGGAAATAAAAACGTTTTTTATCATAACTCACACAAAGCGCACGCTGCAATCGACTTGAAATTTCATCAAAACCACGCCGTGGTAGCGCAAAAAGTTGGTCCACAACCGGAAGCCCTCGTATAATGGCACGCAATTTTTGTCGATGAAAATCAAAATAACGCACGAGTCCCTTACGCAAACGTGCACCAAGCGAAGCCACATACACTTCGAGATCAAGCTTAACAGGAACAGCTTTCTCTGCTGCTGCAGTAGGAGTTGGAGCACGCCAATCTGCAACATAATCAATCAAGGTCCAATCTGTTTCATGCCCAACAGCAGAGATAACCGGAAGGGCAGATGCATAAACAGCACGGACAACAGCTTCATCATTAAACCCCCACAAATCTTCTAAACTTCCTCCTCCCCGTGCAACAATAATGAGATCGGGTCTTGGAGTAAGCCCACCTAAAGGGAGAGCATTAAAACCTTCAACAGCAGCAGCCACTTCCTTTCCACTTGTTTCCCCCTGCACACGGACCGGCCAAACCAAAATATGTAATGGAAAACGATCTGATATACGATGAATAATATCGCGAATAACAGCGCCTGTTGGTGATGTTACAACACCTATAATGCGGGGCATATAGGGCAAAGGTTTCTTTTTGGCTTCGTCAAATAAACCTTCACCCGCAAGCTTCTTCTTGCGATTTTCTAGAAGTGTCATCAAAGCGCCAATCCCCGTTGGCTCCAGCGCTTCAATAACAATTTGATATTTTGATGAACCTGGATAAGTTGTCAGTTCGCCAACAGCAATCACTTCCATCCCTTCTTCGGGAGGGAATTTAAGCTTTTCCATCATGCCGCGCCAAATGACAGCCTCCAACCGCGCCCTATCATCCTTTAAAGCAAAGTAAGCATGCCCTGAAGCATGAGCACCACGATAACCTGATATCTCTCCACGCACCCGCACATAACCAAACTTCTCTTCAACAATGCGCTTCAAAGCCCCAGCTATCTCGGAAACACTGAATTCTGCTACATTTGTTGCACTTGCTTTTTCATCAAAAAAATTTACCATTTTTCAATTCACGGAAGTTGAAAGATTCAATCTTAACATCCACACAAACATATCTTTAATAAAAATGAAATGTCTCTCTAAACAGAGAGTGGCTTGAAATGCTATTCTATACACAACATATCAATTCATTACCACTAAACTTCGACGTTTTGTAAAGCTTTTAAACGATAGACAAAACGTCGAATAGAGCATGATGACACTCTTGTTGTATTTTACAATACTTCAAACTCCTTATTTTTCAATTGCACTATAAAAAATACGCGGTGCACTATTCCAAACCCATTTTTTAACATCAGGTGTCATAGCGACAGAAACATACGTCTGATAGATAAAAGCATAAGGTCCTTTTTGTATAAATTCACGTTGCAAATCAGCATACATTTGTGCCCGCTTCTGTGAATCTTTTTCAAACAATGCATCTTTAACCTTTTGATTCATTTCCGGATCAAAATAGCCATGGCACCAACTCGCATAACCTGTATTTTTAGCTTCAAACCGATTATCAGGATTGTAAATAAGGCGCACAGCCATTGTATGAGGATCTGCAGAACCATTATTCCATCCGAAAAAAATCGTATCAAAACCACGTGCATAAAACTTTGAAAACAACTGCGTACCTACAAAACGTTCAATTTTAAAGCGCACGCCTACCTTTTTTGCATTGTCTTGGAGTGATTGAGCAATGGGCAAAGCAAACGGATAAGGAGAGGCTCCTGCAAAAATATTGGCCTCAAAACCATTCGGATAACCTGCATCCGTTAAAAGTTGTTTTGCTTTTTGAAGATCAAGTTTAAAGGGTTGTCCTTCTTTTTCATCCAAAGCTCCAAGAGTCCCAAGAGGAATAAAGCTTGCACGGGGAATACCAACATCTTTGAGAAGGGTCTTTCCAAGACCTTCATAATCAATAAGATAACGCATTGCCAAACGTACTTTCTCGTTGGCAAAAATAGGGTTCGTCGTATTGAAACCCCATATGATCATGGAGGGTGCCAACACTTTTTCAACCTTAATATCTGTTGTTGCTTGAAGATCTGTCAAATCCTCTGGCATCAAATTACGTGCCACATCAATATCGTGTTTTTCCAATAATAAGCGTTGAGTCCCTGGCTCTGCAACATGGCGAATTAAAATTTTCTTCAATTTAGGCGCTTCCCCCCAATAATGGGAACTTGCACGCAACAAAAGAGCTTCTCCAGGGAGCCAACGGCTTAACTGATAAGGACCAACACAAGCAGAATGGCTAGCCAAATACCGGTTTCCCATATCTCCATCTTGTTCGTGTTTCATAATTGTCTCACGATCAAGCAAGGCAACAGTGCGGTTGGTGGAAATATTGCTAAGAATGAGCTCTGCTGGATAAGGCTTATCGAATTTCATCACCACCGTTTTGTCGTCTGGTGCTTGAAAAGCCTCATCAACATTTTGCTCTGTGATACCATATTCATTAAATGTTGCTGCATTGGACAATTTCAATTTAACAACCCGTTTCATACCCCAAACAAGATCATTGGCAAGAGCAGGCCTACCATCGTTAAACTTTAAACCATCGCGCAAATGAAAAGTAATCACTGTACTCTGATCATCACTTGAAACATCCCAACTTTTTGCCAAAGAGGGAACCGTTTTAGTAGCATCATCGGTAGCAGAAACGACTAAATTATCACAAATATTGTTCACCACTTCAATTCCATAACGGTCATTGAGTTGCGCAGGGTCAAATGTACTTATTGGATCGAGATTCCAAGCCATCACAAGGGTGTCAACAGGTGTTTTTGCTGAAACCTGTTGCACAAACACCCCCAGTGCAATAACAGCAGCAACAAAAGAACTGCTCCCTTTCAATATTTTTCTTTTCAAATTCATAGACTTTTCCTTTTAAGATTATTGGATAAATTTTCCATGCACAACATGCAAAACGAATAAGATCAGGCTTAAAAAACACACCTCCTGAAGGCAAAATACCAAAACCTCCAAGAGCAGCAGCCCCTTGCCAAACACACATTTCCCCCTGACCACAATAGGAAAACACAAAATATGCAATGAAAACCAATCTGGTATAGGATGAGGACATTACAAATGACAGCACTTTAATGAATGATATCACATTATCATTGAGGATATAGGAAACAAAGGTTCCTTTTTTGTTTCATCAAACAGATCTTCTTTTTCAAATTTTTTCTTATGATTTTTTTTTAGTAGTGTCATAATTTTTTAGAAATATCATTAAATTCCCCCTTGTTCATTCAAAATGCCTCAATCATGATTTTGATATTTTAATAGTTTGGATAAGTCGTAAGTTGCCCAAATAACCATTTCCAGCCCTTCTTCAGGAGGAAATTTCAGTTTTCTATAACTTCACGCCAATGATAACCCTCTATCACAGTCATCTTTTAAAGAAAAAATGTGTGTGATTTGAAGTATAAACACGGTCGTAACCTGATATCTCCCCCATACCCACACATAAATAAAGTTTTTTAACAATACACTTTACAGTCCCCCATCCTTTTATAAACATCCAATTCTATTACACTTGTTATGCCTGTTTTAACAACAAACAAACTTAGTATTTTAGTTACAGAGATTGTCATATCTAATCTTAATACTTATATAATTACAGTTTTATTAAGGATAATATTCTCTTTCTTAAAGAGAATATCTTGAAATTACATTCCATACACAACATATTAAGCTATTATAAAATGAAGATATTATAAATATTCGACACACTAAAAAAAATCATCATCATGTAAAATGTCGAAAGATTATGAAATTTCCTTGTGAATTTATGGAAATTCAAGCATATCCATCAAGTTAATGAAAGGAACACTATGAAAATATCTCGAAAAATGTCCCCAGAACACGAGCGAGTTTCAGAAACCAGTACAGAGGTTACACCAGTATTAAAAGGCGGTGAGCTGGAAAAGAAAATAAGGAGGAACAAAAGAAAAATTTCTTATTGAGTAATACCATTGTATGATGCAATGAAAACGCAATATATTTAAAGATGTATAAATGAACAAAAGGAAAAATATGTCCAATTCTTTTCAGGCGTTTCTTGGAGGAACATTAGGGCGTGTTGCTATAAAGCTGCTCACCATTTCACTTCTTGTTGGTATCGTGCTAAATTTTCTTGGATGGACACCTCAAAGTCTCGTACGAACAATAACAGAATTTTTTAAATCTTTATGGGAAACAGGATTTATAACTCTTACAAACTTTTTCCACATGACAATGATGGGTGCTATTGTTGTTGTACCTATTTTTCTTCTTTTACGCATTTTTCATAAAAAATAAATGCTTTCGCTTTCCTCTTTTTCTAGTCTTTTCGAAAAATCAAACGACATAAAAAGCCTGTACTAACAGCTACAATCACGGCCACAATACCATATAAGAAACTATATTTGTGAGCAGCGTGAAAAATTGTATAAGCAATATGTGCTTTAACAATTTCAAGAGTTGTGGTTGCACGATCAATAAATTGCCTATCGCGAAAAAGATAAGCACGGACCTGATAATGTCCAACAGGCGTATTAGCTGGCAAACGAAAATGTGCTGTAAAAAGTACACCAGAACCAAAACGCACCCCCCCCACTTCCTCATGATAAAGATTTTTGGTTTTTTGCAATTTTATAAGTTCATCACGAAAAATTTGTACTTTCCGCAAATCTTGTTCATCCGTCTGCAACAACAAATAGGATAATCCTAGCCCCAAGCGTTTATAATCTTCAACGCCAGTAATATCATCAATCTCACGCGTTGTGACCATAGAATAAAAGAGAGGAACATTTTTAAAAGTGAGGGAATCTGCGTTAACCCAAACACCAGCATTCCGCTTTTTTTCCCGCATCACCATAGTACGAGCCGGTCCCTCTAGGCTGACAACAACATCATAACGGCTCTGTTGAGAATATAATGGATCGATATTTTCCAAAACACCAGCAATATAAAGATCACGACCATCAAAATGTGCATCAACCATAATTGTCTTAGTTGTTACGATAATTTGGATAGTTTCGTGATCAAGTTGATCAACAAATACAGCTTTTTTCCCAACATTTGCCCACGTAGAAAAAGGAAACACAAAAAAGCAACCAGTCAAAATGCATAAAGAAAATAATCTACCCATTTTTATCTCATCAGAATATCCAGAGAGAAAAGATTATCGGGGCGTATAAATAATTGAAAAGCAAGACGCATACATACAATCAACACCAAAAATGCAAGTGCCATACGCAAGTGTTCCGCCTTCAACTTACGTCCAGCTCTTGTTCCATACTGTGCCCCAATACTTCCCCCAAGCATCAGCAAAAAAGCCAAAACAATATCAACGGACTGATTACTTACACTTTGTAAAACGGTCGTGAAAGAGGACACAAATGTAATCTGAAAAAGTGAAGTTCCAATCACCACACTGGTCGGAACACGCAAAAGGTAAATCAACGCTGGTATCATAAAAAATCCCCCGCCAATTCCCATAATAGAAGACAATAACCCAACAATAAGACCAATCCCTAAAACTGGAATAATGCTGACATATATCATAGATGTGCGAAAACGCATTTTGAATGGCAACCGATGAATCCAATTATGCCTCCCAGCAAGACGAATATTGACTTTTGGTGCCTTGCGTTGGCGCAGCATATCGCACCAACTTTCAATAATCATCAAACTTCCTACGCTTCCAAGAAGAATCACATAAAGAAGCGAAATCATGAGATCTAATTGTCCCAGTTTTTTCAGAACAGAAAAAATCTGTATCCCGATGAAAGAGCCTATTCCCCCTCCCACTGCTAACAGCAGACCAAGTTTGATATCAAGAGTGCGCCTTCTAAAATGTATAATCGCGCCTGTCACAGATGATGCAATCATCTGATTGGCTCCTGTTCCAACAGCAATAGCAGGAGGAATATTATAAAAAATCAATAAAGGCGTGATGAGAAAACCACCCCCAATGCCAAAAAGACCTGAAAAAAAACCAGCAACCACCCCCATACCAATCAAGATTAGCATGTTGAGTGACATTTCAGCAATTGGTAAATAAATACTCACTTATAGAACCTTCAAGATCATTTGAGGTTTTTAGATAGAAAGCCCCTCTGCAATAATCCTCTTCTTCAATACTCTTTGTCGCATATTTTACAAGATAATTTGAGATGCCATCCATGCTTTTGCAACATGATGTGCACAAAACATCTTATCTCAATGACCCTAAATCATAAAATTTAAAAGAGCACCTCTTAAAAAGTCATAAAAGCATACCGTTATCGCCGCCATAAATGCAACGACTAAAAAACAAGGAAGTATTTTTTTTACAAAAAAACGTAAAAAAGAAAAACACTTCTGAGGCTCTACCTTTAAGGAAGGAAACGATTCACTCTCAATGAAACGACCAGATTCTTGAACATCAGAGTGCATTTCTTCTCTTGCAGAATGCGCCACAAGCTCCATAGGCTCTTTTGAAGAAGGCTTCAGGACATCACTTGATAAAGAGCTTTTGTTCCCTTGTTGCACGATATTTTCAACATTTTTGGGGTTTGGCGTTATGATGTTTTGTTTAGAAAAATTTGCCCCCTCTTGAAGAATCGAGCGTTCTTGATTTTCTTCACACGCCATATGGGCAAGGTGCTGCACAACAGAATCAGGTGATTTTGAACGAGACATACGCCGTGTTATCACTGCTTCTTCTAAGATTTTCTTTTCGCTCTGCAACCCCTGAACAAGCGTTTTAATCTGCTCTAAACACGCAAAAAGCTTTTTTTCTTTTTGACGGCGTATAGAATACTCAGCCAAAATTGCCCGACTAATATCATCCAAGTAAGATTTAAAATGCTCTTCCACAGGACTTTGCGCTATCGAATGACGAGGTGAATGTTTCATTTGCATTTGTGCATAAACAGAGCGTAATTTTTTAGCAATGTCCGACATCGTTACTTCAGTAGACGTTTCCATCCTCTCCTGTTGCTCCACAACAAAAAAAGAAGGTTTGTCATTCTGAACCTGCTTTATAGTATGACTCTTGGTATTCAAAAACGCTATTCCCTCATTGTCTTTACAAATGCTACGCTTTCTTAATTTTTTTGCAAAGAATCGCACAAATGATAGAGAAATCTGCTCTATTTTAGTAAATAGAGCTTTAAGAACTTCTAAAAATATTCAAATAAACCATATTTGATCTTACTTTTCCTAAAGTCTAAATGGAAAAATCATTCCTCTCTTTAGTTTTTTCACCCCTTTGTCCTTACATTAAAGAGCTCTTATGCTCTTATAAACTGTACATGTGGAACGAAAAAAGGCTCTTTTCATTTCACTCTTCGGATACCATTTTCCATCGCTTTTATTTTAAGTTCTTTTAAAACTGTTTTATAAACACTGTTTTATAAACTATGATGAACACATTTATTTCAAATAAAGGCATATTGTTTTTTCTTTTTATTCAAGCGAAGATGAAAATTATTTAAAGTGCACAAAAAACAAAATGAGAGACGCGCAACATTGAGAAAAGGGTATAAACAGATGCAAGAAAGCTTATATAATGAGAAAATCAATGATAAATGAAATTCAATTCTAAACAATTTAGTTTCTTGTGAAGATTACGATAAAGTTGTAATCCAAAAAACAAAGAGGATCATCATGAAGATAATTGTCGCTGTCAAACGTGTGGTTGATTATAATATCAAAATACACGTCAAACCTGATAGCACAGGTGTTGATTTGTCTCACGTAAAAATGTCTATGAACCCTTTTGACGAAATAGCCGTGGAAGAAGCAATTCGCCAAAAAGAATCCGGCAAAATTTCCGAAGTTGTTCTCGTTTCAATTGGGCCAGAAGCAGCACAAAAAACTTTGAGAACAGGACTCGCAATGGGTGCTGATCGTGGCATCCTTGTAACAACGGAAAAAACACTTGAATCCTTAGCAATTGCTAAGATTCTTAAAGCTATTGTTCATGAAGAAAAACCAGATATGGTCTTTTTGGGAAAACAAGCCATTGATGATGATAACAACCAAACCGGACAAATGTTAGCAGCTCTTCTTGGCTGGGGACAAGCAACTTTTGCATCACATTTCAACATAGAAAATGGACATGCAACAGTTACCCGCGAAGTAGATAACGGTACTCAAACCATTCGCCTCCCCCTTCCTATAGTGATGACAGCTGATCTACGCTTAAACGAACCGCGTTATACGTCTCTGCCCAACATCATGAAAGCAAAAAAGAAACCCATCGAACAAAAAGCACTTTCTGATCTTGGTATAGAGACACAATCACGCTTAACAACCTTAAGCGTTGAAGAACCAAAACCCCGTCAACCCGGTGTTAAAATAGCTCATGTAGCAGAACTTGTAAGTGTGCTAAAACAAACAAATTGTATTGAATATACGAAAATCAAATGATTAAAAGCAACACTGCATAAAAAGGTAAAAAGGTATGGCAATTCTTTTATTGGCCGAACAGAATACAGAACAAACCGCAAAAGCACTTACCGCCGCTCACGCAATCAATAACGAAATTGATATTTTGGTTTGTGGAAAAAACGTCCAAGCAATCGCCGAAAGCCATGCGAAACTCACTGGTGTGCGGCAAGTACTTATCGCGGAGGCTGATTATTTAGCCCATCAACTAGCTGAACCTACAGCAGATACAATTGTCAAATTAGCAAAAGATTATGATGTGATCATGGCTGCCTCTACCAGTATCGGCAAAAATGTAATGCCCCGTGTAGCTGCTCTTCTTGATCTTATGCAAATTTCAGACATTATCGCAGTTCTTGCGCCGGATACCTTTAAACGACCCATTTATGCAGGAAACGCTCTCGAAACTGTACGCACCAATGATCCCCAAAAAGTTATAACAGTTCGTACCGCCGCTTTCACACCAACCGCTTCTCACAATGATAATTCTGCTCCCATTCAGACAATAACACCAGCGCCCAATCCCAATCTTTCTTCTTTTGTGAAAGCAGAAACCAACAAAAGCAATCGCCCTGATCTTACTTCAGCACGTGTTATTATATCAGGCGGGCGCGGTCTTGGTTCACAAGAGCAATTTATGGCTCTTCTTCTTCCCCTTGCAAACAAACTAGAAGCGGCTCTGGGTGCCAGCCGCGCAGCCGTTGATGCTGGCTATGCCCCCAATGATTGGCAAATTGGACAAACAGGAAAAATCGTTGCCCCTGAACTTTATATCGCTGTTGGCATTTCCGGTGCAATCCAGCATTTAGCCGGTATCATGGACGCACAAATTATCGTAGCGATTAATAAAGATGCAGAAGCCCCCATCATGCAAATTGCTGACTATGCCCTTGTAGGCGATCTTCACCATATTATTCCTGAACTGGAGAAAGCTTTATAAGCCATGAATCCAGCTTTGCATCAGCAACGTGAAAGTATGGAATTTGACATCGTCATTGTCGGAGCGGGACCCGCAGGACTTTCCGCAGCGATTCGTCTCAAACAGATTCATCCCGAACTTTCTGTCACAATCGTTGAAAAAGGGACGGAAGTTGGTGCACACATTCTATCAGGGGCAGTTGTTGACCCCATTGGCATTGATACACTCTTGCCAGAATGGAGAAATGAACAGGATCATCCCTTCAAAACCCCTGTCACCAGTGATCAATTTTTTTTTCTAAAGCCAAAACACGCCACACTCTTTCCCAATATTTTTCACCCCAAAATCTTATCCAATGACGGATGTTATATCGTTTCGCTCGGTGATGTTTGCCGTTGGCTCAGCAAAAAAGCCGAAGCGCTTGGCGTAGAAATCTATCCTGGTTTTGCCATCTCAGAGACCATCCAAAACGAGAAAGGAGCCATCATCGGTGTTCTTACAGGTGATATGGGCGTTAACAAAGATGGAACTCTTGGGAAAAATTATATGCCCGGTACGGCTTTATTGGCAAAATATATTCTCATCGCAGAAGGCGCACGGGGATCCATTGCCAAACAACTGATACAGAAATTTGATCTTAGCAAAAACCGTGAACCACAAAAATTTGGTCTCGGGTTTAAAGAGCTCTGGGAAGTTGATCCCCAAAAACATAAATCTGGTTTAGTTCAACATTTCACGGGATGGCCCTTAGACGATAATACCGGCGGTGGAGGCTTTCTTTATCATCAGGAAAACAATTTAATTTCTGTAGGCTTTGTTGTCCATTTAGATTATAAAAATCCTTATCTCTCTCCCTTTGAAGAATTTCAACGTTTTAAAACACATCCCAAACTCTATGAAATCTTCAAAGGAGCAAAACGCCTTTCCTATGGTGCACGTGTTATTAGCGAAGGAGGATGGCAATCTGTACCAAAACTGACCTTTCCGGGAGGCGTACTTATTGGCTGTTCTGCCGGTTTTGTCAATGTTCCTCGTATCAAAGGCTCACATAACGCTATCTTATCTGGCATATTAGCAGCCGAGAAGATTGCTATAGCTCTTGCGCAAGGCCGTGCCCATGATGAAGTCAAAGAAATCGAAGAACATTGGCGAAAAGGCCCCATTGGCAAAGATCTTTATAAAGTACGCAATGCCAAACCACTTTGGGCAAAATATGGTACAAAATACGGAATTAAACTTGCCGGCTTTGATATGTGGTGGCAACAGCTTTTTGGCTTTTCTTTATTTAAAACACTCTCCCATGGAAAAGCAGACTATGCATGTCTTGAACCAGCAGAAAAATTTAAACCCATTGCTTATCCAAAACCCGATAGTATCGTCACCTTTGATCACCTTTCCAGTGTTGCACTTTCCAATACACACCATGAGGAAAATCAACCATGTCATTTAAAAATATCTTCATTAGAAAAACAAAAAGACTCTGAATATGCAATTTATGCAGGCCCTTCCACCCGCTATTGTCCAGCTGCTGTCTATGAATGGCTAAACCATCATGATCAAACAACTTATGTTATCAACGCTTCAAACTGTATACACTGTAAAACGTGTGATATCAAAGATCCCAACCAAAATATTCATTGGACCTGTCCACAAGGCAGTGAGGGTCCCTTATATCTAAACATGTAACCATTGTTCAATCCACAAAAATGAGAGTGTACAAAACGCAATCAATAAGAGTGTTTCTCTTCCAAGACCGAACCTCTTTTAAAATCTTCAATGCATGCGTTCTTTCACGCTATAAGACATATTCTCTTATTACTCCCGCAACAAAATACTCTCAACAACCACATGATTTTTATCAAAAGAATCTATAATATGCTGTTCTTAAAGACTTTTTATTTATCAAAAACAAAATAATAATGAAGATATTTTCACTATTCTGTTATAAGATACAAAACAACGCCCCTCCTCCCTATTCCTTTTTCATGCAGTTTTACGTCCTTCAAAACATCCTCAGAAATCTCTTTTAAATGAGAATTGCCCAACACCTCACGCTTTTACTTCTCATTCTTTCTCTCATGAAAAACAGCATGCCAACATTACATTGCTTGTTCACAAACGCACTAAAGACACCTGAGATCTTTCCGCCCTTCTCTTGTCCATAAAAAATATCATGCAAGATACATGAGGAACACCTCATCTCTTACATTTATGAAATGTACAAACCAACGCACCCATTTGGTTTGTACACTTAAAATGTTGTATCTATTCTTATAAGATAATCGATTGATAAGAAGCATATTTTATTCCTTCTTAAACATTTTTATCGATATGTGGATGCCTCTCATGAAGCACAAATCAATATTTTTTATTCTATGACAAGAAGGATTAAAATGAAAAAGGCTTGTTATCTTCAGTGTTCTTATTCAAACCGTAAACGATGTGTTCTTTTTATAAATCAACTTATAACTGTAGAATAAATCCTGAAGATGAATCTGTTTGCTCTTAAAATATCTATAACAGACAATTTGTGAGAGTAACTCTTAACAAATACAGCAATCTTTCTCTCATTGAGATCAAAAAATACGAATCCAACATTTTAATGAGAGAACGAAGCATTCATTTTTTGCAAAGTGGTCTCAAGAGCTGTTATTAAGGCGTCCTTTCCCCCTTGGCGAGAAAAACAGTTCGATAAAAATTCATTTGTTCCACCTTTTGTTGAAAACTCTTTTTCAAGCAATGCAAAATCAAGAGAGGATGGACCATCCGTTGTTGTAATTCTACGCATTTCATCAGTAAGATTCCCAAACATCATCGCAAGAAAATCCGCTGCTTGCTGCTTCTTTATCCCCTGTGTTACAAACCATTGATGTGCTGTTTCTATAAAATTAAAATAAACCCCCATAAGTGAGCCAGCCATCATAAAAAGATTAAACTGCTTTTCTGCTTCTAACACTAACGTACCCCCCAACGCATCAAATAAACAACGTAAAAAGGGATGATCAGGATAAATTGGCGTCAAATTTTTACATTCTGCCACAAAAGGAAGCGGAACAGCACGATAAACCTTATGATTAATCCACTCTTCAACTTCTGCTGCTTTTGCCATAGCAAGTACAGAAACAACAAGATGTTTGGGATGAAAGCGAAGAGAACTTAAAACTTCTTTAGCAACTTGGTTAGGCAAACAAAGAAAAACACAATCACTCACATCCAGCAACGTTTGATTATTTTCAGCAATGATAACCTTATCATACTTGTGCGAAAGATACTCTGCACTTTGTGCGTTACGTGGTGAAATGATAAGAGAAGGAATATCAAAAGCACTTTTCATTAAGCCATCAATCATTGAAGAGCTAATTTTACCTGTTCCCAAAAAGCCAATTTTCATTTCTACTCCTTATCTCTTTTATCATTTCATTCTAAAGGAAACTTCAACCAAAAACACATACATTTTAACGCATTAACTCACATAAATAGTAATTGAAGAAGCAACACATAACATAGCAAGAATAATCAATCCCAAATAGACTTTAGGTTTATCAAAAAGAACCGCAAAAGCAGAAAACCAACCAATGATAGCAGCCGCTAGCGCAAACAAAAAACCTGGTTTGTTCATAAGAACAATATGCATTGCCATCAAACCACCAATAATTAGCGCTCCCAAAACAATCAACAAACCCGTTGCAAATTTTTCATAATCGTCCATATTTCGCTCCTCATAACGCTCAAATTGTGACGCACTGTTTCCTACCCCATCTGTCTATAAAAACAAAATGTTTTCCATCTACCATGGTTAAAATGATGTAGGAACTCTTATTTATCAGAGGTAAAAAAAGCAGGAATATGCTGGGGCCAACGCCACGGCAAAATTGCAATGAGGTCAAAGCGTACACATAAAAGAGCATGATCTTTTTGTCGTGCAAGCCAAATATCGGCTGCTGCCTCAATACGCCTTTCATTCATCCGAGAAACCGCAGCCATTGCTTCTGCCAAGGTTGAACGTGCTTTAACCTCCACGATTAAAACAAGATTTCCACGCCGTGCAATTAAATCAATTTCACCACACTTTGTTTTAAAACGGATTTCAGCAATATGAAATCCTTTAAGTCGCAACCACCAAGCAGCCCATTTTTCGGCACGAATACCTCGATAAAAAGACTTTTGCCTGCACTCTTTTTGCATAAACTTATGCATCCTTTAAAGTTTTAGGCACCCTTCAAAAAATTCAACCGCTGAAAAAGTTCTTGTTTTTTTAAGCCCGTTTTCTTAGCTGCTAAAGCAGCAGCTTGGGCTGCAGAATGTGTACGTGCCAATTCTAATAATATTTCATCAATTTCTTGATTGCTCATCACTTCCAAAGAGGAAAGAGCCTCCCCAACAAGCACAACAATTTCCCCCCGAATATGGTCCTGTTTTCTGTAACTTTCAAACAAATTTCCTAAATTGGAAACATCAACTGTTTCAAATTTTTTTGTTAATTCCCGACATATTGCAGCAGGACGATCATCTGAAAAAACAGAGACCATATCCTGTAAAGTCTCGACAAGACGATGGGGTGATTCATAAAAAACCAACGTTGCTGGAATGGCTTTTAATCGTTCCAAGCGCTTTTGACGCTGAACCTTGCGTGCACTTAAAAAACCTGCAAAGAAAAAACTATCGGTGGGAAGCCCTGTCGTAACAAGAGCAGCTAAAAGAGCCGATGCACCAGGAATCGGAACGATTTTATAACCAACTTTGCGCGCCTCTTCTACCAATCGAAATCCGGGATCAGAAATAAGCGGTGTTCCCGCATCTGAGATAAGCGCCACGCTTTTACTTTCTGCCAAAGCTGCTAATAATTTCGGTCCTGCCCTTTGTGCATTATGTTCATGATAAAGAAACAATTTTTTCTGAATACTGTAGCGTTCCAAGAGAACACGTGTCACCCGCGTATCCTCACAAGCTAAAATATCAACACCTGCTAGCACTTGCAAAGCACGAAGAGTAATATCTTCAAGATTTCCAATAGGTGTTGACACGAGATAAAGCGCTGGTTCTATAACTGGTGCACAATAAGTATGAGCACCTATAAAATATGCTTTTTCAGACATGCTCTTCTTTCATTATCAAAGAACCTTTCTCCATCAGATTTTACTAAAATCTTAAACGTGGGAACATCATCCATTTCTGTCATTTTCTTGCCATCACCAAAAGAGCAATGGCTCCAATAAGCACTCGTACCATAACAAGAGAGCTTACTCCAATATCGAATTTTCTTAGTGTGATAATGCGTTTGTGATCATCATGATAGCTTCTACTAGTAGAATAAATTCCTCCATCTTACACAAGATGCGCCTCTCTCCTCCGCAAAACTTTTGCTTGAAATGACGAGCAATTTTCTATCCATTCAGATTTTAGTCTGGTTCCGTTTTTTTAAAAACACAATGTTCCGGATGATCGCATAAACAGTATTTAAAAATCAGCCTTTTTTACCAATGAAAAAACCATCCCCCAAGCAAATATGACCTGTTTTCTTATAACTTCAGCCTGCACAATTTTTGCATCAACAGAAAGCGTTTACATTACCACATCTTATTTTAGAATATTTTCCACGGCTTTCGCAACAACATGATCAACATCCACAATTTGATATTGAAAAATACTTCCTCGTACCTGAACAAACTCTTTAACCAATTCCTTTCCCTCAGAAAAAAGAGCCCCTTATGTTTTTCTAAATATTGTATCCTTCCCCCTCTTAAGAAAAACGTAAATTTAAAAAAATCTCTTCTTCACTTGATCAACAATCGCACGATAAAGCTTAGCGTGCTCCGCATCAGGTTTAGCAATGAAGATTGGTAGGCCCTCATCTGAAGAAGACCGTAAAGCTGCATCAAGCGGCACTTCTGCTAAAAAAGGGACTCCTCGGCGTTCCGCTTCTGCACGCGTACCACCATGACCAAAAATATCGTAGCGTTTTTGTGTATCAGGAGCAATGAAATAACTCATATTCTCAATAAGTCCTAAAATAGGAACATCCACCTTCATAAACATTTCTACGGCTTTACGTGCATCAACCAAAGCAAGATCCTGCGGAGTAGAAACAATCAAAGCACCCGTCAATGGCACTTGTTGAGCAAGTGTCAATTGTGCATCCCCTGTTCCCGGTGGCATATCAACCACCAAAACATCAAGAGATCCCCATAAAACATCTCTTAGCAATTGTGTCACAGCCGCCATAACCATGGGACCACGCCAGACCACCGGCTTTTCTTCCTCAACCAAAAACCCCATCGACATCAATTTAAGACCGAATTTTTCAAGAGGTTGAAGTTTTTTCCCTTCGATATGTCGTGGTTTTTGGTTAACAAGCCCTGTCAAACGCGGCAAAGAGGGACCATAGATATCTGCATCCATCAACCCCGTTTTGAAACCAGAATCTTGTAAAGCAAGAGCGATATTGATTGCCATTGTAGATTTGCCAACCCCCCCCTTTCCAGAAGCAACAGCAATCACATGCCGAACACCTTCTATTGGCATTTTTACAGGCAATGCATGTGTTCTGCGTTTTGGCGCAAAAAAAACTGTCTCTCTCTGCACCGGAGAAGATACCGTTGGTTTTTTTTCTGCCGTAAGAGTGACAACAACAGATTCGACCCCCTCCATAACACACACCACTTCTTCAGCAGCACGACGCAACGGCTCCCATTCTTGCACACGCCCATCTGGAACTGTAATGGAGAAGAAAACTTTTCCCTGAGCAATCAATATTTCTGAAAGAAGCCCCAAGGAGACAATATCACTTTCAAAATCCGGTCCTTTGATTTTATGTAACGCGTTGCGAATAGTCTCACTTGTGATAGGACTCATACTCTTTCCTCTCTATATAAATTTCAGACAATAGAACAATAAGGACGAACAACACTTCAACTTCATCATCTGAAACTTCTCACTTTATGAGAATGACCATATGTAAACCACCTTATACTCTATCTCTTTTAAAACGCTAAACAAAACTCAAATAAAAAACTCGACTATAAAATCCTCTTAAATGATGATTAACATACGCTCTCTTTACGAATGTTCTAAAGCCTTTAAGAGACAAAACGCACGCAAACTCTTTATGTACAACAAGCACACCTCATCATTACACAATCACAAATTACGATTTTTTCTCCACTTTTTCTATAACGTTGTGAGTATCTACTTGTGTTACAAAAGAAATAATTGTAAAATGCGTTATTGTAATCAGCAATTATTTTCCTTAACTTTTTTTAAGTATGACGAATAAAATCACTTCCTTGAAGGATTTTTTTGTATTTTATAAAGAGAGAGAAAAATAATCTGAGATTGACTTTTTTTATGTTTTTGCCTATGGGTTAGCAATCGTATGATAGGATAAGACTGTTCATCTAGCGCATAGTTTTGCTCATAGAATTTAAGAAGGGCCGCACTCCGCGGTATTTAAATAAATGAAACGTACTTACCAACCATCTAAATTGGTCCGCAAACGCCGCCATGGGTTTCGTGCACGTATGGCGACAACCGGTGGCCGTAAAGTTATCGCCGCAAGGCGTGCTCGTGGGCGTAAGCGGTTATCCGCTTAAGCATTTAAATTAACCATTTAAATTTTCACAAGAGTTGAAGAGTGTTTATCATTTCTTCGTTGTGGGATTTTTATTGTGAACCTCCAGTGCCTGCTTTTGCAGGCATTAGTAAAATTGCGAAAAGCTTTTTATGAAGAAAAAACCTCCCTGTCGCATCCGCAAAAGAGCAGATTTCTTGTCTGTACGCACAGGAGAAAAGCGACGTGGTCCTTTATTTTTGCTGGAAGTTAAGTCTTATAAACAAACAGCAGAAATAAAAACGCCTCTCGCTGCGCGTGTAGGTTTCACGGTGACACGTAAAAACGGTAATGCCGTCAAACGCAATCGTATTAAAAGACGTCTGCGCGAAGCCGTGAGGGTTGGTTTAACAGATAACATGGAAGCAGGAACAGACTATGTCATTGTGGCGCGTCCTGATGCACTTCATGCGCCTTTTACATCTTTGATCAGTGAATTAAATCGACGAATAAAACCAAAAACAAAACATTAGCAACGCCAACACGGGTGTACGAATGGAATATAACCGCAATTTCTTTATCGCCATTGGATTGTCTTTCATAGTGCTTATCGCATGGCAGTTTCTTCACGTTATTCCAAAACAGGCTGAATTACAAAAACAACAAGTCGTTGCGCAGCAATTGTCCAAATCACAATCCGCACTTTCCACTCATACGCCAAATTTCTCTGATGCTGCACCAATGCATAGACCAGCATCTATCATTGACCACAAAATGACTCCTGAAATACGGAAGGTTGTGTTGGCTCAAACAAACCGTATTGCCATCAAAACCAATGAACTAGAAGGCTCCATTAATCTTTTTGGTGCACAATTTGATGACCTTCATCTCAAAAAATACCGTCTGACAGTAGAGAAGAAATCACCAGAAATTGCTTTGCTAAACCCCAAAGGATTTACAACGACCTACTTGGCCGAATTTGGTTTTACAAGTTCATCTTTGTCAGCAGAGGCTTTGCCGCAATCTGATACCCAATGGCAAATAGAAGGAGACAATAAAACGCTAACTCCTTCAACACCCGTCACTTTAATTTATAATAACGGACAAGGACAGATATTCCGTCGTACCCTTTCTGTTGATGATCATTACATGTTCACTATTGAAGATTCTATCAGTAATGAAGGAGATAAACCGATATATCTCTCGTCCTATGCCCGCGTTGCACGTGCAGCTCCACCAGAGCACACAAATGCAACCTATTTACTTCATGAAGGCATGATAGGTATTGCAGGTGATTCACTTAAAACTGAGAAATATAAAACACTAGCAGAACTTGATCCCAATCCTGAGAATGGTCAAAAAAGTATGACTTTTTCTAAAGTAACAGGAGGCTGGATTGGTATTACCGATAAATATTGGGCTGTAGCGGTTATTCCTCAACAAGATAAAGAATATACCAGCCGCTTTATTTATTTTGATCGCTTACAAACGCATTATCAATCTGACTTATTAGGATCACTTCTAACAATTGCTCCCAATGAAACAAAAACTGTTACAAATCGTCTTTTTGCTGGAGCAAAACAAGTTGAAATCATTAACCACTATCAAAATGATCTGAAAATTAAGAAATTCGCTCTTTTAATCGATTGGGGTTGGTTTGATTTCATCACCAAACCAATGTTCTCCCTCATTGATATTCTTTATAAACAAACTGGCAATTTCGGTATTGCTATTCTTCTTGTCACAGTGCTCTTGAAAACGCTTCTCTTCCCGCTAGCAAATAAGTCTTACAAATCTATGGCGCGTATGAAACTTATACAACCAATGTTGCTGGAAATAAAAGATAAATATCCTGATGACAGAACCAAACAACAGCAAGCAATCATAGAATTGTATAAAACACAAAAAATTAATCCTCTTGCCGGTTGTTGGCCAATGTTGGTTCAATTTCCAATATTTTTTGCTCTTTATAAAGTTCTGTATATTACCATTGAAATGCGGCATGCCCCTTTCTTTGGCTGGATTAAAGATTTAGCAGCGCCCGATCCAACGTCCTTTTTTAACCTGTTTGGCTTTTTGCCATACGCAGCTCCAACATTTCTTATGATTGGTGCATGGCCTTTAATCATGGGAATAACAATGTTTTTACAAATGCGTATGAACCCAACACCTCAAGACCAAACACAGGCGATGATCTTCGCGTGGATGCCTGTCATCTTTACCTTTATGCTAGCATCCTTCCCTGTTGGTCTTGTCATTTACTGGGCATGGAACAATATCTTATCGATCATTCAACAAAGTATCATGATGAAACGTCAAGGGATCAAAATTGAGCTTTTTGATAATCTTAAAGCCATATGGAAAAAATCACCCAAAAAAGAAATACATGAATGACAAAATGGTCTTCTCTTTCTGGAATTTTTTCTTGCAATTGGATTTTTATTCGTGGTGTGCCTGCAATACACTTTCTTCCACCAGAAGGACCACCTGAAATTGCATTTGCAGGACGTTCGAATGTTGGGAAATCTTCCCTCATCAACGCACTCGTCCAACAAAAAAACTTAGCGCGGACCTCAAATACACCAGGGCGGACTCAAGAGCTTAATTACTTTGTACCCGATGGTTTTAGTGGACAGGCAGGAGATCTCCCCCCTATTGCACTCGTAGATATGCCAGGCTATGGTTTTGCAAAAGCACCTAAAAATCTGGTTGATGCATGGACGCAACTGATTTTTAGCTATTTACGGGGGCGCACAACCTTAAAACGTGTGTATGTCTTGATTGATTCACGTCATGGAATCAAAAAGAATGATTCTGATGTTCTCGATCTCCTCGATAAAGCAGCCGTTTCTTATCAGATTATTTTAACAAAAAGTGATAAAATAAAATCGAATATCCTTGAAAAATTAACCATAACCACAAAAACACAGCTTCTCAAACGTCCAGCAGCCTATCCTGAACTTCTTGTGACATCTTCAGAAAAAGCATTCGGTTTGGAAGAGTTACGTGCTGCCATTTTGCAAGCAATTGCAGTATAATCTTCTTGTACTTAAGGGTTTATTAAACATAACTGTGAGCTTCTGTTAATAATCTTGTACTTCTTGTAAAGCATCTTTATAAAATTTCCTATCACTTGAAAGAATTCTCATTAACTCTATTTGATAGTGTAGATTATGTTGACACTTTTTCACTCTCCCCTATCCTCTTCCTCGCGCTTCATACGCCTCATTCTTGGAGAATATGGTGTAACCATTCAACTGATTGAAGAACATGAATGGGCTAGAAGACACGAATTTCTTGCACTTAATCCAGCGGGTCAAGTTCCTGTTCTTCTTGATGAACATGAAGTCCCATTATCAGGAGCCTTTGTTATCTATGAATATTTAGATGAAACACACGGGAGTTTACGACAAGAAAATAAGTTCTTTCCAGAAAATCCTTTAGGCCGTGCCGAAGTCCGTCGTCTTAATGACTGGTTTTTAAATAAATTTGAAAATGAAACAATACGCCATATTGTACGGGAAAGAATCTACAAACGTGAAATGCCCCTTGCCATTGGCGGTGGGGCTCCTGATTCACAAATTTTACGCAATGCGCGCGCCAATATTCTTCCTCATATGAACTATCTCGATTGGCTCTGCGCATCTCGCGACTGGTTAGTGGGCTCTGAATTATCCTATGCGGATCTAGCAGCCGCAGCTTCTGTTTCTGTGCTTGATTTTCTGGGAGAAGTTGACTGGGAACAGTCCCCTGCTGCCAAAGACTGGTATATGCGGATGAAATCTCGACCTTCTTTTCGCTCTCTTTTAACAGATCGCGTACGAGGAATTGTTGCCAGTCCTCATTATACAGATCTTGACTTCTAATCACCTCTCTTGACAAAGAGAAGCACTCTTAACATTATAGAGAAATGCTTCTTCATCAATAAAATCTCAATGATGTTACACACACGTATTAGTGTCTTAACTTATGGGGATAATACATCATTTATGAGGTGAATGAGAACCCTGAAGGCAGGAATATTCTCTTATTTTTTCCTCATTTAATTCCATCTTATAATGAATCAGAAAGCGTTTTCTTGTACATCACAAGCAGAATTGGCATATGGATAAAAAGCATTGAAATGCAAAAAACTGTAACAATATTGAAAGCTGGTAAAGAGAAGAAGAGAGCTGTCCTGTTCATCCATGCTACTCAATACATAAAACATATTGCGTAATATCCCATTTTTAACTTCTCTAATGAAAACAAAGATTTCCCCATTCTGCATTTCTATCAACTGAAATCCGATAAATTAAAAAAACAAAATTTTTCTTTTATAGAGAAAAAGAACCATTGGAAAGAAGATAGGAATTTGCCTATACTACAAAAGTCAAATATCATAAGGAGAGAAATATGCGCCTTACAGTTGTTGGTGCGAATGGAAAAATGGGACGTGAGCTCATTACAGCTATCCAGCGTAGAGAAGACATAGAACTAAATTCTGTCCTCGTGCGCAAAGGATCACCTTTTGTAAACAAAGATGCAAGCACACTCATTGGTTCAGACTTTCTTGATATTCGTATTACTGATGATCCCGAAAGCGCGTTTTCTCATACAGAAGGGATTTTAGATTTTTCTCAGCCAGAAGCCAGTCTTCTCTATGCCAATTATGCGGCCCAAAAAGGTCTTGCCCATATTATTGGCACAACGGGATTTAGTAAAACAGAAGAAGCAAAAATTGCAGATTTTGCGAAATATACAACTATTGTGAAATCTGGGAACATGAGCCTTGGAATAAATCTTTTAGCAAATCTTGTAAAGAAAGCTGCACAAACATTAGAATTTGATGATTTTGATATTGAGATTTATGAAATGCATCACTCTGGTAAAGTCGATGCCCCTTCTGGAACAGCTCTTCTTCTTGGGCAAGCAGCCGCTGAAGGTCGCAATGTTATGCTCCAAAATGTGTATGTCAGTAGTCGTAATGGCCATACAGGTAAACGCGAAAAAGGAACGATTGGCTTTGCCTGTTCACGAGGTGGAACAGTTGTTGGCGACCACACTGTTACTTTTGCCGGTCCAAATGAACGTGTTATTCTTTCACATATAGCGCAAGAACGTTCTCTTTTTGCCAATGGTGCCTTAAAAGCAGCCTTATGGGCACAAAACCATAAAAATGGTCTTTATTCAATGCTTGATGTTTTGGGACTAGACGATCATTATCAACAATCCACGTAATGCAGGAAATTCATAATGGAACGCACGCTTGTACTCATTCGTCATGGACAAAGTGAATGGAATCTCAAAAATCTTTTTACCGGTTGGAAAGATCCCGATTTGACAGAACAGGGAAATACAGAAGCAAAAACAGCAGGAAAAAAACTTAAAGAAGCTGGTTTAAAATTTGATATCGCTTATACATCTGCCTTACAGCGTGCACAAAAAACGGCTCAGCACATTTTAGACCAAATGGGACAATCAGATTTAGAACTGATAAAAACTTCGGCATTGAATGAACGGGATTATGGTGATCTCTCTGGTTTGAATAAAGATGAAGTGCGCCAACAATGGGGAGAAAAGCAAGTGCAAATATGGCGTCGCTCCTATGTGATTGCCCCCCCAAATGGTGAAAGCCTACGCGATACTTGTGCTCGCGTTTTACCCTATTATCTTCATCATATTCAGCCGTATATCTTACGTTCTCAAACTGTTTTGATTGCAGCACACGGCAATTCACTTCGTGCTCTTATGATGGCGCTTGAAGGTCTAAATGGTGAAGAAATTATCTCTCAAGAATTAGCGACCGGCATTCCTATTATTTATAGATTTCATTCCGATTCAACAATTGCCTCAAAAACAATCATCACACCCTAAATTTCTAAAATCGTAGTAAGTCCAAAGAATCCAATTCAATCATTTTGCACTATAGAATAAATTCTATAATTTTATTGACAGAGTTGTTTCACAAGCTTAGATGAATTTTATAGCCCAGATGGCGGAATTGGTAGACGCGCAGGTTTCAGGTACCTGTGCCGCAAGGCGTGGAGGTTCGAGTCCTCTTTTGGGCACCATGTTCTTTTTTATCAAAAATTATTGATTTTCCATATGTTTTTTTAAGTGCGGGATGTGTAAACAAAGGTTAGGGAATAGGACCTTCAAACATACTGCTATCAGCTCTTTTGCATCACGTTTTATGAAGGGATTTGTTTAAACACTGAAGATGTCTAAAATATTTGTATTTTCAAAAAATCAAAACCTTTGAAGATCTCTGTTACCGCATTACAATCATACAGACTTAAAACAAACTTGCCTTTGAGAAAGATATACCGTTTTTAAAAATCATCAGAAAAAACGCACCTGAACACGCAACATTCATCAGCCTAAAAGAAGATTAATGCACAAATCATGTTTGTACTCTTTTATTTTTGGAATATAATGAAATAAAGCTCTATCATAAATAGGCATTAGAATATCTCAAACAACAGTAAAAAAATTCAGACACCTTGGTTAGCTTTACCAGATGATGTCATTATAGCTTTGACATCACACATAAATGAAGCAACACGTAAACACGTACCTCCATCCAACTTATCTTGTGAGAGTAAATCAGAAAACACAGTAAAATTCTATGGCATATATGTAGCAGTCATAAACTAGAGTATAAGATACACAAGGCTTATGGATGGCAAAAGTTTATTATGAAAAAATTATACTTTTAACGTTACAGAGAGACATCCCACAAGATTTAAACCAGATCACCCTCTTGAAATTTCATTTGTAGAAGCGGTACGAACAAACTAAGCAATGTCTCGCCCCCATTTTAGTGAAAGAATTCTCATTTTAACACTCCATATCGTAAGCAAAACAAAAAGTGCTTCCCTATAAGGACAGGAAAAACTGTCGAAAATATTATGAATAATAGAATTTTGAAATTTATGAAGCTGTTTAGATGGATGTTTTTCTTTACTTGGATTTGCGTCGTAGTGATGCGGTACAAATTACTTGGAAAGACGGCTAAAGATAATATGATTCACTTAAAAACCGAAAAGAGCCAATTTAAAATAGACTGTTTTTCTTCCCATTTTGCCTGAATGAGCAGGAAAATTCTTAAAATTGGTCCTATTGGAGATGAAACATTTATTTGTGGGAAAAGCGGAAAAAAACTCGTTAAAGAAAGTTTTGGCAACTTATCTCGTGAAGCCTGTAATGCGGCAGAAATAAAAAAACAGCCTATGGATTGAAAAAGTTAGCAGCAACTCGTGCAGAACAATGTTGATGCTACAGTTTCACAAATGAAAGCGCTTTTTGGCTGGACAGCAGATAAAATGGCGTCACTTTATACCAAAACAGCAGAGAGAAAACGGCTAGCAATAGAAGCAATAAAAAAGCTTCAAAAAGGTTGGGGGGGAGACCGAAAAATAATTTAAAAGAATCAAGGGAAGAAAAATCCCTAAGCCTTTGGATAATCTATTGATTTTATTGCGAATGGCGGAGAGGAAGAGATTCGAACTCTCGAGAGCCTTTTGAGCCCTACTCCCTTAGCAGGGGAGCGCCTTCGACCACTCGGCCACCTCTCCAAGGGAGTGCATAAAGGGTATCAACAGAAAGTTCAAGATATTTTCTATGTTTTTCAAAAATATCTAAGATTTTTCTCGTTTATTGATCCAAGAGGACCAAAAGTTAACAAAACAAAAATTGTGTTTTTTTTACCACATTTGTCTGAATAGTACATGAATATCCTTCAAAAAGGTGATTTCATATTTGTATATTTAAAAAAGATCAGTATAGCTAAGATTAAGTATCGCGTATTTTGCCTCTAATAAGTTGAGCAAATAATATTCCTAACGAAGAATAAACAACCTTTCATTGGAGATCCTGTATGAATATTAAATCCCTCTTTTTGAGCTCTACAGCAGCTTTTTTAGCAATTTCTGGAGCACAAGCAGCTCCAAAACCAATTGCAGAACCAGAGCCTGTAGAATATATTCGCGTTTGCGATGCATATGGTAAAGGATATTTCTATATCCCAGGAACAGAGACATGCATGCGTTTGTCAGGAAATGTTCGCGCTGATTTTGTGGGCGGTGATAACGTAGATGCAACAACAGACGCTGAATTAGCTGCGAAAAGAAAAACCTACAGCGCGTCATCACGATTGACTCTTGTTTTCCAAGCTGCTTCTGAAACCGAATTGGGAACACTTCGTTCCTATGCACGAATCTACTCTAACTGGAACAATGGAAGAGACAACGCTGGTGCAAAGCTTGCAGCTGCTTACATTGAACTTGGTGGTTTTCGTATAGGTCTTGATGACACAATCTTTAACAGTTGGACTGGTGGTTATGGAAACGTTCTGAACGATGACAGTATCGCACCAGCAGGTGTAACACGCACAAACTTTATTTCTTACACCTTTAGTGGTGACACCGGATTTTCTGCTATTATCGGAGCTGAAGTAGGCAATGCTGATGGCCCTGACCCTATCAAAAATACATATTATTACATAGATAAAGATGATAAAATCGTTGATGTTCCTGTAGATGGTCTTCCAAGTAAAAGAATAAAGAAATACACTCCCAATATCGTTTTGGGTATGAAGTTTATGCAAAAATGGGGTGGTTTTTCAACAGTGGCAGCTTACGATGCTTATTACAAAAAATGGGCAGCGAAAGTGCGTATGGATTTCAATGTCAACGATCGTTTAAACCTATGGGTCATGGGTGGCTACAAAAATAGCGTCGATTACTATACAAAGGATGAAAACAACGTTCTATCACGGCAGAATACAACGATTTACGCAAACTGGGGAGGCAAATGGGCTGCTTGGGCTGGTGCGACTTACAAGCTTACTCCAAAAGCAGATTTGAACGCTCAAGTTTCTTATAGCGCTGTCAAGACCTTTGCAACTTCTGTAAATATTGCCTACACGTTGGTTCCAGGCTTCGTCATTACACCTGAATTGACTTATGTCTCTTGGAATGATGATCGCACTCTCAAGGGCGCAAATGATGTTGCACATACACATGCTCTGAAAGGAAAAAGTGCTTTACAAGGTATGATTCGCTTCCAGCGCTCATTCTAATCTTCTTAGATTACACTTTTAAAAACTGGCAACACACGTTGCCAGTTTTTTGTTTTGGAAGCTCTCTGTGATAATCATAACACCATCTCATACTATTTATGGACTACTATCCCTGCAAAAAGCTGCTTAATATTCCAAGCAAATGAATCAGATAAAGACTTATAAGTGCCTTCACAAATCTTGCACATTCAATTCAAAGAACACAGATTTTTATCCAAGGTGATTTGTTGTTAAATTGTCTAGATATCCTCAAAAGTAATGAAAAACGAGCGAGATATCTCTTAAACGTGTTAGACAATGAATCGCAGCAATGCTCTCAACCAAAATGGCTAACCTCAAATGCATCACAAGATTCTGGAGAACTTCAGTAATTTTGGGTATGTTGAAAAAATTCCCCAAAGAACAGAAACGATATACATTAAAAAAACAAAAATCATTCCACTCATATTTAAAGCCCTATGTATGCTTTTTTTACTCTTTTATTTCAATTATTGTTAAGCTTTACTTGCACACTACAAGCACAATACACATAACCTATAGTTTTTTGCATCAGATATTGTATACATAAATTCATTCTAAAGCGTCACTTTTTCTATACAAACTCTTGAACATCATATTTTCCCCATACACAATGCTCTGATTTTACATGCGCCTTGCCTACCTTATGGGGATACATTCACACTGCCGCAGAGGCATTTATTTTTATATTACTTAAAGCCAATTTTAAAGGTAAGCGATGTGTAAAGAGTTGAGAAAGCAGAATTTTTTAGCTTATCCCTCAAAACCGCATCACTTTTTTTGTTTCATTCATTCTTTTGCAAGGTCATTTTGTTTTCAAAACAATCACAATTTTTCTCTTCCAGAGAAACTTCATTGGTAGAAAGCCAAAAAACTCCGCTAAGAAAATCTATATTGTTGCAGCTCCCTCTCTTTAAAATCAAGATAAACTGGATAAATCCGATGGGAAATACTTATCTACCAAAGCATAGAGAATCGCTGCGGTTTCAACATCCAGAATCCCATCATAATTTTCTTGACGAAAATGAAGCTGAAAAGCTCGGATCAAATTTTTATATCCAATTTCGCTACATGCAATAGAAATGTCGTACCCATAACATTTCAACTGAGCCAAAACATCTTCTTTGGATGGAAAACTCTTACAAAACTGCTCCTGATAGTGATGCTTTCGTTCATCATCATACCATGCCCCTATCCCTGCCATATAAAGTTCCTTCCACGGGAAAGCAGCCCCTGGATCAATTTTTCTTCCAATGGCAATATCACTGTGTCCAACAACATCGGTTGGCGTAATATCTGGATATCGTTGAAGAATATTCAACGCAAGCTCCTTAACTGCATCAATTTGCGTTGGATTATAAGGAGGAAATATCACCCCCTCATTCTGACAAGTAAAAAAATGATCTTTCTCAAGAGGCAAAACTGGACTGCTCACATGCCTTTTTTCAGTCCATGAACCAGCCTGTAATTCATTTTCATCTTTAGGAACAGGATTTAAAATGCGTACATCCTTTAAAGATGTTTCAACATAGGTCTTGTCCGAAGAAACAGAATGGCCAGTTGCTAAATTAACTATTTCAATTCCAATAGATGTATCATTTAAATTACTATGCCCAGCCCATGAACTGATACCCGCATGCCATGCGCGCTCACTTTCATCCACCAGATTAAAGATACGCATATCCTTAAAACCTGCCTCAAGATATGTCTGTTCTGAAGGATCAGGAACAAGATAGTGTGCACTAACCTTTTCTCCTGTAAGAGCCATAACCGACTCTTTAAAATTCAGTGAAGTATAATGCATTACAAGAAAACGAATACGACGATTAAAGCTCTTAACAGAACGATAACTGTTGTAATCAATCTGATACATAGGAATCCTTCCTTTTTTCATTCACAAGTACCACCGCACATTATAAGAAACAGTCTACGAAATGAGGGCGGAGCAATTTTTGAAAATTTTTTATATTCAAACACTCAAATACTAAGAATAATGCTTTAAAAATTCACTCAGCAAAAAAGGCCTTATTTAACAATGAATGATGCATTTTCAAACATGCCTGAAAATTGCCCATCAAGAAACCAAAAAGAACATAGCAAAACCGCTGAAAGAATATTCCTTTGTATCTTGCATACAAAACAATTCTTTTTATGCACTTGAATAATCCTGAGGGATCAGTACACATGAGAGATAATACCTAACCCATTATGTGAGAGCATAACAGTCTTGAAAAATACTGTTATTTTATGGCAATTTATTGTCAGAAAAATCAAAAATACTTTTCTATCCTCTTGAAAGGATATTTTTATCTCTCAAACAATATGTGTCGAGATTTTTTCCCTGAACTGAAAACAAACGCCACGAGTCACTGCAATTTTATCATACAATAATAATTCTTCCCATACGCATATAAGCATGTGATTTTTAGCTTAAAATGTATAAATATTTATTGCAAAAAAAGTAAGATAGAATTGCTAGCATCAACCATATCCCAAACAAAATCTGAATAATAATGTTCATATTGTTCTGAAAAACTGTTCAGAATAAAATATTTTCTATTTATTCAACCCTATTTTGCTATTATCTAAGATCAAAGAAAACAAGTTAGCCAATACAACCGATCTCAAACCTCAAAAAAACACTGTCTTAACTTAAGTAAAAGCAAGGATTAAGTGAGTGCTTTTACGCCCCTACAGAATATCAGTTTTAATCTTCCGTTTTCAAATATCTTTTTAAAACCGACCAAGCTGCATATTCCTATAAGACCACGCCTAACAGCGGCCGCGTATAAGGAAAAGTAATATGAACATCACCATACCCGTCAATTCGTACAGTCATTGTAGCATGTCCAAGGCTTTCTTTTTGGTTTTCTAAGATCTCTAAAGAAGGTGATAAACTAACCTCAACCTCAAACTGCGGAATCATTTTTGTGCTTTTTTCTATAGGATGAAAATATTTTAAAAGCATGGGATCATTTGCCGACCAATGAACTTCTGCATGCATCGCTAATTGTTGGCGAGCAATGGTAATTTCTTCACCAACCAAATATGGACGAAAATAATCTTCAAATTCTTCGATTAAATACTGTGCCAAAGGCGTTGATGAATGACCAACCAATTGCACAAGAACATAAGGACTTTTCCATAAAAAATGCCGTTCAAATGGTTAATTGGCGAAATGACCATCAACCCAATACGCAATTGTACTTTCATCAATTCCAATCAAAGTCCACGTATATTGAGCGCGTGATACAGCAGGATACTTCTTCTCACCGTGTTCTAAATAATGTTCTAAAAGCGAAAGAGCTTGTGTAGGCGGAACAGGTAACACCACAAGAGAACTCCCACTACAAGAGAGGGTAAAACCAAGTGCTGTCCCTGTAGGGTTATCAACGACTTTTGCCGTCTCAGGAAACAATGCTTGACAGGCATTATTGCTATCCGGCGCAATCCCTAACCGTTGCAATTGACCTTTTATCGTTTGCCAAACCGCTTCATGATGAACCAAAGGTTGCTGTACAGCTTGAGCAATCGCATCACGCGTTTTATCGTCAGATGTTAGTCCTAGTCCTCCACTGATAATGATGAGATCTTCTCGTCCAAGACACACAATCACTGTCTCACTTATTTGCTGTAATTGATCGGCGCAAACAAAATGGCATGTGACTTGAATATTTCTCCTGTTCAAGCTTTGACTCAAATCCTGCAAATTTGTATTCAGATATTGTCCTGAAAGGAGTTCATCACCAACCGTAATAATCGCCGCTCGACAAACAGAAACAGGATTTAAAAGAAAACGAAGAACAGCTTTAGCCATTTGACGCGTAGTAGCTAAACCTCCTAAATCATAAGTCACAGTTTTCCCAGCGCGAATAACCTGATCAACACTCTCAGACAGTTGTTGTGCTGCCTCTTTAAAATCTAAATGTTACAAGAGTAAAGCTGTAGTATAAAGCATGGCAGAAGGAGTAGCTTTATTCTGTCCAGTAAACCGCGATGCACTGCCATGAGCAGGTCCAAAATAAGCAATCTTGCTTCCCACATTTGCACTCGGTGCCAATCCCAATCCACCCATGACTCCAGCACCAAGATCAGAGAGAATATCACCAAACATATTTTCAGCAACAATCACACCAAACTGCTCTGGTTTTGTGACAATCCATAAAGCAACCGCATCAACATTGTGAATATCTGCTTCAATTTCGGAATAATTTTGAGCAACTTTCTCAAAAATTTCTTGAGCAAATTGACCACTTTCTCTCATGACATTTGGCTTATCAGCAAAAGTAACCCGCTTAAAACCATGTCTCTGTGCATAAGAAAAAGTATATTCAAACAACCGCTCTAAACCAAAACGTGTCTGCAACCACACTGTCCATGCGGCCTCTGCAAGACCATATTTTGTCAAATTGGGATGTTTTAACCATGTTGCTGTTTCAGGAGAGACACCGCGAAAATCAAGCCCCGCATAGAGACCTTCGCTATTTTCCCTGATAACACAAAAATGAAAAGGTCTTTCTGAACCAACAACATATCTTACAGGACGTATATTGGCAAACAAGTCTAACTTTTGGCGAAGTTGAACAACAGGCGAAACATAGGGAAGTTGCCTCTCCCTTAAATGTGGTGCAAGCTCCTTTAAAGCAGCTTCTTTCCCTGCACAAGTCACAGCACCAAGCAAGACAGCATCACAACCATTGATTTTTTGCCAAGTCGTTTGAGGAATAGAATCCCCTTCCTGTTCCAACATTCCCAGCCAATAGCGCCATAGGATAATTCAATCGGCAACTGAAATTACTCTAAAAACATTAGTGCAGCATCACAAACTTCTGGCCCCACCCCATCACCAGGTAATACAAGAACTTTCTTTTTCAGAATCTCTCTATCCATTCATCAAGGATTGCATTTGTCATAGCAGGATTATCATCCCATAAACGCGTCCCAGCATCAGAAACAATTTTATATTCATGATTCACACAATGACTCCGTGTTTGATTATCTACGGTTGCAAGTTGCGATTTTTCACCTACCAAAGCTAAAAACTTTCCGGTGTACTTGATAATCTCATTTCGAGCATCCATTCCCAACAAGAACTCAAATCCTTTTGTCATACGCTCAATGGCCATGCTTTTTTGCGCATCAGGAATCTCCAATAATGCTCTTTTCCTCATAACTCCACGAGGATGCATAAAAGCATTCAGTGCTTCTAGAGCTCCTGATAAATCTTTATTTTTCAAGAAATTGAGAATATATCCAACGCGCCGTTGCAAAAGCATATCTGGATAGCCTGGTGCATTTATGGCGAGCACAGCGCGAACATTGGAAAGTCGCGCAGCCAATATCTGTACTAACATTCCAGCCATAGAAAAACCCACAAGAATTGAAGGCTCTTTAAAGTATATTTCAAGTTTCTCTACCATAAAAGGTAAAATGCCTATGGCAGAATTATTACCAAAACTAGAGTGAGGAGGAAAAAGGGATAGTGTATCGAGTAAAGTAATTTGGAATCCTTTTGCCAAACAGAGCTTTGTAAATGAAGAACAAAAAACGCCACGATCCCAAATTGGCATCACAGGAGAAAGAATGACAACACGACGGCTCATTATTTATTTCTCCCCTTATTTCAAAATATAGATTGTAGCAGCAATATCTCCCCAGAGGATAACTATGCAAACCTAAAAATTGTGGATCTCTATCCTACATAAACGTCCCCCCGTAAAACGGTCAAAAATAATCAATGATACCAAAATTAAATGAAGCTATGGCAGATTTTAGATACCTTCCATGCAACCAACTTCATGAGAATTCATTTTCAACTAAGGTTACTGACATTCAAGCAAAATAATACAAAACATGTATGCGTGATACCCCCTCCTTCTATCCTACTCAATCTATTTCCAAAGTCATATAATGGTGGGCTTTTCGAATATAAATTACAAACCCTAGCAGACAACACAGAGCTAACAAAGTTGCTACAGCCCGTGGACTATGTCCAGATATCCTTCCGATAACCGCAGCACTCAACGCCGCACTCCCTAATTGTAAAGCGCCCATAACACCAGAAGCTGCTCCAGCAGCCTGTGGATGCGAAGAAATAGCCAATGCTGTCCCTAACGGCAATAAAAAACCATTAGCGAAAGTAAGAACAGTGATAGCAGCAAAACTCGACACAAGTGGCCATGGGCTCACATACATTTGCAGAGCAAAGAGCCCTCCCCCTACCACAAAAATAATATACCCACGCCATACCGTTCTTTCCATAGATTCTCGCTTAAAAAGCCATCGTGCTGTAAGATTACCCATAATATAGGGAAGAGAAACACCAATATAGCTATATCCAATATATTTCAGTGGCAAACCCAAAGTGGTAAGTAAAAAAGGTGACTCTACAATATAAGCAAAATAGGTTGCATAAGAAAAGCACGGAAGAAGTGCATAAAAAATAAATTGTTTGTTTCTGAGAACGCCTAAACTGCCCTCCATAAATCCCATAAAAGAAAAACGATGCCGCTTTTGAGAAGGCAATGTTTCCGTTAAAATAAAACAACAGAGTAAAATGGTTAAGAATATAAAAAAGCTTAAAAAGATAAAAGTAGCTTGCCAATTAAACGCTTGTAATAAGAGACCTCCCACTAACGGCGCGAGTGCTGGTGACATCCCAATAAAGGGAAAAACAATCAAATAAAGTTTTCCTGCTGCTTTTTTATCCAATAAATCATTGATAATCGCACGGCTTAAAACAATCCCCGCACAAGCTCCAAGACCTTGTAAAAAACGTAATGCAAGAAAAGCGTGAAGATTAACCGTATAAATCACACTGATCGTAGTAAATAACCATAAAAACAAGCCAAATAGCAGTGTTTTTTTACGCCCGAAATTATCACTCAATGGACCATAAATGAGCTGTCCAAGAGCCAATGCAAACAGAAAAATCGCTACAGCACTCTGTATCTGAGATTCACTCACTTGGTAGTATTCGCGCATTTCACCAAGTGCAGGAAGAAAAATATCTGTAGAAATCAGACCGCCTGTTGATAAAAAGACGATAAGTATAATAAATGGAAATGTATATTTATGACTCATTTAAAAAAGCACACTTTAGTATTAAAAAATATTATTTACTTTAATATTATTATTTTACAAATATAATTCTATTTATACTTATAAACAGATAATATATAAATTGATTTATATAAAAAATTTTACTTTATTTAATAAAATTTACCTTTTGATATCTTGTTGATGAGTAAAAGAGCTTATAATTAAAAAGCTCAACGCGATATAGGAATACACTGCACCCCATCTATCACCCTCTCATGCGTTTTCAATCACTCTAAATTCCCACTCCCAAAAACTGTAAAAAAATTAAAACGATAGCTACAAAACTTTACTTTTTATTCCCCGATGTAACTGGCTAAAAATCACCTTTATAAGATTTTCTCCAAGAAGTAAAAATATATTATTGTCAAAACTAAGCATTAAGATAATTTTACAAAACAGCTTTATGTTACACTTTTTTATTCTTCTTCAGAACATTCGTCCAGGAAAGCCAATACTCCATACATAGCTCTCTAGATCAGAATTTCGCAAGAAAGGGGTATCACCCTAACGGTCTCATCATCAAAATCCGTGTGTCCCATCATAACCTGATACCTCCCATTATAAAAACCTGATCATTCCTGTCTGTTTACGA
>NZ_CADEAK010000013.1 GCF_902825225.1 Bartonella vinsonii subsp. berkhoffii ATCC 51672
TCTGGTGATGAAGTATGTGCTGCGGGTGTAGTGTCTGTGGCGGGTGAATCGAGTGCGGCAGTTGTGTTTGGTGCGGCGGATGAATTTGCTGTGGGGGATAGTGCGGCTGTGGCGGATGTGTTGGGTGTGGCGGATGTGTTTGGTGTGGCGGATGTGTTGGGGGCGGCGGATGTGTTGGGGGTGGCGGATGTGTTGGGTGTGGCGGATGTGTTGGGTGTGGCGGATGTGTTGGGGGTGTGAGAAGATTGTATCATTTTAAACCTCAGTGACCGGGGTTTGCGCAACATGAGCCGTTTGTTGTTGACGCCAATCTTCTAACCGTTGTGCTAGCTTATCATCGTAAACAGCCATAACGGCTGCTGCCAAAAGTGCTGCATTAATCGCGCCGGCTTTGCCAATCGCTAATGTGCCAACAGGGATACCGGCGGGCATTTGCACAATCGAAAGCAAGGAATCTTGACCCGATAAAGCCTGTGAATGGATGGGAACACCAAAAACGGGAAGAGGTGTGAGGGCTGCTAACATTCCAGGAAGATGTGCTGCACCGCCCGCGCCGGCAATCAAAATCTTAAAACCTGCTGCTTTAGCCCCTTTTGCAAATTCATAAAGCCGTTCAGGGGTTCGGTGGGCTGAGACAATCTGCGAAATGTGAGAAATCCCAAGACAGTTTAAGATATCCGTGCTATGACGCATCGTTTGCCAATCCGATTGGCTGCCCATTAAAATCGCTACATCACATGATTTCTTCGTCATTCACCAACCTCTATCTTAGGTATTTACTGCGATTCTTACTCTCTTTTCTTTAAAAGTTTTCTATTTTTTTTGCAAAGTCAATTCATGATACAACAACAGTTTTTTTAGTGTGTTACAGATTTCATAAATAGAATGTTTCCAGAAGTTTGGGAGATGCTAGAAGTTTGGTAGAAGAATGACAGATTGTTCTGTTCCTCTTAACAATGTTCTTTTCAGAAAATCCTTCATTATAAAAACAATGGAGTCTGCGTACAGAAATCTCCATAAAATTCAATCGGGGTTGTTTCTTCTCAGAATATCATGAACTTTCTTTCGTTAGGAAAAAAATATCAAAATATCTTTGTGGAGTGCTGCTTGAATTTTAAGTTGTAGAGCGATGTTTAAGAGACCTTGAAATGAAAGTCAAAACTTTCCCCTTGGTTTCAAGATTAAGGGATGCTGAACAGGATTTGCTTTGGTCAATAATCATGTGGATAAGAGAAAGGCATTTCTGTTTTGGCTTTCAGTTTATTCTCTTGGAAATTTTTTATTCAAAATAGAAAATGTCTGCTGGTGATGTCTGTATTGCTTGTTGGCAAAAAAGAAGAGCAAGAGTTTAAAAGAGTATCGTATATGAACTCTTGCTTATCATGAAAAAGAATTTTTTATGGCAAAACCACGTAAAAAAGAAAGATGTGTTCTTTTAAAAAATCAGAAATGTAAAAAGCTTGCCATTCCTCAGTAATGTTTACTTTGTTGCTTCAATGATTCTTTCATTTTTAGGAAAAAACAGCTCCTTTATTCTTCAGTGTTAAAGGCAAAGACGCAATCAAATACTTTTGTTGATATTCCCTTTATGTGCTCTACATACTCCATTGCTTTCTCTAATCTTGTAAAGACAATAAGGGTGAATTGTGAATAATAAATCCATGGTCTCTTTTTTGCCCAATTTTGTAATATTTTACACAGTGATAATAAGATAAGGAGACTTTAAAGCCATGTTTCTTCCATTTTTAATTGCCTTAGGTGCAGCCGTAACAACAGTGTGTGGGAAAAAAAATATAAGTTATGCCTTATGGGCAATTTTGCTCGTTGTTATTCTTCTCACTTTTAATCATCACGCAACTTCCACTTTAAACTTATCTTTTTGAGAGAATAACCATGGAAAATGTTGAACAAAAAAACCCTCATTTCGTTATATTTATGAATACCTTAGGGCTTGTTGGATTATCTATTGTCTTGTTGGTAGCCTTTTATTATCAGCTGGTAAAATTCGAATTACCTTGTCCGCTTTGTCTTCTTCAACGCGTTGGTTTGATACTAGCAGGTTGTGGATTTTTGCTCAATATCCACCATAAGGTGAAACATACCCATTATGGTATGGTGATTCTGGGCTGTATGGTAACCAGTGCTGTTGCTGTCCGGCAAGTGCTTTTGCATATCACACCAGACGATCTTGGCTATGGTTCAACATTCTTTGGATTACATTTTTATACTTGGGCACTCATTATTTCACTGCTTTGTATTCTTGGAGTGTCTGTCGCCATAATTTTAGGGGAATTGGCACACAAAGTTAAAGTGTTTTCTCCTTTGCCGATTTTCAATAGAACGGCAAGTTTCTTATTTGTCTTTTTGATTGCAGCAAACTTGGTTTCTACCATACTTGAATGTGGAAGTGGCCAATGTGCTGATGACCCTGTAAGATATGAATTGTTGTCAAGCTGGTCTTCTTCATCCTCTTAAAGCGTTTTTTCTCATAAACTTTCCTTTTAATTTTCCGAATAAACATCTTAACAGTTATAAAAGGACGGAAATAGCAAAAATTCCGTCCTCTTTTTTTGCAAAAAACTCTTGAGAGACTTATTTAGATTTTTCATTTCCTCTACAGAAACGCATTTTTATTGCTTCGTCTGAGTGCTGTTATTTTTTTTATCCTTCTTTTATATATTTATCGGTCTGTGACAACAGTCCAAAAGCGTACATATCTCGTAATATCTCTAGGAAAACAGTCAAGAGAGGGGGGGTAAAAGGGGATGGAGGGCTTCAAAACAGTTGTTGAAAACAATATCGTAAATGTGTTTTTGAAGATTTGTTGTTTTCTGTAAAACTGTAAATAAGTGAAAACGTGAAATAAAAAACAGAGCGGCGATATGGAGGCGTGCTGGCGATATGGGAGCGTGCTTTTGTAAAGGGAATGTCATATAGGAGAAGAGTATCAGAGCGGTGAAGAGTTGCAAAGGAGGAAATAAAACATGCAGAGCCGTGTCAGAGGAGATATGGGAGGGGCTTGCATAAAGAAGGACTTGGATGCCTAGCGGAAAAGGTGAACTTGCCGGAGAAAAAAGACCGTCACTCTTTCATGGGGCTCTATAAAAGCGCGTTAACACCATTGGTTAAAGTTTTTTAAAAGTATCAGAAAAAAACTCTAAATGGTCTTTTACTTTTTAAATTTTCTTAAAACATAATAAAGTTTAAAAAAAGAATAATATTTTCAAGTTTTTTATAAGTAAATTGAAAATATTTACATAATAAAGACATTTTTATTTCATATAAAAACTTAAACTAATCAGATAAGTATAATAAAACTTTTATTAAAAATACTTGTAAAATATTATAAAAAGAAATAACTGTCATTATTAGTTTTTAAATAATGATACAACTCTTTATAAAAATGAAATTCATTTCATGAAAGAGAACTTATGATGTATTCTTTAAAAAGAAAAACCTTGTTCTTTTTGTCGAATTTTTGTTCACAAAACCAAGAAAATAAGCTATGAACACTGAAAAATAACGCACAGCTTGAAGGATTATGTGCATATAAAGGAATTACTTGTTTATGTCAAAAGAAGAAGTTTTGGAATTTTCTGGTATCGTGACCGAACTCCTCCCTAATGCAATGTTTCGTGTAAAACTGGAAAATGATCATGAAATTATTGCCCATACTGCCGGAAGAATGCGCAAAAATCGTATTCGTGTGTTGGCTGGTGATAAAATTATGGTGGAAATGACCCCTTATGATTTGACAAAAGGGCGTATCACATATCGATATAAATAAGTTATGGCTGTTTTTCGTTTTCTGGAAAAGCAGCATTTTTGCTTCTAAAATATCTTGTTTCTTCAAAATGAGAAATAAAAAAAGAAATGAAAAAGAAGAAGAAACAATAAATGAAAATGATCCTAAAGAATGCCTGAAATCAATGAAAGGTATCCGTGGTGCCAAAATGGAAGGGATGGTGGCTTAAGATCATCCTGAGGGGAGAGAATGCAAAATTTAAAAAAAACCTTCTTAGGAAAAACGAATTTGGGAAAAAAACTTCCCGAAGAAATCCAGTTGGTGCTTGCTTCTGCTTCGCCCCGTCGCTTGGCACTTCTCGCGCAAATCGGTCTTGATCCTCATTATGTGCACGCAACAGATGTGGATGAAACACCAAAATTAAGAGAACATCCTGCAACTCTTGCAAAACGTTTGGCAAAGGAAAAAGCGCTTAAGGCGCGAGAAACTTTACTGTGGTGTAGCAAAAATAATAAAGGAAATATATCAGCGGAAAAAACAGTGATTTTGGCTGCTGATACTGTGGTGGCGGTGGGAAACGTTATTTTGCCTAAACCAAAGGGTGAAGACGAAGCTTATGAATGTTTGCGTTTTCTTTCTGGACGTTGTCACAAAGTGTATAGTGCTGTTTGTGCACTCAATGAAAGCAGAAAAATAGGCATCAAATTGGTCGAAAGTCGTGTCCGTTTTAAACGATTAACCGCTCCTGTCATGAGAGCTTATATTGCTTCTGGTGAATGGGAAGGCAAAGCCGGTGGGTATGCTATTCAAGGAAGAGCGGGGGCTTTTGTCATCCATATCGTTGGTTCTTATTCTAATGTGGTGGGGTTGCCGTTGGCTGAAACAATGGATCTTTTGTTGGCTTATCGTTATCCAATTCTGGCAAATTGGTCTAGGGAAATTTACTAGATGAATGCGTGAATGCATGAACAGGAAAAACCAATGGAACAGGATAAAAAGCTACAAAAAGTGGGGCGGCTGGACGAAACAAAACAAACAGTAAAAAAAATTAGTAAGGTGCGCGAACAAAAAATAAAACAAGAAGAAGCGCTCCAAACGCTCACAGAGCCGGATTTAGCACCAGAGACATCTCTGATGCGTCCTCCGCGCCCTTGTCCCATTTGTGGTCAAAGAGCACAACAAAATGCTTATCCTTTCTGTTCAACACGATGTCGCGCAATTGATCTCAATCGATGGCTTTCGGGGGCTTATATTTTGCCACCACCACCCCAAATCAGTGACGAAGAAGAATAGGTGAGGTGTTTAAAAACACGAAAACTGTATGTCTGATGGTGGGGGTTGATGGATGAAGCTTTGATGCTGGGGCTTTGGCGGTGCGGTGTTGGGTATTCGCAATTCCGTGATGAAGAAGAATAGGTGAGGTGTTTAAAAACACGAAAACTGTATGTCTGATGGTGGGGGTTGATGGGTGAAGCTTTGATGCTGGGGCTTTGGCGGTGGAGTGTTGAAAGGGGCATTCTTCGGGGGGGCATTTTGTGGGGGTATATAAAAGCACGTTTTTTTTGAAAAATCAGAGCATGTTTTCCGCTCCCTCTTGCTATGGCGTTGGTCAAGACCCATATTCATTTTAGCACGACGACTCTTCTTCATGCTGTCTCTTTTGCGGTGTTTTGTGTGGTTTGGTTGATTCTTTTGGAGTATTTTTGTGGGGTGCTTTGGGGGGGGATAAGTGCGGTGGTGGTCTTTAAGATTTAAGGAAAAGAAATGAACTTGGAAAAATATAGCGAACGGCTACAGGGTTTTTTACAAACAGCACAAAATCATGCTCTTGCTTCTGATCATCAGCAGTTTTTGCCAGAGCATTTCCTTAAAGTCTTGTTAGACGACTCTCAAGGATTGGCAGCGTCTCTGATCCAAAAAGCGGGCGGTGATCTCTCTCTCATTCAAACGACTCTTAAAGCGGCACTCGAAGCTTTGCCAAAAGTGCAAGGCGGAAATGGACAACTTTATTTGTCACAACCGTTGGCGAAGGTTTTCGCCATGGCCGAAGATCTTGCGCAAAAAGCCGGTGATCAGTTTGTAACCGTGGAGCGTATGCTACAAGCGCTTATGATGGAAAAAACAGCAAAAACAGCCGATATTTTAACAAAGGGAGGGTTGACCCCTCAAGCGCTTAATCAAACCATTAATGATTTGCGTAAGGGAAAAACTGCAACAAGCCCTCATGCCGAAAGCCAATATGAGGCTTTGCAAAAATATGCACGCGATTTGACAAAAGATGCACGCGAAGGAAAGCTCGACCCTGTTATTGGCCGCGAAGAAGAAATTCGACGCACGATTCAGGTACTTTCACGGCGGACTAAAAATAATCCCGTGCTGATCGGTGAACCGGGTGTGGGAAAAACCGCTATCGTTGAAGGGTTGGCTTTACGCATTGTTAATGGAGATGTACCGGAAACTTTGCGCGATAAGCAACTCCATGCGCTCGATATGGGGGCTCTTATTGCTGGTGCAAAATATCGTGGCGAATTCGAAGAGCGCCTTAAAGCTGTTTTGGCTGAGGTGCAAGCCGAAAATGGAAAGATCATTCTGTTTATTGATGAGTTGCATAATCTTGTGGGTGCTGGAAAATCCGATGGTCCTATGGATGCTTCTAACTTGTTAAAGCCTGCTCTGGCACGCGGTGAACTCCATTGTGTGGGGGCTACCACTTTGGATGAATATCGCAAATATGTCGAAAAAGATGCCGCACTTGCACGGCGTTTCCAACCTGTTTTTGTGCCTGAGCCAACCTTGGAGGATACCATCTCTATTTTGCGCGGTATTAAGGAAAAATATGAACAACATCACAAAGTGCGTTTGGCTGATAGCGCTTTGATTGCAGCGGCACGGCTTTCAAACCGTTATATTACTGATCGCTTCTTACCCGATAAAGCCATTGATCTCATTGATGAAGCGGCGGCACGTTTGCGTATGCAAGTCGATTCAAAACCAGAAGAACTGGATGCCATTGATCGGCGAATTCTCCAGTTGAAAATCGAGCGTGAAGCTTTGAAAACAGAAGTGGATCCAACAGCAAAGGCGCGTTTGGATACCGTGCAAGACGAACTGAAAACATTGGAACAGCAGTCTGCAGAAATGACAACAGCTTGGCAAGCCGAAAAGCAAAAATTAGGGCACGCTGCCGATTTGAAAAAACAGCTAGAAGAAGCACGTAATGCTTTGGCTATTGCACAGCGTGATGGACAGTTTCAACGGGCTGGTGAATTGGCTTATAGTGTGATTCCTGAACTCGAAAAACAATTGAGTATGGCTGAAAATGATGATCAACAAAATCATCTGGTCGAAGAAACCGTGACTGCTGAACATATCGCCCGCATTGTTTCACGCTGGACCGGTATTCCCGTTGATCGGATGCTCGAAGCAGAACGCGAAGCATTGCTGCGTATGGAAGACGAAATTGGTACCCGTGTTGTGGGACAGGGTGAAGCTGTGCAAGCTATTGCGCGGGCTGTTCGGCGCGCGCGCGCGGGGTTGCAAGATCCCAATCGCCCCATTGGCTCTTTCATGTTCTTAGGACCTACCGGTGTGGGAAAAACCGAATTAACCAAAGCTCTTGCGGCATTTCTTTTCCAAGATTCCAATGCAATGTTACGCATTGATATGTCTGAATATATGGAAAAACATGCTGGAGCACGCTTGATTGGTGCACCGCCTGGATATGTTGGGTATGAAGAAGGAGGTGTGCTGACCGAAGCCGTGCGTAGAAGACCCTATCAAGTCATTCTGTTCGACGAAATCGAAAAAGCGCATCCTGATATTTTTAATCTCTTGCTCCAAGTACTGGATGAGGGGCGTTTGACCGATAGCCAAGGGCGTACTGTCGATTTTCGCAATACCTTGTTGATTATGACCTCAAATCTGGGTGCTGAATTTTTAACCGCTCTGCCTGAAGGTCAAATAACGGATCAGGCAAAAAATGATGTCATGAATGTCGTAAAAGCTGCTTTCCGTCCCGAATTTCTTAATCGTATTGATGAGATTATTCTCTTTCAGAGATTGCAACGCAAGGATATGGAGGCTATCGTTGATATTCAGATACAACATCTGCAAAATTTACTCAATGAACGCAAAATAACTTTGCTGATCAAACCAGAAGTGCGCGAATTCCTCGCCCATAAAGGCTATGATCCTCTCTATGGAGCACGTCCTCTTAAACGCATTATCCAAAAGGAAATTCAAGATCCCCTCGCTGAAAACATCTTGTTTGGTAAAATTCAGGATGAAACAACTGTGACAATTGCAAAAGAAGGAGAGCGGTTGGTATTCCTGCCTAGCAAACAAGAAGCAGAGAAAAAAGAACCCCAGGAATCTGGAAAAGAATGAACAAGAGTCTTGTAAAGGAATGAAAAGGAAGGGCTTCGAAAAAGACTGTTTGAAAATGATGGCTCTTTTAAATGTCTCTCTTAAAATGACGCCCTTTAAAAATGCAAATGTCACGAAAGGCTGCGCAATGATAGTAAGATAAAGAGGGGGATAATAAAATAAAAAGGAGGATAATGATAAGGAGATAAGGGGAGGAAGAATATAAAAAGTTGACAAGGTCAATCTAAACGAGTATCATAATGACACAATCGGAATTGTGCGTTTAGAACAGATGAGATCTTCTGATAAGATTCTGTGAAAGTGCTGGGGTTCTTCCAAAGGTTTTGGTATTTGTTATCCTGTGATGTCGTAAATTGGTGCCGTAAACCGTTTTTTGAGATGTGGTGGTATCAGGCGGGCAAGGCTTTCGGCAGAGGGGGATATTGGCAAATAATATTGATGAGTTAATATTGATGAGTGCTCTTTTGCCTAATCAGAAATCAACCACAGAACTGCTTTTTGTTTTTTCGCTTTGAGCTCTCTAAAGTTTTTTACAAGAGCCTGTTCTTTTTCGCTGTAGGTTTCTTGATTATGGTATGAGGTATTTTCTTTTGTAGAAATATCTTCTTTTGTCGCAATATCGGCATAAAAAAAGCTCATGGGAACTTCTAATTTTTGAGCGATTTCTAGTAAATATCCTGTGCTTACACGATTGAAGCCTTTTTCGTATTTTTGGATTTGTTGGAAACTGACACCTAAATGGTTTCCTAATTCCTTTTGAGAAAGCCCCATTGATATGCGTCTATGGCGGATTCTTTTACCTATCAACATGTCGACAAAATGTGGATTTTTGGTTTGCACTTAAAGCCCCCTCCGGTTGCGAGCGCCCTCGCATTGGTATTCCGGGAGGTTGAAAATACTGAACTCGAATCAGCTTTTTGCTTTTAGTGCTAAGAAGCACCTGGACATAGCAAAAACTCCCGGAATCCCGGGATACCCGCAAAGCGGGATAAATTCATGTACGAGTTTTCGGGTCTTCAACTCCCTATTTGACCGTTGCGTGGACGATCAAAAACACAAGCCCATCAATAGAGTAGTTTCAGGAGATTGGCAAGAAAAATTAAAATATTTCTTACTCTGTTAGACCGTAAAATAGGGGTTGTTAGAGGAGCGGTAATCTGATGTCAGTAGGGGAATTTAATGGGTAAGAGGTTGATTATAGTTTAAAAACGGTACGGGGGGGGAAGCTTTATTCCGCAGAGAAATATTTGCTTTTTGAAGTCGAATTGTAGATCAGAGTTTACTTGGCGTGTTTGATGAAACACCATTCGTTGAAGTGTGGGATAGCCGTATGAAATAATCAGCAGGGGAATCTGACAGACGAGCAATCAGATTATTGACAGACCAGTGTTGATAGAGCGGCGCGGGGTGGTGGTATGGGGGTTTCGTTTGGCTTTATTCTGTAATGATGTAAAAGCGTAAAAACGTTGTTCTGTAAAATAATGCGGAGGATTTGTGCTTTGTGCGTTTTTTTTTATCTTTTAGGCTATGTCCCATTTTTTTAAATGGCTGGTTACTCTCGAAATTTCCTTACTGATTTTCATGTCATTTTTTGTGCCTGAGGCTTGGGTTTCTCTTTAATTAGAAGGAATATGATGATGGTAGATGAACATTGTCTTCCCTTACGTCGAAGAGGGCGGAAAAAAGGGGCTTTGAATAAAACAACAAGGCGGTTTAATGAGGCTCTTCTTACAGCTGCTGAGCAAGCCGGATATCACTATGGTGAGGATGGATTGGTCTCTTATCTTCAATATCATGCCCTCAATAATCCTGTGCCTTTTTTTTCGCTTCTTGCGAAGGTTTTACCTCTGCAAGTGACCGGAGAGGCTGGGGGTGAGGTTAAAGCCGTTTCACGTGTCGAGATTGTGCCGGTGGTTGCAAAAGATGCAGTTACAAAAGATGCGGCGCTTGACGAAGATTCATGAAGTGCCTGTGTTGGGGGGGGTGTGAAGGGGCGCGGGATTTGAGGAGTCATTGGACTTGGCTTGGAGGGTTTTTGCTTGAGGTTTAACAGATGTGTGCTGCTTGGGGTTTTGGGTGCCTGTGGTGGTTTTAGGTGCTTAGGGTTGGTTGTATTTGAGACGCTCTTGTGGTGTGTGAAAGGCTGGGCGGGAGGAGCTGTTTCATGTGTCGAGATTGTGCTGGTGGTACTAAAAGATGTTGTGCATGAAGGAGATTCATGAAACGCCTGTGGTAGGGGGTGTGTGAAGGATTGTGTGAGGGGAGGCGGGACTTGAGGAGTGGCGCTAGCTTTGAAGAGGTGTGCTACTTGGGGTTTGTAGAGTTTGAGGATTCATGACAACAGCGCAAATTGCTCTCATTCCAAAGCTCCTTCCGGTTTTTGCCGGAAAAGCGGATGTGCGTGCCGCTTGGGGAGGACGGGGATCTGGAAAAACACGTTCTTTTGCTCTCATGTCTGCTGTGATAGGATATCGACATGGAATGGCGGGAGAACGTGGTATTATCCTGTGTGCACGACAATTTCAAAATTCCCTCAATGAAAGTTCGTTGGAAGAAATTAAACGGGCGATAGAATCTTACCCTTTTCTGCAAGGCTATTATGAAATTGGCGAAAAATATATTAAGTCAAAAGATGGACGGATCCTTTATGTGTTCGCTGGGCTTGATCGCAATATCGCAAGTATTAAATCCATGGGGCGGGTTTTTCTCTGCTGGGTTGATGAGGCGGAGCCCGTGACTGAAACGGCTTGGCAAACGCTTATTCCAACACTGCGTGAAGAGGGAAAAAATTGGAACGCAGAATTATGGGTGACATGGAACCCTTGCCGTGAAAATGCCCCCGTGGAAAAACGTTTCCGAAATGTCAATGATCCCAATATCAAAGGTGCTGAAATCAATTGGCGTGATAATCCTCAATTCCCTGAAAAACTCAATCGAGATCGAAAGGCGGATTTAGAACAACGACCCGAACAGTATAACCATATTTGGGAAGGGGATTATCTCCAAGCTGTTCAAGGGGCTTATTATCAAAAAGCACTGCTGGAAGCCGAACAAGAGGGACGCATTACCACTGTTCCGCGTGATCCTCTCATGCAGATCAAGATCTTTTGGGATATCGGCGGAACGGGGGCAAAGGCTGATGCAACCTCTTTGTGGGTGGCGCAATTCGTGGGACGGGAAATCCGTGTGCTCGATTATTATGAAGCACAAGGACAACCCCTCTCAGAGCATATTGGCTGGGTCTTTCAACGTGGCTATGAGAAAGCTTTGATGGTCTTGCCCCATGATGGCGCGACCAAAGACCGTGTTTATAATGTCAGTTTTGAAAGTGCTCTCCAACAAGCTGGTTTTCAAACCAAAATCGTTCCTCATCAAGGGGTGGGGGCTGTCAAAATGCGTATCGAAGCAGTACGACGCTTGTTTCCTGCTATATGGTTTAACCGTGAAACAACAAAAGCGGGGCGAAAAGCACTCGCTTGGTATCACGAAAAACGCGATGAACAGCGCAATATCGGTTTGGGCGCCGAACATGATTGGGCTAGCCATGGTGCCGATAGTTTCGGACTCATGTGTGTGGCTTATGAACAACCACATAGTCGACCGCGAAAAAATGCTTATCGCTCGTTTCACCATTCTCAAACTTCATGGATGGCTTTTTAATGAATATTTCTACAGACTCTTTTAATTCCTTAGAGACGCTTGAAGATCAGGCGCTCTTTAAAAAACTCGTTGGCTGGTATCATGATGATATTGCCCATGTCGAGCAATGGCGAAAAAATGCCCAAGAAGACTATGATTTTTATAATGGGCGCCAATGGAATGAACAAGATCTTGCCGTGTTGCGCGAACAAAACAGACCTGTCATGACTTTTAATCGTATTGCCCCTTTAGTCAACGCTGTTATTGGTGCAGAGCGCAATAACAAACGACAAGTGCAATTCATTCCACGACAAGAAGGGGCTGCCTTCGCCAACCAAATCCTTACTGGAGCAGCCGAATGGTTTCGTGATGAAGCCGATGGCGAATATGAGGATTCCGATGCTTTCCAAGATGCTATCATTTGCGGTATGGGCTGGACAGATACGCGGCTTGATTATGAAGAAGATCCGCAAGGAAAGCCGGTCATTGCACGATTAGACCCCATGAAAATGGTCTGGGATGCAAGTGCTGTAAAACAAAACCTTATTGATGCGCAGCGCGTCTGGTATATTGACGAAAAACCACTGCACGTTGCAAGGGAAATGTTTCCCAATGTCCATTGGAGTGATCTGAATGCCGATTGGGTGAAACAGCATACCTTTTCACATCAAACAGACCATAGTGAAGGGAAAATTTACGAAGGAGAGGGAGAAGATGGGACAGATTTTCAAAGTCCTAAAAGGGTTACCTTGGCTGAATGCCGGTGGTTCGAACGCGAAGTCGTTTATAAAGTTCTTGATCCGCAAAGTGGGAAATATACCGATTATTCGGAACAAGATTTCCAAGTTTTGTGCAAAGATTTCCCTTCTCTTCAAGCAACAAGATTGACCAGAAAAATTGTTAAACGTGCTTTTTTAGGGAAAAAACTACTCGAAGCACCAGATAAGCCCTTGGTGCCGCCTCAGCAATTGGGATGGGAATGTATTACCGGATATTTTGATAAGTTAAGCCGCCAATTTTACGGCATTGTAAAACCAACAAAAGATCCGCAGCGCTGGGCAAATAAATATTTTAGTCAAGTGATGCATTTGCTTAATAGCCAATCAAAAGGCGGCATTATGGCGGAACGAGACGCTTTTGATGATGATCGACAAGCTGTGGAAAGCTGGGCTCGAGCCGATAGCATTACTTGGTTGAAAAGTGGTGCGGTTTCGGGGGGTAGAATCCAACCAAAACCCGTGGCACAATTCCCGCAAGGCTTTTTTCAACTGTTTAATGAAGCAAAAAATGCCATTACGCAAGTGACCGGTTTGTCCTCTGAATTTGTGGGAACACGTGCGGTTAACCAACCGGGGATTCTTGAAGAACAACGCAGACAATCGTCACTTAATTTGTTGGCTTCCTTTTTTGATGGTTTGCGTCGATACCGGCAACGACAGGGAAAAATTATTCTCTATCTCATTCAAAATTATCTTTCCGATGGGCGTTTGGTACGTATCGCTGGTGACGAAAATGCACAGTATGTGCCCTTAACACGGGAAATGATAACGAGTTTGGAATATGATATTGTCGTTGATGATGCACCTACAAGCCTTAATGAAAAAGAGCGTACCTTTGCTCTCATTATGCAATTGCTGCCTTTGATGCAAAATTTCGCTACACCAGATATTATGCTCGATTTGCTGCGCTATTCACCTTTGCCAGCTTCGCTTATTCATAAAATTGCTCTCAAAACGCAAAGGCAAAATGCTCTGCAGGAGGCACAAGATGCTGCTTTTCTGAGCGGTGGTGCTGGAGGGGCGCAAAGTGGAAATGCTGATGTCGAGCGCATGGTCCAGACTCTTTTGCAGATGGCAAAAACCCAAGAATAAAGACGAGTATCAATGCAAGCATAAGTCGCTGCATTTGAAGAACACCTTATCGCATTGCCCGAAAATGATTATCTAAAAAGAAGGCTACTAGTATGGATCAAGAATACTTAACACCCGCAGAGCAACACCAATTGGAACAGGAGTTTCATTCCACACAACAAGATGAGAGCACAATGGGTGGAGAGCAACATACCAAGCCCCGTGCGGTTCATGTTGAAGAGCGTCGCGAATATCAACAGCCGTTACAGCACAGTGGTGTGCAACCACAACAACCGCAAGGGGTGCAAACGGTGCAAGAGGGGGATGCTCCTCCAGATCCGCAAAAAGATTTTATGGGCTATATGCAATGGTTGGGAAAAACACTCCACCAACAGGGCTTGTTGCATGCCAAACAACAGGCTGCCGTTCCTGAAGCAGAACAGTTACAGAATTTTTTTCAGCAATCTGTTGCTAGCGTGAAACAAAAATATCATGACTTTGATCAAGCGGCCGATTTTATTTACGAGACGCGGGCGAAGCAGTTGGCTGCTTTTGCTTCCCTCTATCCCGAAATGGCTGATCCAAAAGCCATTGATGAAGTAATTGGCAATGAATTGAAGCAGATCTTACGCGATTGTGCGCAAAAAAATCAAAACCCCGCCGAAATGCTCTATACGCTTGCGCAAAAAAATGGCTACACAAATGTTTCCAATCCTATGGGGATTCCAAATTATGGGGAGGGGATAAAGTACGGGGGTGAGAACTTACAGGAAAGGCAAAATTCTGCGCGCACACTTGCGGCCTATAACGGTTTGACCTCAAGTGGTCCCATCTCTTTAGAGATGCTCGATAAAATGACAGAGGCAGAATTTAGTAGTTGGGTTTCTGAACCCAAAAATAAGGCTGCTTTTAACCGTTTAATGGGTGGGGGAGACCTTTAAACAACAAAAGAGCGGTTTTGTGTATGGGAGCTCTTGAAGCGGGCTTTTGTGGGCAATAAGTTTTTGGGGGGGGGAATAAGCAAAAGGGGATGAGGTTCTCTTTGCATGCGCAAGCCCATGTGGAAAAGATCTCTTAAAGGGGGGGTAGTTTAAGCGAATATCATCATACAAAATCATGCAACGAATGCACCACTCTCAACCGTGAGAAAGGTGGAGTTTTAACAGCCGGCGCGTTGCCGGTTTTTTTATGTCGATAAACTTTTAGAGGATAAAATGACTGTGACTTATATAGGAATTAATGACCCAATGGCAGTGCGCACATGGTCTAAATTATTAAATCAAGAAGTTTCAAAAGCAATTCCTATTGCGCCATTGATTGGGAAAGATTCCAACAGTATTGTGCAATTAAAGGATGAAACCAATAAGGCAAGTGGTGATGCCATTAGCTTTGGCTTGCGCGTACAGCTGCTTGGTGACGGGGTGAGTGAGGGACAAGCGCTGGAAGGCAATGAAGAAGCCCTGCAATTTCTCAATGACCGCTTGGCCATTAATGAACTTGTTCATGCTGTGCGTGTTAAAAATGAAGGAACTATAGATCAGCAACGCATTCTCCATGATTTGCGTACCGAAGCGAAAAATGGTTTGGTCGATTGGTATGCGGATCGGTTGAGCATGATGTTCTTTATTCAAGTATGTGGCTATACCGCAAAATCCATTAACTTTGAAGGGCGCTCTATTGCTCTTAAACCTGTCCATTATGGGTTTAATGCGCCAACGGCACCAACCGATAAACGTGTTGTGCGCCCCAATGACAAAACAAAAGATGAAGATTTGAACGAAAATGATGGTTTTGATATCAATTTGATCGATAAAGCGGTCGAACGCGCTAAACTGGCTAATCCCAAAATTAGACCCGTGCGGATTGACGGAGAAAATGTTTATGTGCTTTATCTGCACCCCACTCAAGTAACGCAATTGCGTATCAATACAGATGCGGGGCAGTGGCTCGATATTACCAAGGCAATCTATAGTGGTAGCCGGCTTAAAAATCCGCTCTATGATGGATCACTTGGTATGTATAATGGAGTCATCTTGCGTGAAGCGGAACATATCACCGAAGGTGTTGAATCTGGTACAACAAACAAAGCTGTGCCAAATGTACGCCGCGCTGTTCTCTTGGGAGCGCAAAGTGCTGTCATTGCTTTTGGTAAAGACCGTGGTGCTACACGTTATAAATTGGTGGAAGAGCTGTTCGATTATGAACGTGAGTTCGGGGTTGCAGCAAAAACTATTATTGGAATGAAAAAAACTTGCTACAATTTGCCTGGAAGTAACCAAGGAAAACAGGATTTCGGTACTATCGTTATCCCAACCTATGGAGCACCCGCTTAAAAGTGCAGACTTAAAGACTTTCATTGAAATTTTGCAAAGTATGCAAAATTTGCAAAATCTTCTCCCCAACAAGAGGGGGTGTTGGGGGGATAGAAGCATGCTTCTCATCTCAAAGGATTATGATTGCTTATGACCGTTTTATCCACTGATGCTAATGATCTTCATCTCACACCCTTGGACACTTCGCAAAGTTTTTCGCGCATGGTTGCACTTATTCAGGATGAAATTGATGATACAACGGCTGAATATACCACGCAAATTCAAGATTCCATTTTGACCGCTTTGCGTTTGTGTGAACGAGAACCGTTCTTTTTTAATGAAAAAAGAACGCTCACATTCAAAACACAACCGGGAAAAACATGGTATGGGCAAGAAGAGGGGGTTTTTCTTGAATCAGAAAGAGATGTGGAAGCTGTCTTGTTGGGACCTCATGGAACATCTCATGGAGCATCTTTGACAACGACCTTGGCGTCACAATTGGTCTTTAAACCTGTGCAAATATTGCAAAAACAATATGGGGCGCTGTCCCCACAACTTCTTCCACAAGAAATACCCCAGGGAACACCGCTTTTTTATACCTACCATGAGCAAAAAATAGGGCTCTTTCCAACACCAATACAGGTGGAGACTGTGTGTCTTGTTTGCGTGCCTGCTCGTTTGGCGGAGGAAAGCGTGCATGAGGGTGATAATCCCTGGTTTACCCATGCTTTTGATCTCATTAAAGCACGTGCAAAATATGAGCTCTACAAAAATATCCTGAAAGATCCTGAGTATGCTGCTGTCTCTTTCAGTGATTTTCAAGAACAGCTGCAAGCTCTGCGGTTTGAAACATCGCGGCGAAAAGGGGCAGCAAATATTCTGCCAATGCGATTTTAAAGAGTTCTTTTTTCTCCATTTGAGGAGAGCGTTGGTGGTTGGCGTTGAAAAGAAACGGTTGAAAATCTTGCTCCATGCATGAAGGTGTTTTTCTTTGCTCTTTATCGCTTGAACTTTCTGCTTTTTAAAAGAGCTCTTTCTCGTTTGAGGAGCTCTTTTGCTTAAAACAACATAAACCTTTGTGGTTTGAAACATCACTCCAAGGTTTTTAAAATATTCTTTTCATGAGATTTTAAATGGCTTTTTTTCCAATTGCTGATTATCGGCCTGATGTTGCGGATATCAATGGTATCTTTACTGATGAGCTAGTCAATGTGTTGCCGGCTGATGGCTCCTATATCCCTATGCCAAGCTTTCAACCGCTCTCAGAGCCTTGTCCTGATCGTATCTTAGGGGCTCTTGCTGTTAAAACAAAAAATGGGGTGTCTATTGTTGTAGGGACAGCACAAAAAATCTATCTTCTCAACAACACGACACTGCGCTGGCAAGATATAAGCCGAAGGGGAAAACCCTATTGTGCCAATGTCGATGCACCTTGGTCTTTTGCTTTGTTTGGTGATTATGTCATTGCTGTCAATGCGAATGATAAACCGCAAGTGATCGATATGAATCATGACAAAAAATTTAGAAATTTAGGCGGAAATCCACCACGAGCGGGTATCGTACGGGTGTGGGGAGATTTCGTTTGTCTGATGAAATTAACGGAATATCCAAGACGTGTGCATTGGTCGGGATTGAATGATGCCGAATGTTGGACCGTTGGAAAAAAAAGCTGCGATTATCAAGATTTTCCTGATGGTGGATTCGTCCAAGGGGCAACTGAAACGACAAATCCCATCATCTTTATGCGTTCGGCAATCTATGCTGGCTCTTTTATCCCTGGCTCTAAAATTATCTTCAGTTTTCAAAAAATACACGATAAACGCGGCGCAAAAAATGCTGAATCGATCGTTTGTCGAGGAGATCTTGCCTTCTTTGCCGATGAGGGTGGTTTTTATCAGATGACCAATGAGGGACAAATTATCCCCATTGGCTTTGAAAAAGTTGACCGAACTATGACGGCAAAGTCAAACAATAATAATCTCTACACGCTTTCTGCTGCTATTGATGGAGTGTATAATCGCGTCTATTGGATGATCGATACCGATGATGATACTGTCCACAAACACATCTTGCTTATTTATGATTGGGGTTTGCAAAAATGGACCAAAGCGGCTGTAGACCTCAAAATGGTTTTGCCCATTTTCCAAGTTGGAACCACTTTGGAGGCATTGGATCGGATTTCACAAAATATTGATGATTTATCCTTTTCTCTCGATAGTAAAGTTTGGAAAAATGAAGCGCCTATTCTTGGTGCATTTGATCATCAGGGAAGACTTGGTTCTTTTTCTGGTCCCCCTATGGCGTGTGTGGTCACTTCACAAGAGATGGGGCAAACAAATGGGATGATTACGCGGGTCAAAAATATTATGCCTCAGGTCAATAGCCCTGAGTTCTCTTTGTCTGTGGGAATGCGGTTGCGTCAATCATTGGAAGAGGAAACTGTTTGGTTACCGGAAAAAAAACCTTCTCACAATACGGGGCAAATTCATTCTCGCGCAAGAGCGCGATTTTATCGCTTTAAATTGCGTATTCCAGAAGGGATGAATTGGTCCCATGTGACTGGTTTCGATGTGGAATTAAAGCCTGCCGGCATGCGTTAACGCATGCCTATAATGGAGGATATATGCGTTAACGCATGCCTGTGATGAAGGAGTGTGTGGTAGCGTGTGCCTATAATGAAGAACAGGCGGTAACACATACTTTAATGCATGCTAAAAGAGCATGTGGGGAGGCATCTGTCGTGAAAAAGCCTGCTTGTGAGATGCCTCTTTCAAGAAAAAATATGGGTGTGCGCCATAAATATCATGGGTCATAGGGTTTATGTGTCATAGGCATTTGGCGAACTTCTCACTTAAAAAGTAACACGATAAGCATGTGGTGTGTACCAAAATTTCTTCTGTCATTGATCTGTCATTGGTCATTGGGGGGGGGCACTAGAGGATCATTAGGGGGAGGCTTAAGAGAAGGGGAGGAAAAATTATGACAGGTCAACAGGGTGGGCGAAATCTTTATTCTGCTCATCTCACAGAGCAATGGTCATGGGAAAAAATAGCGCCTTATCAAGAGGCACTCAATGCTGCTCTCAATAAATATGCGCAACGCTTTCCCGATGATGTCTGTTTGGCAACAATTGCTGAGGAACTCGCTACAGGGCAAGCACAATTATGGCTTGTCTTAAAAAATAAAACCCAATTTAGTGCCTTCGCTATCACTAAAATTGAAAAAACCCAAAGGGGCAAAAAACGCGTCGTCCTTTCAGATCTTGCCGGAGAGGGAGGGCTGGAATTGGTGCCATTGATTGCGAAGGTCGAACAATGGGCGCGCTCAATCCATGCGGGGGAATTGCATCTGTTGGGAAGAATTGGATGGGCGAAAATGCTCGCACGTCAAGGATATTCTCGTAACCTTATTCATTATAGAAAGGCTTTGGTCCCATGAGAAAAAAAACAACACCTCAAGTGCAAACAACAACACAAACAAATGCACCACCCGCTTGGGTAGCAGAGATCTTTAAAAAAGCCAGTGCGCAAGCACTCGATCTTTATAATAAAGGTATCGGAGGCAATGTTTATCAAGGGGAGCGTACCGCTGGGCTTAGCGATATGACAAAAAATGCTCTCACTGGTTTGGAGGGCGCTGCGCGCCAATATAACAATCCTGCTTTGACACAATGGTTTAATGCACCAACGCAAAGCGCTACAAATCTTCTCAATATGGCAAAGGGAGACTGGATTGGAGGCAACAGTAAATTTAATGCTGCCTTGCAAAATGCTTTGAGCAAAACCTCTGATGCTATTAATCAATCGATGTCTGGAGCGGGGCGCTATGGTTCTGGGGCACATACCGGAGTGCTCGCTGATGAACTCGGTGCCTTGGCTACAAATGTTACTGCGCAACAGTATAATCAAGATGTCAACAATATGATGAATGCCAATCAGATGATCGATCGCTCTTTGCGTGACCAAGTGGATGCTGCTAACAGCTACTATCAAGGGCAAAGCAATGCACAAGCGAATGCTTTGAAGGGCGGGATGGTCCAAGATTTGAACCGTCAAAATGCTTTGGATGCAGAGCGCCAAAAATGGACTGAACAAGACAATCAAGGTTGGAACCGGTTGGCGCAATTGTTGGGTGTGGGGACGCAAGCTGCTGGAAATTACGGAACAAAATCAGGAAATTCAATAACTATGCCTTCCGTTACAAAAGATCCCTTACGCGATGCTCAGCAAGTGCTGGGGCTTGTGGGCGGAATCTTAGGGCTTTGTGATGTGAGAGCTAAAGAAAATATCACCCCCGTGGGTGAGAAAAATGGCTATCCGCTTTATCTCTTTAATTATAAAGGAAATCCGCAACGCTATCGGGGTGTTCTTGCCCAAGATGTGCTGCGTTTGAACCCCGATGCTGTTTTTATCAATGCAAAGACAAAATTCTTGCATGTCGACTATCATAAACTTGGCTTTCAAATGGAAAAAATACCAACGCCTAAAAAGAAAATGACGGCTTTTTTTTCTTCGCTTTTTGCCCGTATGCGTTTTTTGCAAAAAGGATATGTTCTATGAGTTCGATTTATGATTGGTCATTGTTAGCATTGGAAAATGCTTCCGCCGATGAAGATATAAACTGGGCAGAAGGACAACCTCCAAGTTCAGTCAATGATAGTGCCCGCGCTATGATGCAACGTATCAAAGAATATCTCTTTGATAATGGAGGAGGGATTGAAACGGAATTTAATGTCGATGAGTATAATAAAAGGACCTCTCTTCGTTTGACCACGAAATCTCTTTTTGAGTCTTATATGAATGGGATTGTTGTGCGCTTTAAAGCACAAGGGGTCAACAAAGGAACCACAAATGTTGGATTAAACAAATTACCCGCGCGACCCGTTTATCAGATAACCTCAGAGGGTATCGTGCCTTTAAAGGGGGGAGAGATCCAAAGGGGAGGGCTTTATGAGCTGGTCTATACCTGTGATATTGCTGGAAAAAATGCCGATGGTTGGTTTTTAACAAATCCTACCATAAAAATCCCTGAAATTTCTCCATCTCTCCTTCATTCTCAAAGTTTGCCGACAGGTTTTATTGGCTCTTTTGCTACGAGCGATGTCCCTGAAGGTTGGCTTTTATGTAATGGTAAAGAATATTCACGAGAGAAATATCCAGATCTCTTTGATGCACTTGGTGATGGGGTTATATGGGGAATGGGAGATGGGAAGACAACATTCAATGTCCCCGATTTGCAAGATTCCCCTGATTCCAGTTTACACCCAAAACCGCCGAAAGTTAAGCTTCTTATGCCTCAAGTTGCTGCAATTTATTATGCTGTGAAAACATGAAAACGCACTCTATTTTGCATAGCTTTTTAAAAATACTCCAAGCGTTGTTTCATCAAATGCTTTAAGATACCGCCTGTGTTGTTAGAACAACTTCCCTAGAAAATCGTTCATTGTTTTCTCTCTTATCGTCAATAAGAAGACATTTTAAAAACCTACCGATATGCCTGTGGCATAAAACCTGCCGGTATCAGTGCATCCAAATGCGCTGCTAGCATGCATCATTTATTCTGTAACCAATATGAGGGCATATAATGGCACTCTTTCCTTTTTCTATCTCTGACATTGATGATCCTGAACATATTCGCGTGGTTCTTTATGCCAGTGGACGAATGGGGCATGCTCCTTTGAATGCATTGTTGAAACAAAACTATCAAGACATTGAGCACTTTGACAAAAAACAAAGCAAAAATATCACGCAATTGTCGCAGCGCATTGATGCTTTAGAACAACAATTGAAAATAATGATGGGAGATCTTGAGAATCTCAACAAAAACACCAAACAAAGTGGTGAAAAGAGTGACATCAAGCATGAAGATCTCAAAATAGAGAGCGTTGGACATATGGAAAGCCATCATGCCGGTTTATCTGTAGGTTTTGCTGCTCAGAAGTCCATCGAGTCTGATTTTATAGTGTCTGGAAAAGATATTAAGTTCTAAAAATACGATTTTTTAAAAGAGCTTGCGCTTACCAGTGAGAAGGGTTTCATTGGTAAATTTCATAAGATTGCATGAATGTGTGCGTCACCGGTTATGGTTACTAGTGCATAAGGGAAACCTCTTTTGTGGAGGTAAAAAATGGTAATATTTTAAAAAGGGATGAACGAAAAGCAAAGCGGAAACCCTTCGTTGAAGAGATTTGGTACAATTTGAGAAAAGGATGGAACAGATGTATGAGGGAGCTTTCATTAATAAGCAGTTCGGCGTTGTTGTATCTTTTGTCATAATCTGGGGACAGAAGTCTTTTGCGATTTGTTTGTGGGGCGTTGACCTTTATTATAGCGTTTTATTCTCAGGGCTCGTAAAATAGAGTGTTCTTGAGGATGGTGATGTAAGGCATTTTTATAGATAGGGAAAGACAGTATCATTTCTGTTTTCTTTTGTGTAAATGCACGATAAATATGTCAATTTGTAACGAAATATGTGGGGTTGTAACGGAAGATGTGGGGCAGGAGTTGCTTGGTGCGCTAAAGTGTTTGATATAAAATGGAGCATTTGGTGCTGTAATATACTTTTAGACATTGATGCTTCTCTCACTTTTGCTATAAAAAGCTTATTTTGAGACGCTAAAGGATAGAGTCTTTATGGAAAAAAGAATCCGCGCGCGGCAAAATGCTTATTTCAAAAAATTATGTCGCAAGACTATGTTGGTTTGTCTGTTCCTTTTTTGTGTTTTGGCGTTGTGTTTTGGCGTTGTAAAAATGATTGGCTCTTTTTCTTCTCAAAAACAATTCATACAACAAGCCCCTGTTGCCTTGACTATTCCGGTCTTTGATCTGCGCGTCTATTGCAAGGAAATTTCTGCCTCAGGGATGCCCGATATAAAGAAGGAAATATATCAGCGTTGTGTTCATTTGGAAAGCGAAGCCTATTTTACTATTCGTGAAATGTGGGATACGCTTTCTGATACTGCAAAGAAACAATGTGTGAAAATAGTACGGCCGGGAGATGGAAATTATTTTCTCCTACGGGATTGCCTTCTCAACGAAAAAGAGCGTGAAAAAAGTAAAGTGCGTAATCACTTTTAAGTTTTGACAAGAAAATTTAATATCCCGCGCAATGGATGAAAAATACAAAAGTTTAACTTTGAAACTATAGCCTATTTTGTAAGGGTTATGCCATTTTACAAGAATATTTCATGAGTAAGAGCAGAAAATGACGATGAAAGTCTGATGAAAGTTTCTTCTTCAAGCATTTGACGATATTTCAAAGTTTACAAAAATAAAGACACACTCTGAGTGTTGTTTGTTGTCTTTAGAGGTGTCGCCTGAAAGAGAAAAGAAAGGCAAAAAACACTCCTTTTTCTTGAGGTGCAAAAAGCAGAAAAATCATTCATTTTTTATGATAGAGTATGTACATGCTGCACTTGAAGAATGTTATCAAGATAAAGCATAAAAATGTCGTATCATTATTGTTAAATAAGACTCTTCTAACATGGGTTATAATGCGTGTTAGTGAGAAGAGCTTTTTTATATTTTTTGCATTTCTCTGTGGTAAAATCCATCATTTTTTCCTTTGTCACCGCTCCATGGCTTTCCGGTAGCTTTCCTTTGTAGCTACCGGAAATGGAGCTTTTAGAGAGACTTTTGGCATGCGGATTATTTGAGGCTTTCTGCTCAAAAGCTATTGAACTTCTCACTCTTAAAAGGAGGTTCCTTTTCTATAATCCGTTGTGATGGGTTTGATGTCGTCAGTAAAGACATCACTTGTAGGGTGGTAGGAGTTTGCCTTGTTGGCAATAAAAGCCCTATATCTGACAATTTTTAAATAAAATGCTGTTGGGCAATCGGCTCGCTTTGATAAGAAGAGGGTGCTGTTGATTATCAAGGGGTTTGAAGTGTGCTTCCTGTTCAACACTTTATAAAAAATGAGAGATTTGTGAAGAGAGAGTGGATTATCATTCATAAAGGTCTTGCTTTAATGCAAAAGAAAGACTATATTCAATGGGTGAATACGTTCATGCAATGGCTCGTGGGGGTGTGAGTGCTTGTGAGTTAAGTGCAATGTGGGGCAGGGAATATCGGCGTTTTTAGAATCAATCGGTCATTTTAAAGCGAAAAAAGAGTTTCTCTTTATTCTCCGATGAAATTTATTCTTTTGCCAGAGGTATTGCGTGCATGTTCTTTTTTGTTTTTCCACAAGATGGTTATTTTTTTAGTAAAATATGGTCTATTTTAAAAAAAATACTTGGCATTTTAACACTTGGCATTTTATATGGACATCACTGGGTTTTTGCTGGTTAACAGAGAAATAGGGAATTTTAAATTTACGGTTTCCCTGCTGTTTTTGTCATTTTCAAAAAATATATGTTTTTATCAAATATCAGTAGGTATCATTTAAGTAAAATAAAACACGGATGGTCTGATAACCGTATTTTAAAGATGACCAGCATTATCGGAAAATAATGCAATGAAAAAGAGTCAATTAAGACACACATACTCCAAAAAAAGGGATAAAGATGAGGCCACAACAAAATAGACGGGTACGCGGTCGTAATAATAACAATAATGGTAATAGCAATAATAATAATAACAATCGTCGCGGACCTAACCCGTTGTCTCGGAATTATGAAAGTAGCGGTCCAGATGTTAAGATTCGCGGAAATGCGCAGCAAATTGCTGACAAATACATAAGTCTTGCGCGTGATGCTCAGGGAGCTGGTGATCGTGTTATGTCAGAGAATTATCTCCAACATGCGGAGCATTACTTGCGTATTATTCTCGCAGCGGTTGGCCAAAATTCCCAATCTGCCAGACGTGATGAGAGCCGTGATGAAAATAATGAGCAAGAATACGGTGAAATAAACACTGAGGGTGAGAGAAAAGACACTGTCAGTTGCGATACGGATGCCTTCCAAACAACAGATATGTCACAAATACGGGCGCAAGAAAATGGTTGTGGTCAACAACACACGAGGGCACAAAATGGATGCGCGCAGGGAGATACCTTAGAGGCGCCTGCTTTGTTAGATGAAGAAAGTGATCAAGAGCAATGCGTTGCTGAAGAAAGTATTGAGCCCGTCAAAAAAAACCGTCGCTCTTCACGTCGACGCACCGTGCGCTCGCAAGAAAAAGCCTCCCTTGAGCTTCCAGGTTTTGAAATTTCAAAGACAGCATTAGAAACTTCTCAAAACGGTGATGCGTCGACAGAAAAAACTACTTCTTTTCCTGTCTTGGGTGAGGAGATACAGAAAAAACCGCGTCGGCGTCGGGTAGCAACGTCTTCAGTAGAGGAAAATGTTTAACATCTAAAGCAGCATGATGAAAGCGCGCTTATGGGTGTGTTGTCGGCTTGATGATGTTGGGTTGTATTCCTCTTGAGAAGAAGCCTGCCTTGCAGCTTCTAGGTTTTGAACTTTCAAAGGGGGATAGAAATTTCGTAAAATGTTGATGCGTTGAGAGAAAAAGTTGCTTTTCTTTTCTTGTTTAAAGAAACTGAACCATTGAGAGAAATGGAAACTCTTTTCTAAAACCATACTGCTAAAACAGGCTTGGTTCTTATTGATAAGAAGTATTTTTGCTTCAAAACATTCATTGCAAGTGATGAGGTGTTGCATTTCTTGGTTGAAGAGATGCAGAGGAAACCACGTCGATGTCGCGTGGCAATATATTCACCAGAGGAAAATGTTTAAAGCTGAGAGCGATATTTTAAACACTTGTGAGGAGTGTTATTGCTTTATTAATGGGAAAGGGTTGCACTTTCTGTTGTTTCACAGATCAGTACAGCAATTAGTGCACCGGTATAATAATTATAGACCATGAATTTTGTCTGCCCCTCAGATGTTAAGACTTTCAAGACAATGTTCTGCTCCGAAAGGCTTTGTGACAAAATCTGTGTTCCTTTCGGTAAGGAAAGTGTGTGGTGAACAGTTTCTTGATTTATCCTGTGAGAGGAAAAAGGAGTTGTTTGTTGGGGCGCTGAATTTGTTGCTACAATTTTGTAGATCATTCCAAAAAGTACGACAAGAATAAGAATAAGTGTTATTAACATAGAAATAAACATGAAACGCATAAGCTTTTTTCTTACGCGTTCTACCGCAGGGTCTAAGGGAGGGTAATCTTGAGACAATGCAGATTGCTCTGCGTGATGGTCTTTTGAAGATTGAATGTGTTTATTATCCATCATGCGCTCCTCTTCCATTGATTATTTTGGGGGGTCTGATGGGTTTAGGCTTTTAAGGTTTTTTGTGCAAGTGGTTTGTGGAAGAAGGAGGGAGAAGAGTCCATGATGTTGGTAAAATATCTGCTTCGTGCTCTTCGGACATTTTATCATTCATCGTTTGGCTTTTCAGTAGGGTTTGACTTTTAAGCAGAAAATTGCCGCGGTTTGTGACAAACCAGATCAATTTTACTTCTTGTTGGTGTAAGTTTGCTTGTATGCTTGTGCATTGGGCAAAAATTTGTTGCCCATAAGAGGTAATTTTTTTTGTGGATGGTATCATGGTTTGTTCACATGCTTGAGCGGTTGGGTAAGTTTTAACCATTGTGTTGTTCGAATAACAGCTGTTAAAATCATCCGTACATGAAACCAAGAGAAGAAGAAAAACGAGGGTATTCATAAAATATTTTCCAAATGAGAGGTTGACAGTATAAAATCTGATATGTCAACCTAGGGGCGCTTTCTGTGAAGAAACGTTTTGAAGGGTTTTAGGTTCCGGCATGAGGTTCCGGCATGAGGTTCCGGCATGAGGTTCCGGCATGAGGTTCCGGCATGAGGTTCCGGCATGAGGTTCCGGCATGAGGTTCCGGCATGAGGTTCCGGCATGAGGTTCCGGCATGAGGTTCCGGAAAACTCAAATTGAGGCTAAATGCTCACAAATGCGTGAAAAATATTTTGCTGGTGGACAAGGAGATCACGAGGCAACAGGGGCGTTTTTGCTTTTTCATATTACAGGGTTTTAACCGCTATTTTAAAAAAAAGTGTCAAAATACGTATCAGGAACACACAAGCAATAAACAATCCCCGTCTCTGTTAATTTTAAAGAAGCTGAACCATTTACAGAAACAGGGACAATCTTTTCTAAAACAGTACTGCCAAAACAGGCTTGATTCTTATCGACAAGAAGTGTTTGCGCTTCAAAACGTTCATTCCAAGTGATGAGAAGTTGCATTTTTCCATTTATTTTTGTGTGGAGTTCACAGCCTACACAAACACTGCCCTTTTCTTGCGATAAAGCGCCGAAAGAAAGAGAATTCACAATGAGTTCATGAAAAGCCAAACCAATATGTAAAGCAGCATTGGGAAAAAGATAAGGATCTATGCCTTCAAGTGAAAAACGTTCTGTCTCTTTCATCAAATAGCCCAAAGCTTGCGTTTGTACCAATTCGCGAAATTGGGCACCACGCCAATCGGAATCGGTAATGAGATCTTGAGAATGAGAAAGAGAGTGAAGGCGTCCTTGAAATTTGCGTAAGAAAATCTGAAGGGACTCAGTATAGCGTGCTGTTTGGCTGGCAATACTTTGAATGATGGCAAGAAGATTTTTAGAACGGTGACTTACTTCCCGAAGGAGTATTTTTAGTACTTGTTCACGTCGACGTAACCCTGAAATATCAACACCAGTGGTGATAATACCGATAATGTCTCCATGATCATTGCGGTGGCAGTCGATAGAAAATTTGTACCACATGGCTTGTTTGGCCATATCTTCAAACCGTGCTTCGATGGTTTGCATTTTGCCGGTGGCTAAAACTTGCAATTTGATTGTTTCCATATTGTCTGCCAGATCAAGCGAAAAAAAATCACTGTCACGACATCCCATCCGCCATTTATTATGTAAGTGCTGTGGTAGGTTTTCAGCCCATAAATAAACCAGATTTGTTGTCTGGTATAAAACAAAAATATCTGCACCACGGATCGCTTGCATGAGAGCGCTAAGATGGGATTTATCCATAGGGGGCTTTGGAATGGGCGTAACGATCATGATGAAAATGTTAATCTGTTTTAGGCTGCTTTTGAGGCATTCTCTTGAAAAAACAAAGCCTGTGAAATAAGCGCTTTCACCATATCAGGATTAAAGGGTTTGGTGACTAAAAAAGTCGGTTCTGGGCGTTCTCCGGTTAATAATCTTTCAGGAAAAGCCGTGATAAAAATAACAGGAATTTGGTCATTTTGCAAAATGTCATTGACCGCATCAATGCCTGAACTGTTATCAGCTAATTGAATATCAGCCAAAATCAACCGCGGCTTTTTCTTATGGTACATGATGATAGCTTCATCACGGGTGCGTGCTATTCCTACCACCTGATGACCTAAGCTTTCTACCATTTGTTCAATGTCCAGTGCAATGAGAGGCTCGTCTTCAATAATCATAACTTCTGTAGCAATTTGTTGAGAAATATCCGTCGAGGCTTGGTTAAGCAGCGTGCGAAACGCTTTCGCGTCAAGATCCATGACTTCACGGGCTTCTTGTTCATTAAATCCTTCAACCGCAATCAATAAAAATGCTTGGCGTGCACGCGGGGTAAGATACGATAATTTGGCATTGGTTTTTTGTTCAAGACCAAATTGTGGAAGTGGCTCAGGTATATTAGGGGTGGTTTGGTCAAAAAGATGACAAAACAGCCAATAGGTACCAATGCGGTCACTGGATGTTTTGGGAAAAATGGAAATATCTGCAATAAGCGCCTCCAACATCGCTGACACATAAGCATCACCAGATGATTGGCTGCCTGTCACAGAACGGGCAAAACGCCGAAGATAAGGAAGATGCGGTGCTATACGCGTTGATAATGACATGTTCATAACTCCTTTGACCTTTGAAGCACTTTGTTGATTGAAATTCTTAAGAGATGAAAAAGTTCCTCTCCTCGTATGGAACTTTTTGCATACAACCATATTTACAATCATGAGGCGAAAAATTCTTCTCGGTGCTGCTGATATTATATGGATTAGGGGGATAAAAAATGAACGACCGTGATGAAAAAAATCTCACCAATTATTTCACACGTGGGGATGATCTTCTCGGGGTCAATTGCGAAATAGCACGGAAGTTACGCCAATTTTACATGGAAATTCAAGAAGAAGCTCTCCCAGTGCGTTTGCTGGAGCTTTTAGACAGATTGGAGCGTGCAGAGCAATTTCGCTTAAATCATGTGGAAAAGGCTTGAATCCACTATGGCAGAGGGCGTAAAAAACTTTAAACAAGAACTTCTTTTGGTTTTACCAGCGTTGCGGGCTTTTGCACTTTCTTTAAGTGGAAGACACGATAAAGCGGAGGACTTGGTTCAAGATACCGTTATGAAGGCATGGGCAAAGCAGGACAGTTTCGAAATGGGAACAAATCTGAAAGCTTGGCTTTTTACGATTTTACGTAATGAGTTCTATAGTCAAATGCGCAAAAGAGGAAGAGAAGTTCAAGACACTGATGGCATATTTACCCAAAATGTAGCGGTTCATCCTGCTCAATATGGATTACTCGATTTGCAAGATTTCAAAAAAGCCTTAAATATGCTCTCTGCTGATCAAAGAGAAGCCATTATTCTCATTGGAGCCTCTGGCTTTTCTTATGAAGATGCTGCAGCTATTTGTGGTTGTGCTGTGGGGACAATTAAAAGCCGTGTCAGTAGAGCACGCAATCGCCTACAAGAACTTCTTAAAGTCAATGGTGAATCTGATTATGGTCCCGATGCACATTCCGCTGGAAGCACATTGTGTTCATTTAACGGCTAAAAAAGCATAATAATTATGGTCGATAGCCTTGTTTTTTTAATTCCCGTTATAGCTATTAAGGTAAAAGTCAGCATCTGAGGAAATTCAGAGTATTGAGTGTGACTCCTTAAGGAGAAGTGAGGAAAGTCTGTATGCAACTATCCAGCGGGCTTTTTGTGTTATGTTCCATAAGGGCGTTTTCCTTTGTGCTGAAAAATGACAATTTTCAGGTTCGCCAATGGAAATTCTATGACAACAAAGACGAATTTGCTTTCTCACAATTCTTCTTCTGATTCAAGCAGATCAAGCTGGCGTTGGGGAGCAATTGTTGTTTCTCTGATTATGGCTCTTTTGGCTTCAATCTTCATTATGCTGCTCTCAAATGCCGTTGATCGAGAAGTTGCACAGTTGAATACCAGTTCAGAATTGCGTGAACAGGCTGATTTGGTGCTGATTGGTTTAATCGATATGGCTGTTGCTGATCGTAGCTATGCAAAAACCCGAAAGACAGAAGACAAAGTCCGCTTTGAAAATGCTGCACGTGAGATTGATGATATTCTCGATTATACCGCGCTTATTGTTTATGCCCATCCACAATGGTATGAATGGTTTACCGCTTTTAAAAAAGAGGTCGAAGCACGCAAAGCTTTTATGAATGCCCATATGCATGCCGTGGATGTGCTTCCTGACCAATCTTCTCAACCTTCTGTCTCTTTAGAAGTTCCCAAGATTCAGGTAGCACGTCTCGCACAATTGATGACAAGCTTTCTCAATGGGGATGATGCAGTACGACAAAAACAGCGTGAAGGTATAGCACTTATGCGGGCTGCTTTAACATTGGCGGCGATACTTTCTGTCGTCAGTACTTTTATTTCTGCCTATTTTGTCATTAATCGGTTTCATCGAGATGTGCGCTCCTTAAAGATGTATCAATTGCTGCTTCATAGTGAAAATAGAGCGCTTGAAGCACGTGTGAAAGAACGGACACAGGAATTGGAAAAAGCACGCAATCACGCCGAAAAAGAACGTCAACGGGTTGAAATGTTGTTGCAAGATGCAAGTCATCGTATTGGAAATTCGCTTGGTACGGTGTCTTCCTTGCTTGGGCTACAGTTAAATCGGAGCAAAAATGAAGAAGTGCGTTCTGTTCTTGGAGCGGCACGTGATCGTATCCAGACAATATCTACAGCCCATCGCCGTTTGCGTTTGAGTGATGATATGGAAACAACTTTATTAGCAGAATTTCTAAGCTCAGTGGTGCATGATGTTGAATTGGCAGTGCCTTTTGAATTGCGCGAAAATATTACCGTTCACACGAATTTTAAAGATTGTCGGTTGTCTTCAAGAGATGCAACAACGCTTGGAATTATTCTTGGTGAATTGCTCACCAATTCTTTTAAACATGCCTTTCCTGACCAGCGCGCTGGTCATATTTATGTCTCCTTTGGTCCTCAACAAGAGGGGCAATTAATGTTGATTGTGGAAGATGATGGGGTCGGCATGAAGAGCCAAAGGGCGGCGCAAAAAGCAGGTCTTGGTCGTTTGGTTGTTGAACAGCTTTGTATGCAGTTTGGTGAAAAACCACTTTTCGAAACTTCTGCTTTGGGAGGGACAAAAATTGTCATTCCTTTACCCAAACTTAGCATGAATGATTCAAAAGAGATTCCACCGTCCTCTTAAAAGGGGACTAAAATCCCCTTTTATCGTCAAGGGTAAGAGCAAAAAATGTTTATAAATTACTACAACTGTTCTTTTTGTTTGTGTTGGCTCCATTTAGCCCTAAATCTTTGACTAAAGCTGGTTGCCCCGTTTTTCCATTATACGCTTTAACGTGAAGGTCTTTTCCTCGTACATCAACGAGATAATAGTCCCCTTTGAACAGTGCTCCCGCTGTGTATACAGGGATATTTCCGAAGACTTTATCATCTTGTGTAAGGCAAGAAACTTGCTGATGCTCGTGTCCTACAAAGATTGCTTTGACATTATGAGAGGTAATGATTGATTTAAATGCAGCAAGATCTTTCTTATTTTTGGGATGAAGAAAATGCGAATCATTGTCGTTAAAATACGGACGAGCATCGTGGAAGTTGAGAATTGTAACTTTTTCTCTTTTATCAGCAGCTGCTAAATCTTTTTTCAACCATTTCAAAGCCTTCGTTATTTTTACGCTAGTATTACCGCTACGTAAATTAGCCGTATAAGTTGGATAATTGTGAAGCTGCACATAGTGAATATCCCCATAATCCCATGAGTAACTTAAACTCCCAGTTATTATATAGCGCTTTATATCAGGGTGAGAGACCTTACGAGAAGTTACATCTTTATTAAATTTAGGTAAAGCATGGCTGTATTTGTTTATTTCTTGGATCATTCTTTGAACAGCACTCACTGCACATGCATCCTTTGAAAGACTTTCTAGTGGTATTATACAATCACCAACATTATTATAGTAATCGTGATTGCCTAGTCCTTCATAGATAGGATAAGCAATACTTTTATATACATCCGCATAATCTTGATAGGTTTGTGAACGACCAAATTCGGTTAAGTCGCCGTTGACTATATAAAATGTAGCAGCGTGTGATTCTAGTGCATTGGCAACTTTTCTATTGGCTTTTAACCATGGTTCTCTATTGCTATTTGCATTAGGATCGCCAGATTCCAAGCGCCATGCTTGCGGATCAGCTGCTATAACGACAGAATAATTTTTTACTGGTTCTCTTCTTTTTACGTACCAAATGACTCTCGCATTCTTACCTCCTTCCACCCTTCGTTCAAAGTAATATTCTTTTTTGCTTGAGATAGCAGTGTATACAGGGGAACCCATATATGGATTATACCAGCGGAATGTTAAAACAGTTCCGTCGTCTTGTACTCTATATTTAGCCCAACCACCGGATCCAAAAAGCCAAGCATTTGAGGTTGTCGCTGCTGTTCCTGCGAAGCCGGATGCAATCATAACCGAAGGTCCTGCTGCTCCCCAGTGTCCTCCTGCTTTCCACTCTCCACGCGCTATACCTTTACCAATTAACACCATAGAAGCAGGTGGATTGGTAAGCTCATTGACGATGTAGACATCTGTTGAACGATCATCAAATGCACTTTGTTTAGGTTTAGGTAATTTTTCGATGAAGCTGCGTCTTGTTTCGTGTGTCACAGAAAGATTTTGAGCGTGAGAAAAATAAGGCTTCATACACACAAAGATGGTAAAAGAAAAAATAGAAATTATTGTGTATTTGTATTTCATAAAATTATTACCCGAACAAAATAACTCTATAAAATATTTGACAGGCTTGATCTCATAAGAGCTGTTAAAATTAACTTTTCACACATTACATTTTTTAGCTCTTTTTTAGACGAGATAACGTATCTGAAAAATTGTTTATAGTGATAAAAGTTAGATCAAATTGCTCATAAAGCAGTGCTTGATTTTACGCATTCCGTTTCTTAATCGATCTTTCTACTTTCCTGCAGCAATTTACGAAGAAAAGATCTGAGATCAAAGTTTTATGACTTTTGTGTGATAGCTTTTAAAATAAGGCAATGAATGGTAGATTTCATCATCAATAGTGCAGTTTTGTAAGATGTGCAACAGCAACATCTATTGAAGAGATGTTTGAGAGGACGCTATAAGCTTTAACGTGAAGGTCTTTTCCTCGTACAATCACCAATATTATTACAGTAATCGTGATATCCTCACTCATTTTCTGGATTTGAAAAGCTAAGATTAAGAGATGTTATCGCTATTTTTTTACAGAGCCCGATGCAATGTTCTTTGAAGGTCCCGCATTATATCAGATTCATAACGTGAGTTTTGTGTAAAGCTTGAGAAAACAATAAAAATAAAAAAATTTTATGCTTTTTTCTCTTATAAGTTGAGGCTCTTCTGTTTGCAGAAACGCTAAAAACTTTTTAGCTTTCCATTTTATGTGTGGTTTAAGAAGTGTCTTCTGATGGTGGTGTTGGGCTGTTTAATAAAGAATCAATATTATGTTTTTCGCGCAAGAATGCTTGTAAGTCTTGGCTGGTTAAAGCTTTACTCTCAGGTATACGAATGCGCATGGGATCGACTTTTACACCGTTGACAATGATTTCAAAATGACAATGGGGGCCCGTTGCCATTCCTGTTGTTCCGACATAGCCAATAACTTGCCCTTGTCGTACTTTCACGCCCAGTTTGATATCTGGTGCATAACGGCTTTGGTGTGAATAACTGCTAATATACCCATTGCTATGTTGAATTTCTGTATGGTTTCCATAACCGCCAGTTACGCCCATTCTTGTGACAATGCCATCTCCTACAGCAATAATGGGCGATCCTTTTGGTGCAACCCAATCAACACCTGTATGCATGCGAACATAGCCTAAAATAGGATGTTTGCGTGGTCCAAAGGGGGAACCAAAAACGCCATTTGGAGTGGGTTTGCGGAGCAAGAAAGGTTTGGAGCTTTTTCCTTCTGAATCATAGTAATCGATAGTTCCGTCTTTTGATTGATAACGGTAATATTGATAAGTCGTATTGCCGAAAGTCGCACTGATATAACGAATTTCAGGGTCTACGTTTGGAGACAATCCTTTTGTTTTTTGATTCTTTTGTGCGTTTTTGGTTTCTTTATCGTTTTGTTGTGGCAAGGCATAAAATATTTCAATCTGGTCAGTTGGTGTTATCCGGCTTTTCATATCAATATTGGTGGCAAGCAGACGAATGAGATGCTGAGAGAGAGATTGTGATATATTATGGCTCAATAAAGCACTATAGAGGGCATCATAAGCTGTCGGTAATTGTGCTGTACTGACATAAGAATGCGGGATACCATTTTGAAAAGCCGTTTTAAGTGCGTTCGACATTTGGGGCTCTGTACTTTCAACAAAGCGCCCTCTATCATTCAGGGCAATGGTGAGAACATGATACATTCCTTGATAAATGCTTGCACGCACCAGATGATCTTCTTCTCCTGCTTGTGTAACGATACCAATGCGTAAAAGGCTTCCTTCTTTCAGCATATCAGAATGGTAAAACTTGCTTAAAGTGCTCACCACCTGATCAATTTGCTCCTTTGTATAGTTGGTCTCTTTGAAAGCATCGGCTATTTTTTTCTTTTTACGAATGGGAATAATATCTTCAGCATAATTTTTCGTGAGATCAATGCGATGACTTTGTGGGGAAATGGTCACATTTTCTTGAACAATGCGCACCTCAGGAGCTTCTGTAAAGGGCGAGGGTGAGGATAAATCGTCTAGTTTTAAAGGGTCGATGAGTGTGAGAATGGAAAGAAGCTCGTTGGATTTTTCTAAAGAAAATCCGGCGTTTTTTAATTCCTGTTGTACTTCATCATTCGTCATGATATCCGCACCATCAAAGTCACTTTGATCAATGATAAGATTACGGTTGCGTAAGATTATTTTGGTTTCCACTTTCGCTCCGTAAATCTGACCGGAATCTTGTAGTTTGACGGTTTGTATTTTCGAATCACGCGCAAACATGCTTAAAGCGTCAAACTTGGGATAATTATATCGATGTGGGCGATTTTCGGCTAAAGCCATGCGAATCCATTCAAAATGTTGTGTTTGAATGACTTGTTCCTCTCCCTTTTTTTGCAGAATGGATAATTCAAATTGTCGTTTGCTATCAAAGCTTTGACGCGCATGGGTGGGAGAAATACGGTCACTTTTATATCCATTGGCATCAGGGTCTTGTGTTTGTGCAAGGTTTTCTGCTGTAAACCATTGTGGAGGTGTTACCAATCGTTGCTGTTCATCAAGGGCGGCAAAAAGTGCAATACCCATAAGAATGCAAGACGTGATTCCCGTGAGAACCGTTCCTGTAAACCAACGCACAGAGATTTGTCGTCGAGCTGGCAGTAAGCGTTTGACTACAAGAGCGGGGTCCTGTCCAGGATCGTTTTTCTGTTGTTCGTTATCCCACATGGATTTTTAGAGCACTTTTCAAATATTAAATCAAAAGGGCTAGCATAGCTTAGCGTCTTTCTACAAGAATTTGATTCTTTGATTATAGAAAAGCAAATCCTCAATTTATACAGTTATCATTCCTATAATAGCGAAGAGCGTCAGAAGAGCAATAACAGCCTTGGAAAGGATATCAACATCACACAACAAATACGCATGCTATCGCACGACATAAGTGCTCTGGATTCCATGAACAAAGTTGTTTTCTTTAAGTCGTCATTCAAGGCTCTAGAGTATATTGAGGGGTCATCACTTTATGGAAGACAGATTTTTTATATATTTAAGAGCTTTTTTAGGCATTGATTTTTTGTTATTGGTGGCGATTGTTTTTTTAATACTGGATTTATTTTGTCTGATTTTAAAAAAATGATATTGACTCTTTGTAGGAAAGGG
>NZ_CADEAK010000014.1 GCF_902825225.1 Bartonella vinsonii subsp. berkhoffii ATCC 51672
TAATCCCTACCGTGGTGCACGGTTTAACTCTTTCAAACTTGAAGGGTTCTTAAAGCTGATTTACCGGCGTTTATCAAATGTGACCATTGAACATTTAGACTGGTTTGATTTTATTAGGCGTTATGACCGGCCAATGACCTTGTTTTACCTTGATCCACCTTATTTTGGCGTTGAGAATTGCTATGGCAAAGATTTGTTTAAGCGAGAGGATTACCAGAAAATGTCCACACTGCTTGCCCAATTAAAGGGAAAGTTTGTTCTGTCTCTTAATGATGTGCCAGAGATCCGATCAACCTTTAGCCAATTTAAACGAAAAGAGGTGAATACATCTTATACATGTGGTTCAAATAATCCGATGCCCGCTCAAGAGCTGATCATCTCAAATTGCGATCTTTAGGAAAAGAAAAAAAATTCATGAAAGGGGGCTTTAAATGACCTTTGAAAGGTCTTTGAAGACCCTTTGAGAACCCTTTGAAAAAATGAAAATCCTTTGAAAAGGAGGTCATTTTTACAAAATATGATGCGAATGAGACAAAATTTGCTGGTCTCTGCATGCATATCTTACAGATTTTAGCTGTCAAATAATGGGATTGATGGAAAAGATGAAGCATCTCAAATTGCGATTCCTGAGCAGAGCAAAATAAGGCTCATAAAAGCAACTCTAAATGATCCTTCAAAACCTCTTTGAAAAAAATAAATTGGTACAAAACCTACTGTCAAATTATACAAAACCTGGTGGCAAGCTACAGTGGCAAGCTACAAATAAGTTACATGAAGCTTAAAAGCGTATGGTGGGTGATGAGGGGATCGAACCCACGACCCGCTGATTAAGAGTCAGCTGCTCTACCGACTGAGCTAATCACCCAATGCTTCTTGAAAGATAAGGATAGCAATTCTATAACGTTCCTAAGGAAGGAAGTCTAGATAATTTTCTTATTTTTTATCTGAAAATGCTAAAGTCTATAACGAGATTGGTTATACAATTAAAAATATGATATAGACCTCTTGATCTTAGATAAAAATAGACCCATTATAAAAGGCTCTATAAATTAAATGTTCTGGTTATTACAGGACTATAGTTGGAGGATTATCGAGCGTAATGCCCGAGAAAAATTCAGAAGAGCCTTCTTGTGATTGTAAGAAGTTTAGGCTGTTGTACTATTTTGTAAATTTTATCAATAACTGCGCGCCTCTAAGAAGTACTTTTCTTTCTGCTAACGCAATTTTTTTGCACGCAATTTTCTTGATCAATTGTGCGAATGAAAGCTCATGAATCTGTTTTATCAATTGCGCACTTTTAAGTTGTTAAAGGGTGAACTATGATGGATTGGATCGCTGATCCCCATGTGTGGTTTGGCTTGGTCACGTTGGTTTTTCTTGAAATTGTTTTAGGAATAGATAACCTCATCTTTATTGCGATTTTAGCTGAAAAATTGCCACTGCATTTGCGTGATCGTGCACGCTTGATAGGCCTCACTTTAGCATTAGTTATGCGGCTTTTTCTTCTCACGGTTATTGGGTGGGTAATGAATCTTGATATGATCATTTTTTCATTCTCATCTTTTATCTTTAGTTGGCATAGTCTTATTTTAATCGGTGGTGGGGTTTTTCTACTGGCAAAGGCAACGCTAGAATTACATGAAAGATTAGAAGGAGTGTCGCATGAAAGAAAAACAGGCATTGCTTATGCGGTTTTTTGGCAGGTTATTGTGCAAATCGTGGTGCTGGATGCTGTTTTTTCTCTAGATAGTATTATTACTGCAACAGGTATGATTGCCAAAGAACAGGCAGTGGTTATGTATATAGCAGTTATTGCTGCTATGGGGGTGATGATGTGTGGATCTGGCGTGCTTATGCGTTTTATTAATCGTCATTCCACTATTGTAATTCTTTGTCTTGGCTTTTTGATGATGATAGGTTTTACCCTTATTGTTGAAGGATTTGGCTTTCATATTCCAAAAGGATATTTGTATGCTGCTATTGGTTTTTCCGTTCTTATTGAAGCTTTTAATCAAATTGGGCGTCGTAATCGTGAGAAGATGATTACAACAAATGATCTACGTGGTCGAACAGCTGATGCTGTTTTGAGACTCTTAGGTGGGGGAAACAAAGACGGTAATCTTGGTGAGACTGTAGATGTTATTGCTGAACAGGCAGCAGCTTCTGAGTTATTTAGACCAGAAGAAAAAGAGATGATTCGTGGTGTTCTCGATTTGGCAGATCGTTCTGTTCGCTCTATTATGTCGCCGCGCAATGAGATTGAGTGGTTGGATTTAAATGGTGACGAGAATGAAATGCGTGAAGAACTACAACAGGTTAAACATAGTCGCTTAATTCTTGCACGTGAGAAAGTGGACGAATTTGTTGGTGTTGCTTTGACAAAAGATCTTCTTTTGAATTTGGCTGAAGGAAAAAAAATCAATTGGAAAAAAGCCATGAAAGAACCACTCGTCGTTCACGAAAATACCAGCGTTTTACGGTTGATGGAGCAATTACGTCATTCCTCGATTCAGCTGGCAATTATTGTTGATGAACATGGATCTTTTGAAGGAATTGCAACACCAACGGATATTCTTGAAGCCATTGCAGGTGATTTTCCTGATGATGATGAAGAACCTATGATAGCGGAACAACTTGAAAATGGAAGCCTTCTTGTTGAAGGATATGCTGATATCCGTCGTTTAAGTAGTTATCTTGGGCGTAATCTTGTTGATGAAGCAGATCGTTATACGACTTTGGCAGGATTTATGCTTTGGCGGTTTGGTCACTTACCGAATGAAGGGGAAAGCTTTGAAGCTGATGGTTTGTGCTTTAAAGTTATCGAAATCGATCGCCGGAATTTATCTAAAATCCTTATTTCTCCACTTATATGACCAGAAAAAGCACATTACTTTATAAGTAAGGTGATAGAAAAACACTTTCTCTTATAAAATAGTAATTAATCTTGATCACTATTGAATAGTTAGAGAAGCAGTTGTTTTTCTATACAGAGGTTCATTGGGTGGATTTATGAATGATTTTTTGAAGAGGAATGATAATATCAAATATCCTTATGTATTTTCTACCATGCAGATTGATATGAAAAAAGACTCCCCAAGAGTAAAAAGATAAAGGTTTGACTGATATACAAGATTAAATTCTGTGCAGTTGTTGTTATTTACACGTGCAGGAAAAGAGAAAGCTATGATCTTCCTTTATTTATTTAGGTGGTGTTTTGGGGCTCCGTTTCCAATATTGTTGCGTCTCAAAAATTGCTACGATGAATAATGAAATGATGAGTGGTATAATCAAATAAAGCATTCTAAATACAATAAGTGCTGCAACAACATCAGTTGAATTTACACTGGGCATGCCTGTTATGAATAAAGCTTCCAAAACACCAATTCCTCCGGCAGGGGCATTGGAAAGAAGAGTTATCGTGAAAGATGCCAGAAAAACACCGAGCACAGAAATAAAATGAACATCTGTAGTGTGCGGGAGGACAGCGTATATAATTCCTGCTGCTCCTAAAAGCTCTAGAGGGCTAATGAGAAGCTGTTGAAAGACAATTTTCAGCCGCGGATAGGAAAGCTGAATTTTTTTTCCTAAGTGTAAGGGTTTAAATTGAAGCCAGCTGCCAAAAGTATAAAGTGCTATACAGCTGAGCAGAACTGCTCCAATTGTTGTTCCAAGCCATTTAGGAAGTTCATCATGAATGAGAGTAATAATTTCGGGTTTCAGAATCAAAACAATTCCAAAAAGTAAGATTGTACCTATCACAAAAGTAAAAGAACAAAAACCTACCAATATTGCGATTTCTGTTCCATTTAATCCTTTCATTTTATAGGCGCGATAGCGTACGACTGCGCCAGAAAAAACAGAAGCACCAATATTATGTGAAAGTGCATAGGTAGTAAACGAACATATAGCGATAAAAATCCAAGAAATTTTATGGCCCAGATGTTGCAAGGCAATGCGGTCATACCCAGCAAGAGCAGCATAAGCTAGAAGAGAGCACAAACAGGCTAACAACCAGTCTTGTGCATTTAAATTACTTAAGCGTTCCAGTACATCACCAAAAGAAATGGCCGAAAGCTTTACATAAAGAATGCGGATAGAAATTAGCATTGCTAGAATGCCAATAAATGGCCATATAAATTGCTTTATTTTCACGCTTCTTTATCCATTTCATGTTTTCTTAAATTTAGTTCATGATTGTGCATATCTTTGACAGATCTTTGTCCTTCTATATGCTCGATAATACCATTGGCAATTTCCTCATCATCCGTTACTACAACATTTGCACCTAAATCAATGAGATAAGTTGTTTCTATATCGGATAATGCATGCGTGATTATCTGAATGTCCTTCTTCATATCACGTATATTTACTATACATTCTCCTACTTCAATGGTACTTCGCATTGTAATAACAACTTTATATGCAGCACTCATATTTGCTGCGTTCATTATTTCTTGTTGAATAATATTACCACAAATGACTTCGAACCCGTCTGCAATTGCTTTATCAGAAAGGCGTTTTGATTCTTCGACAATCACTATAGGTTCACCTCTGTTTGTTAAGGATAATGCAACACATTTACCAATACGTCCGTAGCCAATAATCACGATATGGTTTGTTAAAGTTGTTGGTAAAAAATCTTGGTCAGAAGCTTGCGGATCAACATCACTGATTTTTTGTGTATCTTGTAAATTCGTAGGCAAATTTTCTAGACGTTTTTTAATCTTATCACAGGCAATAAAAACAAGAGGATTGAGCAAAATAGAAAGAATCGCACCTCCAAGGATTAAATCATGGGCGTCGTTGTTTAAAAGTCCTAAACTCAAACTTAAACCTGCAAGGATAAAAGAAAATTCTCCGATTTGGGCAAGGCTTGCAGAAATGGTCAAGGCTGTTGCGTTAGAATAGCGAAAAGCTTTAACGATGAAAAATGCAACAACAGATTTTCCTAATATAATAATGGAGAGCGTTGCTAAGAGAGGAAAAAAATGGGTGAATAGTTTTCCTGGGTCAAATAACATGCCTACAGAGACAAAGAAGAGAACAGAAAATGCGTCTCGTAGTGGTAAGGATTCTTCAGCTGCACGGTGACTTAATTCTGATTCACTCATAACCATGCCTGCAAAAAAAGCACCAAGAGAAAGAGAAACACCAAATAAATGGGCTGCTCCAAACGCTACGCCTAGTGCAATCGCAAAAACGCTAAGACGAAATAATTCCCGTGATCCTGATTGTGCACTCACCTTTAAGAACCATGGGATAACACGCCGTCCAATAACAAGCATAAGGGCAATAAAGATGAGAACTTTCAAGATGGTGAGACCAAAAATTCCCCCAATACTTAAATCTAACCATTGAACAAGAGGATCAACCGCTTCTTTTTTTGTATTGCCAAGGATGTTTGCTAGTGATGGAATGAGAACGAGTATAAGAACCATCGCTAAATCTTCAATAATCAACCAACCAACCGCAATGCGTCCTTTTTCTGTTTCAATAAGATGGCGTTCTTGCAAAGCACGCAAGAGGATAACAGTACTAGCTATTGATAAAGCTAAACCGAAGACTAGACTACCGCCAAATCCCCATCCCATGATTAGACCAAGACATAAGCCTAGAAAAGTAGAAAATGCCATCTGTGCAATGGCAGCAGGGATAGCAATAGTTCTTACAGATAAAAGATCTTTTAATGAAAAATGGAGCCCTACACCAAACATCAGCAAAATCACACCAATTTCAGCAAGTTGGTTGATAATAACAGAATCTATTTTAAAGCCACCCGTGTTAGGCCCTACAATAACACCTGCTAACAAGTATCCCACAAGTGGTGAAATACGCAAACGGCTCGCAACCATTCCTAAAAGAAATGCTAAACATAAACCTGCAACAATAGTTGTAATCAGTGGTGTGTCATGGAGCATGGATTATTTACGACTTTTTATCAAAAAATGAGTGAGTTGAAATGGCAGTAATTTTTTATGAAAAGAGAAAGGATAGTCTGGGAATGAGCATGGCATTTTTATTTTCATTGAGGGTTCTTACGATTATTCCGTTCTTGCCACCAATTTCCTAACAGGAGTAAAATAGGAGCGGCAATAAAGATAGAGGACGAGGTTGCAATAATAATTCCAAAGACCATAGGGACCGCAAAATTATGGACTGCACTTCCCCCCCATATCGCCATCGGTAACATTGCAAGAACTGTGGTTGCTGATGTAAAGAGGCAGCGAACAAGAACTTGGTTAATGGAGAGATCAATGAGTTCACGCAACTGCATTTTTTTATAAAGGCGCATATTTTCGCGCATTCTGTCATAGACAACAACTTTATCATTTATCGAATAACCAACAATTGTTAAAAGAGCAGCGATGGCCGTTAAATTGAAATCAAATTGAAATAAAGCAAAAAAACCAATCATTTTTGTGGTGTCTAAAATGAGTGTTACAATCGCCCCAACGGCAAAGAACCATTCGAAGCGCAACCATATATAGAGGGACATAGCAATTGCAGCGAGAATCACAGCAGTAAAGGCAGCTGTGGCAAGTTCACCTGAAATTTTGGGACCAACAACCTCTATTTGATCGAATGTGGCATCTGGGTAGATGGTATGTACTGCTGCTTTGATTTTATCAATGGCAACGCTTTGTTGTGCTTCACTGCCACTTTGTTTTTGCATACGAATCAGAACAGTGTTTGCATTGTCAATATTTTGTAGTGTAATCTCACCAATGTTAAGGGTAGAAAGCTTGGAACGCAAGGTTGCTAAATTTACTGGTGCTTTCGTGGTAATACTCATTTGGCTTCCACCAATGAAATCAATTCCAAAATTTAAGCCAGGCTTAAAAAACAGAAAAACTGAAGCAAGTGATAAAACAATTGACACGCCAATACCGACGAAGCGCGCTTTCATAAAGTGAAAAGAGGTAGTTTGTGGGATAATATTGAAAACAGAGTGAAGATGCAGAGTTTTAATTTTCCATTTACGGATTACCCAAATCATCATGATGCGCACAATAGTGATATTCGTGAACATGGAAATGATAATACCAAGCAACATTGTGACAGCAAAACCGCGGACAGGACCGGTACCAAACCAAAACAGTAAAATAGTTGCAATAATTGCAGTAACATTGGCATCAACAATGGTGGCAAAAGCGTGTTTAAATCCACGATCTAAGGCTGCAAAGGCGCTGACACCCTTTCGGCTTTCTTCACGAATACGTTCATTGATGAGAATATTGGCATCAACGGCGATACCGATGCCTAAAATAATACCAGCAATACCTGGAAGTGTGAGGGTTGCACCCAAGAGACTTAGTGCAGCAAATGTTAAAATCGTGTGGAGTGCTAATGCTATATTCGCAATGATACCCCAAACTCTGTAGAGAAGAAAAATGAAAATCGTAACAAGAACGAAGCCAATTATGCCGGTGTAAAGCCCCATTCGGATTGCGTCAGCACCAAGATTTGGACCTACAGTTCTCTCTTCAATCACAGTAAGTGGTGCAGGTAAGGAACCAGCGCGGAGGAGAGCAGCCAAAGTCGAGGCTTCTTTGGGATCAAAGTTTCCTGTAATTTGACCTTGTCCATTAGGAATAACACTATTGATAGTAGGGGCAGTCAAAACTTTATTGTCAAGAACGATTGCAAAAGGACGGTTAATATTTTGTCGTGTTATTTCCGCAAATGTTTTAGCACCAGCAGAGTTCATGGTAAATGAAATAATAGAACGTCCTGGCATTTGCGGGTCGAAACCTGCACGGGCATCTTTCAGGACATTTCCATCTAAGGCGATTTGATCATAAATTGCGAAGCGTTGTTTTTCATCCGTATATCCAGGAAGGATTGAAACACCTGGAGAGGGGGTATTAATATCCACATTAGAGGGTACCAGATGAAAGGACATTTTAGCCGTTGTTCCTAAAAGATCACGCAGTTGCTTTGGATCTTGTAATCCTGGCAATTGAACCATAATACGATCAGTTCCTACCTTTTGGATAGCAGGCTCAGTCACACCAACTTGATCTATACGGCGACGAATGACTTCTAAGCTTTGTTCAATAGCATTGCTTATACGATCTTTCATACCAGCTTCGGTTAATATGACACGGATAGTCTCATTTTGAGAACTGATAGCGATATCATGAGCTGTGGTACCAAAGCTATTGTGTATAGGGGTTATCAATGTCTTCAAAGCAGAGAGTGCTTTTTCAGTTTGTAATGGATCAGAAATAACTGCAACGACGCTATTTTCGATAATACGAACACTCGATGTAGGGATTTGTTTTTCGCGGAGTGTATTACGCACATTTGCTAAAACTATGTGTAATTGATCGCGCTTTAACGTTTTGCTATCGACTTCGAGGAGGAGAGAAGAGCCTCCTTGAAGGTCAAGCCCAAGTATTACACGGGTATTGGGTAAGAATTGTGCGTTTTTAACCTGTTCTGGCGAAAATAAATTGGGCAAGGCAACGTAAATGCTGCTCAAAAGAATAAAACAATAAAGAGTAGTTAACCAACCGGGTGTACGCATGATATATTCCGCTATAGGTAATCTTAAGATTATTAAAGTTAAAGGCTGAGATAAGATGATAGTTTTATAATTCAAGCAAGAGGAGGAGCGCGTTTATTTGAAAAATATTGCGTTTGAAGGTTTTTAAGTTGTGTGTAAATAACTGTGGTAATTATGAGAAAGAGACTTAATGTGAGAGGGGGATAAAAAGTACCGATAGGTAAAATAGGATTTGTATGGAATGTTATAAACTTTGTGTTTCCAGTTGTTATAACATTCAATTGCTCACGCTTATTTTGTGGATAAAGCGTCTCTGTTTTCACTATATTATTTTCTTGTGGTCTTTTGATTAAATAAGAACGCGTCCCTAGATTGCTCGTCAATAATACGCCAAAACTTGACAGAAGAAGCCAAATTGTAAGAGGGAGAAAATTTTCTTTTTTGCAAGAGAGGTGCAAAAAAAACATGCTAGAGGCGCCTTCTTTAATTTGTTGAGTTCACAGCTTACAAGATATCCATTATCTTACTTATCAGTATTATAGAATAAGGGGAAGCTTTTATAAGATTATTTTATAAAAGTTGAAAATATTTTTTTCATACCATATTTTCTAAGAGGGGGGAATAGATTCCTCTTTATAGATCTAAGGCAGATATGTATTCATTTTTTGGGAAAAAATTACGTATAGTTTTCTTTATTTCTACGATTATCGTTGTCTTTAGTTTTTGTGCATGGGGGCAGCTTGGGGCGCAAAATATAGTCGTCGAACAAGCGATTACTTCTCAGTCAATTGATGAAATTATTCAACAACAACAGCTTCTTATTAAGAGTCTTGAACAAAATACGGAAATTTTAAAAAGAGACTTTAAAAATAAGATAGAAGATGAACGAGCTTTGACAGAACTGCGTTTGCGTGCACAAGATATCAGTGAACGTGCTTTAGAAGCAGCGCTTGTTTTACGTGCTCCTCTGAATGATATTAATGCACTTCTTGATCAATTAACAGAGCTCCATAGTGACTCGGAAAATGTACAAAAAATAGGTGAGGAGCGTTCTCACTTGATAAAGGAAAAAGCTAAGATTAATAGTATAGTACTTCGGTTTGAAGCAATCTTTTTGACTACAAATAGAATATACGAACTTGCTATTTCTCAATCTCGAGAGCTTTTTAAACGTACACTTACGCACAAGTTTGAGTTTTCGATCCCAATGGTTAAACATATCATTGAGAAAACAAAAGAGACTTCATCGGATTTTCTTTTTCTGTTGAGTTCGTGGTGGAATTTTATATTTTACTTCAAGCTATTACAGTTATTCCTTTCCTTTTTTATTCCACTTTTTATTGCTTTAGGACTTTCTTATTTGTCTCGTAAAGTTCTTGCCTATGTGCACACGCATTGGGCCAAAAAAAATGAGGAAATATCTTATCTACAACGTTTATTCGTTGCTTTTATTTCCGTGCTTCTTCCTTCGCTGATATGTGTTATTTGCGTTTATCTCGTATTATTTTTGTTTCGTGGTTTTAGCTTAGATCCAGGAAAACTCACGGCAGTATTTGATGCGATAGGGTATCAAATTATTTTAGTCTTTTTGATTAATCGTTTAGCCGTTGTTCTTTTATCATCGGATACACCCCGTCTTCTCAATATTGCAGCGTCAGTGTCATATCAGTTAGTGATTTTACTCACTTTTTTAGGTATAATCTTGGCACTTGATGCTGTCTTCGATAGTATTTATCAAATAATTTCAGCTTCTCTATCTCTGACAATTGCAAAAAGTTTTATTGCTGTTTTTCTTGTAGCGATGCTGCTTTTTGTCATTGCATTTGTTCCTTTGCGTTTCAAACGTGGGCGTTTGCTGAATGAAGAAGCAAAACCATACTTTTGGCCATTTTATATACGCATTTCTTTCATTCTCTTAGGATTATTGCTCCTTGTGATGAATTTTTTGGGTTATGTTGGTTTAGCGCGTTTTATTATGCAGCAGATTATCATTGGTGGTGCATTTTTAGTTCTCATGTATTTGGGGATAAAAAGTGCACAAGCACTTGGAACTAAAGGCCAATTTATGAAAACGATCGTTGGCCATACTTTGATGCAATGGTTGCATTTAGAAGAGAAAACGATGAATCAATTAGGGGGTGTTCTGAGTATTTTTCTCAATTTGTTTGTTATTGTATTTTGCGCAATGCCAATAGCTGTGCAGTTTGGTTTTTCGTACTCTGACTTGAGAGCCGTGTTGTGGCAGTTAATGACTGGTTTTCAAATTGGAAATGTATCTATTTCTTTGATTTCTCTCTTCACAGGAATTGTTATTTTTTTCACCTGTTTTTTTGTCATTCGTCGATTTATTGGTTGGTTGGATGGCACAATATTGGTGCATGGAGAATTCGATACTGGTGTGCGTAATTCCATCAAAACGGTTATAAGTTATGCTGGTGTTGTTGTGTCTGCTTTGATAGCATTGTCAATGGCAGGTTTCGATCTTAGAAATTTTGCTCTTATTGCTGGTGGCCTTTCGCTTGGTATAGGTTTTGGTTTACAGAATATTGTTCAAAATTTTGTATCTGGGCTTATTATTTTGGTTGGGAGACCCTTTAAACTAGGAGACTATGTAGAATCTGGATCAGTAGGTGGTATTGTCAAACGTATCAGTGTCCGTGCAACGGAATTGGAAACATTTCAGCGCAAGACGATTATTATTCCTAATTCAAGTCTTATCAATAATAATGTCAGTAATTGGACTCGGCGGAGTAAAATGGGGCGGATTGATATCCCTCTTACTGTTTCTTCTCATCTTGCTCCAGAACGTGTTGTTGAAATTTTGCTAGAAATTGCATCTGTAACAGAAGGAATATTAAAAAATCCTGCACCGCAGGTGAGTTTTACTGCATTTGATAGTAAAAAATTTTCATTTAATTTGGCTATTTATGTACCTAACATTATTTCACCTTCTAAGGTGACCAATGCTCTTCGTTTTGTATTGTATAAACGTTTTGTTGAGGAAGGAATCTTGGAATGTTAAGATGGATGTGTGTTTTTATTGCAGTTATTCTGTTTGATATTTTAACTTTAACAACTTTCGCTGCAACTGTGAGAAATACTGATTTAAAGGTACAATCTCTTATCGTTGTGGAAGGGAGTATCCCCTTAAATATTTCGTTGAATACGAATCAAACAGCTACGATTTGTATGAAGGGGTGTTTTATTACTTTTCCTAATAAAGATCGTTTTGCAATCAAGGCAGAGGATAATATAGAAATCAGTGGAGGTAGAGCAATTTTTAAATAAAATTGTTGAAGCCTTTGATTCCAAGACAAGATTTGGAAAGACAAGGATATTATTCTTGAACTTGTTGAAAAATGTTATGATGAGAAGTTAGTAGAAAACTATGGTTTTTGTGTGAGATTTCCCATTGGGAAAGTGAGAGAGGTCGCCTTTTCTATGTGCGGTATTTGAAATTGTGTTTTCAGTGTAAGAATCTTTAAACATTTTTAAAAGCAAAGAATTGAAATGCTATCAGTGATTTCTTTCCTTCAATAATCTTTGTTGAAATATTTTTCGTATAAAATGATTTTATGGTTATACGATAGATGAGTTTATTATTCATTTATTGTAACTTATTTAATTAATTTCATTAAGTTATAATTACAACAAGGTAAGTTGTTTTTTTAAGCTGTTTATAAAAATATTATCATAAATAATGATGCAATAAAAGTCATCGCTATTATTTAATATAATTCTTTTAAAAGAAAATATAAATTATTTTTTAGATAAAATTTTATATTTCAAGTATTTATTGTTATTAAATATTAAAGGTTATCAAAATTTATTTACTAAAATTAAATTTTGATATAAAGAGATAAAAGTATATGTAAATTTAAAGAATAAGAGTTTATAAAATTTTGTTTTTGTTGGATATGATTTTTTATTATATTTAAATAATAACAGTGGGGTATAATTTTATGAATACAAGATTGATAACAGCATCCGTTTTTACTTTTTTTTCAGCTTCTATGGTACAGGCAGCAGATGTGGTGATTTCTGAACCGCCAGAACATGTTGCTTCACCAGTTGTTGTTTCTTCTTTTTCTTGGACAGGTTTTTATTTCGGAGGCCAAATTGGTGGTTTTTCGAGTAAAGCCTCTGCACTTACGCCTAATGTTAATGTTCCTCTTTATCCTGATGAGGATGCTCGAAAGAAAGAATGGATACTAGTTGAGAAAAAGTACATGCCTGAACCTTCTGGTTTTACAGGTGGTTTTTATGCAGGTATCAATTTTGATTTTGGTAATCATTTTATTTGGGGAATCGATACGGATCTCCTTTTAATTGGTCGAAAGGATACAAAAACTCTTTTTAAGACTGAGGAGTCTGAGGAAAGTGAAGTTGTAGAAAGTGGGGAAGATAAAGCTCAAGGATATTTAGTGAGCGCTAAGTCAAGAAGAGGAGAAGATTCAGAAAAAAGCAGTATAACTTTTGTTCATACTTTAAAACAAAAATGGAATGGCGCTACACGGGTGCGTGTTGGTTATTCTGCTGGTCGTATTATGCCTTATATTTCTGGTGGTGTTGCTTATGGAAAGTTTCAAGATATTTTGTCGACATCAATTACGGGAGCAGAGCCCTTTAATGCTACTTCAGATGTTACAAGAGCAATGATTGGTTATACTCTTGGTGGTGGTGTTGACTTTGCAGTGACAGATAAAGTTATTGCGCGTGCGGAATATCGTTATTCAGATTTTGGTAAAAAGAAATTTAAAGATGAAATTGAACTTAAGTATAAAACGAATGATTTGCGTATTGGTTTAGCTTACAAGTTCTAATTTTTGTAAAATTAAATTTTTTAAGAGGCCCTATCAAAAGATAGGGCCTTTTTTGGCTGTTCTATCAAATATTATCCTTTATGTATGCTGAGAAAAGGAGGGCATTGATTTAATTGCTTGTGTCGAGGAGCGGAAGAGCTGTGAGATTATTGGTACTCATAAGAGGCATGTTCAAAAGAATATGATTCACAATTGAAATTGTTATTATGGAGCTATTTGGTGGCATAAAATGCATTATAGAAACTGCTTAAGCAGCTCAATGTGTCATTCTCTCTAAGCTATTAAGGGAAAATCCGCTTGTAGTGGTGCGGACGGCGGGACTTGAACCCGCAAGGTCTTAGACCGGCAGATTTTAAGTCTGCTATGTTTACCGATTTCATCACGTCCGCGATAAGAGTTCTTTCATAAGCTATATCTTTTGTTGAATCAAGAATTAATGATTAAGAGTAGAACTTTTCGTATTTTATTCAATTTTTGACTGACAATGTTTGCCTTTAGAGCTAGAAGAAGCCTGTGTAATATTAACGAAGCATGAAATGACTGGTGTTATGAGTAAATTTATTCGAGACGTCAATAAAGCTATGGTGGCTTTGCACAATGTGTTTGCTGAAACACCACTTCAGAGAAATGATTTTTTGAGTCAAAAATATGATGCAGAAATTTATTTGAAACGTGAAGATTTAACACCAGTGCGATCATATAAGATTCGCGGTGCTTTTAATTTTGTATCAGAAATGCTTGTGCAGATATCTCAAGATTCTGCGTTCGTTTGTGCATCAGCGGGGAATCATGCGCAAGGTGTTTCTTTTGTTTGTCGCTATTTTAAACGTAAAGGCGTGATTTTTATGCCTGTGATGACTCCGCAACAGAAAATTGATAAGACACGCGTTTTTGGTGAAGAGTTTGTTGATATTCGTTTAGTTGGTGAAACATTTGATCAATGTTATGCGGCTGCACAATCTTTTGTCTCACAAAGTGGTGGCGTCATGGCTCCGCCCTTTGACGATATTCGCATTATTACAGGGCAAGCTACAATTCTTAGTGAGACTGTTTTACAATGGAAAAAACTTAATGGAGAGAGCGCGCCAGATTTAATCATTGTCGCTGTAGGTGGTGGTGGTTTGGCTAGTGGAGTGAGTAAGTTTTTACATGAATATGGTTGGAAAACAGAGATTCGTTTTGTTGAACCGCAAGGTGCGGCGAGTTTGCTTGCTTGTTTGAAGAGTGGAAAACGTGTCAAACTTGAAAATATCGATACATTTGTAGATGGTGCTGCTGTGGCGGAAATTGGTGCGTTAAATTATACAATGCTTAAGCAATTTTCACCTGATTCTGTTATTACAGTTCCTGAAAATCGTGTTTGTTCTACAATGGTTGAGATGCTTAATGTTGAAGGTGTGGTTTTGGAACCAGCTGGGGCTTTATCAATCGATGCTCTTAAGAGCCTTCCCCCTCAAGAATTAAAAGGCAAAAAAGTCCTTCTCGTTATTTCAGGTGGTAATTTTGATTTTGAGCGTTTGCCAGATATTAAAGAGCGCTCTTTGCGCTTTCAGGGCTTGAGAAAGTATTTTATTTTTAGTTTTCCGCAACATCCTGGTGCATTGCGTCATTTTCTTGCTCAACTCTCTCCAGATGATGATATCGTGCGCTTTGAATATCTTAAAAAATCGTCTAGAAGCTTTGGTTCTGTATTGATCGCAATTGAAACAAAAAAATACGATAATTTTTGTCTCTTAGAAAAAAAGTTTCGAGCTTTAGGTTGGCGCTATCGTGATATCACCGATGATCAAACATTGTTTGATTTTGTTATTTGAGAAGCTAAAATTTTTGCAAACATGAGAGATATGAAGAATGAAGTCTGTTTTTTATTTTTTACTGGGAGTGTTTTTGTTTTTAAGTGTTGATAAACAGAGTGTGGCATCTGAACTAGAGATAGTACGAAAAACTGAACTTTCAAAATTGGTCGTTGATGTCAATAATGCTGTAAAAAATGGCAATTTTACACTTCTTTCTGCTTATATGCCCGATCGGCTTTACAAAGAAATGGCGCGCCGATTAAATAAGACAGAGGATGATTTACGTCACGGTTTTCTTAAACAGTTGCATGCTCAATTTGAGAATTTGCCTTCTGGTGCTTATCATTTAGATGAGAAAAACATAGATTATTTGCAAACGGATAGAGGGACTTTTTATGCTTTGATTCCAACCATGCTTGAGACGAATGATCGCATTATTCAATATAAAACTTTGGCGATTTTTGATAAAACGCAATGGTATTTGATCTATGGTGGTCAGAAAACTGTACAGAATCCGGTTTTTCTAGAAATTTATTCTGACTTTTATAGAGTACATTTACCTAAGGAAACCATAATAAGGAAATAAACGATTAAGATATTGTTTTCTTGTTTATGAGAAATAACTTTCTCAAACTTCTTGCTTTTTTATCATATTCCAACGATAATATCCATGAAGATGTTTAAGCTGGTTTGCCGGCTTTTTATAAATTAAGATTTATATAAGTAAGATTTGTATGCCTTTACCTTGATTTCAGGGTGTTCACAGGTTGCGCAAATCGCTCTTTCAAGCGTTTACTTCACAAATTTGAAATATCAAGATCTCTTTTGCGCGGATTCTTGAGGAGTAGATTTCAGCTTGTTACTCGTTTAGAGTTGTTGAACTGAGGAAAGATTTTATTTTGAATAATAAAGAAAATATTTTCACAAAGATGGGTTTATCTACTCTTTTGATTAAGAATTTGCTCATTGCTGGTATGAGTAAACCTAAACCTATTCAGGAACAAGCGATTCCCGTGATGCTAAAAGGGCATGATGTGTTAGGGATTGCACAAACAGGTTCGGGAAAAACCTTGGCATTTGGTTTACCTATTTTAAATCAGATTTTGGCTTTGGGTGATAAACGTTCCCCTAAAACTGCACGTGCTTTGATTTTGGTTCCGACACGTGAACTTGCTGTTCAGGTTGATGAAACAATTCGTGCTGTTGCGAAAGGAACGCATCTTTCGACCTGTCTTGTTTTTGGTGGGGTATCACGTTTAAAACAAATTAAGCGCATGAGTGCTGGGGTGGATGTTTTGATCGCAACACCAGGGCGTTTAAGAGATCTTGTACGTGAAAAATGCGTTAATCTTTCTCAATCTCATTTTTTAGTTCTAGATGAAGCAGATCGTATGTTAGATATGGGGTTTATTAATGATGTACGAGATATTGCAAAACTTTTGCATCAAGAGCGTCAGACAGCACTTTTTTCTGCAACAATGCCGAAAGAAATTGCTGGACTTGCAAAGTGTTTGCTCAATGAACCAGTAAAAATAGAGGTTTCTCCTCAAGGGACTACCGCTGCGGAGATTATTCAAAAGTTATATTGTGTTTCTACGCGTGAAAAAAAGAGTGTTTTAGGTAAACTTTTGACAAATCCGGTTTTTGCTTCGGTTATTGTCTTTACTCGGACTAAACACGGTGCTGATGCTGTCACACGTAGTTTAGCAAAGTGCGGGTATTCTGTGGTTACAATTCACGGAAATAAATCACAAAATGCTCGGCAGTCTGCTTTAAAAGCTTTTCGTGAAAGAGCTGTACAGATTCTTGTTGCAACAGATATTGCAGCGCGCGGTATTGATATACCAGGAATAAGCCATGTTATTAATTATGATTTACCAGATGAAGCTGAAAGTTATGTGCATCGTATCGGTCGTACAGGGCGCAATGGTGCTTCTGGTGAAGCGATAACACTTTTTGATGAAGGTGCTGAGGGAGCCCGATTGCGAATAACAGCATGATCATAAACTTTTGCATGGCTCTGAATGCAAGCAAAACCTGAAACCTTGGCATCACCATAGACTCCTGCATAATTACAAATCCAAGCATTATAAAAAACGTGCGCATTGCCATAGATTTTTGCATTGTCAAAAACACGGGCATAATCATAAAGCAACGCATCATCATAAACCCAGCAATTGCCATCATGAGAAAGGTTGTTTTCATCTTCAATAAAACCACCTAAATCACCAGACATCATCAAAGTCTTTTAAAGCATGTATACGCTACAATGTGAGACCAGTCATACAATCTATTTCATTGGTCAATTCATATTTTTGGGATGGCTTTCTATTTTTTACTGTAGAATTCATGATAACATCTATTCATAATGGAGTTTTCAATTTACAACCCATAAGGGCACCGGGTACTGAAAACACGGCGAATATTTGTTTATCAAAATACCCATTTATGGTCAACGGCTGTTTAATCTTTTTTGATATTTTTAAAAATCCATTGTGTGGAAATATTATTATATTCTTATCAATTATTACTATTTTATTGCATCTATTTGACTCTATAGTACGCAATTGCATTATTTTTTTCTTTTAAACTTCATAAGAACTAAAAACGCATCTTATGATGCGTATTTTTAAATTTATAATGCATGGCTATTTTTATTGGATGCTTTTAAAAAATTTTGTGAATTACGTTTATAAGAGTTTGTAATTTATACAGCCTTAATAGGCACCGCACCTTGAAATATAATGTTTTTTATTTTTATCTCAATTTTTTTAAAAAATGGGGGGGGTAATCAACAGACAAAACTGCCAAAAGATACAAAACTTTTTTACAAAGCAACTTTGATCATTCTTTTTAAAAAAGGTGATTTAACAGAATGCCACTGAAAATCAGTTTTGAGGGGTTAGGGTTATTATTTAGGTGGTGGAAAGGGGTTTTAGTTTTTTACTTCATGGGGCAGGATAAGCATTTAGTGGCATAGATATGGGGAAAAGATTTTTTATACTTGAGTAGGAAAAAGATATTGTGCTATTCGCATCTATATTTGAATGTAAAAGTATTACTCTCATTCATTAAAAAAATCTATACGAGGGGAATTCTTAATTTATGAGATGTTTATTCAGTTTAGATCAAGTTTTTAGTTGCTTTTAAAGCAATGCTTACTGAATAATCAAAAGCGGGGGACATCTGTATTGTTTTTTGTATTTTTACGTCAAAAAAGCTTTTTAAGGCTTTTTCTAGCCGTTTTTGTTTTATTTGCCATGTTTCATGGCGTAAGTGTTTATGCGTGCTCCTCTGCTTTGTATCTACAGTCTCCAACAGATGCCTTTTTTCGCCAACAGTCTGAGCAGCAAAGATTACAGAAGCTTGAGCATTTACGTGCTTTAACGCCTAGAAGAATAAACAGTTCTCTTGAACAAGAACAAGGTACGCACTTTGGCAGTGGAGATTGCTTTGCTATTCATCATATTGTTGTTGAGGGAGTGCATCATGTCAAAAAGCACGCTGTTTCAGCAGTAACAGATCCTTATGTTGGAAGATGTATCGGTCTTTCTGAGATCCAGACAATGATCAAACAGTTAACCAAGCTTTATTTGGATAAAGGTTATGTGACAGCGCGTTTTTATATACCTGATCAAGATATCAAAAGCAGCAAGACGCTCAAATTTGTTGTTGTTGAAGGCAAGCTTTCAGAGATTTACTATAATGGTTCTCCGGCGTCTCGTTATAACAATGTTGTGTGGAGTGCTTTTCCGGGGTTTAAGGGCCGCATTCTTAATATGCGCGATATTGAACAGGGGCTTGATCAGATCAACAGGCTTGCCTCAGCGCATGCACAAAGTGAACTTTTACCTGGTCGTGAAGAGGGCAGCACCATTGTTAATATTAGCAATCAGCCCGGTAAAGCTTTGAGGGTTACCATTTCTCATGACAATCTGGGCCAAGTCTCCACGGGTTATGCGCGTTATAGTGCGGGCTTAAAGGTAGAAAATATTTTAGGGATCAATGATGCGTGGGATTTTAGCTATCAACGCAGTGAACCCGATTATTGGGGCGAAAGCAAACAAGAGGGGCATAGCAACAATATTTCAGCGAGTGTGAGTCTTCCTTACGGTTATTGGACCTTTGGATTGAATGGCTCTGTTTATGATTACCAGAGCATTATTAAGGGCAATTTTACAGAGATTGAAACGACGGGCAATTCCAGTGAATTACATGGCAGTGCGAGCAAAGTGATCCATCGTGATAGTGTTTCGCTTACCACACTCAATTTGGGTTTTTCTTATAAAAGAACGAACAATTATCTGCTTGGCAACAAGATTGAGGTTGGCAGCCGTCAATATAGTGTTGCCAATTTAGGGATTTCGCATTCGCGCCAGATGTTAGGGGGAACTTGGACCTTTGATGTGAGTTATTTGCAAGGGCTTGGTTTGTTTCATTCTGTTAAGAAACATGATCCAGGGGCAGGAGATGCGGAGCCTCGCTTTGCTAAATTTACCGGCACGCTGAGTACCATGATACCCTTTAAGGTGGGAGGATTGGATTTTATCCTCAACACTCTTTTGATGGGGCAATATTCTCCTCATAATTTATTGGGTGCGGAGCAGATTTCTTTGGGTGGGGCTTCCAATGTGCGTGGTACGCGTGAGAGTTTGCTTTTTGGCAATAATGGTTTTTTTAGCCGCAATGATTTGTCTTTGCGCACAGTGCCATGGAGCAACAGCGCTTCTTTCAAAAAGTTTTTTGGCGAACTTCGTCCCTTTGTTGGTTTGGATTATGGGCGTGTTTTTTCGCAAGCCTTATATGGAATGACCGGTGAACAGCTTGCCGGTTGGACGGCAGGTGTAAAGCTCGTAGGGGGCATTGTTTCCCTTGATGCAAGCTATTCGAGTGTTTTGTGGAGTACCGTCAAACACAAGAAGTCTGGCACGGCTTTTGTAACATTAACAATGAATCTTTAAGCATCTTTATTGGGGAGTTAAAGCATGAGATATGAGAATAGAACAAACAGAGCAGCTTTATTTAGCGTTTTAGTTTCCAGTACGATGCTTAAAAAGGTTTTGCTAGGTGGGATAGGTTTTTCTGTTTTGTTACAACCTTCAATGCTCCAAGCGCAAATTGCTGCTGATCCTAACGCTGGAGCAGGCAATCGTCCGGATATTGTGGCGGCCCCCAATGGGGTTCCCTCGATAGATATTGTTACCCCCAATAGCGAGGGCTTATCGCACAATAAATATCACGATTTCAATATTGGCAATCCAGGTGTTATTCTCAACAATCATGTAGGGGAGGTAGGACAATCGCAATTGGGGGGCATTATGCCGGGTAATCCCCATTTGCGTTTCACTGGTGCGGCAAAAGTGATTTTAAATGAAGTGACCAGTGGCAACCGCAGTGCGCTTAATGGTCCAGCGGAAGTTTTTGGGCGTCAAGCTGATGTGATTATAGCCAATCCCAATGGCATAAGCTGTGATGGTTGTGGCTTTATCAATACGCCCCATGCAACCTTAACCACGGGTATCCCCGAAATTGATGCAAGCGGTTTTCTGAAAAGCTTTGAGGTGAGAGGTGGGGATATCAGCTTTGGAGCAAAGGGAGCAAATTTTTTCTCTGGCAAGGGAGCTGTTGATATTGTTGATATTGTTTCACGCACGGTGCATTTTGAAGGCGCTGTTGCGGGTAGAGAAATTGGAGTGACAGCAGGGACGGGTCACTTTGATTATGCTTCACGGGAAATGAAAGAACTGACCGATATTACCGGTAAACCGGAATATGCGATAGATGGTTCTGCACTGGGCGCCTTGCAGGCGGATCGTATTAAACTTGTAGCGACAGAAAAAGGTGTTGGGGTTCGCATGCGCCATGATATGGCAGCAAATGCCGGGCAGCTGCAGCTTTCTGCTGATGGGAAAATCTCATTGAAGAATGTTTTTGGTCACGGGGGTGTTGTTCTCAAATCAAAAAGTCAAAGCGTGTTGGCAAAAAGCATTACGTCAAAAAAGACTATTGAGATTGCAGCAAAAAAAGGTGTCACGCTAGAAACAGTTGGTGCCGATGGTCATTTGAAAATAGAGGTGCAAGATGGGCTTTTATCAATTGCCGGAAACGCAACGTCTGGGGGCAACATGGAGCTGTCTTCGCGTGATGCTATGAAAGTTTCTCAAGTTGGATCCGGTGCTGATGTGAGCTTTGAAACAGGGGGTAATCTGAACATTGAGGGGGTCGTGTTAGCGGAAGGGAGCCTCAAGGCACATGTCGGTGGTGATATCCAGGTGCAGCTTTTAGCTGGTGGGGTTGATATGGCGGCAACGGGTGCTACTGGTGTTGTTGTTCTTGGCCCCCAAGGGGATGTTGATCTTGAGAGCAGTCATGGGGCGATTGTCGCTGAAAGTGTTTATGGAGCAGGAGATATCACCCTGGTTTCACATAACGGGCTTTCTGTTTCTCAAACAATTCTGTCGCATCAAAATATTGCTATTCATGCACAACCAAATACAAATGCCCCCGTTCATTTTGGACAACTTTTAGCCTATGGCAAGGCAAATATTGAGGGTGGGGCGGTTGATTTTACTTCTCTGATGACAAGGGGTGATGCCATTTTAACGGTTGGAAGTTTGGATGCTGGGACGCTTATTACAGGTATCGTTGAGGGAGATGAGACAGGTGATCTTGTTTTAGATGAACACGGCTCACTTTTTATTATAGCACAAGAGGGCGTCAAGGTTGGACAAATTGTTAGTGGTGGCAATATTGAACTTTTTGCCGGCAACGACATTTATTATGATCATGTCATGGGCTATGGCATAGCAACCCTGACATCGCTGTCTGGAGGGATAAGTATTGAGAATGAGCTGTCTGTTAGTGGGGATGTGCGATTGACGGCAACAACCCTTGATTTAAGCAATAATCGTTCTCATATTTACACCCCGCAAACGTTGTATTTAAAGGGGGACCATATTGATGTTTCGGGTAGTACGCTGATTTATGGTGGTTTAGATTTTAACAGCAGCAATGCACTTGACATTCACAATGCACGCTTGCAAGCCGTAAGAGATGGGGGTGGAATTGGAGATATTCTCTTTATTGCTCCAGGCGTTATGGTGGATCAGGACAGCTCTGTTTTAGCGGCACGAGATTTCGTCATCAAAACAGGGGGGCTTGAAAATAGCGGTCAATTGGCAGCGGGGCAGGATTTAATCTTTAGCGTTACGGGCAATGTAACTAATAGCAAAACGGGTTTAATTTATGTGAAGGGCAATGGTGCTTTACAAGTTGATGGCACTGTGTTGAATGATTTTGGCGCCATTTTGGCGGAGGGTGATTTGTTTTTTACCAATGCACAAGGCAAAGGAAAGAACCTTTCGCTTGTCAACAAAGCGGGCTTGATTCAGGCCGGTGGAACCCTCGCTATTCAAACCAAATCCCTAAAAAACCAAGCCGATAGTACGCCAGTCATCACTGAAACATCCGAATATGCAACCCTTTCATTCGAAAAACCAGAGGGATCTGATAGGCTCAGTGATGGGATGTTATATCAAGATGGTCCCAATCTCTGGGGAAAGGGGCACGAATATCAAGAAGATAACGGACTTTGGAAAGGACACGTAGAAATTTTTTTGGATGTTCCTCTTTGGGCAAGCAAAGAAGAAACCTATGGCACGGCAATTTCAAGCGACGGAACAGTCTATAAGTCTTTTACTTGGAAACATAAGCCTATAAAGAAGCAATTGTCCGTATACCGGTATTCCTGGAATGGTGATAGGTGGGGAGGATTGCTCGGGAATAGTAACTGGTCACATATGACAGAGCAAACTGTCACACAGAGGTTTTCGCATAAACCGACCGTTCAGGGGATGATACAGTCTAGCAGTAATCTCATTATTAACGCTGATACCATTGACAACCATTATAGCATTATGAGAGCGGAAGGAAGCGCCGATATCCACGCCAATGTGCTGACCAATTTAGGGGCAACAGCTTATAAAAATACCTATCTAGGCTGTAAGGCAGGCACTGATAATTGTTATGCCTATAATGTTGATGGAAGCCGCAATAAAGCTTTAGATATAGCCAATGGCAAATTTCGCCATATCAGCT
>NZ_CADEAK010000015.1 GCF_902825225.1 Bartonella vinsonii subsp. berkhoffii ATCC 51672
CTATATTATTTATGTTTATTGTTGTCGTGCCAATATTCATACCACGCGCCTTAAAGCGGATAATGATATCATTTTTGTATTTTGCTATCGGCGAAACCGTCGTCAACGTGATTGATGTTGTTTGTTCCTTTCCATTCACAATAAACTTTGAGTCAAGAGAACCACCATTATCGGCAAGATATTCCCGTATACGCTGCATCATAATCCGCGCACTATCATTGACAGAACTAGGTGGCTACCCTTCTGCCCAATTAATCATACTATCTGAATTGGCATTTTGATCAGCTGTGAGTGACCAGTCATAAATATCAGACATGATAAGCCCCCGTTCTTCTTAATAGCTCTTCACGCAATTGCTCTTCTTTTTGCCGCCCATAGAAACCACCAGATTGCCGCTTAGAGGGATCAATGAGTTTCTAAATCTTCAAAATCGTTTTCTTTTTTTTGCTAAAACGATAGTGTTATTTTTTTATTATATATTATATATGTGATTGTGGTTGTGATTGGCATCGTCAAGCATTGCTTGCGTCTTGCTACAAGCATCATGTTTAGCATCATGCTTAAAATTTTTAGCATTTTGATCATCAATACTGCTTGTTTTTTCTTTATGATGTTTATCCCATCTTGCTATTGCTGCCTTCTGCGCTCTCTCTGATAACTTCTTTGACCGAGATGTCTTCGATACCTTATCTAAGCTTTCATTAGAGTTATTGAGTTCTTCTTCAACTTTTAAACTCCATAAACACCCATCGTCTAAACGTTCGATATGACCTGTGCTTATTAAAACCTCTAACGCTTTCATAAACATTTTTACTGAACAGCCAGTGTAATTAGCCCAGACCTTTGTGTTATTTAAAAGTGGCTCTCCAGTATAAAGCATTTGCAAACGCAACTTTATATAAACATTACATTCAATGGGAGATAAACAAGCAAGATCAAGAATCCACCTATCTGCAAACAGCCTCGTCCACGGTAATTTACTGGACATGTATACCCCCTTCTTTCATTAAATATAAAATTGCTAAAGCATTTTGACTTTCCACTCAGAAATTCTATTAGGATCGAACAGATCATCTCTTTGATAAACTTTGTTTTTTTGAGTAAGTTTCTCTCCCTTGTTGGTTATTTCAAACTCAACCTCAATGGGATCCGCTGACCAGAATTTTCTTTCCTGCCCAAAATATTGAGTTGCAATAGCTTCATTACTCAGCTTTCCCGATATTTGAACAATTTCTTTTTCAGTATGGATAGCGTTGACTTCATTGTTGATTGTTCCAAGGGATTGAGAAACTTTGCTACCAGTTTTTACAACTTCTTTTTCAACTTTAGTAGCTAATTTAGTAATACCTTTCTCTGCAAGCTTTGTACCAAGTTTGGCTACCCCACCTACTCCGGTCAATAAACTCCCTGCTACTACTACTGGTTCACTTGTCATCTCGGCAAATTCAAAACCAGCACCAAATGCTCCATCTCCTCCCTCTTTATCCATTTTTTCTATTATGTGATTTGTCTGCCCGACAAAGGAATCCTTGATACCTACAAGGAATTGATCAAATCCTTCCCAGGTATCATCAATCACATGTCCACTTGTGACCCAAGATGCTGCTGTTCCTAAGCCTTTAATAACCGTTTTACCACTTTCAATTGGATGGCTAACTGTAGCCACCCTTATTTTTACAGCACCTTCAACCGTATCGTATATGCCTTCTCCTGTAACAACAATAAAGCCAGCCGCCGCACCTAACGCAAAAGCGTTATATTGTTGATCATCAATCTCGAGCCATTTTTCTTCAACGTCTTTTCGGCACCACTTATCTGGACACTCCTCTAACTCTTTCTTTTTCTGTGCTTGTTGAGCACTGCTGAGGTAGTTGTTTTCCGCAGCATTGCCTGCCGCATCAGCACCGCTATTCACATCACCACCAGTAAGACCCACAGCAAAACCACCCGCAGCCCGTGCAACATTAATAGTGTTTTCTCTAAAGGAAGCAAACTCAGCATCAATCCTTGCCGTGATACGGGCTTGTTCTTCAGGGGTTGGTGTACGACCCTTCAGGTCCCCCATTTCCTCTTTTACAATGCCCTTCACCCATAGTTTAAACTGAAGCATTGCGGTAGCTTCTCCCACAGCACCGCCCACGGTACCAGAAGAGCAAGCACCGTTTGCAATAGCGCCTTTTAAGCAACCAAGACCAGCATGGGCAACAATCTGGGTGACCGTGTCAATCTTTCCTTCAGCCTTGGCCGTGCCAATTTCTTCCGCCAAGGTCTTGCCAACCGTATCAGACAGAGCCGTGCGTAGATTGGTAAAAAAAGTTCTTCTCAAGAGAGCCACCTTCAAGAACCGTTTGCACACCCGCGCCAATGGAGGCTTTAATCAGGTTCTTTTCTGCTTCATGGGCAATACGATCGACAAAAGGTGCGGTTTTAGGCAAAGACTGACCAACCCCTGCCATATTTGTCAATTGGCTGGTCAAACCCGCTGTCACCATCGAAGAGACAATGCTGAGAAGTGTCTTGGAAGAGCCAAGCTTATGCAATGCCGCTGAGATATCACCACGATTATTAATCAATGCCACGGCACTTTTATTGATCAAGGCTTGCACACCGGCTTGTATTGCTGCATTCATGGCAGCACTCGAGCCAACCCCCACAGCACCTGTAATAGCACCAAAGGCATGCGTCTCCCTATTTCATCACGATGGAGGTCTCTGCCACGTTTTTTATCTCTGTTGTCTCTTTGGTCTACATAAGGTTTCTCTTTGCAACCAATTGTACAACATCATCTGAGGTCTAGGTTTTCAAGAATTGTCCCTCCCCCATATTTTTTTCCAAAGGCTCTTGTAAAAAGGGAGAGGTTGTGGATGAGGTTTTTGCTCCACCTTCGCAATCGGTTGGTCACCATCAGGTATCTCAGCTCCCACGCTTTCTTTAATTCTTTTGCAAAGGAATTCATAAAAATTACTGGCGTAATATTCGCACTCCTCATCCGCAAACATGACATAGAGTGGGCATTCTCCATCCCGAAACTGCGTATAATCAAAGTAAAAGGTTTCACCAAAATCAGTTCTACTCACGACAAGCTGTTCTGGTGTTGCAAAACCATCTTTTCTATCATTTAAATTCTGAAAAACAATGTCATTAACAGAAACACCCATAGGATGCTCATAAAGGCTATAGATTTCATCACCACCAATATCTCCTCCTTTACAATGTTCTAAAAAACTCTTGTAAGACGATGTGAATTGTAAACCGAGAGCTTTCTCCGCCCTTTCAATCACGAGATCATCAACTGCATCATCTTCAGTACCAAAATTGATAATATCACCATTATATTTATCAACTAATTCTCTGACATCATCTAAGGTATAGGTTTTCATGAACCCTCCCCTGCATGCTCCTTAATTCTTTTGCATAAAAATTCATAAAAATTGCTTGCATAATATTGTGGATCCTTGGGTGGAAAATCAAAATAGAGTGCACATTCTCCATTCTGGAATTGAGAATAATCGAAGAAAAATGTCTCTCCAAAATCGGTTCTACTAACAATAAGTTGCTGTGGCGTTACAAAACCATTTTTTCTATAATTTAAGTTTTTATAAACAATATCATCACTACGAACAATCTCAAAGTTTGTATCATAAACGCTACATATTTCCTCACCACAAATTTCCCCTCTTCCATAGTTTTTTAAAAAACTTTTATAGGAAGACGTAAACTGCAAACCTAGAGTTTTCTCTGCTTTTCCAATCAATATATCATCAGGTGCATCCTCTGCAGTGCCAAAGTCGATAACATCCGGATACTTATTAACTAATTGTGCAACATTAGCTAAGGTGTAGGTTTTCATAGATGATCCCCCTAAAAGTGATTAACAATTCTTGCATTTTTGAAAACAAAAAAGGATGGCGGCTTTAACAGTCTATTTCAAAAGGAAACCGCTCGACAAAAAGCGTTATTCCAAATTAGCTATAATTCTTTTACAGAGGAATTCATAGAAGTTACTTGCGTAATACTCTGAATCTCCAGATGCAATTTCAATATAGAGGGGGCATTCGCCATCCTGAAATTGAGAATAATCAAAGTAAAATGACTCATCCAAATCATTTGTACAAACGACGAGCCGTTGTGATTTTGCTAAACCATTTTTTATATCTGTCAAGTGATTGTAAACAATATCATCACTACGTGCAATCTCAAAATCTATAAGATAAACGCTCATTATTTCTTCATAACCAATTTCTCCTCCTCCGTAATTTTTTAAAAAACTCTTGTAGGAAGTTGTAAACTGCAAACCGAGAGTTTTCTCTGCTTTTTCAATCAGTACATCATCAACTCCATCATCAGCAGTACCAAAATTGATACGATCGCTATACTTATCAACTAACTGTGCAACATCCGATAAATTATAAGTTTTCATGGATTCTTCTCCGTTAAATTATTTTTTTCATGCTCTATATACCCCTTCGCCCGTTCTTTCCAATACTCCTCTCTCCACTGACCAAACATATCTCTATCAATAGCCGATTCCATCGTATTGGGATTAATATGAATAATGGAAGTATGCTTTTTATGGAATGCTCTGCTGACTTCTGCTATAGGGCCATCTGGCGTTTGCAGCATGTGATGCAACTCTACAGACTTACCATCAAAGCCTATAGGTGCTCGTCCTGCTTTCATCCTTTCAATATTTGTACCTGTCACTTTTTCCTTGTTGACTTTCCACTCAGAAATTCTGTTAGGATCGAACAGATCATCTCTCTGATAAACTTTGTTTTTCTGAGTAATTTTTTCTCCCTTGTAAGTCATTTCAAACTCAACCTCAATGGGATCTACTGACCAGAATTTTCTTTCCTGCCTCAAATATTGAGTTGCAATAGCTTCATCGCTCATCTTTCCGAGTGTTTGAGAAACTTCGCTACCTGCTTTTGCAACGGTTTTTTCAGCCTTAACAGCGAGTTTAGCAAGAGTTTTTTCGGTAAGCTTGCCAATAAGCTTTATACCACCCTTGGCTAACCCAGCACCTCCCGCCACTAGAGATGCTGCTTCAGTCAATAATTTTCCAAGTTCAACTCCAGCATGAAACGATCCGCTAATTCCCGCTCTTTGATACTCTTCCTCTAGATAATGAATACGCTCTAGATAAGACTGCTTTATTGTTTCTGTAACATTTCCACTCGTTACTAGAGATTTAAGTGCTTCCAAAGTCTTTATGGGATGGCGTACCATTTGCCAAAAACCTTGAGCCGTCTCATATAATTCAGCGGGTGCACCAGCAACCACACCTACCGAAAAAAACACATCTTGTTGGTCATCAATCTCGAGCCATTTTTCTTCAACGTCTCTTCGGCACCACTTATCTGGACACTCCTCTAACTCTTTCTTTTTCTGTGCTTGTTGAGCACTGCTGAGGTAGTTGTTTTCCGCAGCATTTCCTGCGGCATCGGCACCGGTATTGACATCACCACCAGCAAGACCCACAGCAAAACCACCCGCAGCCCGTGCAACATTAATAGTGTTTTCTCTAAAGGAAGCAAACTCAGCATCAATCCTTGCCGTGATACCAGCTTGTTCTTCAGGAGTTGGTGTGCGACCCTTCAGGTCCCCCATTTCCTCTTTTACAATGCCCTTCACCCATAGTTTAAACTGAAGCATTGCAGTGGCTTCCCCCACAGCACCGCCCACGGCACCAGAAGAGCAAGCACCGTTTGCAATAGCGCCTTTTAAGCAACCAAGACCAGCATGGGCAACAATCTGGGTGATCGTGTCAATCTTTCCTTCAGCCTTGGCCGTGCCAATTTCTTCCGCCAAGGTCTTGCCAATCGTATCAGACAGAGCAGTGCGTAGATTGGTAAAAAAATTCTTCTCAAGAGAGCCACCTTCAAGAACCGTTTGCACACCCGCGCCAATAGAAGCTTTGATCAGGTTCTTTTCTGCTTCATGGGCAATCCGCTCGACAAAAGGAGCCGTTTTGGGCAAAGATTGACCAACCCCTGCCATATTTGTCAATTGACTGGTCAAACCCGCTGTCACCATGGAAGAGACAATGCTGAGGAGTGTCTTGGAAGAGCCAAGCTCATGCAATGCGCCTGCAATATCACCACGATTATTAATCAATGCCACGGCACTTTTATTGATCAAGGCTTGCACACCGGCTTGTATTGCTGCATTCATGGCAGCGCTCGAGCCAACCCCCACAGCACCTGTAATAGCACCAGCAGCCGTGGAAGCAGCACCAGCTGTCACGGCTGTAACAGCCAATGCCACCAAAGCCGCTCCGGCTTCTGTCAAACCTTGGGCTTTATAATCCCAGTGTTTAAATTCAGATTTAACAGAGTGCCAAGAAACTTGTTTGAAACAATGCGATCAAGGAGAGGATAAAAGGCATGCGTCTCCCTATTTCATCACGATGGAGGTCTCTGCCACGTTTTTTATCTCTGTTGTCTCTTTGGTCTACATAAGGTTTCTCTTTGCAACCAATTGCACGACATCAGTTAAAGTATAGGTTTTCAGGAATTTCCCCACCGCCATATTTTTTTCCAAAGGCTCTTGTAAAAAGGGAGAGGCTGTGGATGGGGTGTTTGCTCCACCTTTGCAATCGGTTGGTCACCATCAGGTATCTCAGCTCCCGCGTGTACTATAATTCTTTTGCATAAAAATTCATAAAAATTGCTTGCATAATATCGTGGATCTCTAGGTGGAAATTTAAGATAGAGCGGACATTCACCATCCCGAAACTGAGTATAATCAAAGTAAAATGTCTCACCAAAATCTGTTCTACTGACAACAAGCTGTTCTGGTGTTGCAAAACCATGTTTTCTATCTTGTAAGTTGTAGTAAACAATATCACCAGCAGGGATACCTACATAATCCCCATAAATGCTAAAGATCTCTTCATAACCAATTTCTCCTCCTCCATAATTTTTTAAAAAACTTTTATAAGAAGATGTAAATTGCAAACAAAGGGTTTTTTCAGCTTTTTCGATCAATATATCATCAGGCGCATCTTCTGCTGTACCGAAATCTATGATATCACTATATCTATCAACTAATTGTGCAACATCATCTAACGTATAAGTTTTCATGAATCATAACCAAGATTATCCTTAATTTTTTTACATAAAAATTCATAAAAATTACTAGCGTAATACTGAGGATCGCCAGTTATCTCAAAATAGAGTGGGCACTCACCATCCCGAAACTGAGAATAATCAAAATAAAATGTTTCACCAAAATCAGTTCTACTGACAACAAGCTGCTGTGGTATCGCATATTTTTTTTTTCTGTAATTTAAGTTTTGGTAAACAATATCACCAGTAGGAATACCCATAGGATTCTCATAAAGACTATAGATTTCCTCACCACCAATGTCTCCTCCTCCATAATTTTTTAAAAAACTCTTGTAAGAATAGGTAAATTGTAAACCAAGAGCCTTCTCAGCCTTTTTAATCACCAGATCACTAGGTCCATGAGCTGCAGTACCAAAATTGATATCATTACTATATTTGTCAACTAATTGTACAACATCATCTAAAGTATAAATCTTCACCGATTATTCTCCATAACTTATTGTTTTTCTAGCTTCATCTTTTCTTCTATAACCTTAGCACGGTTTTTCCAATATTCTTCTCTCCACTTATTAAACTGCGGTCTATCAATAGCTGATCCCATGGTGTTGGGATTAATGTGAATAACAGAGTTATTATCCTTATGGAATTCTTTACTAACCTCTGCTAGGGGACCATCATGCGTTTGCAACATGTGATGCAAATTAACAAGTTCATCATCAAAACCAATAGGGGCTCTTCCTGTTTTCATCCTTTCAATATTTGTACCCCACACCGTTTCCCCTTTTACTTTCCAATCAGAAATTCTGTTAGGATCGAACAGATCATCTCTCTGATAAACTTTGTTTTTCTGAGTAATTTTCTCTCCCTTGGAAGTCATTTCAAACTCAACCTCAATGGGATCCGCTGACCAGAATTTTCTTTCTTGTCCAAAATATTGAGTTGCAACAACTTCATCACTCATCTTTCCGAGTGCTTGAGAAGCTTCGCTACCTGCTTTTGCAACGGTTTTTTCAGCCTTAACAGCGAGTTTGTTAAGAGCCTTTTCGGTAAGCTTGGCAATAAGCTTTACACCACCCTTGGCTAACCCAGCACCTCCCGCCACTAGAGATGCTGCTTCAGTCAATAATTTTCCAAGTTCAACTCCAGCATGAAACGATCCGCTAATTCCTGCTCTTTGATACTCTTCCTCTAGATAATGAATACGCTCTAGATAAGACTGCTTTATTGTTTCTGTAACATTTCCGCTCGTCACTAACTCTTTAAGCGCTTCCAAAGTCTCTATGGGATGGCGTACCATTTGCCAAAAACCTTGAGCCGTCTCATATAATTCAGCGGGTGCACCAGCAACCACACCTACCGAAAAAAACACATCTTGTTGGTCATCAATCTCGAGCCATTTTTCTTCAACGTCTTTTCGGCACCACTTATCTGGACACTCCTCTAACTCTTTCTTTTTCTGTGCTTGTTGAGCACTGCTGAGGTAGTTGTTTTCCGCAGCATTGCCTGCCGCATCAGCACCACTATTCACATCACCACCAGCAAGACCCACAGCAAAACCACCCGCAGCCCGTGCAACATTAATGGTGTTGTCTCTAAAGGAAGCAAACTCAGCATCAATCCTTGCCGTGATGCGGGCTTGTTCTTCAGGGGTTGGTGTACGACCCTTCAGGTCCCCCATTTCCTCTTTTACAATGCCCTTCACCCATAGTTTAAACTGAAGCATTGCGGTAGCTTCTCCCACAGCACCGCCCACGGCACCAGAAGAGCAAGCACCGTTTGCAATAGCGCCTTTTAAGCAACCAAGACCAGCATGGGCAACAATCTGGGTGACCGTGTCAATCTTTCCTTCAGCCTTGGCCGTGCCAATTTCTTCCGCCAAAGTCTTGCCAATCGTATCAGACAGAGCCGTGCGTAGATTGGTAAAAAAGTTCTTCTCAAGAGAGCCACCTTCAAGAACCGTTTGCACACCCGCGCCAATAGAAGCTTTGATCAGGTTCTTTTCTGCTTCATGGGCAATACGATCGACAAAAGGTGCGGTTTTTGGCAAAGACTGACCAACCCCTGCCATATTTGTCAATTGACTGGTCAAACCCGCTGTCACCATCGAAGAGACAATGCTGAGGAGTGTCTTGGAAGAACCAAGCTCATGCAATGCGGCGGCAATATCACCACGATTATTGACAAGTGCTACAGCGCTTTTATTGATCAGGGCTTGCACACCAGCTTGCATCGCCGCATTCATGGCGGTGCTAGAACCAACACCCAAAGCACTGGTAATGGCACCAGCAGCTGTGGAAGCAGCACCAGCTGTCACGGCTGTAACAGCCAATGCCACCAAAGCCGCTCCGGCTTCTGTCAAACCTTGGGCTTTATAATCCCAGTGTTTAAATTCAGATTTAACAGAGTGCCAATCCACTTGTTTGGCTAAAACCGGATCATCGCGCAGTTGCTTAATCCATGCCATCCCTGGCGAGCGAGACAATTGTTCAAGGGATTTGTCTAAATCTCCCGTTGCCTCATATTCAACAACAATGCCATTGCCAGCATCAATCTTCATGCCACCCTTAGCATCTATGGTGACATGCTTTATGGTCTCCTTAAGGTAACCTTTGTCGCTCTCATTCCACCACACAAGGTTTTCGTTACGCTGATAAGTATCCTTAAAATCTTGATCTTTATTGGTAAGAAACTTGATCTTCCCTTTATCTGCCCCCAAATGCGTCTGACCACCACTTAAGAGCCCTACCGCACCAAGTGTGAAATCCCCATTTTGCGCATGCATGGAGAGATTGCCACCAGCCTCTGCCGTGGTTTTATTTGTGGTCACTTGTGTGGATTGTTGACGAAACTTATTCTTTTGCTTCGATTTATCGCCTTCTTTGCCCCTAAGATCTAAGTCAAAACTGTCAAAATCCTGCAGCGAAGTCATGCTCAGAGCACCGCCACTGTCAAAACGCGCATCGCCCTTTGCTTTAGCCTTAACCCCATCCATGGTGAGGTCGCCGTTTGTAACAATGGTAAGATCATCCCCACTGTTGATTTCACTTAACTGATGTGCGCTACTTTGCGCATCATAATGCCCTTTTTCCGATGTCTGCTTGTGTTCACTCTCTAACGCCAAGGCACTAAAGTTAGCAGAAGCATTGACAATCATTGTTATCGGACCGCCACTGGTGAATTCCCCACCCTCTGCGCCAAGATCTCCAAGGGAGTGAATGTTTAATTCATGCTCAGAGAGGATTTGTCCCTTTTGCCCCGCCCGATCAACAAAACTATATTCATTAATCTCACGGATTTTAGCCGTTCCATTGGCTATGCTCTGAGCAGTAAGGGTGATGATATCACCATGAACAACACCAGAATAATTGGCTAAAAGACCACCACTGGTGAGCTCTACAAATCCGGAAGCATCTAAAAATCCACCATCATTGAACAAACTTTGCTTGGTCGTGACATGCAATGCGTTGTGACTGAGTACCGCACCACTATTGGTAAGGCTGTCCGCATTTAAGCTGACCCCATTTCCCTTCAGACGGGCACTGGCAAGGTTTTCTTGTTGGGATCTTTGTGTTCCATCAACACCCTGTGCAAGAGACGAGGTTGGCGCTAAATAAACCCGCGGTACCAAAACCTCTTGTCCATTCTTCTCAATTGTCTCAAGCCAGATCATATCCTTTTTGATCCCAGCAACCTGCTGGGGCGTTAAGGGCTTGCCTAGCTCTAATCCCAAAGGACCTTGCTGCTCCACAGCATTGTCGTAGAGCCTTTGCATTTGTGCATTGGGGTCTTCAACATCGAGAAGAGTGCGATTGCCCGTCAGCTCAAAGACTTGCTCTCCTACCAGACGATATTCAAAATAAGCATCCCCCAATCTTTTAAACACTTGTTCAGGCTTATAATTGCCAATCTTTTTTAAGTAGTAGTCAGACCCTAAAAATTTGCTTAGATTAATAAAATCTGGACGTGTTTCGACCACAAATGATACTTGCGGGGTTTGCGTGCCAGTCAACTCTGTCTTAACAGAACGAAGCCCCTCTTGTGTAGGCACCTGTATGAACTCTGCTGCTGGTGTTTGTAGGCTCGGGACAAAAAGTGCTTTATGCCCCGTCAAACCCTTGATAATGCCCTCCAACCGATCCTTGCTGATCAGTGGTTTTGAACTATCAAAATCGGTATTTTTAATACCAGCCAAACTTTTATCACCAGAGCTTAAACCAACTTGGCTTGCTCCCCCACGCACCGCATGATTGTCAAGAGTCTCTGTGACCTTGACATCAAGAGTACCACCTGCTTCGATCGTGCCGTAAACAACATCATAAGTACGCGTGGTTATGGCTGTATTGGTAATACTCCCCAAATCTGTGATACCGCCCCAAGAGCACCCCCCATTGGCAATAGTACAATGTTTGCGCCTGCGGCTCGTCTCAGTAACAATCTTGGTTGTTTCGATTAAATCATACCCCTCATTAAACAGGCTATCGCCCTGCATCGCAATATTGCCATTGGCGGCGATCAAACTATAGCTATTGCTAATCTCACCAGCATGAACCGTTAAATGACGCCCTACCAAAATCTGTGCTGCGTTATTGGTAAAATGAGGCTGCTGATGGATAATGGTGGTCTCCACATTTTCCTTGATCTGGTGGTGTTTAACATTCGTTCCTTCCCAATGTCCTCGTACATAACTGTGACCAACCACCTTATCAGTCACTTTAACCCCTCCTTCACGCATATTGGTGAGTGAAGAGACATTAAAAATCATATCACCGGAGACAGCTTCTAAAAGCCCAGAATTGTTAATCACAGAGCCAGCACGCTCTCCACTAAAACCTCGGACAATGAGACTGTCTTCAGCAATGACATCACCAAATTTATTGAGGAATCTTCCATCCAAGGAGAGGGTTGCTGACTTGTTGGCATAAATCAGCCCACTATTGCTGATATCCCCCGTCACATTAAGGGCAACAGCATCACCACTCGAACCCATGCTACCAGCATTGCTCAAGGCAGCAGTGGTTATAACAAAAGCACCACCACTTTTGAGAACCCCACCTTCCCCATTTAAAAGAAGACCACCCTGCTCCCATAATGGATCATGATTTTCTGCCACAAGCGTTAAAGTATCCTTGGCTAAAAGCTGTCCGGAATTTGTCAAAGAACCAAGTTGTACCTCAACAACACCGCCCACCATGGTACCGGTATTGCTTAAAACACCATGGCTCTTGAGGATAAGCGTGCCACCTTGTGCCTCCACATGCCCTGCTTGGTTCAATGTCTTCGCTTTAAGGGCGACAGCATAGGCAGCAACCTCGCTTGGCTCTTTCATTGTTAACGTGCCATTACTGGAGAGCTCTACTCCCTTTTGCGAAACAATCCGTCCGCTCTGTAGCAGATCCTTTCCTGCTTCAAGAATGATTGCACCATTGCTTGCAATCATTCCGCTATTGATCAACTCACCGTGGCTGGTCAGTTGAAGATCACCACTCTCACTTTCCATAATGCCAGATTGCACTATCCTGTCGGAAACAACACTGAGAGCAGCTTGCGTAGAGATCAGACTGTCACGATTCTCAAAAGCACTAACATCTATCAGCAAACCACCACGCGCTAAGATATAGGCTACTTCCCCCTCATTAAGCGTGGTATTCTGTTGCTCCTGTAACGCCGCATCTTGTAGAGATGGATTGGCTGGTTTGGCACCTTTGTTGGTTAAAGAGGTTGCGACAAGTTTCATGTTGCCGGTAAGGCTATTTAAAACACCCCCTTCATTAACCACATACCCAGCACGGTCCCTCTTCAGACCACCAAGGGTGAGAGCCTCTTCAGCAATTATCTTGCCATGCTTGTTGGTTAAAGCACCATCCATGGAAAGCGTTGTGGTCTTTTTGCCATAAATCAGCCCACTATTGTTGACATCGCCCTCCACATTGAGAACAACACTCTCACCACTGGAGCCCATGCTACCGGCATTGTTTAAGTATCCTGCTGATAAAACAAAAGCGCCCCCACTTTGCAAAACCGCTCCAGAGGCATTTTTAACAAAGGCTTGTTGCGCCCCAGCCCTCTCCTTGGCGCGGATTGTCAGCTGCAAAGCATTGTTAGCAATCAACAAACCTTGATTGGTCAAAGCACCAGCATGGACATCAACGCTAGCACCACGTATTGTACCGCTATTGATAACCTCATCACGCGTTTGAAGAGTTAATGTGCCCTCTTGTGCTTCTACAGCCCCCGCTTGGATTAGAGCATCAGCGTGCACAGCAACATCATGACTTAAAATTGTGCTCTCTTGTTCGGTTGTCAGCATGCCGCCCGCTGTCAAGGCAACCTTCTGGAAACTGACAATCGCACCGGTGTGATTGAGAGCATCATGGGCATTCAGCGTGACCTCCCCATTAGACGAGACAGTCCCCTCTTGAAGAAGATCACCACTATGCGCATAAAGGTCAATTTTTTGTTCTGCTCCTAAATTGGCGCAGGAAGACAATTGTGCGGCTTCCATCAAAAGAAAACCGCCAGCACTATAATGGCCATCCCCTACATTGAGAGCCTCATCAGCTCTCAAGACGATATTCTCGCTTGCTCCAATATGGTTGTTGAAAGCATTGATTTGATTGCTTTCAATGGTTATATCACCAAGGGAAGAAACCCCTGTTTGCTCATTATCTTTTATGCGCGAAAGATCAATAATTGCTGCTTGAATTTCTAAAAGACCACCAGCAGCTATCCGTCCATCCCCAGCCTCAAGCTTTGTTGCCTTGAGATGCAAAGAACCCGTTGCTGATTGTGTGCCATCATTGCCAATACCACTCGCCAACAGAGTATCAGATCTAAGAGCAATTGTAGAAGCCTGCACATCAACAGCACCACCTGCCGCAACGCGAGAATGCTCTACCAGTTCAACATGCTTCAAAGCTTTCAGCTCAACCGTCTGTTCTGAAAAAATCAGATCGTTCACATGCACGCTGTCATGATGAGAATGCGCCTTAATAGATCCTTTGGCACGTGCTTTGGCAAAAACCAGCTTGCCATCACTGGTCAACTTCATGGCGCCGGCATTGGCCGCCATATTGCCAAGCATCTTAACACCCGCACCTTTATCATTGGAAAGAACCCGGATTTTCCCCGCATACATGCCACCAAACGCGCTGGAATCAATTGCTAACTCCGTCTCTTTGCCATCAGAGCCAAGTGATGTTGCTTCTCGCTTCCCATAAGCAAAATGATTATGCCCCGCTATAACGGCCAAATCTCCCTTGACTTGAATGGGACCCCCGACACTGATCTTGCGCGAAACAAGATCAAAAACATCCAATGAACTTCCATCAGCACCATGCGCACCTATGGTGATGTTACCGCCTTCAATGCGCAAACCACTCAAAGAACCATCGGCCCCAATGATCGGCAGCCCAGTCGATAAGGTCACCCGTGGTGTATTGATAAAACCGCAACCGTTACAGGTAAGTCCATTGGGATTGGCGATAATCACATCAGCCGATTGCCCATGAACCTCTGTCATCCCTCCAAGATGCGAGCGATTGGCGCTCACCACTTCATTGAGAATAACCTTTGCTGCCCCAACACCGCGTAAATTGCCGTTACCAGGCACCAATCCCCCAAGCTGTGAACGTGAAACCTCTTTGGTGGAATTGTTTAAAATCACACCATGGGCATCAACATTAAAAGTATCATATTTATTATGAGAAAGACCTTGTCCATTGGGACGCGCAATATCAATCAGCGGCACACCATTGCCTGCTACGCCCACCGTTGGGCGGAAAACAGAGCCAACTTCATTAGCCGCTTTAATCACTTGGTTCTCTTGCTCAACAGGGCCTTGCGCGCCAAGCGCTTGTGCTTGCAATAAAAATGGCTGAAAGACCAAGCAAAAGCTTAAAACCAGAGAAAGCCCCTTGTGAGCCCCTTTCTGCAAAATACCAAGAGCACGCGGCCCAAGCTTGGCTCCATATCCCAATTTGTACTGTTGATCCTTCAATCCCCACATCTTTCACACCTCATCAAATCCTATCAATCTTTTTGTAGAAAAAAGCCCCCCAAAGGATGTAAACAACAAGGAGATCTTTTTACCGCCCCTTCCTCTAAAACCTTAACAAAGCCCGTACTTGCAATACTCTACCCCTATTCCCCTTCTCTAGCGGTGTCGACGCCTTCAAAAGATTGGAATAAGACAAATCAACATCCATCATTTCTCCAGCTGCATGAAAACCAAGCGTTGCTCCAACCAAGCGACCACCAAAACTGTTTTTGCTTGCATCATCGGTCACAGCCCCCAGATCAAATGCCAGATAAGGGGAAAATTGGCTCATCAATTTACGATCTCTCTCCGAGGTAAAGCCTGGCAATAACAGGGACAATTCATTGCGCCAAAACACTCCATTATTGCCGTAATAGACTGCCTCACGCACCCCACGCACGGATGAATTGCCCCCTAACGATATTTGTTCTGAACCAAACAATGTATCGGGAGACCACTGCCCTGAAAGCAGCGTATTGTAGCGAAAATGATATGAGTGGAATGAAAAAGGGCGCACATAGCCCAAAGAAAAAGACCATTTTCTAAATTGCCCTTTGGGCGCATTGGACGAGACATTTTCTTGCTCTTTATCATCATAGGTATCTAAGATCGCTAAACCTCTATGAAACCCTAGATAAACATTCAATTCTCCTCCAAGCCATTGGTGCATATGATCAAATTCAAAGGTCGCAAAAGCCAATTTACGGCTCGATACATCAATCCTACTGCCCAGAATAAAATTATCGGCATACTTCCAGGTCAATCGTCCCGTAAGCCATGTCTTGCCCTCTTGATCACGGGCAATAACTCGCGAAATCCAAGGGGTAAGTGATAACGACTTGCCCGATGTTAAAATGTCAGAAAATATTCCTTTAACACTCGAATGATATTGGCTCCACGTCCCATCAAAACCCGCTGTCCAATAACCATAGGGAATAGAAAAGGAGCCCGTGACCGTATCACTATTGGGACGCTCGTCTGTGAAATGATACACGCCACCATCCATGGAGCGCTGATAGCTAAACGACCACTGATCATTGGAAGCAAACAAATCATCAAAAGAAAAGCTCAAGCGTGTTTGGTAGAGACCAGTTGCCTGAGCACCAAGATTATCACTGGAAACTGTAAAGCTCCAAGGTTTCTGTTTGACTATATGAAGATCAAGAATGGAACCGCCAGAAACTTTTCCAGCTTCAAGATTAAGAGTGGCTTGACGAGAAAAAAGACGATTAATTTGATCAAGCCCTTGTTCTATCGCGCGTAAATTGGCCGGATGACCAATCAGATTTGGAAAAGCTGTGGTGATTTCGCTGCGATCTTTCCTCTCAACTTTATGACCATCCAGGATGATATCCTCTACACGACCTTCAACAACAATAATTTTGAGATGACCACCCCTTAAATCTTGCTCAGGCAAATAAGCCCGCACCGCGATATAACCGCGCTTGACGTAAAGCATGGTCACCGCTTTGAGTACTTTGTTGATATCATCAATCCCTAAACAACGCCCTTCCCAACGGGAAATGCTGCCATGAAGATCTCTATAAGAAATCAATCGTGCACCAATCAACGCAATGCTTTTGATTATCAAACAGATTTTTGATCTCGAAGCATCATGGAGAGTTGTAGTATCATCATCCGGCAAAGATATCCCTTGCGTTTTGTTTCTACGATGTAATTGCTGAAAACGTTGTTCTTGCGTTTGTTGACGCTGAATGCTCTCTGATTGATTAATTGCTTTCTCACGTATAGTTTTTGCTAAAGTCGGCAACGAGAAAAGGCACAAAAAAGCCATGGTAAGCACAAAAGAAAATAAAGAGCAACGCATTTAATTTTTACACTCAATGTGACGTGCCAAACAAAACGTCTTATCCTCTCCAAAAGGAAAAGAACAAACCACGTAATAATCTTTTACTGTTTTGTTGAAATCATTTTTTTGAGGATGGTCGTAAAGAGCAGAAACTGTATTGACCGCCTCATATGTCCCCGTCTTATTGCTTGCATAAGACATATACCGCCCCCCCACCTATGAAGATGATAATCACCCGTTAAAGTGTAATCTTACACACTATGCACTCTTTATCTAAGCCACAGTACATAAAACTATTTTGAGAACAAAGAAAGACTTTAATTCACAGAATATACCAAATTTATTGGAACTGTCACATATTAGAAACAACAACAAGCTATCCACTTTTACTATGATCTGATAAACAAAACAACATGACCATGGCTTATTACCTCCAAAAGTAAAAAAGAAAGGTCGCTATAGAATTACTAATGAAGGATTAGCACATTTTAAAGCTGCTTATCCTCATGAAACCATAACGAAAGATGATATCTTTTATTATGTTTAAGGTCTTTTACATTCAGAAGATTATCGTGCTCGTTATGCTGATAACCTCTCTAAAGAGCTCCCTCGCATCCCTTGCGTAAAGAGTGCTGAAGATTTTTGGATGTTTGTTACAGCAGGGCGTGAATTAGGCAATTTGCACGTAAATTATGAAACGGTAGCCCCTTATCCTGTGACCTTTAAAAAAGGCAATCCAAAACTTACAGATATTCCTAACCCCGAAAAGTTTTATTACGTTATAGAAATGAAATTTGCTGGGAATGGTAAGGGAAAAGGATAAAACCACGGTTTTTTACAACCGTAATATCACAATGACAAACATCCCTCTTGAAGCTTATGAGTATATCATTAACGGTAGACCCGCTCTTGAATGGGTTATGGGTCGACAATGTATAAAAACTGATAAAAAGAGTGCCATTGTTAATGATGCCAATCGCTATGCTATTGAGAGCATTGGCAACCCTGCTTATCCATTGGAATTGTTCCAAAGGGTTATTACGGTAAGTTTAGAAACAATGAAGATTGTTAAGAACCTACCAAATCTAGAATTAAGAGAAACTGTGTAGATTTATGAATCATGCCAATCTCATAGAGGTATAGATCTTATAACCATAATCTATACTCTCTTATTAGGTTGCTTATGTACAATCTTAAAAGGAATGATTTACCATGCGATCTTCTAAAAAGAGAGGATAAGATTTTTTACATTGCTTTTAAAAGATTATATCGCAATCTAAAATGATGTCTTTCATATCTTTCAAAAGCTCTCTTTAAAGAGAAGAATGAATGTTTCTATTCTTTACGTTATGACACCTTCAAAACCCTCAAAACTAATAAGCTATAAAAGTCTTGATAACATTTCTCATAATTACGAGCTGTCTTTTGAAGTCTTTAAAAGATCATACGCTTTCTCATAAGATATGTTTTAAATACTCACTAAAATCATAACAATTGTCTGTTAAAATTTACTGATGAAAATTGACAAAAACAGACAAAACGCGTGTCATTAATTGTCAATTGTCTATCTTACTCACTTTGCTTTTATACTTGATGTTTCAAAATTTTGAAAATACCAACATATTGAAATATAATGTTTTTATTTTATATCAATTTTTTAAATGGAAGGGGGGGGTAGATTAACTGATAAAACAAACAAAAGAGACAAAAGCCCATTAAAAGCTATTTTGATAAGGATATAAGAATTCAAAATGTTATAACAAATTAAAACCGCATGATCATATTTATCATTTTGTTTTATGAGAATGATGCGGTGGCTATAGAGAGTGAATCAAAAGCGTTGGTTATAAGGATGCGATCTCTATTAAAACTGTTTAAATTACCAACTTCTTATAAAAAATTCACAAAAATATTCACAAATTATCTCATAAAAATAATGATGCGTTATAAAATTAAAAATAAGCATTATGAAATGCGTTTTTAGTTATTATGATGTTTAAAAGAGAAAAATAACGCAATTGTGTAATTAATATAGAGTCGAATATAGGCAATAAAACAGAAAATATTTATAAGAATATGATGCATATTTATACACAATGGTATAAAAAATAATTATAAAAAACACAAAAAAGAATAAAATATAATTGACAATAAAGTAAGTATTTTGTTATATAAATAATCAAGTAATGAAAACACTTAACTATAAGTGAATGGGTTCGATAAACCTAATTCCTGTTATAAAAAAAACTAACTGTCTTTTATGCTTTAGTTAATATATGAAGATTCTGTCGGGTATGGTTATGCCATACAATACCCTCACGAGGGGGGAAGCATACAACGGACTTACGGCCGTGTTTCCAACGCCCGGCGCTCGTTTAGAGTGTTAATTAAAAACGTTATTAACCCGTAAGGATTTAAAAATGAAATCTACAGTAAAAAACACCTCCGTTATCTCTGCAAAAAATATGAATTAACCACTGAAAACTTCACTGTTGATGGGATTACTTTACACCGCATTAGAGCTTTAAGAGATTTTGATGATGTAAAAGCCGGTCAACTCGGGGGCTTTATTGAAAATAAAGATAACTTCTCTCATGATGGAAATTGTTGGATTTATGATGATGTTGCGGTTTTTTTGGATGCCAAGCTTTATGATAAATGCTAAAATTTATGGACAATCCAAAATCTTTAGAAATGCAAAAGTTTATGGAAATGCTTTAGTCACTGGCAAGGCATGGGTTTTTGGTAATACCGTGGTTTGTAATAAAGCTATTATTACTGATGGTGCTAAAATTTATGAAAATGCTAAGGTTTATGATAGTGGCTATGTTTATGGAAATGCAAAAATTTATGGCTCGGCACGCGTTGGTTGCTTCTCAAAAGTTTATGACAATGCAAAAGTTTATGGTAAATCAAATATCGATCATCATGTAAAAATTTATGGCAATGCCGTGGTTAATAGCCATGCAAAAATTCGTCGTGATATTTGTGATAACGATCAGTCTATCAAAGATGCTGCGTAAATAAACGACCGGGCGTGGCGGAGGCACCCCTCTCTAACTTTCATTCAAAATTTTATCGACTATTAGATTAGGAGCTTCCCTTAGTATTAGGCAATGCAGATAAAAACCAGATGGATGCCATAACCGCAATAGGACTGGTAAGCGTGATGCTCATATATACTTCCTTACCAATCTCTTTGGTACTGTACATCGTGATAAAGAGAAAACTGAAAAAAGCTATTGAGCAACTAGACGAAGAAATTGCTAACCAAACCATAGAAATAAGAAGGGAAAAATGACTATGGCAATACTTGCAATAATATTTTCTATTTTTCTTCCTTACTCTATTATTAAGCATCTAAAACTGTACCGCAAAGTGACTAAAGCACAGAATTTATTGTTTCAGGAGAAAAACCTGCAGCGCAACTGATCATATGTCTTGTCAATTTATGTCCGTTCTGAAAGGCTGGATCTTACACGTAATTGATTAACTAAAGATCGTAACAACCTTTGCCAATACCTCATCCATAATAG
>NZ_CADEAK010000016.1 GCF_902825225.1 Bartonella vinsonii subsp. berkhoffii ATCC 51672
CTATTATGGATGAGGTATTGGCAAAGGTTGTTACGATCTTTAGTTAATCAATTACGTGTAAGATCCAGCCTTTCAGAACGGACATAAATTGACAAGACATATGATCAGTTGCGCTGCAGGTTTTTCTGTACAATGCGTTGTATTTGTATTACAGTGAATACAAAGATGAGGATTGTGTTATGACGATATCTATTCGATTGCCAAGTGATCTCGAAACACGTTTGAATAATTTAGCTGCTAAGACAGGACGTACTAAGTCTTTTTATTTGCGTGAGATTATTGAACGTGGAATAGAGGAAGCAGAGGATTATTATTTAGCCTCACAAGTGAGAGAGCGCGTTCGAAGGGGAGAGGGTACTTTTTATAGCTCTGAAGAGGTGAGGAAAGAGCTTGGCTTGGACGATTAGATATGAAAAAAAAGCTCTTAGTTTTTTAAAAAAATGCGATAAAAAAGAAGCACGGAGGATTGTTGATTTTTTAGATCAACATGTTGCTCCTCTTGAGGATGTGCGTGTAATAGGTAAGCCCTTAAAAGGACAATTATCTGGTTTATGGAGATATCGTGTGGGAGATTACAGGATACTCTGTGAGTTTTATGATAAGGAGCTTGTCGTGTTAGTTTTGGCTATTGGACATAGAAAAAACATATATAAAGGCTAAGGAAAATCTTTTATAAAATATTTTGATCTTTAATCAAGGATTAAAAGGAGTAATACCGCGCAACTAATTAGAGCAGTTGTTAATAAAAAGAAATAAGCAGGAATTTTCAATTTAAAACGCCAAAGTAAGTTAATGATGATGGACATTATACTAATAAATATGAGTACTGCTATTACAACTATGAAATCATCGAATGTTATGCGCCTCCGAGGTTTTTCATAATCAGAAACAGTGGAAAACGAAATGTTATATTGATTAATTCCACTATCTGATAAAATCTTTTTGGGGTACTGTTCTACTACGTATTGCTTTTGCAAAACTTTAATTTTTTCATGTAAACTTTCATTAGTATTAGCAGACTGATAATGAATACGAATCTGTTCACTGTTGGCATAATCAGAAAGAAAAAGCCCATTGAGCACTATGACTAATAAGCAACTTATTTTTTTTGCTGATAAATAATTCATTATTTCTTTTATGGCTGGAGTTTAAGTATATATTAAAGATTAGGGAAAACGCTTAATAAATATTTTGATCGTTAGACAATTTTCCAAATAAATTTGATCAACGCTATAAACGCTATAAGACAAATTAAGATCAATGCTATAATCGCTACAATCGGTAGAATTTCATCTAAATTTTGTATTATAGCAATAAAAATTAACACTCCTAAAAATGCTATTCCTATTACAGGATAAAATACGAAAACTGCTGCCATAGCGGCCCAAGCCGCTGTTTGGAATTGGAGAGACAAAAGCTCATTAAATGTGCTGTCAATATTTTCAGCTTTTAAATTTAGTTTTCCTTGTTGTTTACATGCGTTTAGTATCAAAAAATACGATACAAATGCTACAAATATTGGTACGGCTAATTTATCTTGTTGTTCGTTGTTTAATCCCAAGGGATTAAAAACCAATATCATAAAGCAAACTATAGCAGGGAATGGTAAAAACAAAATTAGTGTAAATATCTTTTTAATTCTGCATAAAGCTGCTTTTTTGAAAAATAACATTAATTCCCCCCACTTTTTGCTAATCAATAACTTTGTGCTTCCATATAATTGATTCTTTTAGATGAAACAATTATAAGTTGCTGGTTGTTAAATATACTAGATTTAGGTAAAAAAAATAAAAAATATACAATATCATGATTTTTTTGTTGACAGGATATGAAAAATAGTGTTTTATGACGTTGCTGCACTAGTCGAATTGTGTCTAGAATTACGGTAAAGGTATAACCTCTCTTATAAGTTTATATGATTGTTCAGAGCCCTGCATTTGCGGGGTTTTTTATTGTCTTGTTTACAAAAAGAAATGCACATGAAAACCACTGAAAAACCTGCAAAAAGAACGCCCCCAAAGGCAGGTCAAGGGCGAGTAAAAGGCGTGCCAAATAAAACGACACGTATTCTGAAAGAGGCGGTGCTTAAAGCAGCAGAGCGTGCTGGTAAGAAATATGGTGATGATGGTCTGATTTCTTACCTCGAAAAACAGGCAATCAAATGTCCTGCTGCTTATTTAGCATTGCTTGGCAAGGTGTTGCCTTTGCAGGTTACTGGTGAGGATGGTGGAGCGATAAAAACGATAACGCGTGTAGAGATTGCACCTTTGGTTGATGACAAAAGCACAGATTAATATAGTACCAAAACTGATACCAATCTTTTTGGGCAAGGCAACGGTTCGTGCTGCTTGGGGAGGACGAGGGTCAGGAAAGACAAGATCATTTGCCTTAATGGCGGCTTTAAAAGGCTATCAATTCGGTATGGGGGGCATTTCAGGGACCATTCTTTGTGCGCGGCAGTTCCAAAACTCACTAGCAGAGAGTTCTTTGGAAGAGATTAAACGCGCCATTGAAAGTCATGACTTTTTAAAGGACTATTACAAGATTGGGGAGTCTTCGATTAAGTCGAGAGATGGTCGTATAGCCTTTCAGTTTTCAGGTCTTGACCGCAATGTAGCGAGCATTAAGTCGATGGGGCGACTTTTGCTTTGTTGGGTTGATGAGGCGGAACCGGTGACTGAGACGGCTTGGCAAACGCTGATACCGACTTTACGTGAGGAGGGGGAAGGATGGCGTGCAGAATTATGGGTTACGTGGAATCCATTGCGTGAGAATGCGCCGGTTGAGAAGCGGTTTCGCTTTTCTGATAATGAGGCAATTAAGCGTGTTGAGATCAACTGGCCAGATAATCCGAAGTTTCCAAAGATTTTGAATGAAGCACGACTTGATGATCTTAAGAACCGACCAGAGAGCTATAAGCATATTTGGGAAGGGGATTATCTGAAAGCCGTTCAGGGTGCTTACTATCAAAAAGAAATGTTGGCAGCCGAGCAGGAAGGGCGGATAGGACGTGTTTCTCGTGATCCTTTGATGCAGATACGAGCCTTTTGGGATATTGGCGGCACGGGTGCCAAGGCAGATGCGACGGCGATATGGATAGCGCAGTTTGTAGGCCGCGAAATCAGGGTATTGGATTATTATGAAGCACAGGGGCAGCCCTTATCCGAGCACATAGGCTGGTTGCGTCAAAATGGCTATGAGAAGGCGTTGATGGTGCTACCCCATGATGGAGCGACCAGAGATCGTGTACATAATGTGAGTTTTGAGAGCGCTTTGAATGATGTGGGTTTTGAAACGCAGGTTATTCCCAATCAGGGGGCAGGGGCAGTTAAAATGCGTATAGAGGCGGTGCGACGTATTTTGCCCTCTGTATGGTTTCATGAAGAAACCACGGTAGCAGGGCGCAAGGCACTGAATTGGTATCACGAGAAATGGGATGAGAAGCGTGGCATTGGTTTGGGTGCAGAGCATGATTGGGCAAGTCATGGGGCCGATGCTTTTGGCTTGATGTGCATTGTCTATGAAGCGCCTCGCGTTAAACCCAAGCAAGAACGTTATTGCACAACGGAAAGAGAAGCGGCATCATGGATGGCATTCTAGATCAAGACTTTCAAAAAACGACAATTCTTGATGAATATGAACTCTATAAGCGTTTAAAGTCTTGGTATGCAGAAGATATTGAACATGTCAATGAATGGCGTGAACAAGCGCGTGAAGATTTTGATTTTTATAATGGTCGTCAATGGGCAGAAGAAGATCTTGCTGTTTTGAAAGAGCAACGACGCCCAGTCATGACTTTTAACCGCATTGCGCCCCTTGTGAATGCAATTGTTGGTGCAGAGCGTAATAACAAACGCGAAGTACAGTTTCAACCACGGCAAATAGGGGCAGCCATACCAAATGAATTGCTTACTGGAGCAGCAGAATGGTTTCGTGATGAAGCGGAGGCGGAATATGCCGATTCTGATGCTTTTCAGGATATGGTTATTTGCGGCATGGGCTGGACAGATACCAGACTTGATTATGATACAAACCCCGAAGGGAACCCTACCGTTAGGCGTTTAGATCCACTGAAAATGGTTTGGGATGCCAATGCTGTGCGTCCAAATCTGGTTGATGCACAGCGCATGTGGTATGTTGATCGTAAATCCGTTGAGGATGCGAAAAGCCTTTTTCCTGATGTAGCTGTTGAAGATCTTAACGCCGATTGGGCTATCGATAGTACAACCGCTTCTGAGGATTCTCATGTGTCGCTTGATGCGTATCATGATGACTCTCATGCGGCTTCTCCATTAGAGCCCTGTTATGGAAAACGGTATGTGACATTGGTTGAATGCCGTTGGTTTGAATATGAGACCACTTATAAGGCACCTGATCTTCAAACCGGTCAGATGCGCAACTATAGCAAACAAGAGTTTGAACAGCTTCAAAGGATGATGCCACAGTTACAAGGTGCGCGTTTTAATAAAAAAGTGGTCAGGCGCGCCTTTTTGGGGCGGCGCCTTTTAGCAAAGCCCGATAAGCCGTTAGCGCCTGATGAGCAGCTAGGTTGGGAATGTATCACGGGAACGCTGGATAAGCTTAAAAACCAGTTTTACGGGATTGTTCGCCCCGCAAAAGATCCGCAAAAATGGTCGAATAAATATTTTAGCCAAGTGATGTATATCCTTAATAGCCAGTCTAAGGGTGGCTTGATGGCAGAACGAGATGCTTTTGATGATGATCGCCAAGCCATGGAAAGTTGGGCGCGAACGGATACGATTACTTGGGTTAAAAATGGTGCGCTTACAGGAGGGAAAATTCAACCAAAGCCAAGTGCACAATTTCCCAGTGGATTTTTCCAGCTGTTTAATGAATCGCGTGAGGCAATAACGCATGTAACAGGGTTATCGGCAGAGTTTATAGGAACACGAGAGGTCAACCAAGCCAATGTGCTGGAAAATACACGCCGGCAATCGACACTTAATTTGCTTGCGGGGCTGTTTGACAATCTCAAGCTTTATCGGTGCAGACAGGGAAAGATTATCCTTTATCTTATCCAGAATTATCTCTCTGATGGGCGTTTGGTGCGTATTTCTGGACAAGAGAATGCGCAATATGTGCCGTTAACGCGTGATGCTGTTACGACGCTTGAGTATGACATTATTGTTGATGATTCACCGACAAGCCCCAATGAAAAAGAGAAAACTTTTGCAGCAATTACACAGATGTTGCCATTGCTTGGCGGTTTCTTAACACCGGAGATGATCCCAGATCTTCTGAAGCTTTCACCACTCCCAGCAACACTTGTGGCAAGTTTAACCGCAAAGGCACAGCAAGCACAGATACAACAACAGCAACAGCAGATGATGCAACAAAGCCAAGGGGCGCAATTAACTCCAGAGCAACAAGCAAAGATTGCTGTTCTACAGCAAGAAGCGCAGGCGAAAGGGACACTCTATCAACTCGACGCGCAGCAGAAACAGGCAGCATTGCAGCAGAAAAATATCGAGCTTTTCTTAAAGCAAGAACAAGCGCGGATGCAACTTGAGTTGCAACAGGCAAAAAATGAGATAGCGCAGCGTGATTTAGAACGCAAAGCTTTACAGGCACAGTTGGAACATTATCGAGTTTTGACAAAAAATATAATAGCACATTGAAGGAACAGAGAATGGAAGAAGAGTTTACCCCTGAAGAACAAGCAATCTATGATGAACATTTTGCCAATGATAATCATGTTGAATTGGTCGAGCCTGAGCAAGTTGAGGAAGTTTTTGAAACAGAGGAAAGTTCTGAACAGTCACCTGTAGAACCACTTCAGGAGCAGCCAAGTTCTAATCCAATAGAACCTGATAAACTAGAGCAAGAGCGGCAAGCACGTCAAAGGGCAGAACAAAGCGCCGTTGAAGCGCGTGAATTGGCTATTGAATTTGCGCAGAAATATGCCGCAATGCAGGAAGAAATCACACGACGCCGTGAGGAAAATATTCCCACCTTAGAAGACGACCCTAAAGCACATGTTGCATGGCTTAGTCAAAAGGTACAGGAACAACAGAAATTGCTTGATGAGTTTTCTCATATGAGAGAGCGCCAAGAGCGCATGAGTCAAGAGGAATATGAACGACAGCAATTAGGGGATTATTTCGAGGAAGCAAAAGCGCAGGTACAAGACAAATATCCAGATTTAGACAGTATCACAGATTATCTCTATGAAAGAGCAGACAATGTTCTACAAGCGCAAGCAGATCTCTATCCGCAATGGAAAGACCCTGTGGCACGGCAACAGCAAATTGGTGCTGAATTGCGCCAAATATGCCAGCAGTGTCAGAAAGCCGGTATAAATCCAATTGAGGTGCTGGTGCAAAAAGCAAAAGCTTTTGGGTATAGTGGCGCGCCAGTTAAGGATGAAGTGGGAGCCCTTCAAGAGCGCTCTCAAGCAGCACGGACACTCACAGCGCGCAGCGGACAAGTTCCAACAGGTGGAATGGATGTGAGAACGCTTTTTTCCATGCCTGAAGCCGAATTTGCAGCATGGGTTGAGAAAAATCCTAAAAAATTTGAACAAATTATGAGTAGGGCATGAAGACGTGCGCAATGGCGCGACAGAGAGAACCAAGTGATTGTTATCGTTTGGGGGAGCCGCAAGGCGAGTTTTAAAACCAAGAAAGGCATTGATTGAAATGGCAACAACACAAGTAAAGCTCAATGACCCATTAGCCGTTGGCGTTTGGGCTAAGATGCTAAACACAGAAACCTCCAAAGCGTTGCCCATTGCACCGCTGATGGGAAAAAGCAAAAACAGCATTATCCAAGTGTTGGATGTGCTAGGGAAATCGGCGGGTGACTCCGTTACGAGCGGATTACGCGTTCAACTTATGGGGGATGGCGTTAGCGAGGGACAAACGCTGGAAGGTAATGAAGAAGCACTCCAATTTATGAATGAAAAGGTGCACATCAATGAACTTACGCATGCTGTGCGCATCAAATATGAAGGCTCTATTGATCAACAACGTGTTCCCTTTAATTTGCGGACTGAAGCAAAAGATGGGTTAGTTGATTGGTATGCAGACCGTTTAAGTCTGATGTTTTTTATTCAGGCAGCAGGCTATACAGCGCCATGGATGCATTTTGAAGGACGCACCATAACGCTTAAACCAGTGCATTATGGTTTTAACGCGCCATCAGAGCCAAGCAAATTGCGTATTATTCGCCCGAATAAGAAAAAGACCGATGAAGAACTTACAAAAGAGGATGTTTTTACATTAGATCTTATAGATCAAGCTGTTGAACGCGCTAAACTTGCTAATCCACGTTTACGTCCTGTTCGTGTTGATGGAAAATCGGCTTATGTGATGTATCTCCATCCAATACAGGTGACCCAATTGCGTACCAATACCAAGAGTGGTCAATGGTTAGACATTACCAAAGCAGCTTATGATGGCTCTGGAGCTAAGAACCCAATTTTTAATGGTTCTTTGGGGATGTATAATGGTGTCATTTTGCGTGAAGCAGAGCATGTTCCCAATGGTGTTCATTCAAAGACACAAGAGCCTGTCCCCTCTGTTCGCCGTGCTGTTTTGCTTGGTGCACAAAGCATCATCATGGCTTATGGACGCATTGGTAATGGTGCAACAGGAGGCAATGGGGAAAATGGTGCGACGCGTTATAAGCTTGTTGAAGAATTGTTTGATTATCAACGTGAATTTGGTTTGGCTGCAAAGACCATTATCGGCATGAAAAAGTCACGCTATACCTTGCCTCATTCTGATCAAGGGGGACAGGATTTTGGTACTATTGTCATCCCTTCTTTTGCTGAAGCAAGCTAACAAATCACCCTTATAGAAGAGGATTAAGCTATGGAAGAACAACAGCCAATCGTGCGACCATCTCTTGATGCAAGCACAATAATAATGACCGATGAGGGAATGCCGTTTATTTTGCAAGGGTGCGACAGCTCTACGCAGCAGGTAAGCTTTTTGCGGGCGCGCGTTAAATACACGGATAGTGGATTAACGACGCAAATTGGTACTTTACCGCGAGATGCTTTTCTCAAGAGTATTACGATTTATACGCTAAGCGATTTTGGTGGTGCAACAGCCAAGTTTGGAAAAGAGCCAAATGGTAGCGACTATGGCACCGCAAAACTTGCTGCTGCTGGTGTGGAAGAACTTGAACTCTCATTGCCTGTACGCAATGTTCCGTTAGAGGTTGAAAACACGATTTACATGACACGAGACAAAAAAAGCACCAAAGGTGATGCTGAGGTGATTGTTGAGTTTTATACCAATCGTTAAAGGCGAGGGGGCGTGTGTTTTTTACGTCCCCCTTCATAAGACGTTTTATGACGTTTGGAAGAGGCTTCTATGACAATAATAATACAAACAAGTGGTCCGATTGTCGAAAAGCAGACCATTGTCCCTTGGGATAAAAACTTTATCCAGATGTTAAATGATATTCAGGATGAAATAGATGACCAAACCAATGAATATGTTGATCAAGTGCAAAGGGCGATATTTTCGGCTATTCGCTTTTGTGAACGATTGCCTTTTTATTTCAATGAAAGCCGTGAGATTGTTTTCACCACTCTAAAGGGCAAAAGCCGTTATGGCGTAGAGGCACATCCCTCTATAACAGGTGCTGTTCGCATTGTTGATGCTTATATTTATGAGGATAATCATAGCAAATCAAAACTTTTGCATGGGGACCCGCTGTTCATTGAGAACTGTGCGGATGATTCTCATCAGGGCGTGCCTACGCGCTATGCCTATTTTGAACAAAAGCTTGTTTTGTATCCAACACCAGACCGCATTTATTCCATCAGGCTTATTCTTGACCCAGTGAGAATAAAAGACATTGAGAGTGCACAAGAAGCGTCCATATGGTTTTGTGAAGCCTATGAATTGATCAAAACGCGTGCAAAATATGAACTTTATACGAATATTATTAAAGAACCACAGATGGCAACGGCAGCTTTTGCCATGTTCCAAGAGCAGTTAGATGCATTGAGAATTGAGACTTCGCGGCGCAAAAATCTTTTGAAAATTCAACACACGGACTTCTGATGACTTTTATCCCTATTTCTGAATATAGGCCAGACACCGCATTTATTAATAGTGGTTATTCTCATGAGATAGTGAATGTTTTGCCTGCACCAAATTCGTATATTCCGTTTCCCATGGTTGCGCCGATCTCAGATCCTTTTCCGGATATGATTTTGGGGGTTTATGCTGTGCGCTCATTGAGTGGTGTACGCATCATTGTGGGCGCACCAACAAAACTTTATGAATATGACAACAGCATGCGTGGCTGGAAAGATATAAGCAAGCCTCACACACAGTATCACGCCAATGAGACCGCTCGTTGGTCTTTTGCCTCCTTTGGTGATCATATCATTGCTGTTAATAGCAATGACCCACCACAAATGCTTTCGTTGAAAACGAGTGAAAGGTTTTGTGATTTAGGCGGGGCCCCCCCGCGTGCTGGACTTGTGCGTGTATGGGGCGATTTTGTTTGCCTGATGCAATTAACAGATAAGCCAAATCGTGTTCAGTGGTCTGGTTTGAATGATGCGACACACTGGACGGTTGGTGAGAAAAGTTGCGATTATCAAGATTTTCCTGATGGGGAATATGTGCAAGGTTCCACTGAATCAACCAATCCACTTATTTTTATGCGCTCGGCTATTTATCATGCAACCTTTGTACCCGGATCTAAAATCATCTTCAGTTTTGCAAAAATAAAAGACAAAATAGGTGCGAAAAGCAGTACAGCAATTGCAAGCCGTGGCGATTGTACTTTCTTTGTCTCTGATGACGGTTTTTATCAAATCAACAGTGTAGGTGAAATGCTCCCTATTGGTTTTGGTAAAGTGGATAAAACCATCTTCACACTTTACAATAATTTTGCCATTGATGAGATGAGGGCATGTATTGATCCGGTCTATTCTCGTGTTTATTTTTCTATCAATGATAACACTGAAGGGATGCATATTTATGTTTATGATTGGCTCTTGCAAATATGGAGTGTCATTAAGGGGCAGAGCCTTCTCTTATTTCCCCTCTTTGCTGCCGGTTATACATTAGAAGGCTTAGACGAAGTCAAAGAGCATCTTAAGAGTTTACCATCTTCTCTTGATAGTAAAATGTGGCAAAATGGCGCGCCTGTTTTGGGAGCCTTTACTTCAGACAATAGATTTGGTTTTTTTGCAGGTCCTCCGATGGAAGCAGTTATTTCTTCACAAATTGTGGGGGATACAGGGAGGCAAATCAACCTGATGAGTGAGGCTTTTGTTCAAGCGGATACGACAAATGGTTTTTTAAGTGTTGGGGCAGCTTTTATCATTGACAACAAGAACCAATTAAATTGGGCTAAAGAGCGTTATGCCGGCTATAATAATGGAATGTATAATATCCGCTCACGGGCGCGTTATCACGCCTTGCGCTTGAGAATACCAGAAGGCACGCCATGGACGCATATAACAGGCTTTGATGTAACGCTCAAACCCGCAGGCATAAGATGAGTTTTAAGATCTATAATACAGAAAAATGGAGCGCTGAACAAATGGCGCCTTATTTTGAGAATGTCATAAAATCAATAGTTTATTTTAATCAAAAATTCCCTGATGATTATAATCCAGAGACCATTTTAAACGATATTTTAAAGGGAGAAAAAGTTCTTTGGATTATCGTTGATGCGCATGAAAACTTTATGGCGCACGTCACAACACAGTTACAGGAACTCGTCACTGGAACCTTGAGGGCGGTTATTGTCACACTTGGTGGAAAGGGAGGGGCGCCTTTAACAAAGCTTATCACTCAAATTGAAGCCTATTATAAAGAAAAAGGGGCAAAAGAGCTTATCATTATAGGCCGGCGAGGATGGGAAAAATCTCTTAAATCGCATGGATACGACGTTAATCTTTTAGAATATAGAAAGCAGCTTTAAGATGGGAAAAAGTTCTAAACCAATCCAGAATACCCAAAATACAACGCAAACAAATGCCCCTCCTGCATGGGCAAAAGGTATTTTTGAACGTGCTGCAAAAGATGCCATGACTTTTTATAATCAAGGCAGCGGAAAAGCTGTATATGATGGGCAGCGTGTTGCGGGTTTAAGTGATCAAACAAACAATGCGATTAATGGGCTTACCAATAATACGCATAACTATGAGAACAATTATTTAAATGGATTAGCCACAGGGCAAAATTCAACAAGCCAGAACTTAAAGAACATGGCTTCAGGGCAACAAATAGGCAATAATCCTTACTTTAATGAAGCACTTCAAAACACATTAAATAAAGCAACAAATTCTATTAATAGTTCATTGGCAGGTGCGGGGCGTTATGGTTCTGGGGCGCATACTGGGGTTCTTGCTAACGAATTGGGGGGCATAGCAACACAAGCTTTATCACAGCAATATAACCAAGATGTCAACAACATGATGAATGCCAATAGTCTTATTGATCAAGCAAACCAAAATCAGTTGGCGGGCGCCAATAACTTCTTTCAAGGTCAAGGTCAGGCAAATCTTAATGCGTTGACGGGAGGGAGTGTGCTTGATGCTAATCGTCAACGGCACTTGGATGAAGAGCGGCAAAAATGGGAGCAGCAGAACAATCTTGATTGGGACCAGTTAAGTAAGTTGCTTGCAGCTGGTGGGGCTGTTGCTGGAAATTATGGAACGCAAACAGGACAAAGGACGACATTTACTCCACCGCCAAGACCTAATCCATGGGAAATTGTTGGAAATGTTGGAACTATCCTTGGTACTTTTGCGGGACTTAGCGATAGAAGAGCGAAAGAAAATATCGTGCAAGTGGGGCAGCGAGATGGACACAAACTCTATGAATATAATTACAAGGGGCATCCAGAGCGCTACCTTGGGGTGATGGCACAAGATGTTTTGAAGTCAAATCCTGAAGCTGTTTTTGTACATCCTGATACGGGCTTATTGCATGTTGATTATAGCAAGCTTGGATTTGAGATGGAAAGGGTGCAGTGATGGAACAAGAAAACACAAATTCTCTTTTAAAGTTGTTTGATCCGAAATTTTTGCGTCCCTTGATGTATGAGGTCATACCTCAATTGCCAAAGCATTTGTTTGAACAGCTTTCTGCACCTCCAAGCACGCCGTTGGAAGGGCGATACAAGCCAAGTTTTTTAGAACGTGCCGCTTTTAGCACAGACCCTTTTGATGCGACAGATGGGGCTGCTACTCCACAAAAATTGAGTCCTACAGAGCTTATTCGCGGTTCTCAAACAGGAGGAGGAGAAGTTGGGAAAAAAACGCCAGCAGAATTGATTATGTCTACGGATGATTTAAAGCGCCAAATGCCCCCCTTGCCGGATGTTTCAAAGGATACTGTTAAGATACAAGAGGCGCCAGAGCAACAAAAGCATGACTTCTCAGAGCAGGGAGGTGTTGCATCAATGATCCCTCAATCTCCACTTTTTGCGAACATTGATCAGTCTAGTGGGGATGAAGCACAACGACAGCAGAAAAATGCCATGGATTACATTGCAGAGATCAACAACAGATCTATGGCAGAAAATCCACAGGAAAGCAGTCCTGTCAATCAAGAAGCACTTTCTCATACGCCTGTTTCAGAAGAAGAACATTTAAAAGCAAATGCTAAGCCCGAACAGGCAGCGGATTATGTAAACGCTGTTGGGAATTTTCTCCATAAAGATGCAAATCCAAGCGGCTTATGGGATCGTTTTAGAAAATCAGAATTTTCCGAGCATTTAATGGATTTTTTTGCAGGGTTAGCATCAGGAAAAACACCGCAAGAAAGTTTTTCAAATGCAGCGCTTGTTATGCGGCAGGGCAATAATGTACGTGCTCAAAATAGACCCATTTTTGAGTTTTTACGCTCTAAAGGATATAGTGATAAAGACGCACAAGCCCTTGTGCAATATCCAGATCTTGCCATGAAAGTTATAGGCAGTACGTTAAGCCCTCAAGAAGGCTATAGAACATTGACAGCAGCGGAAAAGGCAGAGCAGGGATTGCCTGAGAATATGACTTTCCAAGTCTCAACAAGCACAGGGAAAATTATACCTGTCCAAGGAGGACAGCGTTCCACTGCTTCCGGATTAGGGGGGAATACCGATGGCATGCTGTCAAAGCCTGAATCAGGTTATATGTATGTTAAGGACGAAAATGCACTTGGTGGCATACGTGCGGTGCCAATTGCAGGCAGTGGTGCAGAACATAAATTAATCCAAGAACAGAAGGAGGAGGAGCGTAAAAACCAACAAACACAAATGCAAATTCTGGAAACAGCAGACAGATCAAATCGTATACTCTCAGCTTCTAAAGAATTGCTAAAAATTGTTGAGGAATACCCGCATGTTGTTGGTTTTAGTGGTCCTATAATGTCGTTCCTTCCTAATTCTAGGGCAAAAGATTTCGGGCATATGCTTGATTCATTGAAGGCGAATATTGGGATTGATGCCTTGAGAAAAGCAAAAGCATTTTCACCAAATGGTGCATCTGGCTTTGGGAATTTGTCTAATATGGAATTGCAAACTTTGCAAAATTCTGTAGCAGCGCTGTATCAAGATCTTTCTGCAGAGCAAATGAAGAAATCTTTAAAAACCGTTATTGACACTTTCAATAAATCCAATGCGGCAACGCGCGCACTTCTTTTTGGTGGTGCAGAGGCAACACGCGAACTCGTTCGAGCAGCCTATGGGGAAGATGCTTATAAGGGGAAACATGCACAATCAAATGATTCACTAGAAAAACAGATAGATGCATTACCGGAAGGTGTATTGTTTATTGATAGTGATGGACGCATTAAGGAGAAAAAAACCAATGGCTGAAGTAATTCCTCCTCTTATTCATCGTAAAAACACAAGAGTCATTGGGCATATAAGTGACTATACACCAGAACAGCTTCAAGAGCTTTTCGCGAAGAATAAGGAAAGGCTAAGAGGTTCTGTTACAGGAAATAATGGTGCAACAGAAGAAGAGGATCCACATCCAAGTGCAGTGGGTGCTTATGGATGGGGAGCTCTTCATGGGCTAACCCTAGGCTATGATGATGAAGCTGCAGGGTTGGCATCAGCATTTTGGGAGGGGTTGTGGAATGGAACAGATAAGGCTGTCAAAAAATATAATGAAGTGAAAAAACGATGGGGGGATTATCAAAGGGCGGCGCACCGAGATCATTTTTATGCATCTCTTGCGGGGAATTTAACGGGTGCTGCAATTCCTTTTCTAATACCAGGTCTTGGCGCTTCTGCTGCTACTCGTGCGGCAATTGGGGCTGATGTTGTGCTGGGAGGTAGAGCTGGTGTTGCAGGAGCACAAATAACCAGTAAAGCTTTAGCAGCAGGAGAAAGGGCGGTGCAATCTGCTTTAGCAGAGGGTGCGGAACGGGCAGCGGCAAAAGCTGCAGGTGAAGCAGCAATAAAAGCTGTAGCAAGTAAAGAGGCGGCAAAATTTAGCTTGGGGCGTGCAGCAAAAACTGGAGCCATTTATGGCGGAATAGCAGGCAGTGGTGAGGGAGAGGGTTTGGCGGATACTCTCGTGTCTGCAGGATTAGGTGCGGGGCTAGGTGCTGTAACGCCATTTGTTGCCAATGGTGTATCAAAAGTGACACCTTTTGTTACAAAATCACTTAAAGCAGCATTGAGAGGACCTATAAGCCCAGCTGAAATGGCAGAAAAAGCAGCGCAAATGCCAGAAAAAGAAGCATTTAAAATAAGCAACAGAGCACTGAGGGATGTAAGCCAAACTTTAGGGGATGAAGGTGTTGATAAGCTTGAGAGGGCATTAAAACAGCGTGGTCCTGATTCAATGATTATTGATCTTCATGATGGGCTTGCTGCAAGAGCTTTTAGGGCAGCAAAAAAAGACCATGATACATATTCGCTCATAAGTAATCGTTTAGGCGCTAGGCAAGATGCGAGTATAACACGGGTGAGGGATGGATTGACAGATGTGATGGGTCCAAAAGTCGATACGCTCGATTTAAAGCAGGAGATTATCAAACAAGCACAGAAAAAAGCTGAACCATTTTATGAGAGGGCGAAAGCTTCTCCTATTTCAAATGCTGTTCGTGAAGATTTATCGCGCTTGCAAGAAACCCCCGCCTTTCAAAAAGCATACAAAAAAGCAATCGCACAAATGCCAAATGAAGTGGATGCAACAGTTATAGGGAACAATGGATATCCAAAGCTGAATATGCGGATTTTGCATAAGATGAAAGAGGTTTTGGATGATCAAATTAATTCTGCTCGTATCAAAGGGAAATGGGGATATGCTCGAGATTTAACGGATTTCAAACAACGCATTCTGGACGTTTTGGATACGTCATCTCCAGATTATGCTAAAGCACGGAAAATTTATTATGACGAGCGCACAATTGGAGATGCTTTAGATCACGGAAAGGAAGCACTAAAGAAGAGTGTTAATATTGATACTGTCAAAAGCCAAATTTCCGATCTTGGGTTGATAGAAAAAGAGGCATTTCAAAAAGGTATACGGTCGCAAATAGAGCATGCGGCAGGCAATGCAAGGAATTTTGAACACAATCTTTTGAGTTTGTTTGACACAAAAAATGGTCAAGAAAAATTACGGCGTGTTTTTGGTGAGGATAAAGCTAAGCAACTTATGAAAGTGTTGCGACCAGAAGTGGAGAGGTCAAGGCTTTTTGCACGATTGCCAAACCATATGGGTGAAGTGGAAGAAAAGGCAGTAGAAGGCGCTGCGATAGGAGGAAAGATTCACCTAATCAAGACAACCCTGAAAACTTTAGCAAGAGAATGGGGACGCAAACTTTTAGGAGTGCATAGAGAGACTGAGAGAGATATTGCGGCTCTCATAACAGCACGAGAAAAAGGGGAGTTTGGGTTAGCGAGGGAAAAAGCCGTTGAGTTAATTAAGAAGTTTCATGAAGCAGAAAAGAAACGCTTAATAACAAAAGAAGATCATACAAAGTTCATCAATTTTCTTGGCATTATTTTGAATAGCAGCGTTGATAGAACGGTTATAAACTAATGATCAATTTTCATCCCAATGTGAAGCACGCCATCTCACAGGCAGCACAAAAATATGGCTTGCCAGAAAGCTTTCTTGAACGTGTCGCACTGATAGAAAGCAATGGTAACCCACATGCAAAAAATAAGAACAGTAGTGCGGGGGGACTGTATCAATTTTTAGATTCAACAGCAAAACATTATCAACTTAATAACAAGTTTGACCCCTTTCAAGCAACCGATGCAATGGCGCGATTAACAAAAGACAATATACGTTATTTAGCCACAGCATTAGGCAGAGAGCCATCAGAGGCAGAGCTTTACCTTGCACACCAACAAGGACCAGCAGGGGCAGTAAAACTTATCAAAAATCCACATATGCCAGCAAGCCAGCTTTTAGGTCGACAGGCAGTCATACTCAACGGTGGCAACAGTGAAGCGACAGCTGGGGATTTTATGAATCATATTTATGGGCTTTACAATAAAATGGGAGCCCCTTCGAAAAGAACGATACAACAAAGCCAAGGAAATGGACAAGCAGCACCAAACGAGGTGGGTCCTTTGCGTGGGTTTGAGAGGCTTCAAAAGACAATTCAAGGGGGGCAATGGGCTCAAGGTGATCAAGTGGGCAACCAATTGATGGCATATGACACGCCATTCCCAAACAGGATGATGGCACCTGAAAGCAGAGATAATCTCACAGGACAGGTTATGGAAACCACACCATTGCAAACACAAGGTATTAATTCTAACTCTCTTAAAAAGGGGTTCGCTGGTTTGCTTCATTTAATGAGAGAGAGTGGAGAAAGACAAAATCAACAAATGCAGCTAGCTCAGCAACAAATGTTACAGCAACCAGTCATGGCGGGTTTTTCACAATCGTCAGGGCGCCCTATGGATTTAACACCTCTGATTGATTCCTCTAAGCGGCAATCTGGTGGTTTCTATGGGCGGCAAAAAGAAGAGCAATTGCGCGAAGAGCTATTAAGAAGAACGGGGGCTTATCATGTCTGATATTTATGACTGGTCACTCACAGCTGATCAAAATGCCAATTCAGATAGTATGATTAATTGGGCAGAAGGGCAGCCACCTAGTTCTGTCAATGATAGTGCGCGGATTATGATGCAGCGTATACGTGAATATCTTGCCGATAATGGTGGTTCTCTTGACTCAAAGTTTATTGTGAATGGAAATGAACAAACAACATCAATCACGTTGACGACGGTTTCGCCGATAGCAAAATACAAAAATGATATCATTATCCGCTTTAAGGCGCGTGGTATGAATATTGGCACGACAACAATAAACATAAATAATATAG
>NZ_CADEAK010000017.1 GCF_902825225.1 Bartonella vinsonii subsp. berkhoffii ATCC 51672
CATACGCTTTAAATTCACCAAAATATTTCGTAATCGCTGCTGTTAACGATGTCTTTCCATGATCAACGTGACCAATCGTTCCAATATTAACATGCGGCTTCGTACGTTCAAATTTGCTCTTTGCCATTTGAGCTCTCCATTTTCTATCCAAATAAAGGACTAAGTTAAAAAATTAATTATATAATCAAATCACGCGTATTTCTTTTGAATCTCCAAAGCAACAGCTGAAGGAACAGGCTCATAATGATCAAACTGCATTGTATATTGCGCACGCCCCTGACTCATCGAACGAAGAGTATTCACATAACCAAACATATTCGCCAAAGGAACCATTGCATTCACAACTGTAGCAATACCACGCGCCTCAGTCCCTAAAATTTGACCGCGACGAGAATTGAGATCACCAATAACATCACCAACATAATCTTCCGGCGTCACAACCTCGACCTTCATAACTGGCTCGAGAAGCTGTGCACCAGCTTTTTTTGCCCCGTCACGAAAAGCTGCACGAGCAGCAATCTCAAAAGCCAAAACAGAAGAATCAACATCGTGATAACCACCATCAATCAATGTAGCCTTTACACCAAGCATAGGAAATCCCGCAAGAGGCCCTGATCCCATAACACTCTCAATCCCCTTTTGAACACCGGGAATATATTCCTTAGGAACAGCACCACCAACAATCTTTGATTCAAAGAGGAAATCATCACCGTCATGAGGTTCAAAAATAATTTTAACACGAGCAAACTGCCCAGCACCACCAGATTGCTTCTTATGCGTATAATCAATTTCTGCTGTTTTAGTAATCGATTCACGATAAGCAACCTGAGGCTGCCCAATGTTCGCCTCAACCTTAAATTCGCGCCGCATACGATCAACAATAATATCAAGATGAAGCTCACCCATCCCAGCTATAATGGTTTGCCCCGATTCTTCATCAGATTTTACCCGAAACGAAGGATCTTCAGCAGCCAAACGATTGAGAGCAATACCCATTTTTTCCTGATCTGCCTTCGTTTTAGGCTCAATCGCAATTTCAATAACAGGCTCAGGAAAATCCATCCGCTCCAAAATAATGGGCTTCAAAGGATCACAAAGAGTATCACCTGTTGTTGTCTCTTTAAGTCCCGCGAGAGCAACAATATCACCAGCAAATGCCTCCTCAATATCTTCACGAGAATTTGAATGCATCTGAAGCATACGCCCCAAACGCTCCCTCTTTTTCTTCACAGTATTTTCGAGAGATACACCCTTTTGAACCTTACCAGAATAAATACGACAAAAAGTCAACGACCCAACAAACGGATCATTCATAATTTTAAAAGCAAGCATAGAAAGCGGAGCATCATCTGAAGATTCACGCGTTGCTTCAGACTCAGTCTTCACATCAACGCCACTAATTGGAGGAACATCAACTGGAGAAGGAAGATAAGAAACAACGGCATCCAAAAGCGGCTGAACACCTTTATTTTTAAAAGCAGTACCACAAAGAACTGGATGAAACTGAACTTCTATCGTTCCCTTACGAATAAAAGAAACAAGCTGTTCATTTGTTGGCATAACACCTTCCAAATAAGCCTCTGTTGCAACCTCATCAACCTCAACAGCCATCTCAATTAATTTCTCGCGATACTCTTCCGCCTTCTCCTTCAAATCGGATGGAATCTCACTCACAACAGCCGAAGCACCAATAGAGCCATCCCATTTCAACGCCTTCATCTCAATAAGATCAACAACGCCTTCAAAATCATTTTCAGCTCCGATTGGCAATTGCAAAACAAGTGCCCTAGCCCCCAATCGAGAACCAACCATCTCTACACTACGATAAAAATCGGCGCCTATCTTATCCATTTTATTGACAAAAACCATACGCGGCACACGGTACTTCTCAGCCTGCCGCCAAACTGTCTCCGTCTGAGGCTCCACACCAGCATTTGCATCCAACAATGCTATCGCACCATCAAGAACACGCAAAGAACGCTCAACTTCAATCGTAAAATCAACGTGCCCTGGCGTATCAATGATATTAAAACGGCGCTTCCGCCCATCACGCCCTTCCCAAAAGGTTGTTGTTGCAGCAGATGTAATCGTAATACCACGCTCCTGCTCCTGCTCCATCCAGTCCATTGTAGAAGCACCATCATGGGTTTCACCAATCTTATGATTCTTACCCGTATAAAACAAAATACGCTCAGTCATAGTGGTTTTACCCGCATCAATGTGCGCCATAATACCAAAATTACGATAATCTTCAATTTTATATTCGCGAGCCATTATACTTGCCTTATCCTTAAATACGCCTACCAGCGATAATGAGCGAATGCACGATTAGCCTCAGCCATACGATGAACATCCTCACGCTTCTTCACTGCAGAACCGCGATTATTAGCTGCATCCATCAACTCTCCAGAAAGACGATCAATCATTGTCGTCTCATTCCGCCCTCGAGCGGCCGAAATTAACCAGCGGATAGCAAGAGCCTGACGACGATCAGGACGAACATCTATCGGAACTTGATAAGTAGCACCACCAACGCGTCGCGAACGCACTTCAATATGAGGAGAAACATTCTCCAAAGCCTGATGAAACAGAGCCACAGGATCCGTCTTCACCTTCTTTCCCATAACCTCAAGCGCACCATAGACAATACGCTCAGCAACTGACTTCTTACCATCAAACATGATGGCATTCATAAATTTTGTAATAACCAAATCACCAAATTTGGGATCAGGATTAATTTCACGTTTTTCTGCTCTATGGCGACGGGACATTAGCTTTGTCTCTCAATATTATTTTGGATTATTTTGGACGCTTCGCGCCATATTTTGAACGACGCTGTTTACGATTCTTGACACCTTGCGTATCAAGCAAACCACGAATAATGTGATAACGAACCCCTGGCAAATCCTTCACACGACCACCCCGAATCATTACAACAGAGTGTTCTTGAAGATTATGCCCCTCTCCAGGAATATAACCTATCACCTCAAATCCATTTGTCAAACGGACTTTAGCAACTTTCCGAAGTGCAGAATTCGGTTTTTTGGGCGTCGTTGTATAGACACGCGTACAAACCCCACGCTTCTGCGGATTCGACTGAAGAGCAGGAACCTTATTACGCTTAACTGGCGCTACACGCGGTTTGCGAATCAACTGGTTTACGGTAGGCATATAACCTTCCTCTTTTCGATCTAAGTTCGTCTTGCCCACTCGGGCTTTTCATTTCTTTTATTTCGATAGAATCAAAATAAATGTCTAAGCTTACACACAAAATCGGGCACGTCTGTTATAAACAGCTTACCCGATTACAAGCAGAGAAGGCACGAACCTTTTGCATTGGCATTTGCTTTTAATCTTTTACAAACCGGTTTAAATGATTTCTTCGAGTAAACACCCGAAATCACCAATCACTCTCATACTGGTTATAGTGGTCTCTAATAGCGAGAACACATACATTCGTCAAGAACTAAACATTAGAAAGTTTTAAAAAATAAAAATAAATGCAATGATTAAGACTTTAGTTTGGCTTTTACAGAAGTTCTTGATAAACTAGTTTTTCATAGTAATATCTCTACACAAAAAAGACCAGCAATCTAATGAAAGAGCACAAATCTTGGGAATATTTATAAGACATTTCAACCATGCAATAAAAAATTGCACGGGTAATATTTAAGATGAGTACCATGAAAATAGTAACATGGAATATTGCTGGAATAAAAGCGCGGCATGAAACATTGTGTCAATGGTTACAGAAAACCCAACCCGATATAGTCTGTCTACAAGAAATAAAAAGTACCGATGAAAATTTCCCCCGCGATGCAATTGAAGGCTTAGGGTATCATATAGAAACACACGGACAAAAAAGTTTTAATGGTGTTGCGATTCTCTCTAAAAAAACACCTGATGAAGTTATCCGCCGATTACCAGGCAATGACAATGATGAACAAACCAGATACATTGAAGCTGTTTATTTAACAAATAAAGGCGTTATCCGTGTTGCATCCCTCTATCTGCCAAATGGAAACCCTATCACAAGCGAAAAATATTCTTATAAAATAGAATGGATGGAAAGATTGTACGCACATGCAAAATCATTGCTTGCATATGAAGAACCCCTTGTCCTAGCTGGTGATTATAATGTCATCCCTACCCCATTAGACGCAAAAAATCCTCAAGAATGGAATCATGATGCCTTATTCCTTCCACAAACAAGACAAGCCTTCCAGCGCATAATTCATTTAGGTTTTTATGATGCGATTCGTAATGTCACAGAAAACTCCTCATTCAGTTTCTGGGATTTTCAAGCTGGTGCTTGGCAGAAAAATAACGGGATTCGCATTGATCACTTGCTATTATCACCAGAAGCTGTCGATCAACTTATCTGTTCTTATAGTCAAAAAGAAGTAAGAGGCTACACAAAACCATCAGATCACACGCCTGTTTGGGCACATTTTAATTTCAATTAACAAGAGTACAACAACTGATTTGTTGAAATAAAAATATCCCACCTCAAATATAATTCGTGCTACACCGTGCATGACAATATATTTAAAACAATAAAACAAGAATAAAAAACTATAAATGAATGGAGGACATAATGAAAAAATCATTATTAATATTTATTGCAGCAACGGCTATTGGGCTCACAAGTATGGCACACGCTGAAAATGATACACTCGAAAAAATAAAAAAAACAGGAGAGATCACACTGGGTGTTCGCGAATCATCAGGTTTAGCCTATGCTCTAGGGAATGACAAATATGTAGGTTTTCATACAGAAATGGCAGAGCGTATTATTGACGATATTTCAAAAAAAATTGGTAAGCCAATCAAAATTCATTATCTTCCCATCACATCGCAAAATAGAATTCCTCTCTTAAAAAATAGCACCTATGATTTTGAATGTGGTTCAACAACAAATGATATTGCACGCAGTAAAGAAGTCGCATTTGCTTATACCACTTATGTTGAAGAGGTTCGGATTGCCGTAAAGAAAAATTCCAACATTAAATCTCTTGATGATTTAAATGGAAAAACAGTTGCAACCACTACTGGTACAACGTCTGTTCGGCTTATCCGCAAAAATAAACGTGCAAAAAAACTTCACTTTAATGTTGTAAAAGGCAAAGATCACGGAGATAGCTTCTTATTATTAGAGTCTGGCCGTGCGGATGCATTTGTTATGGATGCCTCAATTCTAGCTGGCCTTATCGCAAAATCAAAAAAGCCATCCGATTATGTCATTCTTGATACAGTGCTTTCAGTCGAACCCATCGCTTGTATACTCCGATTAAATGACAAAAACTTTGAAAAAGAAATCAATGACAGTATTGTACGTCAAATAAAAAACGAATCACTTGAAAAACTTTACGATAAATGGTTTATGAAACCAATTCCGCCCACAAATACTATTATTAACCTTCCTTTATCTCAAGCAACAAAATACGCTTGGGAGCATCCTAATAATAAACCTCGTGAAAACTATACAGAAAATAAATGATAGAATTAAAAAAACAACCACACTCTATGAAAATTGAGTGTGGTTATATTTTGGTTCATTTTTTAATAAATTCAGCATATGTAAATATGGCTGGTTTTATTCTTTTGCAGATGACTAAATTCAGGAAAATCAATTAATGGACTTTTCTTTTCTTTGTACAGATGACCTTACCCAAACCTTCGTGGCTGGATGCCTTGGAACTCCTGGTGTAAGTCATACCTACTTAGATACACTCCTTGATGGCTTAAAAAATACGGTGATATTGTCTGTTTCTTCACTGATCTTAGCGGTATTTTTTGGCATCATTATAGGAACAATACGCACCCTGCCCAACACTTCCGTGATCCGTCGCTTATTGCGTGCTATCGGAAATATCTGGGTGGAAATTATGCGTAATATTCCTTTGCTTGTACAAGTGTTTTTATGGTATTTTGTTGTGCCTAAAGTTTATCCTCCAGCGATGAGCTTTTCGCCTATTCTTCTCATAACATGTGCCTTAGGTTTCTTTACATCGGCGCGAATCGCAGAACAAGTACGCTCAGGGATTGAGGCCATTCCTTCTGGACAACGCTACGCAGCTATGGCAATGGGATTTACGACCTATCAAATTTATCGCTATATCATATTACCACGTGCTATGCGTACAATCATGCCCCCTCTCACTTCAGAAGCAATGGGTATTGTGAAAAATTCATCTATAGCATTTGCCGTTTCGATAAATGAATTGATGCAATTTCAGTACCAAACAATCGAAGAAGTAAGCCATGTTTATGAAAACTATTTAATTGTCACGGTTCTTTACATTTTTATAGCTTTGTTCGTATTCATCATCATGACAATTATTGAGCAAATGCTCAAAATTCCTAACTTTCAAACAGAGGAACACTGAAGATGATAAATTTCATAACCTCCAAGTTTGAATTTTCTTTTCCTTTCAATTTTTCAGACTTTGATTTTTCATTTTTCACTTTTGATATATTCTGTTCTTATATCCTGTCAGGTTTACTCTTTAGTGTTTTTTTAACTCTTTTTGCGACGATATTAGGACTTATATTCGGCACTCTCTTAGCAATGATGCGGCTTTCTTCTATGAAACTGCTTTCTTGGCTTGCAATAATTTACATAACTGCCATGCGTTCAATCCCGCTTGTTATGGTTATTTTATGGTTTTTTGTCCTTTTACCTTTCCTCACTGGAACATCAATTGGTGCAAATAAATCAGCACTCATCACCTTCACCGCATTTGAAACCGCTTATTTTGCCGAAATTATGCGTGCTGGTATAAATTCTGTTGCCAAAGGACAAAAACATGCAGGACAAGCGCTAGGGATGACATATTGGCAAAATATGTACATTGTCATTCTTCCCCAAGCTTTCAGAGATATGTTGCCAGTTTTTTTAACCCAGGTTATTATCCTCTTTCAGGACACAACGCTTGTTTATGCAATCAGTGGACATAGCCTTTTGAACGGTTTTGATATTGTTGCTAACAATTTCGGTGTAAAGCAAGAAGCCTATATCTTAGCAGCACTTTTCTATTTTGTTATCTGTTTTACACTGTCGCAGATAGTCGTGTATCTGCAAAAAAAAATATCCATTATTCGGTAATAGGAAAAAAAATGTCTACTCATATGATCGAAATAAAAAATGTTTCTAACTGGTATGGCGAAATTAATGTTCTTAAAAACTGTACAACCAATATCAACAAGGGAGAAGTTGTTGTCGTTTGTGGACCATCTGGTTCAGGTAAATCAACACTCATTAAAACCATTAATGCTCTCGTCCCTTTTCAAAAAGGTGAAATTTGGATTAATGGAATACCAGTTCATTCAAAACAAACGAATTTGCCTAAATTGCGTAGTCAGGTAGGAATGGTATTTCAACACTTCGAACTTTTTCCCCATCTATCTGTCACGGAAAATTTGACAATTGCACAAATTAAAGTCTTAAAGCGCAGCAAAAAAGAAGCGCTTGAACGCGGTTTGTTATATCTTGAACGCGTTGGGCTTATCGATCATAAAAATAAATACCCTGGCCAACTATCAGGAGGTCAACAGCAACGGGTTGCTATCGCACGTGCCTTAACTATGGATCCGCTTGTTATGCTTTTTGATGAACCAACATCTGCTCTAGATCCTGAAATGGTGGATGAAGTACTCGATGTCATGATCAGCTTAGCAGAAGAAGGTATGACAATGATTTGTGTAACACATGAAATGGGGTTTGCGCAAAAAGTCTCTGAACGTGTTATTTTCATGGATCAAGGAAAAATTCTTGAGGACTGTTCATCGAAAGAGTTCTTTTCTGATCCACAAGCCAGAATTCCACGTGCACAGGATTTTTTGTCTAAAATCCTTAGCCATTAGTAGTCATGTTATAACCGAAAGCCACCTTCTTATAACATAAGAGGTCAGAACTCATATCAGATACACAAGAAAATATTGTAGTAAGATATTCAAAAATGGTTATTTTTTAAAATATCACCAACCAGTGAGAATGCTTTACGCTTTTCGAATTCATCACAAAGGGCAATAGCGTGCTCTTTCAGAGGGCGAATCCAATCTCGATCTTTTACATTAGCTTTTTGATAGGCTACAGTTAACATTGCTGTACCGCGAGCAATTTTTCCTTCTGCAATCAGCATATTTCCAAGCATTGCTTGAGCTGGAGGATTTCCTTTTCTTGCTGAAAGCTGAAACCATCGTGCTGCCTGTAAAAGGTTTTTCTCCCTTCCCTCACCCCTTAAAAATATTTTTCCCAAATGGTACTGAGCTTTAGAATTTCCATAATTCATTGCAGCCTGCATATAAAGGCGAGCAGCGTAAGAAGGATTAGGTTTTACAGGTGATTGAGGGATGCCTTTTTTTATATACCCTGCAAGTCTAACCAATGCATCAGAAACATAGCTTGCATCTTCTGAATCTAGATCAACAGCTTTTTCAACGATAGATGCAAAAAAATTGTATGCCTTATAATCATTTTTAGGGACGCCATCACCCTCTGCATAAATAGAGCCAAGTTTCCAGCGCGCATCGATATTTCCCATATCGGCGGCACAACGTAATGCTGAAAGTGCCTGATTTATTTGCCCATTTTTATAAGCAGACATACCGCGTTTTAAAAAATAAAACGAATCATCAATAACTTTTTGCTCACTATTTACATCCATGACATAAGCAGTAGAAAAAACTCCCCCAAAAGCAATAATAAGGACAGCGTTTTGCCACGCCTTAAACCTGTTTACCATCTAAATCTCCCCCATTCTCTCATTTTTAATCATTCCTTTTGCTACAAAATGCTTTGTATGAATTCAACATCTTTTTAGTAAAAGAAAATCTCTTGAATATAAGAAGGCTAACAGAAAGATAAATAAATGGAAAACGCAAAAAGCATCACCTTAAAATAATCTTTTACTTTTATATGTAAAAAATTGATTTTTAATCATAAATCAAAATTCTCTATTTCATAATAGATTGCTTGATATGATAGCATATGGTTATTTCAACATTCTTATTCTGAAAGAACAGAAACTGCTCAAGAGAGAAATTGTGTGTACTGAAAAAGAGTTTTAAGATGGATGAAATATTCAGAAACCGTTGAATCTTAACAACAGTAAGCAACATTAAAAATAAATATAACAACTTATTTTATCAAAGCAAAAACGATAAAGCTCAGTTGTATTTCCATGATAACATTCACCAGAAGAACAGGGAATAAAAGACCAATTACGTCAAGCGTTCTAAAGCAACAGATATTTTCTTCTGCGCAGCATGCAATTCTATAATTCTGTCACGCTCAATCTCAACAATTTCCGGCTTTGCATTTGCTACAAATTTAGGGTTGTTTAATTTAACCGATATTTTTTCAATATCCTGTTCAATTTTTCTCATATCTTTCATCAAACGAGCACGTTCAGCTTCCAAATCAATCAACTGCCCCAATGGTAAACAAAAAACCGCCTCTCCCAAAACCATTTGTGCTGATATAGCTGGAACTTTATCAGAGAAATGAATTGTTTTAATACGCGCTAACTTTTTAAGAAGAGTATCATAGCGCTGCACACGCTCTCGCGTTATTTCTCCTCCTTCTACAATAACAAGAGGTGCTAACGTACCGGCGGGAATATTCATTTCAAAACGCACAGATCGAATCCCACTAACAATATCAATAAGCCAATTAACATCAGCAGCAGCCTCTTCATCTACAAACATTTCCTCTGGCCATTGTATCAATGCCAGCATATCCTGACGCTTCATGCTTGATGTTTCTGTAAGAGACCACAACTCCTCTGTCATATGAGGCATAAAAGGATGAAGAAGCTTATAAACTTCATCTAAAACCCAAGCGGTACAAGCCTGAGCCTCATTTTTAGCTTCCTCATTTGACCCTTGAAATATGGGTTTGAGAAGCTCTAAATACCAGTCACAGAATATATTCCAAATGAAGCGGTAAAGTGCACTAGCCGATTCATTAAATTTATAATTTTCAATACCAGTAGTGACTGCTGAAACAGTTTGAGATAACTCTGTTAAAATCCAACGATTAAGCGCAAGTTTTGCTTTTTCTGGCTTAAAAGCCGGATCATGCTTAACACCGTTCATCTTTGCAAATCGGGTAGCATTCCATAATTTCGTAGCAAAATTACGATAACCTGCAATACGGGAAGGATCAAGTTTGACATCACGCCCTTGCGCCGCCATAATAGCCAAAGTAAAACGGAGTGCATCAGCACTATATTGATCAATGAGCTCTAACGGATCAATAATATTCCCCTTCGACTTTGACATCTTTGCCCCCTTCTGATCTCGGACCAAAGCGTGCACATAAACCGTTGGGAAAGGAACTTCACCCATAAAGTGCAGCCCCATCATCATCATACGCGCAACCCAGAAAAAGATGATATCAAACCCTGTAACCGATAGAGATGTTGGATAAAAGGTAGCTAATTCAGGCGTTTTGTTTGGCCAACCTAGTGTTGAAAAAGGCCAAAGAGCAGAGGAAAACCATGTATCTAAGACATCTTCATCACGGGTTAATTCAACCACTTCACCATAATGCGAGAGAGCCGCAGCTAAAGCTTCTTCTTCACTTTTTTCAACAAAAACCGTACCATCAGGCCCATACCAAGCCGGTATCTGATGTCCCCACCATAATTGGCGTGAAATACACCAAGGTTGAATATTTTGCATCCAATTGAAATAGGTTTTCTTCCAACTATCAGGAACAAATTGTGTTTTCCCTTGACGAACAGCTTCTATCGCTGGCTTAGCTAATTCCGCGGCATGAACATACCATTGATCTGTCAAGAATGGTTCAATAGGTACCCCACTGCGATCTCCATGAGGAACAGTGTGTGGATGGTCATCAACCGCTGCTAAATATCCTCCCTTTTCCATCAAAGAAACAATACGATCACGAGCAAAAAAACGGTTAGATTGGTCTAATTCTTCCACTAATAATCTTAATTCATCTGATAAAACCAACCCCTCAAAAAACGCTTCATTCTCACGAAGAAAAATCTCAGCCTTTTTTGTAAAAACATTGATCAAACGTAGATTGTTGCGCTGCCCTACTTCAAAATCATTAAAATCATGTGCTGGCGTGATTTTTACAGCACCACTCCCTGCATCAGGATCTGCGTAAGAATCACCAACAATCAATAACCTACGCCCAACAAGAGGCAAAACAGCATTTTGACCTATAAGATTTTTATAACGTTCATCTTCAGGATTAACTGCAATTCCCGTATCGCCAAGCATTGTTTCTGGACGTGTTGTCGCCACTGTAATAAAAGTTGTAGAATCATTCGGATCAAAAACTTGATCTTCAAGTGGATATCTAAAATGCCATAAATGGCCCTTGACTTCTTTTTGTTCAACTTCAAGATCCGAGATAGCCGTTAACAGTTTAGGATCCCAATTAACCAAACGTTTATCTCTATATATCAACCCTTGCTTATAAAGCGTAACAAAAACTTCACGAACAGCTTGGGACAAACCTTCATCCATTGTAAACCGCTCACGCGACCAATCACAGGAAACACCAAGTCTGCGTAGCTGGTTTGCAATAATCCCACCAGCCTCATGACGCCATTCCCAAATACGCTCAACAAATTTTTCTCTCCCCATTTCTTGGCGGGTTGGCTCTTGACGCTCTGCAAGTTGACGCTCAACGACCATTTGCGTAGCAATTCCCGCATGATCCATACCGGGCTGCCACAATACATTCTTACCCCGCATCCGCTGAAACCGAACTACAATATCTTGGATTGTCGTATTTAGTGCATGGCCCATATGAAGTGAGCCGGTAACATTGGGAGGCGGAAGCATAACACAAAAAGGCTCTGCATCGCTTTTTGAACCTACTCCCGCTTCAAAAGCACCACGAGCTTTCCATCTTTTTGCAACCCGTTGCTCTATAGAAGCAGCATCATAGTTTTTTTCTAACATTCTACCCACCCATAACGCCGCTAAAAAATTCAGGACATGATCTAAAAAATCCGATCATACTCCCTACAAACCTCATCTCTTGATGTCAAGCTTGCAAAACCGCAAACAGAATCTCATATAAAATTAAAATGGAGAACGCAAAAAAATAATAAAAAACAAATAATTAAGAGGATTTCTTAATTGCCTTAACAATCTCTTCACGCAAAATATTCTCAAGCAAAACAGGTAATTTACATTGTAACCATTCTGCTATAGCCGGACGCAAGACATCCTCTGCAATCTTCTCGGCAGAAGAAAGACAATATTCAGATAATTCCACACGAGTAGTCGCTCTATTTCCTATTTGTGAGACACGACTCTCATCACTATATTCTTTTGTTTTATGAACAGGGTGCTGTTCTTCAGAAGGAAGCTTTACCTTTTGTACGTTCACGCCAACTGTACTATTTTCTGCCTCTATATTCTCTTTTTCTTGCATAGACGGAGAATCCTGGTTTTCAGAAGAAAGGCCAATACGATCAGCTAAAGCTTTCATTGCATCATCAACCGATAAGGTTGTCTCATAGCCACCTTTGGATGTTTCTTCTAAACGATCTACAGAGGTATTCATTGCACCCCCTTCATTTAAAAAGTGATCAGGTTGAACCGCATTTTCTTCGATTATTTCACGAATAGATGTCAAAATTTCATCCATACTTGGCTCACGTAACACGCTTGAACTCTGTACCATACTTAAAAACCTCTCAAAGACGCAACAACAAAGAGAATCACACTTTTAGTGTAAGCAAAAGAATCATAAGATCAACACACCTCTTACTATATTTTCAAAGGTGATTGTCATGAATAAGGCACTACACACAACTTTCTTTATTGATAAAACAACATCTAAACTAGATTTTCTAAACATGCCCAACGATCAATGGATAGCCCCGTACAGACTGAAATTATTTACAGATTTAATTTAAAAAGCTACTTTTATGCATTATCGGATATGTTTAATCGTTTTCAAACCTAAATAATTTGCAGTCAATTTACCAATGGAAGATTGAACACTATAGCTCGCAACAACGGCATTACGCTCTGCTGTCACAAGTGCAATTTGAGCATTAATCAACTGAGTACGAGAATTTAAAACATCTAATGTGGTAGATTGCCCCACACGATTTTCTTGGACACGCCCCTTAAGAGCGATTTCAGCAGCACGAACACTCTCGCGGTAAGCGACAACAGATGCGCGTGCACCCTCCAACTGAAACCACGCAGAAGTAAGTGCTTGTCTTGTACTACTCTGAGCTAAATCAAGCTGAAGGCGAGCCTGCCCAAGTTGTTCCTTGGATTGACGAATTTGAGCAGACGTACGCCCACCTTCAAAAATAGGAACACTGACTGACAATCCTATTGATTTAGAAACTCCATCCTCCCCAACACCACTGTAAATACGATTATAAGATGCTGTTGCAGAAAAATCAACTTTAGGAAGTAATGTTCCTTCTTTAGCCTTTACATTATAAAGTCCAGCGTCAACCAAATATTTTGCATAAAGAATTGCCGGATGCATAAGTACACTCAGTTGGTAAGCGGCATCAAGATTCATCGGCAAATCTTTTGCCATTGGTGGACGCTGTAATTTCTCAGGATCAAAACCAATAACTTGTCTATAGGCTGCTTCTGCTGATTTTACATCAGCACGTGCAAGACTCAGTTCTGAAACAGCCACGGAACGCGCAGCTTGTGCTTGGGAAAGATCAACACGCCCTCCCTCTCCCACATCAAATTTTGCTTTATTCGAACGAACTTGCTCCTCGAGAGCAGCCAAATTTTCTCTACGAAGATCAGCAATACGACGCGTTTGATACACATTAGCATAGGCTGTTACAGTGTCGAAAAACGTATTTTGCTCAGCATTACGAAGATACTCACGCTGTGCCTGTAATTTAACCTGTGCTGAAGAAAACATATTCTGCGTGACGAAACCGTCAAATAATCTTTGATTTAATCTTATTCCTATAGATCCAGAAGTGGTATAAGGACCCACCATAAGCTTACTTCGCCCATAACTTCCAATCCCTTCAATTTGTGGTAAGAGCCCAGAGCGCGCAATAACCACATCATCACTCGATATACGTACAGCAGCACGTTCACTCTTTAACTTAGCATTATGTATATAAGCTTTAGCAAAAGCATCCATCAATGTTTCAGCACAAACAGGCTCTGATAGAAAAACACTCAAAACCAGCAACAAACTTGCCTGAATTTTTTTGTTTATTTTGAATACACTACGCACACTAACAAACCCCACATTAATCATAAAATTATCTTTTACCTACAAACACAACAAACACTAAAATATAAAATCAGGCGTTTTTAAAAAACCAAGCAAACCTTTTACAGCGAGGTTAAAAGCTCGACGCGACGCAATGATCCCATCTTCTTTTACATAAATCCGTGCAACACCGGAATTACCATGTCCTTCAACCACAATGAGACGCCCACCGTCTCTCACTTGAGAGAAAATACCCTCCGGAATAAAATCAACAGCACCTTCGATAAAAATCAGATCATAAGGCCCCCCCACAACATATCCCTGCTCCAAAGGTCCATGAATCACAGCCACATTGTTACACCGATGACGTTTTAAAGCCTCAATAGCTTGCTCTGAAAGAGCTTTATTACTTTCTAATGCAATCACAGAGCCTGCAAGTTTTGAAAGCAATGCTGCACAATAACCACTCTTCGCACCAATATCTAAAACAATATCCGATGGTTTTACAGTTGCAAGCTGTAGCAATTTTGCTAAAGAGGCAGATCCCATCGAATAGCATGCAGGGAGGCCATTTTCCGCTGGATAGACAACAATATCGGTATCAAGATAACTTAAAGCTTTCATATCTTCTGGTACAAAATCTTCACGCGGTACCGTTAAAAATGCTTCAAGAACTGATAAATCCGTTACATTTACTGTACGAATTTGATTATCAACCATTTTGCGACGAAGCTCTGCAAAATCTGCAACCATAACGACACTTTTCTCCTACATATAACAAAAACTACAACAAAACAGCGATAATGAGAACCTAAAATCTTTCACTGTGGGTGTTACAAAAAAGGACGCTACCGTCAACAATGAGATTCTAATCGCATTATTTTTCATGCAAAAGCACTTTACCATGAAGAGAAGCAGTTTACTTGCGTATATTATCCCCAAAAGCCATTTTATTTAAATCGGCTGGAGGCCTCGCCCGGAATCGAACCGGGATACAAGGATTTGCAGTCCTCTGCGTAACCATTCCGCCACGAGGCCTCATCAACAAAAATATTAGAGTGTCAATAAGGGAAGGCAACGCATCCGTCAAGCTATAGAAACCTTCTCTGTTCTTTTTTCCTCTTCTTCTGTCATTTATGGCATTTTTTTTAAAAAAAAGTAATTTTACTCTTTGCAAATCACTATTGCTTTGCTATAGCCCTTGCAGTCAGATAATTGGGCACTGTTCCCCGGTAGCTCAGCGGTAGAGCAACCGGCTGTTAACCGGTTGGTCGCTGGTTCGAATCCGGCCCGGGGAGCCAGAATCTTTTTTATTCCAAATAACTTATTGATTCTCCATATTTAAAGTAAGGGATGCGTGGATAAAAGTAAGGGAATAGGATTTCGAATCATGTTTTTACAAAACATATTTTGTTCTGCCAACTTCCTCTATTAATTTTTTAAATTCTGCTAAGCCCTCTTATGAAAAACTACGGTTGTGTCTCTTGACATCAACTCGAAGTGTACTACATTGTAGTACAAATTAAATAGGAGATTTAATAATAGGCAAAATTCAAGCGCGTATACCTGATGAAGTTCAAGAAATTGCAAGTGCAGTCATTAAGTCCACAGGCTTGACTGTATCGGATGTAGTGCGCATGTTTATGACGCGCATTGCTAGAGATCGAGCTTTACCGCTTGATCTATTCCAACCCAATCCAGAAACATTACAAACTATAGAAGATGCCGAAATGGGACGCGTCGAACGCACATCATTAGAAGGTTTACGAGCCATGATTCGCGAGGATAGAAGCGAAGTGCGTAAATCTGAAAAACGAACCTAATCTTACTATGCGAGAAATTGTCTATACCCGTTCATTCCACCGCGATCTTAAACGCGAAAGCAAAGGGAGATCTGAACTACGTTTATAACTGAATGCATGATCTATGGAAAGAAAGTTTTTACAAAACACCTTCTTCAATATGATAGCTTTTCTAATTCTTTGAGAACCACTGCTTTAAATGTGCGAAGATATTGTCTATCGCATCCATGAGGCGGGCAAAATCAAGGATAAGCAAAAAGAAAAAAACGCTATCCACTTCATTTCACCAGCTGCAAGACTTAAAGATAGCATTCATATTGTTCTGGATGCTGTTTACAAAACGGGCTATTTAAACGCCTTTCGACACTTCGTTGCGGGATGACAGCGCCAGGCTGACAGATGGGGAGGTCTTTATAATTATAACACCAATATGGACCACCAGATTTCTTACGGAATCCT
>NZ_CADEAK010000018.1:0-8829 GCF_902825225.1 Bartonella vinsonii subsp. berkhoffii ATCC 51672
CTTGTGCCACAAGGCGCCCCAAGCGGTCATGGCGTCCCCTTATGATGGTTTGAACCTCATTCAGTTCACCACTTTGGATAAAGGGGCGTTGTCCATAAAACACAACGCTTTGCTGTTCCTCTTTGCCGCGAGACCTGTCAATTGCAAATGGTAAACCACTTTCATGCTTCATGTTAAAACCTCAATAAAATTTTGAATTGTTCGCGAACATCGGCGCGTAAAGGAATGTTGATAGGTGTTTTGAGTATCTCGACACCGCCCTTCAGTTCATCAGGCTCCAACCAAAGCTTGCCAAGGGCTATGTTTTCTGCGGGGGTAGCATGAACGAGAACAGAAAAAGAGGCTGCTTGCTTGCCGTCAACATCGCCAAAGTCTGTTCGTGCTGCAACAAGAAGTGCAGTACCCATCGGGGAGGGCTGGAATCTGCCGCTTGAATGGCTGTACACACCCTCCAAAGCCTGTTCGACAGGCGCTACAGCATAGCATCTTCGAAAGCCAATCATGCCATCTTGGCTGTCTCTTAACACGAGATAAAGCGTGCGGCCATGAAACCACTCTGCCATCAGCATATCGCGTTCATGTTTTTTGACTGAACACCACGGAAAGTTTGCCATGTCCCATGGATAATCAATCTGGTCCCAACTTAATTCTTCATCCCCATCATCGATCCAATTGCCAATAAGGGTGCCTTCTTCTCTTAAGAGAACGTGCTCTATCTCTGTGGTGCGCCCGAAGGAAAATAAAGTGCCCCCAGCTGTTATGCACACACCGCTTTCATATTCCAGCAGACTGTCATCAAGGCGTGACATATTGCCTTCCATGGCTTGCACATCATAGCTATTGACACCACGGCGAAAATCAGAGCGCAAACTTTTGGAAAGTCTCACGATGGCTTCAATGGCTTCGAGCTGTGTTCGCTCAGGCAATTGATCAAAGTACAGTTGAAAGGAATTCCACCATGCACGCCCCGTCCAGGCGGGTTGAAAGCGTGCTGTCATTTGAAGCCATTCAAGTCCTCTATCAATAGCGGCAAGAGAGCCGCGAATATTTTGCCATTTAAGTCCTTGGTCAAGAAGAGTGTAAGGATTAGAAAAATAAGGGCTTAATTCTTGTAAGCCATATTCGTCTATCAAGTAAGGCAACCAAGAAGATGGACGCGTGATAAATTTCGCGCGTGGGATTTCTTCGAGCGTACTTTTGACTTGAGGATCAAAAGCCATCGCTTCTGCCAAACAGCGTTCAAACAAGCTTGAATTGGGTGGCAAAAGTGAAGAAAGCATCAATAAGCACGCCCCCGTTCAGACAAGACAATCTCTCCTACAGCTACCGCTTCATCAGGTGCAACCAAAAGATCCTCACAAGGTTGTGTTAAGGTCACATGGTGCACACCCTCAACCATCAGGCGGCTTATGATCCAACTCAATGAGAGATCACGCCCAAGCTTTTGCGCACGGACCCATTCTGCTCTTAAATTCTGCTCCGCTTTTTCCAAAACAAGAGGATTTTCATCAGGGAGCAGCCAAAGATCTGCGCGCACATTGATGATCCGTTGTACCGCACTTTTTACAAGGATGTGGTCATTGGTCATTTTAACGTGTTTGTCATCAAGGGCTGCTTGCACCTTTGCAATTAAAGCTTCATCAGCCACCCCTGATGGGCTGTCACTAAAAAGCGCAACATGAATCAGCGGGCTTTTGCCCACACGATAAACAAAAGCATCTTTGACATGGATATCGCTTGAGAGAGCAAAATATTGATACCGTGGCGCCGTGCCCCCTGTGGAATGTCCTTGTCTATTCAAGCGAATACGGCGACGGAAACGCTCATCATCTTCATCCAAAAGGCGAACGACCCCATGGAAATCTCCCAAATGGTCTAAACTTGTTCCACGAGCAAATTCCAATAAATTGTCCCGCGCCACCTCATTGACCCGTTGGCGCAAGAGCAACTCTTCATAAGCGGCTGCTTGCAATTGAATGACCACCGGATCATAAGCGGTCTTTTCCACATTATAAGGGATGTGATGCGCTGCCAAAAGCTTGGTTAAACGCGTGATTTTTTGTTGCAAAATTGCCTCAACAGAAAGCTCTTCAACAACTTGTGGTAAAAGGAGTTGTGGATGGGGAATTTGTAGAAGGGGCAACTGCTCAAACTCTGTCATCACCAACCTCTAAATCAATACTCATGAAATCAAAACTCAGGGGTTCCTTATGCGACCAATCCCCCAAATGCCCATCGGGATAAAAAACACCCGTGAGAACAAAGTGGAATGTTCCCTCCCGCGTTGCTTTTGCCAGATCAATCTTTTGCAGCGAAAACCCAGGCTCTCCACACTCTGGATCATTCAAAGCTTGCACGATTTCTTGATAAAGCTGCAATATCGTCGCAGGATCAGCATTGGCATCGAGGTAAGCTCCAACATCACACCCATAATGACGACGTAAAACCCGTGATCCAATCCTTGTCGTCAAACATTTACGAAGAGACTGTTGGCAATGCGCCCAACCATATAACAGAGAGCCATCCTTTTCGCTCATCCCGCACCGCATGTTTTAAACACCCTTCGTTGTCTTTGTAGTAGAAGCGACGGGGGATGGTTTTTCAGCAATCTGACCAAGCAGCAAGGGATATTGAGCAGCCTCATCGCTTAAACAAATTTCTTCACCTTTGCCTGGTGAACGCTTGCCTGCAACAAAATCCGCATTGGTTAAAATGACATAAGTTTTCTCACGCATGATAAACTCCTTTAAAGGGGATGAGAGGTTGTGGAGGGACCAATTTTGACCCCACCGTGAATATGGCTTGCTCCAACAGATGTTTGATTATGTTGCAAATCTTCTGCTTGTATGTGCACACTGCCCGTTAATTCAACACGGGTTGTTTGATGAGAAAGCACTAAACCTTGGCTACTCAAATGGATTTGGTTTTCCCCATGGGAGAGAATAAGTTCATCTTTTGTGATGCGCAAAGCACCACCAGCATAACAGAGCGCTAACTCTTGGAAAGAGCGTGCGGGGTTAGGCGCATCCTTGCTATAGCTATCGCGCACCACTAAAGAGGCAGAACCAATTTCGCCATGGGGATTAAACAACCGCACTGGATCACCAACATTTAAGGGCATATTGCTTGAAACAGTGCCTGAAGCTTCTTGTGCTTGCAACCAAGGCGATAAAACCGCTTTCCCATTAGAACCCTGTTTAGAAACTTGAACCCGTACCCTATGACCATCAACTTCTGCAACCCGCCCAATCATGTGTTGGTTGGCAAGACAGCGTTCAAGCCCATCAAGACGCTTCATAATTTGCCGAAAGGTCGTTGCTATAAGATGCGCATCATTCATGCCAACACCTCATTGTTACATGAAATCAAACCACTTTTGAGTTGTCCTTCATGACAAAAAATATCTTGCCCCAAATGATGCAAATCTTGGTGCCATTCCACCACGCTAATCGCCACACCACGCTGCTTAATCGCCGCAGAGATAATCGGTTCAATCTGCACCTCTCGCGGTGCACTTAAATGCGTTAGACCCCACAATTGCCCGCTATGACAAAGCACCGCAATGGCTTCTGCTAAAAGCCAACTGGAAACATCACGCTCTTTTCCTGTGGTGATAATAAAAGTGCCCAAATGAAGATCGGCACTCTGCTGCCCAGAAGCCACAGCAGTTAAGCGGCTTTCTAACACCGCAACGCGTATTGCTGGAGCCACAAGCATTTGTGTTTCAAGTTCTTCTAAATTAAAACGCCCAAATTGACAGCCGCAATCACGCACATCCGGCAAAGCGCTTTTAAGGCTCTTGATAACCGCTTCACGAAACTGATTGATGCGCCCTGCTTGCTTGACCGTTTGACTCATGAAAAGTTCCTTCCCAGCCAATCTTCTGCCGCTTTGATAACTTCCACTTTATTACCCTCTGAAAGCCCCAAATAAGGGCGTGCTGGCATGGTTACTTGGCGCGCGCGCACAAAGCGATGTGCTTTACCGCTTTTAAGAAAAAAGCGAAGAGTGCTGCCATTTTTAGGGCGTATAACCCCACCCAATTGGTGAATACGCGCATAAACCAATCCACTCCCAATAATGACTTTTTCTGGTGATGCCACCATATCAATGGAGCGTGAAAGCGCTCCACTGGCATAAAGAGTGGATGTGCGGGCATAATTGTTTTTCCACTTCTCTCCTTGAGGAGAAGTTTTTTCACTTTGAATCCGCCGCCTTGTGCTCTCTTGAAGCAAACGCCCAACCCCTTGTGCCAAAGTCCCCATCGAGCTATCAGCTCCCTTTTGTAAAAAGGATAAAGCCGCTTCAAGCCCCGTCTCTTTAATCTCAATATGGGTTGAAACAGACATGTTACCTTCCCATCAAACGCGGTTTGGCATGGAAAAAAGCACCATCCTTCACGGGACCATCTTCGCTCATAATGTTAGGTTCATCTATGCCTAAACCCGCTTTGCCTTCCGCAATGCGTTTCAAGAGTTCAACCGCCTGTTTGTAACGATCTTCAATGGTTGTGGTCAGTGCCGTATGGCGTATGGCTAAATTATAAACAGCAATATTAACACAAATCATGCCAAGAGCTGTTGGCTGTCCAGCAATGGGGACGCGGTAGCGATGAGACAGATGCACATCAATCTCACCGCTTGCTTGCTCAAGTGCTCGAGCAATTGCCTGATCTGCAATCACTTGATCTTTGTTCTCGTCCATACCGCATAAGTCGTCCAAGAAATCATTACCCCAAAGCTCTTCAATCAATGTTTTGCTTGCATAAGCCATGCTTCAAGTGTTCCCCTTAAATAACCTCTTGCAACAACACACCGGCATCTTTTGCTGCCACCAATTCGCACACACGTTCCCCCACACGCACCCGTTTACCACCTGATAAACCAATATCTGGATCATGGATCACTCCAGAAAAACGTTCACCCAGTTGCGCGCTAAAGCCCCAACTAATCACGGAACCATCCGCCTGTTGTTTGGTAGGATCAATATAAAGCAGTGCAATCTTATTGCCCCAGACCCGCGCCAATTGTGCTGAACGCCCTTTGCGCGCCAAATTCACTTGCGATTCACCAATGAGCAAACGCTCAGGGTGTATTTCCATCAGATCGGCAAATTGCGCCTTGGTGACAAAACCATCCGCAGTGCCACCCCCTTTAACAGCCTTGATAATTTTGGGATGGCGTTTGAGTTTTGACCAAACGACTTTGCCCATCACAATGGTGTTTGGCGTATAGACGAGGCTTTTATCCATTGCCTCATCTAAGCAAGCGTAAGGATCAGATTTTTCATAATCACTGAATTTATTTTCACCTTTGAGAGTTATCACGCGCTCTGGTGCATAATTTTCACTCTTTTGCACAAGGGCTGCAACACGCACTTCACGCCCCAATTCTAGCAAATTGGCAAGACCCTCTACAGCTGTCTTTTCGGGGTTATAACGAGAGCGTTTTTCTGCCCGTGCACGTGCGGCTGCTTCAATATCTGAATTGGGAATGAGATCATCAAGCCCATAATCTTTGACACTGGCTTCCCGTTCAAAGGCGGAAAATTCCACCACATTCGGGCGTCCTTTACGCCCAATTTCAAGTTCAGGAACGGTAAAACTTTCCGCTAAGGGAAATTCACTATATTTAAACACCTCACTTAAAACAGAAACGCGTGGCAAAACTTTATCGCCAATAAGAGAACCTGCTGGATTGCGATAACCAATAGCTATGGCAGTGAGTGTTGGATCAATGGGAAAAGGTCTGTTCATTTTAAGCCTCGATTAATTTATTTTAAAAGAAATAACATCACCAGCAGAACCATCACTCATGGCAAGTCCAATGGTGCGATCTGCTGCTTCAGCCTTTATGGCGTGCCCCTTTGGATCAGAGGTCAAAAAATCACCAAAGGAAACATTGCCTCCACAAACCACTTCACCCCAACCACATTGGCCAATATCAATCATCTCACCAGCCTTTGCGCTCAAAGATCCCGCAGTCCCTAATAATTTATCACCCTTACCAGAAGCCGTTGCCACACAACCCTCACCGCGCGCTGCAACAATGCAATAAGGCGAAATCACATCACTGGCGCGAAAAGATTTAATCAAAATCATTGTACTCATGATTGGAGCTCCTTTTGTTCGCAAATATGCTCAACCGCTTGGCTAATGGTGATGTCCCACCCTTTTTTCTTCTGCTCTTCTTGGTAATGACGTGCCGCAACAGCAACTTCTTCTGGAGCAAGTTTTGGTTCTTGCGCTAAGGCACACACTTCTAAAGGGCTTGTTGAGGCAAGCGTCGGCAACTTTTCTACCAAACTTTTAAAATGCTCCATGCCCCCTTCAAGGGTGCACAACGCACGGTATTCCTCACGGGCAGCAGGCAAAATCTTGCCCTCTTCAATTGCCTTGTCTAAAAGACTCTCAATGGCATTGTTTTTTTGCTCTTCTTGCAAAAGTGCTAAATCTTCTCGCGCTTTTGTTAATTGGGCATTTAATTCCACGCGTTCCTTTTCGCGCGCTGCAATGCTTGCTAAAATTTCATCAAGCTGCACATCTTTTGCCAGTGATAGTGCACTGGCAATGGCTGTCAAATCCATATCTTTCTCCACATCAGTTGTTAAAGGGGGGGGTAAAGGCTGTTCACGGCTTAAAGCCGTCATGACAAGGGCTGGACGATTGACCAGTCCAGCACCTGCTAAATTCAAAATTTCACCTTTCTTAGAATGGCGAAACTCAGGCGAAAGATAGCGATATTCGCGGGAAATAATTTTTTTGGTAGCCACCTCGGTCCATTTAACGCGCCCCCAAATCGCACCATCCCGCTCTGCTAATTCTTCAATCCAACCGCTGGCAGGCGCTTCTAAACCATTTCTCGCACGGTGATGTTGCCCATGCTCATAATCAATCACAAGCGGTCCTTTATTCGCCGCAAAGGCTTTTAAAATAGTTTGGGGGTTATAATGCCATTCCCGCCCATCACGCGCCTTCACATGTGGTGCCTTGGGCAAAAGCTCTACCCATTCAGGCGCTTGGCTAACGGTGGCGTCTTCACAAGAAATGTCTTTACATAAAACGTCTGGGCACAAAACCTCTGGGCAAAGATCTATTAACGCGGCATGAAATGTCCCATCATAAAATGTCTGGGCATCCCCATCTTTTTGATCTTCGTGAAATTCCTGTTCCATACATTGCCTATTGCTTTACAATTGTCATTGGCAATACAATGCATGAAACTTACTCCCACTATAAGTCTGACACTGTCAGTCAAAAGAGCATTTCTCAAAAAAGCGCCCTTTTCCCTATTATTTTCCTTATGAGAAAAACCCCCGTGCCAAACCATCCCATAAAATCGTTTTCAAAGGCACTTCAAAGGCGATAGAGCGCCGTTATGAAATGAGAGGTACAAATTATCATCTTATACCAAAAAACCTCTCTCAAGCCGTTTTTAAAAGATTGCTTTTCTGCTTAAAAAGACTATAGTTTTAAAGCGAAGGTGTGAGCCAGTTTTGCCAGGACGGCTTTGCCGGATCTGCGAGGAGTTGACCGCCCTCCACGCCTTCTCATTTCCCTACAACAACCTCTCGCCCTTCTTTTCGGCAGCCTCCAAGAGACGGTTAATTTCCTTTAAATCCTTTTTATGCATAGAGGTCAGCCACCATTCTTGTTTGCTTGCCACAAATTTAACCGCCAAGCGCCACCATACCCCATCATTTTCACCAAAAAAAATAACGCCCTGCGTATCCTTGCGTCTGATGATACCATGGGGTTTTATGAGGGTTTGAATAGCGCCACGAAAATCATCCAAAGTCAGATCACGCGCTTGATGCTCTAACAAAATATGCTTCACACTGTCTGAAGAGAGGCATACAAGGGAACTGTCCGCTGCAAAAACATCACGCACCTTATTTATCATTGGGGCAATAGGTATAAATCCGCGAGGCCAACGTCCTTCAAACATTGCTTGCAAAAGCGGCGAACCCACAATATCTTCAAGGGCAATGCGCTTTCGATTGTCCCCCATCATGGAAATTTTATCACTCAAAAAATGATTTAAATTTTGCGCCCGATGTTTCCCAGGGTTAGAATTCCAACCAGGATCAATCCCCTTTGGTATCTTTTCAACCTTCCCTGTTCGCTTATTGTGCCAAGCCTTTTGTTCCACTTTAAGCGGGGCTGCATCATCCTCATAACCCAAATTCTCTGCTTCATAACGGCTGACCTGTCGCACACTGCATTTACACCGCCAACCATTGGGTGGATAAAGCCAATCCCAAACCGGGTCATCAACCGGTGCCGTAAAACCTACCCAACTTTCATGTTCTAAACGCTTATGTTCTGAACTCGACAAAGCATAGGTGAGATAGGGTAAAAACTCTTTATTATTTTGCGTACGCTCCCACTCGCCTGCCGCATGCGCACTCATGGTATTGGCCCAATAGACCGTTTCTAAACGCCGTGGGCTGCCCAATTGGACTAAGCTTTTTTCACCCGTAAGCGGATCAATACTGGTCTTTTTACCCCACCAACCCTTTTCCTGTAAAATCGGCATCAAATTTTTTTGAAAATCTTGAAAAGGAATTTGATGTTTTATGGCTTCTCCAACCGCTCGCTTAAAATCATCTAAAATGTCATAACCCACCGATTTTGCCACCGTAAAGGAAAAAGCATGTTCCTCTGGTGCCACATCACGCCAATCAAAGCTTGGAACAACAGCCTTGGCTGCAAAATAACGTGTGACCTCTTTGGGAGCCGTTTTGAAAAGTTCCTCAGCCATGATACCCAAGCCCACGTGCAATCATTTGTACTTTTGCCAAACGTGCTGCTAATGCGTGATGATCCAT
>NZ_CADEAK010000018.1:9361-13789 GCF_902825225.1 Bartonella vinsonii subsp. berkhoffii ATCC 51672
GGCTTTAATATCTTCATTTTCCGAAATCGGCCAATAAACAAGGGGGTAGCGCTCTTGGGGTCCAAAATTAATCTCAACAAAGGGGACTATCAAATCGCGATTAGCAGTCAATGCCAATTGCCGCGCATCAGCTCTGGCAATATCATGGCGTACATTTTCATGAATCCGTGCTTGCGAAAAGGACGAACCATCATCCGTCGTCATCGTTTGTCCCAATACACCCTTTGAAATCTGTCGATCTAAATATTCAGCTTTGACACCAAAAACTGCATTGCCACTGCCCCCTGCCGCTTCAATAAATTCAATCTCCATCTCTTTGGGAATAATCGCTGCCGCATCACTGGATAAATCACGTACCGCTTGAATGAGAACCCGCCTCTCCTCATGAGAAGAGCTCGCACCATATTTCCCCACACGCAACGGCATACCGTAAACTTCTAAGAAAGCCATCCAATCTTTCAGTGTATAAGACTTAAACAAAAATGCCCAAGCCGCAAGTCTGGCAAGCCCCGTGCGGATAGGCAAACCACTTTTTAACTTTGGCCGGTGAATGGAAAATTTATAAGCAGGCAACTCACTTCCATTCAGAGACCCCTCCTCCTTTAAACGCAAATGAAAGCCATCCCGCCGATCCAATTGAAAAAACCGCTGGTCACGCCATTTCCACGCAACCGGCCACCATTCTTTGGCACTCTTATCCCACAAGGTTTCAACAACCGCATAACCTTTTCCCAAAGCATCTAACAAATCCGTCACATAATCATCAACAAAGGTAGGCGCACTAATCACTTCCCGTACAGCATCCGCAATCTTTTTATCCAATGCACTGTTGCTTGCGGCAATCACTCCAGGCTCTACTCCCGTGAGTGCATTTTTACGCATGCCAAGCACAGCACGATAATGCAAATCACGCTCTTCCATATCATCGGCAAGCTGGAAAAACTGCTCTGGATGCCCCCGTGCTGCCTGTTGTAAAATATCGGCAAGTTGCATAGGCGTTAAACCACTGACAATGGTTTGTGACCAAACATCACGAACACCGCCAATGGTAGGCGCTGCCACCTCATGCTCTAGCCCTTTGATATTAAGCGCCCTACCCCATTGATCTACAAGTTTTACCATCTCATCATCCCATCAATAAATCTTTGATCGCATTGTTGAAAAAAAAGGGGTTGAAAAGAGTGGGCTTTCATCAAAACTATAAGCCTCTCTCACAGGTGTATAGTCATAAATTTCAGGAGTTTGGCGGCTGGCAAAATAAGCCAAAGCGCAAGCAATAGCGCTATCACCATGACGCATAAAACCATCACTGCCTTTAAAACGATGATTGTCTGGAATTTTCACAATGCCATTGACATAAGCAAGCGCTTGATGATCCGCAACAATGTCACTATCGCGCGGCAAAACAATGGACCCATCCCCAAAAGCTTCCAAATAAGCCGGCATTTCTTTGCCATACCAACTTTGCGACAATTGAACTTCCTTCACGCAAGCCCCATAACGCTGCGCCGCTTTTTCCGCTAAATAAGCCCCATTACCCCGCGCATCCAAAGCACCACCTAACAAACGCGGTAAGCCATTCACCACATAAAATAAAATCTCTCTTTGTTGATCAAACGGCGTATTGCGCAATTCCACCATAAACCGGACACGGCGCACCAGATCCTGCCCAATTTCCATCACCACAATCGACGTTGCATCCCCAATTCTGGCAAAATCAACCCCAAAAACATGTTGGCGCCGTCGGTCAAGCCCAATATGAAGAGGCTTTAAGCGCCCCTCACACCAATGAAAAGCAGCTTGACTTCGTTGAGAATCCGATTGATTTTTAAAATCATCCACACAAGCAAAACGCAATACCGCAATGTCAGGCGCACAACAATTTTCAATCTGTAAGCGTGTTAAAGCCGCCCCTTCTTGATCGGCTGGTATGGCATCTAATTCTTGGCGCATAGCAGCCAAACGCACCCCATAAGAGGCACGGATTTGCTGCTCCCATTTTTGCTCAGATGCTAAACTCCAGACCTCCCCCTTCATGGCACAAACCCTTTTAAACAAGCCATTTTTAACCGCTATACCAAAGGGGTAACAATGCACCGAAAAAGGAACTTTCCCCGCTCGCGCCTCACGGATCAATTCATTGAAAGGGTTTAACACACCGTTATGTGTGGAGATCACACGGATCTTGCCTCCCCAAATCAACAAAGCATTGACCGCATCCAAAACAGCCCGCACATCTTGATGAAACGCCGCTTCGTCAATCACTACAATACCTTGTAACCCACGGATATTTTCAGGGCGGCTAGAAAGCGCTTCAATCCGAAAACCTGAAGCAAAACGCACACGGTAAGCAGAAATATATTTCGTTGACCCATCCGCCCTTTGATCAGAAAATAAAAATTCCTCCACATCCCCACTATTGCTGGTAATTGCGGAAGCAAAATTGCTCACATAACCAATAAACTCACGTCCCTTTTCTTTGGTGTCTCCAATGTAAAAAATATTATCACCACCAGCTTCACGCGTCGCTGCAGCAATAAGGGTATCATCCAAAGCTTCTGCAAAAGTAATGCCGGTCCTTCGCCCCTTTTCAACCAGTTTTAACGGTGCCTTATCTTCAATCCACGCACGTTGATGCGCCATCAAAATACCCTCTGCTAAAGGATCTTGCTCTTGGGGAAAAGCGCTTGCCCTCCAAATATCAAAACCACTTTGATGATCAAAGGCATGACTTTTTGAGAGGGGCTGTTCAGCCATTTTTTACCCCCAACACTTGCGCACGAATAGCCCGCGCTGTCTCTTTGGAAAGCCCCGCCGCTGCTGCAGCCATCTCAACCGCTTTATTTGCTTTAGAGGCAAAATCTTTTTCCAACTTTTGCCGCCTCGCGGTCGATAAATGTTCAGCCGCCAAAACCCCTTTGAGCGCATTGGCCAATTCTTGTGCTGCTTTTGGTGAAAGATTTTTCCCACTGCTTAACGTCGAAAAAATCAGTTCTTTAATCGCCGCAGCCGTCAAGAGAGTAATATTATCAGAAGCTTTAGCATCAAAGCGTTGTGAAAGGCTTGCTGCAATTTCCCTTGTCTGTTCTAAACGCCGTGACATCACAGCTAGCCGCAAAGAATAACGATTAAAACTAGAAAAAGAGGGAATAGAAAAGCTTAAACCCGTTTCCTTTTGTAAAGCCTTCAAAGCCGCTTTAAACTCACCATAAATAGCCATTTGTGTCTTCTCACGCCCATTTAAAGCCTCAGCAGCCGCGGCAATAATCTGATCACAAGCTTGCGGCAGTAAATCAATCGCCGTTAAGCGTCCACGCCCGATCTTGCGCATCCTTCACCTCATATTTTATTGATGTGCGTTTGGGCCGCTTAATTCCCTCAATGGAAAAGCTCCGATCTAAATGACGTGCCCCACGTTCTGTTAACGCCGCAAGAAAAACCGAACCCATCTGTTTTAATGTGACAGCACCTTGATCCTCCATCCAAGACAGTTCATTATGCACAAAATCGCGATCGCGCCTGATGCCATAACTGTATAAAAGCCGCTCAATCATCGCACTCGATAAGGTTTCGCTGCGCTCACAAGCAAGCCCTTTTAAAATAATCAATCGCGCTTCTTCACGGATGATTTTATCCATATCTGCTTTCATTTTTTGGCATTCTCCAGTAAAAACTCTTGCAAGCGCTCACCAATTGCCGCCACCGGTTGCAACTGCGCAGAAAGTGTATTGAGGCGACCATTCAATTTCTCCATATTCACTTCCAACCTTTGCAGCGCATCGCGATCAGGCAAAAAGTCCATCTCCGTTTCTAACTTTTGCACACGCTCTTTAAGCACTATCATGTCTTTCAGCATTTCCCTCGCGCCAGAGGAAAAATAGGCTCTCAAAACCCCACAAATCGCAACAATCGATAACAATAAAGACAACCAGCCATTCGCAACACTGATATCTAAATTCACTTGGAAATCCCCTCCCTCTTGCCTAAAATCGCCTCTTGCCTACAATCGCTTGAACAGCAGCTTTTCTGCGCTGTTCGCAGATCAATAAAGCAGCACGATCACGCCCCCAATAATGCACCACTTCACGTGCATTCAAAGCACGCTCTGGCAACAAAGAAGGACGATGACACGCTATGCGAACAACAGGTGGCAATGTAACCGATAAAAACCGATAAGAAAGATTATCCACCGGCTTGCTTGTTGAGCAAGCGCACACGCTCAAGCTCAATACCACAGCCAGCAGTTGGCAATACTGCATTGACCTCCTCCATTTTTGTAAGCTTTTGTTCCAAAGCCAAAATCACCCCTTGTGCTTGATGCTCAGCTGCATTTGCTGTTTGCCTTTGCCGCTCCAGCTCACGCTGTGCACGTGCTGAAGCCTTGGCAATTTCAAACTGCCAATACAAATCACGCGCCTTTTCCGCTTT
>NZ_CADEAK010000019.1 GCF_902825225.1 Bartonella vinsonii subsp. berkhoffii ATCC 51672
AGCTGATATGGCGAAATTTGCCATTGGCTATATCTAAAGCTTTATTGCGGCTTCCATCAACATTATAGGCATAACAATTATCAGTGCCTGCCTTACAGCCTAGATAGGTATTTTTATAAGCTGTTGCAGCTAAAATGGAAACCTCCCAAAAAGCTAGGGATAAGGACAAAAAAAACGTCATAGAATCAATAACCACAGAATCCATTACATCAGATATAAATATTTTATTGTTTGTACCAATTGAATAATATTTATACATCTTATCCTCTGCCTTCCTGAATTCCTTACATAAGGAAATACAATAAGCTACCAAGAATACTTCAAACCATAATCACTTTACAGCTTTTGCAGTCATATTTGTCAGGAAATGTGCAACTTCTATATTGTGAAATATAAAAACGCCCAAATTCTTTATTTGGGCGCTCTCAGATCATTTGTTAACATACATGTAAATTATTCAGCAACCGCTTCAGTTGTCATATTTGTCAACATAGCTTTAGCCATCTCACTGTTGTTAGATTTACGTTGCTCATCTACGATCAAATCATCCCGAACTGCAGCAATACGGCGGATTTGAGCAATCGTACCACCTGTACCCGCAGGAATAAGACGACCAACAATAACGTTTTCCTTAAGACCTTGCAAAGTATCAATTTTACCAGAAACTGCTGCCTCAGTAAGCACCCTTGTTGTTTCCTGAAATGATGCTGCTGAAATAAATGATGGTGTTTGAAGAGATGCTTTTGTAATCCCAAGTAGGATGGGAGTACCAGATGCAGGTCTCTTCCCTTCTGCAATTAAATTATCATTGATTTCATCAAGTTCAATACGATCAATATTGTCACCTGGAATATAGCCAGAATCTCCAGATTCAGTAATCTCAACTTTTTGCAACATCTGACGAACAATCACTTCAATATGCTTGTCATTAATTAAAACACCTTGCAAACGATAAACTTCTTGAATTTCATTAACAAGATAAGATGCCAACGCTTCAACACCCTTAATCGCCAAGATATCATGAGGAGCCGGATTTCCATCAAGGATATAATCTCCTTTTTCAATTTGATCGCCTTCTTGGAAATGAAATAATTTACCCTTTGGAATTAAATACTCTACTGGTTCAAGAGTCTCATCATTTGGTTCAATGATAATACGGCGCTTATTTTTATAACCACGACCAAACCGAATTGTACCACTAACCTCAGCAATAATAGCGTGATCCTTTGGACGCCGTGCTTCAAAAAGCTCAGCCACACGTGGTAGACCACCTGTAATATCTTTTGTCTTAGCACTCTCCATTGGCAAGCGAGCAATAACGTCACCGGCCTTAACATGAGAACCAGGCTCAACAGAAAGAATGGTTTCCACTGACATCATATAACGGGCTTCACCTCCCTTATATAATTTGGCAATGGTTTCACCTTTTTTATCTGCATGGATAATAACAGCTGGCTTCAAATCAGCACCACGCGGGTTAGCACGCCAATCAATTACCAAACGCTTCGTAATACCTGTAGATTCATCAGCTGTTTCAGTAACTGATAAACCATCAATCATATCTTCAAAACCTACATAGCCCTCAACTTCAGTTAAGACAGGACGTGTATAAGGATCCCACTCTGCTATACGTTGACCACATTTAACCACATCACCATCATCAACAAAGATATGTGCACCATAGCTAACACGATGCACCACACGCTCTTTACCGGACTCATCCTTGATAAGGATAGCCATATTACGCCCCATAACCACCAAATGACCTTCAGAATTGCGGACCACATTGCGATTACGAATCTCCACTGTACCTTCATAAGAGGCTTCTAAATGAGATGAATCAACAACCTGCGCTGTTCCCCCTAAGTGGAACGTACGCATAGTAAGCTGAGTTCCTGGTTCACCAATGGACTGAGCTGCAATAACACCAACTGCCTCTCCCTGATTAACTGGTGTCCCACGCGCCAAATCACGACCATAGCATTTGGCGCAAACACCAAGGCGGGTTTCACATGTCAAAGCAGAGCGGATTTGAACAGATTGAATTCCAGCTTCTTCGATCTTAGCAATATCAGCTTCCTCAATCATCTCACCACCTTCAAGGATAACCTCTCCAGAGACTGGATGTAAAATATCAACAAGTGCTGTGCGACCAAGAATTCTTTGCCCAAGAGATGCAACAATTTGTCCTGCATCAACAATCGGCTGCATAGTAAGCCCTTTTGCAGTACCACAATCAACTGCTGAAATAATAGCATCCTGCGCAACATCAACAAGACGTCGTGTGAGATAACCAGAGTTAGCTGTTTTTAACGCAGTATCAGCAAGGCCCTTACGTGCACCGTGAGTCGAGTTAAAATATTCGTTAACGGTTAGACCTTCCTTAAAATTTGAAATGATTGGTGTTTCAATAATTTCACCCGATGGCTTTGCCATTAACCCGCGCATACCAGCTAATTGTTTCATCTGGTTAGCAGAACCACGCGCACCAGAATGTGACATCATATAAATCGAATTCATTGGCCGCTGACGACCTGTTTTAGGATCAAATTCAACAGCCTGAATACGTTTCATCATTTCATCTGCAACACGGTCCGTACATTTACCCCAAGCATCTACAACTTTGTTATATTTTTCACCTTGCGTAATCAGACCATCATTATATTGCTGCTCATACTCTTTTGCCAAAGCTTCTGTTTCTGCAACCAAACGCGACTTACTATCAGGGATAACCATATCATCCTTGCCGAACGAAATTCCTGCACGACAAGCATAAGAAAAACCAAGTTGCATAATACGATCACAGAAAATAACTGTCTCTTTTTGCCCACAATGCCGATAAACTTGATCAATCATTTTAGAAATATTCTTTTTAGTCATTTCTTGGTTGACAATATCAAACGAGATATTCGGATTTTTCGGCAAAAGCTCCCCAATAATCAAACGGCCAGGTGTTGTCTCATAAAGTTGAGTAACTTTCTTCCCATCTTTTCCTATATTGTTAACGCGGCCTTTGATCTTTGTATGGAGAGTTATAACCTTATTTTCCAAGGCATGGTGGAGTTCACCTATATCGGAAAAAGCCATTCCCTCACCTGGTTCTTTTTCAGAAACAATTGAAAGATAGTAAAGACCAAGAACCATATCCTGTGATGGAACAATAATCGGTGCACCATTGGCTGGATGAAGAATATTATTGGTCGACATCATCAAAACACGCGCTTCAAGCTGCGCTTCAAGAGAAAGCGGAACATGAACTGCCATTTGATCGCCATCAAAATCCGCATTAAAAGCAGTACATACCAATGGATGAAGTTGTATAGCTTTTCCTTCTATTAAGATAGGTTCAAATGCCTGAATCCCCAAACGGTGCAATGTCGGCGCACGATTCAGCAAAACAGGATGTTCACGGATAACCTCATCCAAGATATCCCAAACTTCTGGATGCTCTTTTTCAACAAGTTTCTTTGCTTGTTTTACAGTTGATGAATAGCCCTTTGCATCAAGACGCGCATAAATAAATGGCTTAAATAATTCGAGAGCCATTTTTTTGGGAAGACCACATTGATGCAATTTTAATTCAGGACCAGTCACGATAACAGAACGTCCCGAATAATCAACACGCTTTCCAAGTAGGTTTTGACGGAAACGCCCTTGCTTACCCTTTAGCATATCTGAAAGAGACTTAAGCGGACGCTTATTCGCTCCAGTAATCACACGCCCACGTCGACCATTATCGAACAATGCATCAACAGCTTCTTGCACCATACGTTTCTCATTGCGCACAATAATCCCAGGAGCACGCAATTCAATCAATCGTTTCAAGCGGTTATTACGATTTATGACACGTCTATAAAGATCATTCAGATCTGATGTTGCAAAACGCCCACCATCAAGTGGAACCAATGGACGTAAATCAGGTGGAATGACTGGAATCGTCTTCATAATCATCCATTCTGGTTTATTACCAGATTCAAGGAAATTCTCAACGATCTTAAGCCTTTTAATCAGCTTTTTCTGCTTTAATTCCGAAGTCGTCTCAGACAATTCGACACGCAAATCATTCGCGACTTTTTCTAATTCCATACCGGCTAGAAGCTCATAAATAGCCTCAGCGCCAATCATGGCTGTAAACTGATCTTCCCCGAACTCATCAATAGCAAGCATATACTCTTCTTCAGAAAGAAGCTGATGGAGCTTGAGAGATGTCAATCCTGGTTCTGTTACAATATAATTCTCAAAATAAAGAACCCGCTCAATATCTTTCAAAGTTAGATCTAAAAGTGTAGAAATACGACCTGGTAAAGACTTAAGAAACCAAATATGTGCAACAGGTGCCGCAAGCTCAATATGCCCCATGCGCTCACGCCGTACGCGCGAAAGCGTCACCTCTACACCACATTTTTCACAGATAATGCCCTTATATTTCATGCGTTTATATTTACCGCATAAACACTCATAGTCCTTAATAGGACCAAAGATACGTGCACAAAAAAGTCCATCGCGCTCTGGCTTAAAAGTCCTATAATTAATAGTCTCAGGCTTCTTGATCTCACCGTACGACCAAGACAAAATCTTCTCAGGGCTCGCAATGGAAATACGAATAGAGTCAAATGTCTGCGCTGGCGCCTGAGGATTGAAAAGATTCATGACCTCGTGGTTCATGCCGTTCTCCTTCAAAGATTCTTAGAACCTATTGTAATATCTCACTAATTTTATCACAGATTGTATTTAAAACCCATTTCTACTTTTAAAACTATCTGTGTCACCTTAATAAAAGTTTTTTTATGAGTCTTTACTCAAAACAATCAAAGCGCACCCTTCCCAGTACGCTTCTTGATTATTATTCTGCTGTATCAGACAATGCTCGCTGTGCAATAAGCTCGCGTGCATCATCAAGTTCTACATTAAGAGCTAATGAACGCATCTCTTTTACCAACACATTAAAACTTTCGGGTATACCTGCCTCAAATGTATCATCACCACGCACAATCGCCTCATAGACTTTCGTTCGACCAGCCACATCATCTGATTTTACAGTCAACATCTCTTGCAAAGTGTAAGCAGCCCCATAAGCTTCAAGTGCCCAGACCTCCATTTCACCAAAACGCTGACCACCAAATTGTGCCTTACCACCTAATGGCTGCTGTGTAACGAGTGAATATGGTCCAATCGAACGTGCATGAATCTTATCATCAACAAGATGATGCAATTTCAACATATAAATATACCCAACTGTTACCGGACGATCAAAAGGCTCCCCAGTACGACCATCATAAAGCGTGACTTGTCCTGAACTATCTAGTCCTGCATCCTCCAGCATCATGTTGATATCAGCTTCATGCTCTCCATCAAAAACAGGTGTTGCGATCGAAACGCCTTTTCTCATCTGCTGCGCTAATTTGTAAAGGCTTTCGTTATCATACTGACGTATTGGCTCATTATGATCATTATCAGGCATGAGATTCTCAATACGCTGACGCAAAGGAAGGATATCTCCAGTCTCTTGATACAACTCTATCAAATCGCCAATCTTCTTGCCCATACCCGCACACGCCCAACCAAGATGTGTTTCAAGAATTTGTCCAACATTCATACGACTAGGCACGCCAAGCGGATTCAACACGATATCAGCATGGGTTCCATCCTCAAGAAATGGCATATCCTCTATGGGAAGAATACGCGATACAACACCCTTATTACCATGACGTCCCGCCATTTTGTCACCTGGTTGGATTTTGCGTTTTACAGCCACAAAAACCTTTACCATTTTCATGACACCAGGAGGCATTTCATCGCCTCTTTGAATCTTCTCAACTTTATCCATAAAGCGACGTTGTAATGCTTCTTTCGATTCATCATATTGTTTACGCAAAGCCTCAATTTCATTCTGAAGCTTTTCATCTTCAACAGCAAATTGCCACCATTGCGAACGCGGATAGTGTCCCATCACCGTATTGTCAAGCTTCTTACTGCCCGAAAAACCTTTTGGGCCTTCTACAGCAACTTTACCCGTCAACATATCAGTAAGACGCGCATAAACATTGCGATCAAGAATTGACTGTTCATCATCACGGTCTTTCGCTAAACGCTCAATTTCTTCGCGTTCAATGGCCATTGCACGTTCATCTTTTTCCACACCATGGCGGTTAAAAACACGAACTTCAACAACAGTTCCAAAAGTCCCAGGAGGCATTCGCATAGAAGTATCACGAACATCTGAAGCTTTTTCCCCAAAAATGGCACGCAGAAGCTTCTCTTCCGGCGTCATGGGACTTTCACCCTTTGGTGTAATTTTACCAACCAAAATATCACCCGGCTGAACTTCAGCACCAATATAAATAATACCAGCTTCATCAAGATTTCTTAACGCTTCTTCTGCAACGTTAGGAATATCGCGTGTAATTTCTTCCGGACCAAGCTTTGTATCACGTGCTGCAACTTCAAATTCCTCAATATGAATGGAAGTAAATACATCATCGGCAACAATGCGCTCGGATAACAAAATCGAATCTTCATAATTGTATCCATTCCACGGCATAAAGGCTACAAGAACATTTCGCCCAAGAGCTAAATCACCAAGATCTGTAGATGGACCATCTGCTATAATATCCCCCTTCTCTATTCGATCACCGACATGCACGAGAGGACGCTGATTAATACAGGTAGACTGATTGGAACGTTGAAATTTCTGCAAACGATAGATATCAACACCAGACTTTGAGGGATCTAAATCTTCTGTCGCACGGATAACAATACGGGTTGCATCAACCTGATCAACAATACCACCACGCTTTGCACTAACGGCTGCGCCTGAATCACGAGCAACAACGGATTCCATGCCCGTACCAACAAAGGGTGCTTCAGCACGTACAAGCGGAACCGCCTGACGCTGCATGTTGGATCCCATCAACGCACGATTCGCATCATCATTTTCCAAAAATGGAATAAGAGCTGCTGCTACAGAGACCAACTGCTTTGGTGAAACATCCATCAAATCCACATGATTCCGCGGTGCCATCAAAACTTCACCGGCATGGCGGCAAACAACGAATTCTTCTGTAAAACGCCCTTCAACATCTAATGACGAATTGGCTTGAGCAACATAATGCTTTGATTCTTCCATAGCAGATAGATAAATAACTTCTGTTGTTACTTTACCATCAATAATTTTGCGATATGGACTTTCAATAAAACCATATTTATTAACCCGCGCAAATGTTGCTAAGGAATTGATCAAACCAATATTAGGACCTTCCGGCGTTTCAATCGGACAAATACGACCATAATGCGTAGGATGTACGTCACGAACTTCAAAACCTGCACGTTCACGAGTCAAACCACCAGGTCCAAGAGCAGAAAGACGGCGCTTATGGGTAATTTCTGATAAAGGATTTGTTTGGTCCATAAACTGTGACAACTGCGAAGATCCAAAAAACTCACGAACTGCTGCTGCAGCAGGCTTGGCATTTATCAAATCCTGCGGCATAACTGTGTCAATTTCAACTGATGACATACGCTCTTTTATCGCACGCTCCATACGAAGTAAACCAATGCGATATTGATTTTCCATCAACTCCCCAACTGAGCGAACGCGTCGATTGCCAAGATTATCAATATCATCAATTTCACCACGACCATCACGCAATTCAACCAACATCTTAACAACAGCAAGAATATCTTCTTGACGCAAAATGCGAACCGTGTCTGGACAATCAAGGTCCATACGCAAATTCATCTTAACACGTCCTACCGCTGAAAGATCGTAACGCTCTGGATCAAAAAATAACGAATGGAACATAGCTTCCGCTGTATCCATTGTTGGAGGCTCACCTGGACGCATAACGCGATAAATATCAAACAATGCATCCTGCCGGCTTTCATTTTTATCCACTTTTAAAGTATTACGGATATAGGCTCCAATATTCATGTGATCAATATCAAGGACGTTAATTTGATCCGCATGAACATCAGACAAAATCTTCAATATTTTTTCATCAATTTCATCACCAGCTTCAAGATAAATCTCACCTGTCTGATAATTGACTATATCTTCTGCTAGATAACACCCCAATAAATCGTCTTCACTAACTTTAACCGCTTTGAGACCTTTCTCAGCTAAAGACTTTGCAGCACGAAGCGTTAGCTTTTTGCCAGATTCGGCAACAACTTCACCACTGTCTGCATTTACAAGATCAGAAACAAGCTTCATTCCTTTAAAACGATCAACAGAATAAGGAATACGCCATCCGTCCCCATCTCTCTCATAAGCGACTTTATTATAAAACGTTGACAAAATATCTGATGCATCCATACCTAATGCCATCAGAAGACTCGTAACGGGGATCTTACGCCGCCGATCAATACGTGCATAAATAATGTCCTTAGCATCAAACTCAATATCAAGCCAAGAACCACGATAAGGAATAACACGAGCAGCAAAAAGAAACTTTCCCGATGAATGAGACTTTCCTTTATCATGATCAAAAAAGACGCCAGGAGAACGATGCATCTGTGAAACAATAACACGTTCCGTACCATTAATGATGAAAGTACCATTTTTCGTCATTAAAGGCATATCGCCCATATAAACGCCTTGCTCTTTAATATCTTTAATATCTTTTGATCCGGTATCCTCATCAATATCGAAAACGATTAAACGTAATATCACCTTTAATGGTGCAGCATAAGTCAAATCACGCTGACGGCATTCTTCAACATCAAATTTTGGTAAATCAAATTCATAACCAACAAACTCGAGCATAGCTGTACCGGAAAAGTCCGAAATAGGAAATACCGATTTAAAAACAGCTTGCAAACCTTCATCTGGTCGTCCACCTTTCGGTTCCTCAACCATGAGAAACTGATCGTATGACGCTTTTTGAACCTCAATAAGATTCGGCATCTCTGCTACTTCAGGAATCTTACCAAAAAATTTGCGTACGCGCTTACGACCATTGAATTGAGACATCATCGCTAGGGTCTGAGCCATCGTCGCTCCTTGATCTTTAACTCTTCAAGGTAGACTGAACCTTGAAAGCTTTATGTCATTAACCTGCACATGCAGACCAGTTCACCTGATACTCGATAATGAGTATCACTATTTTCTCCCATAACACAAGCCAACCATACACTTGGCTCTACGATGAGGAAACGAGAAGTAAAACCCACATCCATGACAGCTATTTGACTGTTGGAAAAAGGATTTCATCGACTATCTCCCCTCTTTTAGAGAAAGGAAATCAGCGAACATAAATGCCCGCCGATTAAAAAAATTATTTAAGTTCAACTTTAGCACCAGCAGCTTCAAGCTGAGATTTAATTTTTTCTGCTTCATCTTTAGAAGCGCCTTCTTTAATAGGTTTAGGCGCTCCTTCAACCAGATCTTTAGCTTCTTTCAGACCAAGCCCAGTCAGTGCGCGAACTTCTTTAATAACATTAATTTTTTGCGCACCACCTTCAATAAGAATAACATCAAATTCTGTTTTTTCTTCTGCAGCTGGAGCAGCAGCACCAGCAACAGCAGCTACAGCTACAGGAGCAGCAGCTGAAACGCCCCATTTTTCTTCAAGCAATTTAGAAAGCTCAGCAGCTTCCAAAAGGGTTAGGTTAGAAAGGTCTTCTACGATCTTCGCTAGATCAGCCATTTTTAAATTCCTTCAATTAAAAGATTTAAACCATTATTTATTATTCAAAAAAACAGAAAAGCATAAAAACTTTCCCATAAACGTGAACATAAAACAGCCTTAAGCCGCCTTATTCTCCTGAGCATATGCTCCAATGACACGCGCAACCTGAACAGCAGGAGCGTTAACAACTTGTGCAATACGGGTCGCAGGGGTAAAAATCATACCTACGAGTTTTGCCCGCAACTCGTTTAATGAGGGTAATGAAGCCAATGACTTCACAGCATCTACACTCAAACTTGTTGCACCCATTGAACCACCAAGGATGACAAATTTGTCATTGTTTTTAGCAAAATCAACAGCAACTTTCGGTGCTGTAATTGGATCTTCTGAATAAGCAATAAGTGTTTGCCCAGTAAACAAATCCACTAGCGATTCAGATTCCGTGCCCTGAAGAGCGATTTTAGCAAGACGGTTTTTGGCGACTTTAACGGCACCGCCAGCTTCACCCATTTTTGAACGAAGATCGTTCATCTGTGAAACTGTCAGGCCAGAATAATGTGCAACAACAACAGAACCAGACTTCCGAAAAGCCTCGTTAAGCCATGTAACAAATTCGCGTTTTTCCGCTTTATTCACTGTTTCTCTCCATTTAACAGATTTATTGAAAACAAATCCGTTGGTTACCTTTGATAACATAAAATACTTCATGTCATCGATGAGGATCCTGTCCCCTTCTTCACGCACAGCGATCAAAGGCAACCTTGGTTCAAACCCTTTAAGTCTTTTTAACTCTCAGTTTTTACCCCAGTCTCATGCGGGTTTTTTTTCGATTAAGATACCTCAAACAGTATCACCCACAATCTCGGACAGGATATTCCGGAATTTCTTCCGGTATAACCCAAGCTCGATAAAGCTCAGATAGATAAATGCCAAAAAAGAATCGACACTCTAAACACAATCTTGATCTTTACATACCCAAAAATAAAATTACAAATCTGGTTTAGGCTTACTCTGAACGAACAGTTACAGGATCAACTTTAACTCCAATTCCCATAGTCGAAGAAACTGCAACCCGCTTAACATACTCACCTTTTGCGCCTTGTGGTTTAGCTTTAATAACAGCACTTGCAAAAGCTTTAATATTTTCTACTATCTTTTCAACATCAAAAGAAGCCTTGCCAATACCAGCATGTACAATACCAGCTTTTTCAACACGAAACTCAACAGCCCCACCCTTAGAAGCTTTGACAGCACTAGCAACATCAAGTGTCACAGTACCAACTTTCGGATTTGGCATTAAACTGCGTGGACCAAGAATCTTACCAAGACGACCAACCAGAGGCATCATATCTGGTGTTGCAATACAACGATCAAAATCAATCGTTCCACCATTAATGCTCTCGAATAAATCTTCAGCTCCGACAATATCAGCACCAGCAGCCTTTGCTTCCTCTGCCTTATCCCCACGTGCAAAAACAGCAACACGAATATTCCGCCCTGTTCCATTAGGCAAATGCGCAACGCCACGAACCATTTGATCAGCATGACGAGGATCAACACCTAAGTTCATCGAAATCTCAATTGTTTCATCAAATTTAGCAACTGCACGCTCTTTAACCATCGAAACTGCATCTTTTAAAGCGTAAAGTTCATTAAAATTAATATCTTTGCGGATATTTTTTATTCTCTTTGCTACTTTTGCCATAATCTTAGCCCACCACTTCCAAGCCCATAGAGCGCGCTGAACCTTCAACCATGCGCATCGCAGATTCAACGTCATTTGCATTAAGATCCTTCATCTTCGCTTCTGCAATTGAACGAATCTTATCACGAGAGATGCTTCCTGCAGACACTTTACCAGGTTCTTTTGAACCAGATTTCAAATTTGCCTCCTTCTTTAAAAAAAACGATACGGGAGGCGTCTTGAGAGAAAATGTGAAAGACTTATCTTGATAATAAGTGATCACTACTGGAATTGGTGCCCCCTTCTCCATTTCCTGCGTAGCAGCATTAAACGCTTTACAGAATTCCATGATGTTAATACCACGCTGCCCAAGAGCTGGACCAATCGGGGGAGATGGGGTAGCAGCTCCCGCAGGAACCTGCAACTTAAGCTGCCCTATACTTTTTTTTGCCATAATAATCTGCCTTCAATTTCATTGATATGCGAACAATTGATCTTGCCCGCCACCCTTCTGCAGTCAAGTGGTTCGGATCATCAAGCCGACAAAAGCCATAAATCACCTCCCACCAATTACTCAAAGTGGTTAAAACCACTCTAAGCTCATCAAAGTTTTTCAACCTGACCAAACTCCAAATCAACAGGCGTAGGACGCCCAAAAATCAAAACCTCTACCTTAAGGCGAGAACGCTCTTCTTCAACCTCTTGAACAATACCATTAAACGAAACAAAAGGACCATCAGCAACGCGAACTTGCTCTCCAACCTCAAACAATACAGAAGATTTTGGAGACTCTCCCCCTTCCTGAACTTGTTTCAGAATCTGTTCAACCTCCCGATCAGAAATGGGAATGGGACGCGCATCAGATCCTAAAAAACCTGTCACTTTAGGTGTATTCTTAATGAGATGATAAACTTCATCTGTCAATTCAGCACGAACAAAAACATAACCAGGAAAAAACTTCCGCTCAGCATCAACCTTACGTCCGCGACGAACTTCGACAACACGCTCTGTTGGAACAAAAATCTTTTCAAAGAGATGATCAAGCCCTTTTTGCTTTACCTCCTTTTCAATAGCTTCCGCTACCTTCTTTTCGAAATTTGAATATGCTTGAACAATATACCAACGAGCAGCCACAGTCACACTTCCTTGCACTCTCAACTAAAAAGATATTTTAGAAGATAAATACCTCGCCAAACACCAAAATGCATAGCCTGATCAACAATAAAAAAGAAAACTGAAGCAAATGCAGTCACAAACAGCACCATAACAGTAGAAATCATAGTCTCACGACGTGTAGGCCATTTCACCTTAACTGTTTCTGCATAGACTTGCTTTAAAAAGGTAATTGGATTGGTTTTAGATGCCATCAGTCACACTATATTCTTTCCAGTTTTATTGTGATTTATACAACAAAATAAACATGACAAAAGTGCAAAAAGCTCCCCTCAAGCCTCATGCAACTTCCTTATTCTCTATTCAATACCGATTCATACACAAAAAAACAAGCCCCATACAAAAAAAAGCGAAGAAGGCAGTTAAAATCCACCTCCTCACAGACAAAATCTCATTCCTCTTTGGCAGGGGCAGCAGGACTTGAACCCGCGACCTGCGGTTTTGGAGACCGCCGCTCTACCAACTGAGCTATACCCCTATTCTTAAAACTAAAACGCCTCTTACAACAAAGACGTTTTTCATAACCATTCCTTACTCAATGATCTTAGAAACGATACCAGCACCAACAGTACGACCACCCTCGCGAATAGCAAAACGAAGCTTTTCTTCCATGGCAA
>NZ_CADEAK010000020.1 GCF_902825225.1 Bartonella vinsonii subsp. berkhoffii ATCC 51672
CCCCTCGGGGAGGGCTGATAGTGATTACCTGAATGGTGATAAACACCATCCAAAACCTGTTCGACAGGCGCTACAGCATAGCATCTTCGAAAGCCAATTACGGCATTTTGGCTGTCTCTTAACACGAGATAAAGCGTGCGGCCATGAAACCACTCTGCCATCAAAATATCGCGTTCATGTTTTTTGACCGAACACCACGGAAAATTTGCCATGTCCCATGGATAATCAATCTGTTCCCAGCTTAATTCTTCATCCCCATCATCGATCCAATTGCCAATAAGCCTGCCTTCTTCTTTGTGAAGAAGATGGGTGATTTCTGTGGTGCGACCAAAGGAAAACAAAGTGCCCCCAGCTGTTATGCACACACCGCTTTCATATTCCAGAAGACTGTCATCAAGGCGTGACATATTGCCTTCCATGGCTTGCACATCATAGCCATTGACACCACGGCGAAAATCAGAGCGCAAGCTTTTGGAAAATCTCACGATGGCTTCAATGGCTTCGAGCTGTGTTCGTTCAGGCAATTGGTCAAAGTAAAGTTGAAAGGAATTCCACCATGCACGCCCCGTCCAGGCGGGTTGAAAGCGTGCTGTCATTTGAAGCCATTCAAGCCCTCTATCAATGGCGGCAAGAGAACCACGCAAACGCTGCCATTCAAGCCCTTGATCAATCAAATCATAAAGGTTTGGGACATAAGGTGTAAGTTCTCCAAGCCCATATTCTTCAATCAACCACGGCAAGAAGCGGGGAGGGCGGGTGATAAGCTTGCTGCGCGAAATCCCCAAAACAGAACCATTCACATCTTGATGAAAATCACATGCCTCAGCAAGGCGTTTTTCAAATTCTGTTGCATTGCTTGGGAGTAGGAAGGCAACCATTAGCGGGCACGACCTTTGAAGTTTAAGGTGACTTTACCAAGTGCTAAAACTTCTTCATCACAAACTGCACTGTCTTGTGTTGGTGTAATGGCAGTCACTTTCTGGACACCAACAATCATTAGTTTTGAAATCCACCACGAGAGGCTTAATTCACGACCAATGGCTTGTTCTTTTCTCCATGCAGCTCTTAGATTTGCTTCCATTGTCGTGAGAATTTTCAAAGATGTTTCCGGTAACAGCCAAACATCTGCTTCTAAATCCACCACTTTTTTGACAGCAGCGTGCACAATGATTGTATCATTGGTCATGATGATATTTTTTCTGTGAAGGGCTTGTGAGACTGTTTGTATGAGATCTTCAGATGCTGTTCCTTCTTCATTGTTGCCAAAAAGAGCAACATAGATAGTTGGATCTTTGCCTTTACGATAAATAATCGCATCCTTAACACGGTTATCTGCGGACAGAGCTATAAGCTTGTAATAGGGTTCTGTTCCACTTCCTTTGCCACCACGCGCATGAAGTTGAATACGTTCACGATACCTCTCATCACTTTCACCTTCCATGCGGGCAATTCCATGCCAATTTCCTAAAGCATCAAGGGATTCACCGGTTGCAAAATCAAGAATATTGTTGCGTGCGGCTTCGTTAATACGCTGCCTTAAAAGCAATTCTCGATAGCTAAAAGCTTCAATAACTTTGACTGCCGGATCACTTTCAAGAATGGGATAATTTGGCAAAAGCTCTTTTAAATGGGCAAGAGCAGCAGCCCGTATTTCCTCAAAAGAAATTTCTGTAATGATTTCTGGTTTTGCAAGCGCTCCATTCATTGTATCAATAGTCCTTCCATGGTGATGGGCTTACCTGAAGGCAAATAAATGCCTTCAAAGGACAAGGAAACTTTTCCAGCTTCAACCATTTTAAAATCAATTGTTTTCAGTTTAAAACGCGGTTCCCACTTGTCTAAAGCCTCGGCAATGGCGGCATAAAGGGTAACAGCAAAAGCCTCATTCACTGGTGCATCAATGAGTTCAGCAACGCGTGAACCATAGTCACGACGCATCACCCGTGTACCAATGAGTGTTGATAAAATATCAAGGATTGATTGGCGCAAATGTGCAATGCCAGTCAAGGGCTTTCCTGTGCTACGGTCCATTCCTGTATTCAATTGGGACCTCCTGTCATGGAGCCACCAGGAACAACACCGCCGTGAACATGTGTTGCTCCTATATTGGTGCCGTTATGCCTTAATCCACTTGAATGAATGGAAACATGATTACCGGAATGAAGAGAGAGACTCTCATCCGAATGAAGTGAAATACCACCACCAGCCTGCAAAGAAATGTTGCCCTTTGCATTGAAATTGATATCGCTTTGTGAAACAATTTTTATGCCTTCTGGTGCGGTAAGCTCTAGCTTGCCACCATCACCTTTAAGAGACACGCCATCAGAAATTGTGAAGATAAACTTTCCGCCTGATTTAATATGAATGCTATAGCTGTTTTGTTCATCATCATATTCAAGCGTTGTTCCATCAGGGTATATCGTTCGGTGAATGCTGCCTTTATCGGCGGCTTGATGGGCATCTGTATGAATGGAGCCAACAATCACCCCTTGTGATAAATCCCCCGATGATGAAACAACCACCACTTGCTCTCCAACATCACGCCCTTCATAGGAGCGTGTTTTACCGGCGCGGGCTTGGGTGTCTGGAATCCAGTCACTGACAAGGTTGCCACTTTTTACCCGATAGCGTGCGTTTTTATGGTCGACATGGCTAATTTTGCCCACCATAACCATATTTGCTACACGTCTTTTTAAATCAGTGATTTCTTTATCGCGCCGCTCTAACATGAGCCCCCTCGATTTTATGATATTTGTCTTTGTTTCTCACGCCTGTTTCGGGTTCAACCCTTAAGAAAGGTTCAACAAATCCTGCTGTTACACTGCCTTCTTCTGTATCAGGGGAGGGGATATTGGTTACATAAATGACCTCAAAGGTTAAAATTGCCCCATGGAGTGCTTGAGCACCATTATCACCAAAGGCAAAAGCAATATTTTGCAGGTGGCATGTTTCAACGGTGTTGTTGAGATTGGGATTAGCATAGAAATTTTTTTCAACCTCCCATGCTAATTGGTCAACAAAACGCGCTCCATCTTCACATGTCGCATAACATTCAACATCCACCGTTAAGACACGCCGCCTTACTCCATAATCATAGCCATCTTCAATCGTTTCACTTTGTGTTGAGATATTAATGGCCGGCATTTTCTCAATGGAAAAGTTGAAATCACGCATATTGAAAACATTGTCACCAGCAGCCGTCTTTGCTGCTTTGATCAACGCAACAAAACTTTCCCTGATCGTCTCTCTCGGATGCATAAAAGCTCCTGTTTAAACAGATTGATTTTTAATCATTTTTATTGTATTTGTGGATACATTTTGATATACATACGTTATGATAACGAATATAAAAGTTCATGGCATAAATTGGGATGACGGTAATTGGCCCAAATGTGCCAAACATGGAGTTTCTAAAAAAGAAATTGAATATTTATTCACCAATTCTGGAAATCTCGTCATAAAGCATGACCCCAATGTTAAAGAAGAGCGTTTCAGAGCCATTGGAAGAACCTATAATGAACGATATATTTTTTTAGTTTTTACCTTAAGAACAATAAAGGATGAGCTGTTTGTGCGTCCTATTAGCGCTCGTTATATGCACCAAAAGGAGATTGATTTTTATGAAAACCTCTAAATTAAAACAAATGCCTGTTTTCAAGACGGATGAAGAAGCAGAAAACTTTGTTGATACTGCGGATCTCACTGATTATGACTTAACTGGTTTTAAACCCGTTCATTTTGAATTCTTACCTAAAGAAGCCTCTATGAATATTCGCTTGCCTCAAGCGCTTATGAAGGCTTTAAAAGAAAAAGCTAGAAATCAAGCTATCCCTTATACACGCTATGTGAGGCATCTCATTGAACGAGATTTACGAAAAAGCCATCGGAATTAACCACCTCCCCACTTTAAGAACGGGGAGGGGAGATCTGTTTTTAACTTAAGCAACCTTTTTAATGGGGTGTTCTAAATTTGGTTCGTAAGCTTTCAAAAAAGAATCCATGCTATGCGGTAATTCTGAATCGCCAAAATCTGTTAAAACTGTTAAGATTTTAAGTATACTTGGCATCTCATCTCGAAGCTTTAAGATCAAAGCTTTTTCTACTACACTCATAGTGTCAACCAGAGCAGTACAATCTTTATCGCTCATACTTTCATGTCTAGAAAATTGAGATAATGCCATCCACAAATCGCATAAGAAATCGACACTGCACTTCATTGTACACCCCCAAAGATTTGTTCTCTCAAACAAGCCAATCCTCTGGATGTGATTTTTGTTGAAGGCAGCACCTTTTCTGACCCATCCGGTCTTTGGATGGTAATAGCAGGACAATCCATGAATCCTTTCTTGATCTTATCCTGATAGGGCAACAATGGAGCTCCTGGAGCCCGTCGATAGACCCAATCATGTTTACGCAAGTAATCGGTTAAATCTTTTGGTCGTACTTCAAGCATCTTTGCAGCTTCAATCAACCCAAACAGACCATCAGAGCGTTTCAAGCCTTCAAGTGCTTTTGCTTTTGGCTCTAACTCAGAAATAACATGATCTTTCTGCTCGATTTGATTTTGTAAGTGATTCAAGACACCTAGCAATGCTTCGGGTTTAGAGTAGTCAATTTGCGGTGTCACTACTTGTTTCAAAAGCCGTTCACATTTGATAAAGTATTGACGTGCTTCATGTCCTTTATCATTACGCTCGATCATTGAAAGGTGTTTAGCCATGTCTAATGTAATGTGGTATTCTTTTATTTTTCCACCCCGGTAAAAATTTACCGCAGTTATAAAGTTTATATTTTCCTGAAATTTACATTCTTTAATGCGATTTTTAATCCAATTTCTAAATTCAGACTTTATTTCCAAAAACGCATGCAAATCACGAGCATTGACGGTTTGAACAGTTTCCTGATCAATAACCTGTTCTCTAATTTCTATAAGTGTGTTCATAATGAATTCCTTGTTGATAGATGTTTCTTAATGACACTTTAAAAAAGTGCCGGGTGCTAAGAAACACGGCAACAAGCCCGTCGTTATGCTTTCCCCCGGAAAGGTATTTTATGGCATAACCACACCCGACAAGACCAGTATACGCTATACGCATATAATGAGTCAAAGCCTTTACAATGTGCGGAAGACTGATTATTTCGGCAACCAATCCGCTTGTTGTTTTAAGGTGTTTCTTAGGCACCTGATTCGATTATTCATAATCCTATCATAATGTCAAGCAGTAATATCACTTTTTTCTAAAAATGATAAACGCATCTTTACTTTATTTGTCGACTCACTTCAAATCTATCAGCTTTATTTTTTATTTATAGCGGAGGGGGGAAATAATGCTCGATACGCTTGACACAATTGCGATGATTGTATGGTTGTTATCTTTACCAATTATTATTACTGGAATCGTTTTTGTATGTATAAAAAAATGGCGGAAAAACGGACTGAAAACTCTTGGTATTGGAGCTTTATTATTTATCGGCTCTGCAATAGTAGGGGCTTCTGTACACAAAGACAGATCAGAACAAGTTGCACACAATAACGAAATTGTTATCTCCTCCTCGACTTCATCAATAGATGTTGCTACTCAAAACGAAAGCGTGACTCAGGTACCAGCTGAGAATACCGATAAGCAAGTTATCTCCATTGAAGACAATAAATCAGATGAAAATGATGGGTTAGGTTTTTGGGGATGGGGGTTGTTAATAATCCTCACTTTTTCTGCAGGTTCCGCTTTATATAATTATTGTCTATACAGACGCAAAAAACATTTTGAACAACAAGTTGCGATGTTACAACCAGATATCCCTCCCTTTAATTTTTCCGAAGCATGTGAAATGTTTCAAGAACTTGATGCAAGTGAATATGATTATCGTCTAGCACCTAATGAAAAATTGTTGGGAGTTCAAGAATATGCTAATTTTGTTGGTAAACGTAGAGTAAATAAAATAGAACAAATGGTAGTTGTAGCACGTGGGCGTCTTTTGGTAACCGATCAAGCTATTGTGTTTGAAAGCTCTGAAAAGAATGAACGAACTACTTGGACGCGAATTGCATCAGTAGACATCACATATGAGGGATGTCGGGTTAATCGCCGCTCTGGTATACCATGGAACTACAAATTCACCGCTACTCCCCAATTTGCTGCAGTGGTTAGGGCTCTTGGGCAGCCTTATTGATTTTTAAACACACCAAATAAAGATGCTTCATTGTTTTAGCTCCCGCAAGATAAGCTTATACATACCGGATTCAGAGGCTTGGACATCAGTGACAGTGAAGTGTTCCTGAGTGGTGTCTTCAGTGTTTTCAGGAGCCATTACAACAACGCTGTCTTCAGGCTTTGGAGGTAAGCCTCCAATGTCATTGATGCAGAGATCAAGTTCCTTTCTTGCAATTGTGGTAGGGATTCTACCACCGGCGTCCGATTCCGAATGTTTGATGCCGTAAATCGCTGTAATCCGAAAAGATTGCTGGTTGTCCTTTCGCCTGTAGATGACGGGCTGCCCAAAGGTATTGCGCACATCTTTGACCATTTTGTTTAGCAGCCCGTGCCATCGCATGTTATTTCGCTCCAATGACTGCTTTGAACAGCATTTCAGGGCGTGTGCAAATGTAAAGCGGATAGCTGTACACTTCAGGTTTCACCCATGCATTACGGTCGTGGTCGACGATGAGCATCGTGTAGAGAGGTTTTCCAACCGTGTTGGCAAAATCCAAGCTTTCGCCAGGGGCAAAGGTTTTCTGAAATACACCAGGCGCATCAACAGGAAAGAATTGACATTCATCAGGCTTAATTCCTATGGCGCGCTTTGTCCCAGCTTTTGCACTCACATTATAGTTGTGAATGCTTCGATAATTGATAAAGGTCACCCCCGCAAAGTCAAAACTCCTAAAGCTCCCCGAGCCAAGAGCACTTGGTGTTGCAACACCTCTTGCGCTATTGAGGGTCTGTGCTAAGGCTGTGTTTAAATAGGTTTCACGAATTGTTTTATGGTTTTTCAACTTGGAAAAGAATTCATTTCCACAAAGCCCAATAATCCGTGAACGATCAGAAAACGCTCCTTTTGAAGCTTCAATCATTCGCATAATGACCCGATCAACATTGTCGGCAACATTGGTTGTTTCATTCTCCAGTTTAAAGTCAATCGGCTTTGGTGGTGTGATTTCCCATTCTTTGTACCAATCGACAATCACCGAACCATCAGCATCAAGGACAACACCTTGAACAGCGCCAAGCTGCATGTTTTCCCATGTCAATTCGATTTCAGAAATCAGTTTCTTTTGTTTTCTGGCAATATATTTCATTGCTGTCTCTAACTGATCTTCTGTGCCAAATTCACGCCGATTTTGGATTTCTTCTGATTTCACGGTATCACTTTTGGCAATCCGTGTTGTTTTAAAAAACCGAAGGTTACGACCCTCTCTATCGCCTTCTGCTAAAGGTGCCCCGCGTTCACTGGTTTGAATAAGCGAAAATGTATTGTCACGCCGTTCAATCCCCACCACTGTGGTGCTGGTTTCAACTTCCTCAAAAAGATTGAGAGAACTCACAAGACCCGGTTGAAACTCATAGTTTTCAATGGCTTTCATCATTGTAATGCTTGAGAAAGCATCATGTTTAAAAAAATTCATATCCATGTGCGCATTCTCCTATCGCAACAGAATGTTGTTTTTGTCTTCGAAAGACTGAATGGCCGCGTTCTTTTGCTCATCTGTGATGGCATCTGGCCATAGCAGTTCAGAAGCTTTTACAGTGCATAAGCGTGCTGTAATCACGGCGCGTTGATCTGCTTCTGTTGCGTCAATAGTGGCAAAAGAAATCCCTGCCGGTGTTTGGCTGCCATCTGTTGCTGCTGGATTAAGGGGGATATATTTTTCCGTTGCGGTTATCTTTCCCATGACAGTTCCCGCTTCAATGAATGCTCCTGATGCAAACACCACTTGTTCGTTTGACATATCGGGGTCGTAGGGTCCAAGATAAGCGCCATTGCGTACGTCGTCATAAATAATATTCGTCATTTCACTGCCCTCCAAGCTGCTTCCCATTTTGCGTGAATCTTTGCCTTGCTTGTCCCATCACTATGAGGGGTATAAGGCGAGACTTTTAAAGACGCGCTCTGAGAGCTAGCAGCCGCCAACACACACTGGCGTGCTTTCTCGAGACTCATACCGTTTTGAATAGCTTTTGCTGCGTCAAAAGAAACGCCTAATTGCTTTGCTTGCTTTTCAAGGTTGGTCAGTGCTTTTGCGCGCTTTCTTTCTTTTTCAAGAGCAGCTTTTATGTTTTCCTGCTTGTTTTCATTGTCTTCATCCTCCTCTTCTTCATCGAGGATGTCGACAATCCTTTCATCGTCTTCTTGTTCGGCGCGGTATTTTGTGCGTGCCATGTGTTTTGTCCTTCTTTTGCTGTTGATGTTGGGTTTTGTGATATGGAATCCGTTAAGGCTTCCAAAGCTTGCGCAAGGGTGCCCTGCGCATCTGCTAATCCAAGCGTGAGAGCTTGGGTGCCTATAAAATTTTCTGCTTTTGTGTCACGAATTGCATCAGCATTTAAGCGTCTATTTTGCGCCACCCAATCGACAAACATGTCGTAGAGCAGGGCGCAATCTGCTTGCATTTTTATCTGTGCTGTCTCGTTCAAGGGTTCGTGAGGGTTGCCATGAACCTTGTGATCACCTTCAAAAATAAAGGTCCATTTATGCCCGTGTTTTTCATCTGCGCGTGACTGATCAAGATGGGCGCAAACAACCCCAATCGAGCCTACAACCCCTGTACGAGCTACCCATATTTGAGAAGCAGAGCAGGCAATGGCATAAGCTGCAGAACAGGCAAACTCATTGGCATGCGCCCAAATGGGCTTGTCGTATTGTTTTGAAAGTGTCTGGAATTCTTCAACCAAATCAAACACACCGCCGGCTTCTCCACCGCCGCTGTCAATATCAAGTAAAACAGCGCAAACATCAGGTTGTGCAATGGCTTCACGAAAAGAAGCCCTTAAACCCTCATAAGAAGTTAGACCCGATAAAGCCCCAAGCCATGCACCGCGGCGCACAAGCGTGCCATGAACTGGTAGGATAGCAATATTGTTTTGCACCACATAAGTTTCAGGGGGTCTTAAAGCTTCCGTATCCTCTTGCACAAAAGCTCTAGGGGGAAACTTTTCTCCCTCAAAAAGACGCGGCGCAAGAGCATTCAAAATGATATCAAGCTTTGTCGATGCAAGCATATGAGGAACACCAAAAAGCCGTGATGCCAAAAACGGCATGTCGAGATTATTCACCATTTGCATGTGCCTCGCTGCCTTGGTTGCTTTCATAAGTCTCAGAAGGGGCTGAAACTGCGGTATCAATCGTTTGATTTTCACCAGAGGGCGCTGCCATATCGGTGTCAAAAGATAAACCGCGCACACGCGCGTCTGTGTGCTCTTCTTGCAGTTCGGCATGAATGCTGTCGATATCAAAGCCGCGCTCGGCAAGTGCCATGCGTCGTGTTTTCAAGCCTGCACGGATTTCTTCTTTTTCCGCCGAGATATCCTTGTTTGGATCAATCATTTCAAGCGGGGGCGCAAAGCTTTCACATTGAAGCCATGGCAAGGGGTTTTCCTCCCAGCCTGGCAAATTGACGCATCCAGCAAGCACGGAAATTTCCACAAAGCGCTCCCAAATAATGCGGTTGAATTGAAAGGCAATGATATGTTCGCGCCATTGTTTAACATGACGTCTAAACTGAATGATGGAGGTGCGCACATTGGAAAAATTCCCCCGCGTAACATCCCCTGTCACAACGGCATAAGGCATATTGAGAGCCGAGCAAATTTTCAAGATATTGCGAAATTGAAAAGCCTCATAAGAGCCACCAACCTCAACAGGATTTGAGAATGTAACTTCTTTATTCTCTCCTAAATAAAGAGATGCACCGGGCGCAATGACAGGTGCTTTGTATTCTTCTTCAACGTTGTTTTTATCACGATTATCGGATAATTTTTCGACGTTTGGTGAATTGTCCTTGACAAACGCCGCGAAAAGAGCCGCCGTCCTTTTTCTATCGAGTTCTGCGTCGTCATAGGATTCGAGTTGAAAGATCTTTGTCATACAGCGCGTTATTTTGGGAGAACCGCGCAATTGTCCGGCAATACGGCGCTCTTTGATATGAAGGACCATTTCAGCGGGGACACGTATGCGTTCTTGACTCTCAAAGACTATCCTTGCAGAACAATCATCATAGGGGTGATGTTTCCAAAAATGATAAGCAACGCGCTTACCACTGGCATTAAATTCAATTCCCATACGAATGTAATTACCTTCAATCTCAGCCGGTCCATTGTAGGAAAGGTCCAACATTTCCGTGGGATAAACTTGTAATTGAAGCGGTACACCAGAGCGTCCGTAGAGATCAACATAATGCAATCTTACAAAGCACTCTCCGGTTAAAAAGACCTCTCGTGCAATGGTTGCTTGCAGCCCATAAAAGCTGGTATCTTCATCATAATCGGCTTCATCAACCCATTGCCACCATAAGTCTAAAAGCTTTTTCTTTTCTTCTTGAAACCCTTCAATGCGAGGATAGGGTTTAATCCCATCACTTATAGCCGCAGAGACCCATTCCTCCGTTGCAGAACCATAAAGAGCTTCATTGTCATAAAGCCATCTTGAACGGGCAACAATGGTATCACCGCATTCCTCAATGGCTTTATTAATATGTTTTTTTGCGGGGTCAAAACCACCCATACGGCGGCTTTTGCTTGCCGCTTCAAAATGGGGATTGTGTTGACGAGAAATTGTAAAAAAGCCCGTGAGTTTATTGATAAAGCCAGCCATTAATAGCCTCGTGATATATTAAAATAGAAAACGCGTGAACGCTTGCGTCCTTCAAGGTCCGCTATTTGTGTGTTCAGCATCTCAAGCGCTCTGCGCAGTTCCTCAACAGAGCGGTTGCTGACTTGCTTATCGCCATGGCGCACCGATTGTGCTCCCGAATAAAGAGCCTCTTCAATTTGTTCACGCCGCCTTTTTAAACTTTCCAGTCTCGAAAATTTGCTGTTAAATTGTCTTAAAGTTTCATCCACAAATTACCTCCAATCCCCTTGCATATAAGGATTCATCACCGTTCTGGATTGTTTCCTTTGAGGTTGTGCTATCTGAGATCTTCTTGGAGCAGGAGAGGGCACATGTTCTGATGTTGGCTGCTCTAAAGAAGCGTCAGCTTTAAGTTTTTCCAAACGCTCTTCTAAGATATCGACTTCTCGATTAAGGTTTATTCCTGCCGAAATCAAACCTTGTAAAGCAGCATAAGCATAGACCCTACAATCCAAAGCCTCGTTTCTTGCCTTTTCGCTTTTTTGCCATTCAATGCGCTTGAAGCCTTTAAAATATTTGATGACTTTTCTTTCAGCGGTTAGCTGATCAAAATATTCCCGATCAAGGCTTTTATGAAAGTGTGTTGCACCAGCCCCTGATGCTTCAGGACCGGATTTTTTAAATCGTGCTGTGATGATATCTTTTGCCGCATCAACACCAACAATATAGAGATTAATCTGCCCCTTATTGTTTCTGCTTGGACGGCGCGGCCATACCGCACGCCATCCCGCTTGCCCCTTAATCCCCCAGATGCGCCGTCCTTCACGAGGGCGCACATAATTGTAAACAGCCTGTGTGTGTCCACCACCGGTATCAATACAAGCAGCCGTTATCCTGATGCCGTCTTTGTAACCAGAGTGCGGCCAGCGTCTTGTAAGATATTCATCCAGCTGGTCCCACACTTCAAAAGAAGAGGGATCACCAGGGATGACCTGATAATCAATATGCCAGCTTTCTTCACTGCGTCCCCATCCCACTACTTCAAGCTCTAAGCGGTCGTTTTGTACATCGATGCCGGCTGTCAACAACACGGCTTGTTCTGGTGCGATGGGATAATCTTCGCGTTTTGCATAAAGACTATCGGTATCGATGACTTCGCCTGTTCTGTCTTCCCATGGCTCTCCAAGCACTGTATTAATAAAAACCTGCAAAAGAGCAGGGTCTTCTTTGGCTCTTAAAAATTCGCGCGCACAATCGCCCCAAGTCAGCCATGGCGAATAAAGCGCTGAAATATGGTAAGAACGCAGACGAGGCTTACTTGGCTCCTGTGTTGCGATCCAGCAAGCACCGTTTTCTTCCGCCATTAAGGTAGCCTTGCGATGTTCAGCATGTTCATGACCACAATGCGCACAAACAAAAACAGCTTTTTCTGGAGCGCCTTTTTGCCACTTGATTTGCGACCAAACAATGGCCTGTAGCGTACCACACGCATCACAAGGAACATTGTAATATCTCTGATCACCAAGCATAAAATCCTTGGCTATACGGCTTGTGTCACGGTGTGTCGGCGTGGACAATTTAAAAATTTTACGTTGAATAAAAGCAGAGGTTCGCTTTTCAGCAATTGTTACAGGATCGCCTTCATTATCGACATTCAATGGATAAGCATCGACTTCATCCAAAACCAAATAGCGAATAGGAGAAGAACGTAAACCAGCAGCACTATTTGCTCCGGTAATCATCAACGTTCCCCCATAAAATTCCTTTGAAAACATTGTATTTCCACTGTCGCGTGCACGAGCAGGGGCAATGCGTTCACTTAAAGCAGGGCTCGCTGAAATCATCGGATCAAGACGAGACTTTGATAGTTTCTTAGCGGTCTCAACTGTTGGCATCACATAAAGTGCCGGTCCTGGACTATGATGAATAGCATAACCACAAAAATTCAACGCTGCTTCCGACATTCCAACCTGAGCCCCCTTCATCACAACCGTTGTTTCAGTCGGATCATAAACAGAAAGATTATCCATGATTTCGCGCAAATAAGGGGT
>NZ_CADEAK010000021.1:0-5000 GCF_902825225.1 Bartonella vinsonii subsp. berkhoffii ATCC 51672
GCTCTCTAGATCAGAATTTCGCAAGAAAGGGGTATCACCCTAACGGTCTCATCATCAAAATCCGTGTGTCCCATCATAACCTGATACCTCCCATTATAAAAACCTGATCATTCCTGTCTGTTTACGAACTTTCCCCTCCATTTTGGGCGCATCATTCGCACTGATTTGTCTCTTTGGGAACATAATGGAGAAAAAGGCATTTTATCTCTAGCATCATTCAAGGAGATAAAAACATGGAAACCCGCATTCCTGAAGACACACCATTCGATACCCATTTTCTAGGTGAAACATCTCTAGAAACAGAATATCCTTTTTTTCAAACGCCCATTTCATGGTCCGCAATCTTTGCTGGACTGGTCACAGCCCTTGCAACATCAATCTGTTTATCTTTTCTGGTTGCAGCATTAGGCTTCAGCCAAATGGACTTCACCTCTTCCACACCTTTTGAAGGAAGCTTTCTCTCCATTGGCATGGGATCTCTTATCGTCATGTTAATCAGCCTTGCTTTGGGAGGATTTGTTGCCGGACGTTTTGCAGAATCCTCAGGTGTACTTCATGGCTTTCTCACTTGGGCCCTGTTAACCCTTATCATGGCGCTCCAAGCCATCCACATGGTTTCTAGTACAGCAAAGATAGGAGCTAAAACCGCTCTCGAAAACACTTCCGCAATCCAACATACCGTAGACAGCTTTAAAACAAATTTTTCCCCCCTACTTGCAAAATTAAACAGCGAAAGTTTGGAAAAGTTTTTTGCAAAAAACAGTGACAATGGCATCAATTTTGACCAACTTGATAGTGAATTACGCACACTTCTCAATAAAAGCGATATACCTGCTCTCAATCCTGAACGTTTGAAGCAATCTTATCAAGCAGCTCTCAAAGATATTAGTTCTGCGATAACAGCTTTCAAAAATGATCCTTCTCACACGCGCACCATCTTAAAAGATCTGGGTGACCGCCTTTCTGATCGTGCACAGGCGCTAACAGCAAAGTTTGATCGAAGCGATATCATCAATGCCCTTATGCATGATGGCATGACACGCGCTGAAGCACAAACAACAGCCAACCGTGCACTTCATGCCTATCAAACAGCAGAGGCAAAAACCGAAAAAGCTATCGAAGCCCTTGAAGAACAGGCAGAAACACTCTTGGACAATCTTGAGGATGCCGTAAAGGGAGCAAAAAACAGTGCAACTAAAGCCACCAAAACAGCTTCTTACATGGGCTGGTGGGGCTTTTTAGGAGGTCTAATTGGCGCCGTGATTTCCAGTGTGTTTGGCTATTATGGCTACAGAAGCCGTAAGGACACTTTCATGTTGTAAAACTTCTACTTCTAAAGCAAACACAAAAAAGCTGTACAAACAAATTGTACAGCTTTTTGTTTCAAATGAGCTGTATCATTTTACTTTTGAGATCTCTCTCGTTTAAAATGATCTCTCATCACGCCTTTATGCCCTTCATGCATTCTTTGTCTTTTTTTATTTTTTCATTGTGAAAAAAATAGTAAAGAGCGCTAGGCTTTACTAAATCCGTCAAAACTTTCACACGCCTCCTTAACTATAAATTGGACATGCAAAAAACCATGTTTAAAAACATCTCATTGATACAGAAAGAGCGCTTTACAGGCCTCCCTTTTATGGCTTGCTATTTTCATAATAGAACTTGTAATACCCCCCTCAAAAGAGCAAGCACTTCCTTCAATCGGCATTGCCTTTGACAACAATAAAATCCATGCTACAGTGAAAAGAGTAGCAAAAAACTTGGGGGGCTTATGTTACCAACGATAAGGGGGCACTATATTGATCATCTCAGGTAATAAGTAAAAAATGTTAACACATTGGCTGTTGATGAAATCGTGCCAATCCTCATCATTACTCAATACGCTTAGTGCAACATCATGCAAGTTTGTAAAAACAACTATGATAGGGATACTTCCTATAAAATTCCATAATAGAGTGTTGATGTAAACCTGCATAACCTTCGTAACATTCAATGAAAAAGATTGAAGCATGTTTCATGAGCATATCAAGATTAAAGGATAAACCATATAACATAGCACAAGAAGAAATTTTAAAAACCGTCAAAGCTTTATCTTGAGGAGCATTGTGACAAAGAAAAAATCGATTATTTTTGCCCAAAGTGGGCTCTTCCTCGTTTTAGGATTTTGCAGCTTTACCGATGAAACAGCGCAAGTTACATTTGCTCTCCACTTAGCAGAGAGCACAGCCTTTATTTCAATGCTCCTGTTATCAGGGCTTATCGGCGCAATTTGTGCCGGACCAATTGCCCCACGCCTCTTACATCGCTTCCAACCAGCGCGAACAGTTACTCTTGTTTTATTATTTGAAGCACTCTTTATAGCCACAGCTGCAATTGCCAACCAGTTTTGGGTTTATATTACCCTTTCTTTCGCACTAGGTTGTACTGGTTCAATCTTTTGGTCTGCAATCCTCGTTTCTGTACCTGAATTGGCAGAAACTAATAAGCAATTAGACCGACTAAACCGCATTATCCAAACAGTCCGTAATCTTGGTTATATTGCCGGACCACTCCTAGGAGGCGTATTATATGGTTTATCAAACGGACAAAGAGGATTGTTTGTGCTTTCAATCATGGTTCTTTGTGCAACCTTTATCACTCTCTTCTGTTTTAAAAATTTAAAAATTCATGCACAAACGACAAATACAGTACAGCAAACCAAAAAGGGACTGGATGTCATAGGTCTCTTGCGTAAAAAAATGTTGTCTATGCCCTTGCCCCCTCATCATTACCATCATCCTCACCTCTGCTCTCAACGTCTTATCGATTGTCCGCATCCGCACTGATCTCAACTTAAGTGCTGAAACCTATGGGGTGATTGCAAGCATAATAAGTCTCGGCCTCGAAGTTGGTCCACTCTGTTTTTCTGGCCTTTTCCATCACTTTGGCAATGCAGCTGGAGCATCACTTGCCGCTGCAACCATCGGCTTTGCAATTTCTGCTTTTCTCTCACAAACATCGTGTGGTTGATGATGCTTTCATTTTTGATCCTTGGGAGTGCCAATGGCGTGCAAAACGCCCTGATGGCAAGCTTTATGATGAAAGCCATCCGGAAAAAACACAGAAACAGTCAAATGCCCGCCTATCTCTTCATCATACAAACAGCCGTATGCATTGGTTTTATAGGAGCCGGCTTTGTCCATGTAGATTACACCCAAAGCACACTCCTTGTCATCGGTATCGCCACAATGATCGCAGGCATTTTAGGTTTTGCATTCAATACCACTGCACAAAAAAAAGAAAAAGAGAATTTGATAATGATTAGTGGAGTCGGATATTTGCCCGCAAGCAAACAATATCTCAAAAACGGAGTTACAGCCGCCATTCTATAAAACCGTTGTTTCTAATCTTGTTCAGCCTCACACCAACTAATATGACTTCAATGAATACGAATTAACCACCGTTCCAGCAACTTGGAATTTTAAAACAGCCAATAAACCGATTTAATACCATGCAACAAGACCCTATATGTGTGGCAACTTGCAGACTATATGTTACATAATTGTTATGAAAGCTCCCACACGCTCGAATTACAAAAACCAACACCACCCATAGCCATCAATTCTTTCGCTGTCTATCCACGTGAACTTAATCCCTTGGCGCACGTTCAATGGGCACAGGACATACAGATAACGAGAAATAAGCCCGCGCTCATTGGGAAACGCCAAATTCAACCTGTAACAGTTGTTTCTATAAAAGGAGCAGTATTTGGCGGATTCGATTTTCCCATATTTGAAACACTTCGTGAAAGCTGTCTTGTCCAATCACTGAGGGAAATACAACTGAATGGTACTCTTCTTGCCTCTGAAGGTCTTTTGATATCACTCCTACAACACGGTCTTATAGAAACAGATCAAAAAGCATTTTCATAGGATAATGCAACGGCACTTTTACGAGAACCAATATGTATCATAGATTCTCTTCTTGGCACTCTTGCCATCAATCAACTCAATGGGCGTACAATTCGGCTTCATGAAAAAACAAAGCAGCTCTTAAAGAGTGCCACCACACCAATGCATACTCAACATCCTCTAGAGGATTCAATAAAGTTTTTTGTAAAAGCAGGAATGCTGCGATTGGTAAAGTTATAAGGGTAAAAAGATGCAGCTGATAAGACCTGGCATGGGAACAGAAAAAAGTGCTCAACTTATCCATGCGCTCATTCAAATGGCAAGACCACGCACAGTCATTGAAATCGGTGCAGGGGATAGCACACGCTTTATCGCTCAAGCACTCCAAAAAGCGAAATTATCATGGAAACAGGATAAAAAGCTTTTAGAATCCTCCACTTGGGAAGAACGTACAGCTTTACTTAACCCTTCAGGGATTCCTGAGAATTACGAACCACGGCTTATTACAATTGATGATTTTACGGGAGAAGGCCAATCAGCAGAAGAAGCATGGCAAGGACTTCTTAAAGATGGCATTAAAAAAACACAGTAACATTTATCAATGAAAATTTTTTCCCTCTTGATGAAAGCATACTCAAATCTTGGCAACCAATAGATTTTGCTTGGATCGATGCTGGCCCCCCCGCAGATGATGTACGATTTGTTATAACCCTTTGGGAATATATCGCTCCTGGTGGTTATCTTTGTCTCCATGAACCAACAATGACAACAACAGTTGCTCTCAATGGCGAACAACGAGTTCGACGCGTCAGAACCCCTATCTGGGAAGAAATCCTCTACAGGCTTGATGGCACCTATGAGGCTTTAACACTACCCGAAAACCACAAATATCGCCAAAGTGGTCTCGGTATCATCCGTAAACGCACCAACGCCAAACAGATTGTACGCTCGAAATCGTTACAATTAGAATTAAGTGAAATTAATGAATTGCCTATTCGAAACGATATTTTCCCCATGGGAAAAGAAGCACTTCACAAACGGAACACACGCAATTCACTGATTTCTGCAATGACTTCACCTACCTTACGCGCTGTTTATGCAGCAATTATA
>NZ_CADEAK010000022.1 GCF_902825225.1 Bartonella vinsonii subsp. berkhoffii ATCC 51672
CAAAGGCACGACCAAAAGCCCGTGCTATCCCCCGTGCAAAGCCTTTTATAAAAGAAGAGAAACGATCCCAATATTTCCACAAAGCAAAACAAGCAGCGATGATGACAGCCACAACAGCGGCAATGAGAGCCCCTATCGGGGTAAAAACAGCGCCAACAACAGAAGCAATGCCAGCGGCAATCCCTTCTATCACTGTGCCTATCCAACCAAAACTTTTGGTATCGTCCATATATTTTTGTCAATTTGTTCAAGACGCAAATATCGCAATGGATATGACCGTGCTCCAGTCAAAATCAGTAACTTCAGTGCTAAATTTGAAAGGATATCATCCTTTAACTTTTGGTAAAAAGCCGGTACTTCTTGCCATGGCATAGCAGAAATATTTGTTGCTGTCGCACGTGGTTTTCCTAAAAGCGCGCGTGCCTTCATACAAGCTTGTAGATCAACATCCAAACCAAGAGCCGCAGCATATTTCAAACAAATATTGATACGATTAAGTGCTTTTCGCGCTGTGTCTGCTTTTTCATGCCAAAGGGGTGCGAGAACATTACGAATGATATTGGCTGTTAATTTCTCTATAGGTAAATTACCTATATGTGGAATAACGTGCAACTCTAGTGGAGAAAACCAACAACCATTTTTACCTTTATTTTTCAACTCTGCTTTCTTGCTTTCAAAAGCCGCTTGTGCAATTTCTTGGAAGATATTGCTTTGCTGTTTCAAAATAGTCTGTTCTCTAAAGACAATAGGATCATTGCCTTCTTTAAGAATATCACTATAATACCTAGCAAGCTCGCGTGCTTCTTTTAAAGAAAGTTTCGTAACAGGACCAAGTCCCATTTCACGACGCTTATTGTGGTGCGTATAGCGAAAAAACCAAGAGCGCGTATTGTCTTTTCGGACATTTAACCATAGCCCTGCCCCGTCACAATATTTACCCTGAGGAGAAGTCTTTACGAATGATGCTGATAACCGATGAATCGCTCTCACTTAATACCCCCTCTCGTCCACCTTTTTGGGTCCACCTTTTAGACCACCTTTAATTTTTGATTTGAGATTTTTTCTTTAATACTTAATTTTTTTATTGGATCATAAAAAACTACAGATATCAATACGCTCTTACACATCTTTATATAATTTGATTCTTGCTAATAAAGCCTGCTCTGCCTCTTTTGGGCACCATGTTCTTTTTTATCTCAAATAACTTATGATTTTCCATATGTTTTTTTGAGGTGAGGGATCCCTAAATAAAAGTAAGGGAATAGAATTTCCAAATCTATTTCTATTTGGAATTTTTTCAATTGCGAATCGAAAGTTCTTTTCGGGGTATTTTTCTAGAAAAGCCGACTGTCCAGAAGATTTTTACTTTAAAAAAAATCAGAATTTTTGAAAATTTCTTTCACCTTTGTATAATCATTAAAATTCTATACAAGTTTACTTTCGATATCCTTGAAAAGATGCTCCCCTTTAATAAAATTATATTCAAAAAATTACCGACAGAATAACAATTCACCTTGAGATAATACTGTAAATCTGAATGAAATAAGCTGTTTGGAGTACTTTAAAATACAACAACTCGCTTTTATAAAAAATTTAAAATAGAGGAAGAAACTTTTGCCTAATACGTTTCATTTGCTCTAAAAGCTTTGCTGAATTAAATTTAGTAATTTTTTTCCAAAATAAAAAGACTTATAAGCTTTTTTCCATAAATAACCCAATATTGTAAAAAACGTGCATGTTCTAACCTTTTGCAGTCTTAAGATCAAAATCCGCAAATTTGCAAAATAATAACTGTGCCCCCTATGTTTTGCTAAATCATCTAAACAATTCTTAATATATTGATACTTTTACTATTCAGATTACTTATACTGGTCAATCATTGCTTAATGAAAAAATAATATCTCTCTCTCATTTTACCAATGAAATATAGAGAATATGGAAGCGTATAAATATCGTCCTGAATCAGCATATACACGTCCTAATTGCGAAAAAGCTGATGTTACAGTTTTCCAAAATATACCATGCATCCCAGGATGGACCGATGCAATAACTTTATTCAACAAAGAATCAAAAGACGCAACCTATTCACTTAGAAACATATTTTTTGCAGAAACAATAGGCACAAGAACAACAGATGTTTCTTTTTGAAAAACCTTATGCTCAAACGCTTTCACAACAGATGAAAACAATAAAATAACAGCGCACACAAAAAAAACAATATTTTATATTCATAATTTTACTCATATATATTTTTATACTTTATTTTAATGATATAAATGAATTTAATATAATATCTTTTTGTACAAGACATTATAAATAGAAATAATCATAGAAAAAATTTATAATTTATTAAATAATAAATATTGATAATAATATTCTGTACAATTTTGTTTAATATATCATCTTATTTTTAATAAACTTATTCTCAATAAATCATAACCTATGTAAGTTATAAGTGATATCTTTATATTTTTAACACACCCCAATAATACACGTATAGTATAGTGTTTTTTAAATGAACACTTAAATAACACACAATAAGTTTCTTTTATCTTACATATTTTTTCCATTTAAGTGAAAATTATCCTTTTTGGGGTTCAATGAGGGGAATAGATTTTTTAACTGTAAGTGCAACAAAGGATGCGATCAATACTTTCAGAAAATCGCCAATCAAAAAAACTGATGTACTTATTAAAGCTGTCAGCAAAGGAGTCTGAGTAACATAAGCCATCCATGGTATTCCAAAAAGGAAAACAATCCCAATACCACCTACAGCATTTATCACAAATAATGTTACAAAATTTAGCCGCCGCCAAAACAACTCAACCATAAAACCAATAAAAAATGCAGCAAATGGAAAACCTATCAGATATCCACTCGTAGCTCCTAAAAAAACACTTATTCCACCGCGACCACTAGGCAAAAGAGGTAACCCAATTGCAATAAGAACAAGGAAAAGAAGTGATGCTAAAGCTCCCCTTTTCGCCCCGAGTATAGATCCTGCTAGCATCGGTCCCATCGATTGTGCTGTAATAGGAACTCCAAGAAGAAAAGGAAGGAAAATAGGAGGAAACAAACCCAAAACTGCATAAATAGCAGCAAAGAGGGCGATATAAGATAAATCTTTTGTATTCATTAAATTATTCCTTTACTGTGAATGTTTTTATCGACACTAGACTTTACTATCAGTATTACTGTCATAAGAACGTGCGTCTAAGGCTTCAGCTATCTCTGAAGCCATCTTGATAGTTCGTATAATAAGGGGCATTGCAAGAGCGAAAATATTGCTATCAAATCCGCGTGTGCGCTGTGCTTCACGCACTTCATTAAATTTCTCACTCAAAAGAGGAATAAACCTGATCGCCATAGAGATAACCATACTTACTTTTGATGGATTTATGCCAAAACAACGAAAATGTTGAAGCCCTGCTTGAATCGAGTCAACCATATCTGAAACCTTTGTCGTGAATGAAATAAGTAATGATAAAGAAAAAAGAATAATAAGGCGTAATACGACCTCAACACCCTCAAGCCAACTCTTACAAAAAACTTGAAAAACAAATATAAGTATTAAAAATAAGCTCATCGATTTAAGCTGTTTTACAATATTGTTGAAAGGGATCTTCGCAACTCTATACAACAAAGCTACAAACAATAAAAACAACGAGAGCACAGTTACAGATGACACCATAAATAGAGTCGTTCCGCATACTGCAAGAAATAACAACTTAATACTTGGTCTAAGCCTATGCAAAAAGGTATCTTGATGAATATATAAGCCAATCACGACATTCTTCTTATATATTCTTTGATGGCAACAAAAGGTACATCATCAACAACTATTTCCCCCTTATCAAAAACCAACACTCTATCAAACTTTTTCAAAAATTCCAAATCATGTGATACAATAATTGCTGTTTGTGATAATTCTTCTATAACCTGCGTCACGCGGCGCTTATTGCGCAAATCAAGTAATGTCGTCGGCTCATCAAAAACAATATAGTCTGGCTTCATTGCTACTACACTCGAAATGGCAACGAGTTGTTTTTGTCCACCACTTAATAAATGAACTGCGTGATTTCTAAAATTTTGAAGATCATAGCGCTGTAAAATCTCATCTACACGCTCCTCAATTTCATCTTTGCTAAGTTTTAGATTTTTGAGACCAAAAGAGAGATCTTCTTCCACTAATGGTAAAACGATTTGATTATCAGGATTTTGAAAAACGAAGCCTACTTTACGCTTTACCGCCTTTGCATCGCGCTTTGTATCAAGCCCGTCAACGCTTACAAAACCGTCAGATGGTAATTGCAACCCATTGATAAGACGAACAAATGTACTTTTTCCAGAACCATTCGCACCAATAACAGCGATTCGTCTTTCAGCAAGCTGTACCGTAATATTCCTTAAAACACACAAATCACCAAAAATTTGTGTCACCTTATCAAATTTTATAATCCCCAAGACTTATTCCAATCAATCCCTTTATTATTACCTTTTTTACTGCTACTGCTTAAGTTTATAGCCTAGGAGTAAAAACAAGCACCATATAGGAATAATAATAACTGCTAAGCTCATATCAGGCATCTGTACAGGAAATGTTCCAAGAGAGGACGTCTCTATTCCTATCATATCAAAAAGTCGAGTCATTAACCCATTTTTCCCAAAGCCACTTACAAACATAATGCAAAATAATAAAGCAAGAAAGCAGAGACAAAAATAGTTAGCATAAGGATATAAACCAAACGCATAAATAAAAGCCCCTTTTCTATTTTTATGTGCCCTTCGAAATTTTAAATGAACAATAACAATAATAGCCCAAGTAATAACAGCTGCTGCAGTTGCAAGGGCCATAATCCGCATAAAACTATCATCAGGAATAAGAGCATTCATGACTATAATCGTCGCAGTACAAAACGATGAAAAAAGGATAGCAACATAAGGAACACGAGCAGCACTAAGTTTACTAAAAATATGTGGAGCATTTTTTTGTATAGCTAGACTGTAAAGCATACGACCATTGGAATAAATACCACTATTGTAAACCGAAATAGCAGCCATAATGACTACAAAATTCAAAATATGACCGGCAGCTGCAATACCTATGGTTTCAAAGATTGTAACAAAAGGGCTCCCCTTTTGCCCAATTATATTCCACGGGCTTATCATCATAATAACACTGATAGAGCCAACATAAAAAATTACAATCCTCCACATAACTTTACGAATAGCGATTGGTATTGTTTTTTGTGGATTTGATACTTCCCCAGCAGTAATACCAATCAGTTCTGTTCCTCCAAATGAAAACATCACCACACACGTAGCCAAAACAACTCCCATTGCACCATAAGGGAAAAAACCGCCATGAGCCCAAAGATGATAGATACCCACTTGATTTCCATCTATTCCGGTAATAATGAGAAAAAATCCAAAAATAATCATACCAACAACAGCAACGACTTTAATCAAAGCTAAGCAAAATTCAAATTCACCGTAAAAACGAACATTCAACAAATTGATCAATGTCACCAACAAAAGAATAATGAATGATGATTTCCAGTGATCAATAAAAATCCAATGATCTAGATAAAATCCGATAACTGTAAGTTCGGTCATACTGACAAGAATATAAAGAAACCAATAATTCCAACCGGTTATGAAACCGGCTAAGCTCCCCCAATATTTATAAGCAAAGAAACTGAAAGCACCAGATGTTGGCTCTTCTACTGACATTTCACCAAGCATTCGCATGATGAAATAGATAATCAGCCCCCCAAAAAGATAAGCAAGAATGGTTGAAGGACCAGCTAATTTTATGGATTCTGTTGACCCATAAAAAAGACCCGTTCCAATAACTCCCCCTAAAGCAATCATTTGAACGTGACGATTTTGAAGATTACGCTTCAATTCATTGTGCTTTTCCTCAAACATCATTCCTCATTACTTTTATTGTATTGAACATAAATTTTTATCGAAATAAAATAAACATCGTTTTTATGCATCTTTTTCAAAAAAATACAAAAAGAACGTAAATTTATTTTCTCGTCATAATGCAACTCCTTGTTTTTCTATGCATTATGCGAATGATCCGTTAAAATTACAGGAAGAAAATATGCTCCGTCTTTTACTCAAATTAATGGCTTTCATTTTTGTTACACTAACAATTATAGTATTGGTCACTGACAGTGCATATTTCGTGAGCACGTCATATTGGACGACAACCTCCTTGAATAAAATGCTGGCAAACCTTCTACAAACAGATATCTATGATCTTAACCAATCTATACGTAATATCAGACCCGCTTTTCTATCCTCAATTTGTATTGCTCTTACTTGTTTACCAGCATGGACTATCTTTGGTGTTTGCGCAATAATATGTTGTATCTTGAATCACGAGAAACAAAAGCCTTTTTACAAAAAAACATATATAAAAGGAAAATATATTTAAAATTGAAAAGATTCTTTTAAAATTTATTGTATCATATGCAATACGCCTTTGAGGATTTTATTCTATCAAAATAGCTGAAAAGGAATAAAATCACCTTATTTGCATGATATTCACTCAACTCATGATTGCTAGAGACAACTGAAGTGTTTGCTCATTTTCGTTAATTTGCTGTATTGAACCTTTTTATCCCACCTATAAGGAAAGTCTGTACAGGGAGGAAATATGAAGAGCTGATTACTAATTTCCTCCTCAAAAAATTTATTCTGTTTTTCAGCATTATGAATGGCATACGGGAAATGCCTTCCGCAGTAAAATTGCAAATTTCTTGAAATAATGAAGGAAAATTCTGAATCTTATAAAAGGCTATCTTACACGCTTAATAGACCGCTTTAAATAAAAAACTGAGTGCTAATAACTATAATTGTGATGACAATTCACATCATTATAGTTTGCACTCTATCATATCTTAAAAAAAATCGAAACGTGATGACTGGAAACATTTGAAAACTTCAAAAAAATATCTAACACCTCTATTGATGAGATGAGGGTACAATAATATCTTCAGAAACTCTCTGTTCTTCTAAATTCGAAAATTTCCTCATTAAAACATTAATTTTTTTAGATATCTCATTCAAACTTTTCCATTGTTCCGTTACCACGCAAGAAAGCTCGTCAATAAGCTTTTCTTGATAAGCTAGCTTCGTTTCTAATTCTATTAACCTATTTTCATCCGACATGACTCTTACTCCATCTTAAATAGAAAAACGTATTTAATTTATTAAGTCCTCTTTTTATTCTTATTTCTATAAGAATGAAAAGTCATTTTTCCACTTATTCCACTGATCTTATCTTCACATAATAAAGGTTGATGATATCTTTTATTCCCCTAATCGTTCACCCAATATTTTTTCCTTTGTATAGAAGAAAAAATATTTTTACAAAGATATCATGCCATCATTTTTTTCTCTCCAAAGATGCCCTTTTCATACCGACTTCTAAGTTTAAATGTGATAGTAAATTGGAAAGCATTTTACAGCATCAAGATCAAAAATATTGTTCTGCTCTTAAACCCTTGCATTCCCCTCCTCCTCCTGTAATAATTATAGCATGTTATAAATTATTGAAAAAAATGCATACTTGCTTTTGTATGTACTTTTGGCTATTACCCTGAAGCTGACTGTTGTCTCATTATACACACATAGGCCGCATTAGCTCAGTTGGTAGAGCACATCATTCGTAATGATGGGGTCGCTGGTTCAAATCCGGCATGCGGCACCACTTTTTGCTTTGAGTATATTGAAATATATAGATTTTTTCTTTAAAGAGCTATTTTCAGACCACCTTTCAGACCACCTTCTACGGTTTATACAATCTTACCTAATTTGCTCCTATTTGCTCCTTATTTTTCTTTGGAGTGAAGGCTAAGA
>NZ_CADEAK010000023.1 GCF_902825225.1 Bartonella vinsonii subsp. berkhoffii ATCC 51672
TATGTGACCGGTCCACGCTTTTCTTCTGTCAATGCGCAGAGCTGGACCGCCCATCAAGATGAGGCTTTAGCCTTTCGCGTGTTGGCAGCACGCTACACACAAACAGAAAAAACCATTGATCTTGGCACATTTGATCTTGTTGACTGCTCTGATTTGCAAGTGCGTGCAGCCATTGAATTGCCTTCAAGTGATTGTTCTGTCATCTTTGAAATTGAGAGAAACAACGGCACGGTTTATCAACTCCTGCCCTTTCAATTACTAAGCCTTACCGAATATATCAGTGAAAAGGTAAAGCTTCGTGCTATTCTCAAAGGCACTGAGAAGCTCTCACCCATCTTGTTTGCTCCTGTTCAATTGATTGCGGGAAAGATCCATAAAACCGCCACCTATGTCACCCGTGCTTTTGCCTTTGGCGAAAAGGCAAGATTGACCAGCTATATCAAAACCTTCTTGCCGGGCGGTTCTTCATTCACCCTCGAGATGCAGCTGGATGATGGTGCTTTTACCCCTCTCACATTAGAGGAAACAGAACAGTTATCCGAGCCCCTTTGGACAGAGCGAAAATTTGTAAGCCACGACAAGACAGCCAAACAAGCGCGCTTGAAACTCACGCTTACCGGTGGACCAGCAGCGCGTTCCATGGTGAGCGATTTTGGCGCCGGTATATTATGAGGGGAAAACAGACATGACAAAAACCAAAAAACTCGACATGGAATTGCCAAAAGAAGGGCGTTTTATCAGTTCTGAATTCCCCATCTTGCGGGAAAACTTGACCAAAATTGATCAAGCCATGATGGAAGTTGAGGAAAAGGTAGACCAAAAAGCACCTTCAAAACACACGCATAGCATAAGTGAAGTCGCAGATCTTGAAGCAGCTCTCAAAGGCAAAATGGCAGCCGATAAAACCTTCTCATTTGCTGATTTAAGCGATATCGAGGGAGCACAAGATGCCGCCAACAATTATGTTCTCTACAAAGCAAGCAACAATCATTTTACCTTTGGCAGTGCGATATCTTTGCTTGGTTCTCATCAACATAAAACCGAAGATATTATTGGATTAGATGAATTTAGAGCCAAGCTTAATGAAGATCTCACAGCCTATGGTCGCCTAAAACAAGCCAATGAATGGCAGAATTATAATAAATTTACCAGCAAAGTCACTATGAGTGATGATTTGGAACTCATTGGCAATTCGTCATTGAACCTCATGCATAATGGTGAAGTGGTTACCAGTTTAAGCGCAACGGGAAGCAAGCTTAAAGGACCACTGAAAGTTGATGGTGCGGAAGTTTATAGCAAAAATGAAGCTCTTGTTGCTCTTCAAGAAATACGTGATGAAATAACGAAATTAAGAAAAGCGACGTCCCCCCTTGAAATTCTTATGACACAAAGCGGTACCATTCCATTTCCTGAAGGTGTTAGTGATGACACAGAAATTGAAATACGAGCGTGGGTGCTGGTGGAGGAGGTGGTGGTGGAGAAAGAGAAGGCAAATATACAAGCCTCCACAATGGAGGAGGAGGTGAAGGAGGTCAATGTGTGCATGTTAAAGTTAAAGGATGGCAACTTAAAAAATCGAGAACAGCCCAAATTGGTCGTGGCGGTGAAGGCTCTCATGGAAATAAAGCGGGGTCTAAAGGTGGTGATACACTTATTAATGGGATTATTCGCGCTAGCGGTGGAAGTGGAGGATATGGCGGTGGCATGGGTGGTTCTTCTACCGACAGAGCTTGTTTTGGCAGTAACGGTGAGCAGGGTCTTGGCGGCGGCGGCGGTAGTGGTTATTTTTCTGGAAAGGATGCTAGTGGAGGAACTGGTGGTACCGGTGGCAATGGAGCAATCTTGTTGAGATTTTTTCTATAGGAGTTTTTTATGGAATATGCAGTTGTTGAAAATGGTGTGGTAACCAACATTATCGTAGCCTCAGAAGATTATGTTCACGCCTTTGATGGTGAGGCGATCCCTTCACATGAAGCACAAATCGGCTGGACTTACAAGCATGGAGTGTTCTCTCCTCCCGTTATTGATGAAAGCACACAACAGCTTTCATCTCCTGAGATGGTAGAAACAGACGCACCTGTAGAGCCCATAAAAGAACCGTAAGAGAAAGCTTAAACAGGATAATTCTCTGTTTCATAGGCTTCAATTAACAAAACAAGAGTTTTCATTCTATCAAATTCTGGAGTATTTTCTTTTGGCTGATCGTCAAACATTGCAGACACAATCTCTAAGGCTTCTTGGTAATCTCTCTCTGTACGAATTGGTTTGATATTCATTTCTTAAATTACACAGTATTGATGTTATACTGTTTAAATTGTAATGATTTTTAAGTTAATTGCAAAGAAGACTATCATGACCACACGCAATCCTAATCGTTGTCCTACTCATCCAGGAGAAGTTTTGGCAGAAATTATTCCTGAAACTGGCAAAACGAAGACAGAAATCGCACAGATGCTTGGTATATCACGCCAGCATCTTTATGATATTCTAAATGCAGAAAAACCTATCTCCCCTTCTCTTTCGGCTTGTCTTGGCAAAATGTTTGGGAATGGAGCAGCAATATGGTTACGTATGCAAGCCAATTATGATGCTTGGCACGCAGAGCGTGAAACAGATGTTAGCAAAGTTCCAACACTCCACGCTGTTTGACTTTGTGACTCAATCTCTAGAGACTTTTCCAAGTGGTTTTATTGCTTTAACTTCTTTAATTTTAAGTGCAATTTTACGCACGAAAGCGAGGCTAAAACGCCCTTGTGGTTTTAAATCTTCAAAGTCAAACAAAGATTCACAAGGAACAACATTAAATTCATCAACACGCACCCAAGACTGCTTTTGTAAACCCACACGCTTACATTCTATCTCAGGTATTTTTAAGCTAAACTGCAAATTAATAGGTTCTCTAGAAGTAATAGGAAACAAAAAGAAATGGCTTTCAGTTTTAACCATCACACAGGCAGGACGCGCTTTGCGCCCCGAATGTTCGCCGTTTTGCGCTTGTTCATGCCATAAATAATAATATTGAACAACATCCCCTGCTTTAAACATGGTCATCGCTATTCAAAATGTCATCTAAACCACGATCTAAATCGTCTAATATATTTTGCGGTGCATCTGTATAAACAAAAGATTGTACACGAGAATGCGCTTTTATTAATTCATGATATAAATCAACAGGAAGCATAATGATTTTTTCACGCCCTCGCTTTGTTAAAGCTACAGGTGTAGACATAGCCTCGTCTAAAATATCGCCTGCCCCGCGGTTTACATCTGTAAAACTATATTTTTTCATATGCAGATCCTATCTTTAATAAGTAATACGTATTATACGTATAATATGTATTATGTAAAGATATTTTAGGCTGTTAACCACCTCCCCGCCTAAAAGACGAGGAGATAAAATTATATTTTAGGTCTAAGCTACTTTTGCAATCGGATTTGCTAAAACCCGCTTAGCTTCTTCAACAAGCGTTTTATAATGTTTACTCTCTTCTGCTAAGGTAAAAGCTTTTACAAGATGCATGTGGAGAGGCCCATAAATGTAAACAGCCTTTTCAGTAGGTCCCATCTCATCCCAATTACTTGGAAAACCAAATCGTGTATCACGGTCATTATCAATTAACTGGTTTTTTAAATCATAGAAAGCTTTAACAAGTGCTTTTTTAAACGCACGCACCGTATCATTATTACGCATATAGGTCATGAGTAAGGTTGCTTGTGGTTCATTAAGAATAGCAACTTCTCTCTTTTGACCGCCTTTACCGTCTCTTTTACTCACTTGGATTTCAAATGCGAGTGAACCAAAATCCTTATGATTTGCTGTTTTAAAGGGTGAGATTTCAAATGCGACCCTTCCAAATTCCTCAAAGTCTTCAATGTTTTGACGAACCAGCTGCATAACTGTTTTATGAGTATGCCCTACCCCCTCAGCAATTTTCAAAGAGGTTGTAACAGCAATACCAGCACTGTCGATCGTTACTAAATTGTTCATGATGAACTCCTTACTATTTAGATGTCTTCTATTGACACCCTATAAAGGGTATCGGGCGCTAGAAAACACGGTAGTAAGTCCGTCGTTATGCTTTCCCCGCAAGGGTATTGTATAGCATAACTACACCCGACAACATTATTATACGCCATGCGCACGTAACGAGTCAAAGCATTCAATATACGGAAAAAGACTGTGTCGGCAATCTATCCGCTTACTATCAAGGTGTTTTCTAGGCACCTTTGTATGAATCTAACGGTTTTAAAGATTTTGTCAAGTCGTTCTCAAAAGCGGCATTTTTCCCATTCATTTTCATTCATCACTTAATTTTAAGGAGCATAAAGTATGGCAACAGGTTTTTTACATGGTGTTGAAGTTGTCGAGGTGGACGATGGCACCCGTCCCCTTCGCGCGGTCCAATCAGCAGTTATTGGCATTGTGGGTACAGCACCCGATGCCGATGAACAGGCTTTTCCCCTTAATACGCCGGTGTTGGTTACCGGTTCACTTTCACAAGCAGCAAAACTGGATAAAACAGGAAAACGTCAAGGCACCCTACCCAATGCTCTTGATCTCATTTTCAAGCAAGTGGGTACCATTGTTGTTGTCGTGCGCGTGAACGAAGGTGACAATGAAAACGCAACTCTCACCAATATTTTGGGCGGTGTGAACGCAAATGGTGCTTATGAAGGTGTGCATGCTTTGATTGGAGCACAATCCCTTCTTGGACAAACACCACGCATTCTGATTGCTCCAGGCTTTACCCATAAACGCCCTATTAGCCTTAGCAAGATTGAGATCACCAACAAAGGCAGCGGTTATACCCAAGCAACTGTTAAAATTGCTGGCGGTGCAAAAGCAGAAGCAATCATCACCGATGGACAAGTAACCTCAATTGTTCTCAAGGACTATGGCTTTGATTATCAAACCGCCCCCAATGTAACGATTGAAGGTGATGACACTGGTGCAACAGCAAAAGCCGAAATCAGTGTAACCTCTAATCCTGTAGCAGCAGAGTTGATTGGTATTGCCGAGCGTCTACGCGCTATTGTGGTGCTTGACGCACCAAACACAACAGATGAAGCAGCTCTTAACGCGGCAAAGGATTTTGATTCAAAACGCGCTGTTATTGTTGATCCTTTTGTAAAGGTAAATCGTGATGGAAAAATCCTAGAACAGCCAGCAAGTGCAGCGGTTGCTGGTGTTATTGCCAAAACAGATTTCACACATGGTTTTTGGCATTCCCCTTCAAACAAAGTGATCAATGGCATTGTAGGAATTGCTCGCCCAATTGATTTTTCCATTGGTGACAGATCAAGCCGTGCCAACCTTCTCAATGAACAAAACATCACAACAATTATCCGCGAAAATGGTTATCGTCTTTGGGGCAATCACACTCTTTCAAGTGATACAAAATTCGCTTTTTTATCTGTTGTGAGAACCGCAGATATGATCAATGACGCTATTTTGCGTGGGCATCTATGGGCGGTCGACCGCAATATCAAAAAAAACTACATGAATGATGTGAGTGAAAGCGTCAATGCCTATTTGCGTGATTTAAAAGCGCAAGGCGCCATTCTTGGTGGACAATGCACCCCTGATCCAGAGTTGAATACAGCAAGCGCCATTGAGAGCGGCAAAGTCTATTTCAATGTCGAATTTACACCAACAACACCAGCAGAACATATCACATTCCGTTCACGCATTGTCAATGATTACTTAGAGGAGATCTTTTAATGACTATCCCTGTTTTACCGAGAGTTCTAAAATATTTTAACATTTTTGTTGATGGCATTCCCTATCAGGCAAAATGCGAAAGCGTAACACTACCGAATTTGAACTTGGTCGTTGAAAGCTATCGCGGGGGTGGCATGGATAGCTCCATTGAAGTTGACCTTGGTCTTGAAACGCTCATCCTCACCATGACCATTTCTGACTGCTCTCCAGAGTTGATGGCGCTGTTGGGACGGTCTGATGTCGACATCTCATTACGAAGTTCAATGCAAGCGCAAGGCACACCAGCAGAAGGTGTTGTCATTACCATGAGAGGGCTTTGAAATGGCAGAATGGCAACCGGGAAGCAAAGCGACATCCACAGCTACATTTACATTGCATTATTTCAAATATGTCCAGAAAGATGTTGAAATTGTTGAGATAGACGTCCTCAACTTAGTCAGAAAATTCAATGGCGTCAATCAATTAGCAGACCATAGAGAAAACATAGGATTATAAAAATGACAGTACAAACAAGCATTATACATAAATTACTTGTCCCCGTGATCTTTGAAGGAAAAGAACACACCGAAATCACCTTACAGCGCATCAAAGTAAAAGACATGCAAGCCATTGATAAAAAGGAAGGCACTGATCAGGTAGTAACTATGATCGCACGTCTTTCTGAATGGCCACATGAAGCTGTTTTGGAACTTGATGGTGGCGACATGGCAAGTCTTGGAGAGATTTTGGAGTCTTTTATCAAGCGGCGGGAAACCTCGACTGGGAAACCGCCGCTAAACTCATAGCGGATATTGCTCTCGTTTTTCATTGGTCCCTTTCAGACATGATGGAAATGGAACCGCAAGAGTTAATATTCTGGCGAAAACAAGCAGCAGAAAGGTATAAGACAAAATGAGTGAAAAAGTTGCTGATGCAAAGGTCAAACTGTCCCTTGAAGACAAACTCACCGAACCTCTTAAACATCTTCAAAAAAATTCGATACATTGTCAAAAACACTCTCCCATAGATTGAGTATTCCCCGCTTTTCTGCTGCGGTAAAAAATATGACATCAAGTTTGAAGGGGGTTCAAAGTGCCCTTGGTGTGGCGGCAAGTCGTGCTTCACTCTTTACCGGTGCTTTAGGGCTTGCTGGTGGTGGTCTTATCGCAAGTGTGACCGCCATCACCATGAAAACCATGCATCTGGGGGATAGTCTTCACCATGCCTCACGACATTTAGGCATGAATGTTACAGCACTTCAGTTATGGGGTGATGCAGCCGATAATTCAGGATATTCTGCCGAACTCTTTCAACAATCCTTAGCAACTTTAAACAGGCGTTCTGCACAAGCATATGCCGGACAAAAAAGAGGCATTATGGGATTTGAAGCGCTTGGCATTTCTGTCAAAAATGCTTCTGGAAAACTCAAATCAAATTCCGTTTTGTTAGAAGAAATTACCGACAAGATGAGTAAAATGAAAAATCAAGCGCAAAGACAGCATATTGCTGCTCTGCTGTTTGATGGTGATGGAAAAGAAATGGCAGCCATGCTTGCACAAGGGATGGCGCCCATCAAAGAGCTGTTTGCAAAGGCGCGGAAAGGAAAATGGCTCATAGGTGCCGATGTTGCACACTATGCCGCAGACTTAAGTGACAAAATGGGAGCGTTTAAGAAAAAAATAGGCGGTATCGCGAGCTTTATTGGCGCGCGCTTTATGCCTGTGATCAATGATATGATTGATGCTTTTTCTCGCCTGATTGATGAAAACCGTGACCTCATTCAAACAACCGTTGCTGGGTGGGCTAAAACCTTAAAAAAAGTCTTTAATGATTTGCTTAATCCTACCTCTGATTTGAGAAAAACTATAAGCGATCTCACAGAAAGAATTAAAGGCTGGTTTTTTTGGATGAAACCGCTTGTTGGTGAAATAACCCTCTTAAAAGTAGAACTTGTAGCGCTTGGTTCATTCATTTTTGGTCCACTCATTGCCGCATTAGCTGCCGTGAGTGCAGCTTTTGTCACGCTTGGCTATACAATTTTGACCACTCCTATCGGTTGGATAATCGGGGGCATTGCGGCGCTTGTCGGAGCTGGATATCTGCTCTACAAAAATTGGGATACCATCATAAGCTTTTTAGGAACGTTATGGAATTCTTTTGCTAGCTT
>NZ_CADEAK010000024.1 GCF_902825225.1 Bartonella vinsonii subsp. berkhoffii ATCC 51672
AAAACCGCCTCTGCTTCGCTTAAACGGTGAATACTCAATTCCAACTCAAGGGATAACGCCAAATCCACACAGAGTTTAAGCTGTTCTCCAATATCAAAACCGCGTTGATAATCGTCATAAAGACCAATAAGCGTATTGGATAATTCTTTGTCGCATAAAGGGATCATGCCAATTCCTCCACATCACGGTTTTTCCATGCCGCTTTGACATGTTTAAGTGTTACCTCACATCCATCCCCAAGCGCTGCCATGCGTGCCAACATCATGGTCTTGTCAATTTGCCGCAAAGCACCAGCCTTTAAGCCAATCCCTGTCAGAAATTTTATCGCCCCAGGATCTTCAATCCCCCAATCATGGATACGCGCGGCAATATCCTCACTATAGGGTTTGCGACGTTTCAGATGCATTGCCAAACGGCTTTTAATTTGCGCATAAGAGGGTCCATTTTGACGATGGACCAAACGTCCAGAAATCTCATCATTGCCAACCAAAGCTAACCCTGTGCCATTGATATCAACAAAATGGCGCAATTGATTAATCGCCTCATCCGTTAAATTTTGCGCCTCATCAACAATCAACAACGTGCCACTCCCCACACGCTCTAATTTCTTGCCAATCGCACGCGTTAAGCGGGTGGGATTATATTCCACCACTTCTAATTCTGCTGCCATATCATTCAAAATACCATGAACACTGCGCGTATGCGGGCTTGCTGTCACCAAATAAACATGCGGGCGCGTTGCACGGTAATGGCGGCATGTTTCTGTCTTGCCACTGCCCGCATCAAGCGTAATCATCACCATATCACCCGTGCTTTGTGCCAACGTTAAAGTGTCAATGATCTCACTGGCAATACGATTCCTCTGAAAGGCTGGCTTTTCAGGGATCTTCTCCAAAAGCCCCGCCGTTTCTTTTAAAACCTCAACCCATTGTTGAACCTTCGCATTCTGCTTGCCCAATTGCCCCGCATAACTCCCCGCATACCATTGCGAAAATGTCCCATCCGGCATACCAATGCGCCGCGCCACTTCCGCCTTAGACCAATCATTCATTTTTGCCAAAGTTCTCACCGCATCCACAAGCTCGTTCCATAAAGCAATATCATCACTATTGCGGTTTTGTGCTGTTCCACTGGGCTGGATTTTGGGTCGCGCCCAAGTATTTTTATCGACCGTTGCATTTATCGCGTTTTTCATCTATAATCCCCTCTTGTATTGATTTTAGACTATTGAATGGGTAGGCTCCCACCTACCCATTCGTGTTATTCTTCAAGCCGTACGCGATACTCAACCGGCTCCCTTACAAATCTCCCCCTGCACCTTTTCACTCAAAGGGGAAACTTAAATCACTCCATACTCCTCACCCAATAAGGCAAAGACGCATAAAAACTGGATTCTATTGATTTGAAATGGATAAGACTTCTTCCCCCCTTTCTTTGTTCATTCTTCAACCCCGCCCATGGACCTAAACCAGTCCCCTTAAATCCCCCCTCTCCTTTTCCTATTGCTTAGGAAACTTTATCACTTCACGCCCCTCATCAGACGCCGAAAGCTTTCTCAAAGCTTTATGCAAATGATGGCTAAATTCTTGGGCTTCCAAAGCCTCGTCCTCCTTCGCTTGCAAAGCTAAATTCCCCACATTGTTTGGAACCAATCTCGTAACCTTTGGCTTTACCGCAGCCTTGGATTTGAACGCTTCACCCTTTTTCTCAAGACGCCCATAAACATCTGCCAAGTGATCAGGCGCAAGCTTTGCCGCTAGCTGCTTTTCTGCTTTAACAGCCTTCACATACTCTTTACGCAAACGCCCATTGAGACGTGCCGCCTGCTGGTCGTAAAAACCAACATCGCAAAGACATGGTGCCAAACAAATCAACCGATTATGCAAATCATAAACCCGCAAATCCTGATGCAAATGATCCGGATCAAAGCGTACAATCACCTTTTGCCCCGCATGCTCATTCAATGCCCGCGCCCAATAACGATTGCCATAAAAATGGATCTCTCCCGTGCCCTTTTGCGCACGCAATCCTTCAGATGTTAAAAGCCATAAAGCCCGTTGCGCCGCTGTTGCTTGCCGAACAATCGTCCCATCGGCTTTTAAACTCTCAGCAAAGGTCTCATCAAAACTGCGTCCCGCACAATTAACCGCCTTGCGCCCCGTTTGCGCGTTGTGCGCACAAATTTGCGCGCCAACATGGGCTTTAAACGCTTCAAATCCTATCGCGCGCTTGCCATAATCTTCAGGCTTAGCATCCGGTTTATTGCCCGTATAAGCTCCCGCACAAAAAGGATGCTTCGAAATCGCTTCTGCTAAATCACGCCATGCTCTCTCAATCGGTTTAGACTGCCCGCTATAAGGTGTCGTCCATTGCAATTGCACACCCAAGCTCGTCAAAAGCCCTTGCGGATCATCCGGCTTAATCTTAAAGCGAAAACGGTTTTGCACTCCCCCAGAAATCCACTTGCTGGTAAAGGCACGCCCATTATCCAAAGTCATTCGCTCCGGTATCCCATAAGCCTCCACCATATCCCCAATCACCAAACGCACGATTTCCCAAGTCTCGGCATCAGACAAGCGCCACGATAAAATCTTGCCCGAATAAAGATCTTGAATAGCTATCAAATAAAGCCGCACAGGCTTCTCCGCCCAAGGCACATGCACAAAAACATCCAGCTTATGCCCGTCCATATTCACCGCTTGCAAAGCATGCAGACTCGAGCGATCACGCCGTTGTGCCGGATAAAGCTTTTTTGCTTTTTCTTCTCCCTCACGCGCCAAAACCACAACCGCTTTGGAAACTTGTGCATTAAAACGACGCCGCAAAGCCCGCTCTGAAGGTATTGGTGCCCAACCCCGCTCCTGCGCAACCGAAACCATGCGCCGATAACACGCCGAAAATGCCGGTTTAGAGGGGCGCAAATAATCCGAACAAAAAACCTCCCACGCTCCCTCATGACAAGGAGAAAATTGCGAAACATTCTCCTCACCATAACAAGGCGCTAGCGCTGCCAACCAATCAGGGCGCTCATACCCCTCCACCATCTGCCGCCAATTAAACAGCGACATCCGGCTCACACCAAATTGCACCGCAGTGCTTGTTGCCGCATCATGTACGCCTAGACCGCCATGGATCAAATCATTCATAAAACAAAGTGCCTTCAAACGCTCTTCACAACGCCTTTTATGTGCCTTTGAAAGCCCCTCATAACGCACCCAAATGCTTGTCTTTTGCTCCACATTTTGCGAAACATTCACCCCTCCATATCGCACCAACAATGCCGCCTTTGCCCCCTCCGGCAATAACGAGATGTGATACTCCCAAACCGGCTTGGTTTTGCCACCTACCTTCCTAGAAAGTTCAGAATTTTTTCTCCAATATGCGCGCCCATGGTTTTCAAGACTTTTATAGGTCGATGGCAACCCTGGCAAATGAGCCTCAGCCAATTCGGCAATACTAAACCATTCTTTCATGGCTGCCCCCTTTTAATGCGAACCGGCGTTGCGCGCATAGCCTTTAACCGTGCCGCAATCTCCCGCTGTTCCTGCTGAAGCCTAGCAATCTCTGCTAACCGCGCCTCATCCCCTTGCAACAACAACAATCCATCTTCACTCACCACCTCATCCCAGAGCCAAAATGCCTCTGTCGCCCGCACAAAGGCTTTAAAACGCGGCAGAGAAATATCCACCTGCTTACTTTCCGCAACATAAGCATCCAAACTCGCCTTGCTTAAACAACCAATCCCTAAATAATGCGCCATACGCTCTGCAATCACACTGCGTTCAACCCGGCATTCGCGTAAAGCCCGCGCCATGGCACGCTTCATGCGTGAGCGAAACCGAACCAAATCAATCTGCGCAACGGGTTCACGGCAGGGAAAGACCGGCTTTTGAAAAAAATCAAGCTGTTGGGAAACATGCCTCTTCATGCCTGCTCCTCCCCCCGTTCTCTTGCAAGATAATCACAAAACCGCTCCCGCGTTTGCGCATCCGCCCTTTGCCACACCCCTAATAACTGCGCAAAAATCCGTTCCTGTTCATTAATTTGCGGGGGTATATTAATGCCATTGACCAAATCAACAGCCCGCCGTAAATCCCCCTCATTCTGTTGCAAAGCAACCGCCACCCGCCGTTGCGCAACCGGCTCCATCTTCGCTAACTTCAACAATTGTGCCTGATTATCCGCCAAGGCGGTCCCACGCAAAACAGAGCGTAATTCTGGCTGTAGATGCTGGGCAATACAGTTAAGACGTTTTACAACATCTTGAGAAAAACCAATGCGGTCCGCCACATGTTTAGCAAAAGATAAAACTGTCCCTTTGCCATTTAAGTCACCATCATTTGGCAAAGGGTAAACTTTACCCTTTGCCACTTTGTCTCCTTCACACCCGATTTTATTGTGATCTGAAGTTGCATTGCTGTCCCTTTGAGAAATAGGTGCAAGTTGCACCAATTTCTCAAAATCTGTCTCACCACCGATCAAAGGTGCAACTTGCACCTTTGATTTTCTATCCCCACCACGCTTAATTTCTCCATACTTCTTTTCCCACAATTCGCGGTAAGTCTGGACAAACAAGGCACGGTCAATAACAGACAATTCATTGCGAAAGAGGTTTTCTGCAACTTCTAAAAGCGCAGCATTGTCCTTATCAGCCTGCACCACAACCGCATCAATGTCACTATAGCCCAAAAGCTCCGCAGCACGCAGCCTGTGAGCACCAGCAATAAGTGTGTAATTGCCCTCTTTAGCATTGGGGGTATGGCGCACCGTAATCGGATTCATCAATCCCTCCCGCGCCATCGATTGCGCAAGTGCCTTGGCATGCTCATCATCCACAGGGCGGATACGCTCGGGCACAACAATCACATCAAGAGCAAGCCTTTGAAACTGTGCCATCACGCCGCCGCCTTTCTGATCTCTTTTAAAAACAAATCCATCGCACGCACAGACCATCTTTGATAAGCTTTGGCAAAGACAGGTTCCATTAAACGCCGGTTAATCACCTGCAGAGACAGAGAAATAGAAGTCCGCTGCCGTGCCTGTATGGCAACAATACGCCGCCGTGGCACCTCAAACTGATAATGCAAGATATGAATAACAATCTGTCGTGCTAACGCCGCATCAAATAAGCCATGCGGAGGGTCAATAATATACCGGATCGGAAGATGCTTAAATCCACCACTCACCGCCTTAAAAGAACAGGAAAGCATCACCTCTAAACGTTCAACTTCTGAATAAGGATTGATGATTTCTCTTTTTGCCTCTGGGGTCCATAAATTACAAGCAGTAACCATAACGCCCCCCTATAAAAACAATATGACCACCATCTAATCGCCAAAGCCAACCCATAAAAACGGCTGCCTGACAACACAACTCTATGCAATTTATCTTGCCCATTTCGTATTGATCTTTAGACATTGATAAACCTTTTTATCTTATGGTATTTACATTCATGGCAAATGCGCAAAAACGCAAAGCCGTGTAACGAAGTTTAAGCAGCGTTACCACGCAAAGCGGAATGCTTTATCGAATCCGTATTGGCATGTTTTGCTGCTTTGAAAATACGACGGCGACTTTTGGGGTAGCGGTCGTTAAAAACCTGCTCGACGGGCAAACCGATAAAATCGGCTATGGCACGTTCGGCTTTCTCATTAGGCCGTGTCCAAATGTTTTTGACACTGGATGACGGTATTTGATAAGCTTTCGCGAGCTCCGCCAAGGTCATATTACGGCGGCGTAGCTCGGCTAAAATACTATGGCGATCCCATACTTGTGTGATAGTCATAAACTTCGCTCCTGCTTCAAACGGATGCTCCCACATCCGTTTTTTGTGGGGTTCTTTGTGTAATAACCGTCTTTTTTTACAGACGGTAATATGAGGTATATATCAAATATTTAACTTTGTAAATAAAATATTTGATATTGGAGTGATTTTTTTGGCACGCCCTGAAAGAGAACCTAAAACAGAACTCGCAAAACGATTGCGTGAAATAAGACGAATGCTCGGAAATGAAGAGCGTGGAATTTTCGCGCAACGCCTTAATTTACAACGAGGTACTCTTGCCAATTATGAAATTGGAGCACATGAGCCAACCTCTTCAGTAATTAATGCCTATCATACAGCCTATAACATTAATCCCTATTGGCTCGTTACGGGTGAAGGTGAAATGTTTAGTGACATGGCAAAGGCGAAAGCAGCAGGTTTTAAAGCGCCTACCATTCCTACTGGTCTCATGAAAAAACTCGGTCGCATAGCTTATACAACCTATCGCGATGCAAATATAAAACTCCCCCCTGAAGATATAGCGGAATTAGCGGCAGAGCTTTATAAAAAGTTGCAAGAGCTTGTTCAAAACATAAACGACAGTGAAGAAGTGGAACTTACTTTGCCTCTTCTAAAATTGCATTTAAAGCGTCAAATAGAGGCTGAAAGAGTACATCTAGAAACTACACAAGATACGGCTTAATGCCCCTTTAATATGAAAAATGAAAGTGGAAATCTTTTTACATTAGAAAATTTATGCAATATATTGATAAATAATGTTTTTTAATTCATTTTTAGAGATTTCCACTCACATATGGAAATCTTTTTTGCTTTTTTTGTCATTTTTGGCTGTTTTTAAAACTGGTTGCACTTTTTGTTTCATTTTTTTCAAAGGGTCTTCAAAGGCGGTTTTCTGGGCTTTCACAGACTTTTCAAAATTTTTCACAGGGTTTTCAAAGACCTTTCAAAGCCTTCTCTCATTTTTACCTTTGAAACGCACTTTTTTCTGATTTTCGCTCTTTTTTTGCAATTTTAGGTGTCAAAATACAATTTTACAAAGAGTACATTTAATGGTAAAAAATATCCATAAAAACAACAAATTACCACGTATTCCTACCTAATCCCACCTCTTCCCACTTAGTATAAAACCTAGTGTCAAACTACACGGGATGTGTGAACAAAGGTTCGGGAATAGCATTTCGAATCATGACTCTACAAAACGTATCTTGTTCTGCTAACTTCCTCTATTAATTTTTTAAATTCTGCTAAGCCCTCTTATGAAAAACTACGGTTGAGTCTCTTGACGTCAACTCGTAGTGTTGTACATTGTGGTACAAGTTAAATAGGAGATTTAATAATAGGCAAAATTCAAGCGCGTATACCTGATGAAGTTCAAGAAATTGCAAGTGCAGTCATTAAGTCCACAGGCTTGACTGTATCGGATGTAGTGCGCATGTTTATGACGCGCATTGCTAGAGATCGAGCTTTACCGCTTGATCTATTCCAACCCAATCCAGAAACATTACAAACTATAGAAGATGCCGAAATGGGACGCGTCGAACGCACATCATTAGAAGGTTTACGAGCCATGATTCGCGAGGATAGAAGCGAAGTGCGTAAATCTGAAAAACGAACCTAATCTTACTATGCGAGAAATTGTCTATACCCGTTCATTCCACCGCGATCTTAAACGCGAAAGCAAAGGGAGATCTGAACTACGTTTATAACTGAATGCATGATCTATGGAAAGAAAGTTTTTACAAAACACCTTCTTCAATATGATAGCTTTTCTAATTCTTTGAGAACCATTGTTTTAAATGTGCAAAAACATTGTCTATCGCATCCATGAGGCGGGCAAAATCGAGGATCAACAAAAAGAGAAAAAAAGCTATCCACTTCATCAAGCGAGACATCAT
>NZ_CADEAK010000025.1 GCF_902825225.1 Bartonella vinsonii subsp. berkhoffii ATCC 51672
CCTTAATAGTTTGGATAATTTGGAAGAACATCCCAAAGAGTCAGGCGGTGCTGTTCTTCATAAGTACCGTAGACTGCATCGTTATATTTTTCGTCTGCAATTTCGTCTAAAAGTCTATTGTAGGCAGCGCTTTCACATACATAATAATCAACCTTGCTGTCCTCATCGAGAAATGCTCTGTTTTCTTTTATATATGCTTCTGCGATCTCTTCAGAAATATCTTCGCAACTGTTTTCAGAAGGATTTATTCGAAAGATTTTTATGGTATCATCTGCTTCGTCAACAATTCCTAGAATTTGGTTTTCATCAAGTGGACCTGACTCTCCAATGTATTGTTCATCACCATAGGTAACTAATAAAATTTCATCGGAATTAATAAGAATTGGCTGATCCATAATTTCCCCTCCCTAACGCCTCTTGGCGATTGTTTGTTTCTGGTTTATGGATACTAATGTAGCGTATTTAGGAACAAGCGTCAATAAGAATGTACCGATTTTAGAAATTTTTTTATATAAATGTAAAAATAACCTAGGAAATCAAAGCTGTAATTACTAAAAAGAAGGGGAAAATGTTTTGAATAGTTAGAGCTTGGGTTGTTATTTTCACTGTAGTTTTTTCAAAATCTCGGTGGTTTTATCCAGTCTATAGGCGCTGCCCAAACTAATTTAATATCTTTTATTTCTGGATATAATCTATTTAAACTTTCTAAATTAAATAAATCTGCTTTACTACCTTGTTTTACTATTTTGACAAAACAACGCCCATCTTCTGTATAAACAATTGCTTTTTTATTAAGAAGTAAATTTGGAGAAATGTTTTCTGAATAAAATAAAATTGATTTATCCTCAATGAAAGGTTCCATTGAGTCGCCCTCAACTTTTACTGCGTATGTGTCTTTTGTAATGTATGGTGGTAGTTCTACTTCTTCAAGCCAACCATCTTCATAAGGGATAATTTCTGAACCTGCTCCTACGTACCCCATTAGGGGTATAGTTTTTTTTCTTGGAAGAGGATATTTTGTGATCTCCTCAATTGCTATACCCTCTTGTACGCTTATTCCTCGTTCACCCGTTAGCATTTTATTGACTGCAGATCGGTAAATGGAGCGCTGCATCTTCTCACTTAGTTGCCTAGCAAGCGATGATTGAGATAATCCAGATTCTTGTAAGGCTTCACTCAGCCAAATTTTCATAATGTTATTCATGGTTTCCATTATATCTTTATTAGAAAAAAAATCTTTTATGATTTTCATTACATTATCTATTGATTTTGTACCGAAATAAGCTACAATATAAATTATGAAACAATTTTCGGAAATAATAAATCTATTAGGTGGGGTTCGTAGGGTATCTCAGTTGCTTGGGGTTCATAGAACACGCGTGTATGTCTGGCTCCGTCCTATATCAAAAGGTGGAACAGGTGGGAGAATTCCAACAAAACATATCCCAATTCTTTTGAATGAAGCCAACAGAATTGGAGCACCGATTAAGGCAGAAGACTTTTTCTCGTTTTTTTATAGGACGCAATCATGTGATTCTAAATTATCTTCACAATCTGCTTTTATTGCTGCTCCTACAGACAATAATGAACAGCAACAGCACAATTCATACTCTTAAAAGAAATCAAATTAATTCCGCGTCATCATACGCACACATATAAATACACAACAATCTAAAGGGGGGATTATGATCACTAACGCACCAACCATTCTTTGCCTTGATCTAGGTACAAAAATGGGATGGGCGATACATGGTGTGGATGGTCACATCTTTAGTGGCACGGTCAATTTTCAATCACGCCGTTTTGAAGGCGGGGGTATGCGTTATTTGCGCTTTAAGCAATGGCTTACAGAAATGAAAGCAACAGCCGGTGATATTGATGCCGTGTATTTTGAAGAGGTGCGCCGTCATGTTGGTACAGATGCGGCACATGTTTACGGTGGTTTTCTAGGTCATTTAACAGCTTGGTGTGAACATCATCAGATACCGTATGAAGGCATCCCTGTTGGCACAATTAAAAAAGCAACGACAGGAAAAGGCAATGCCTCAAAAGAAGAGATAATACAGGCGATGCGTGCAAAGGGACATAAGCCTAAAGACGACAACGAAGCAGATGCTTTAGCAATTTTATATTTAATGAAAGAAGGGGGGATACATGTCCAGTAAAATACCATGGACAAGACTTAATACAGACCAGTGGCTATTTAAACTCTCTGATTTACCACCTATGGAAGTCAATGTTTATGTGAAGTTGCGGATAAGAATGTTACACACGCGTGAACCTCTTTTGAACGATTCACGAATATTATCTCATTTTACTTGTTGTTCAGTAAAAAGATTTCAAAAGGCATTAGATTATTTATTTAGATCTGGACATATCATTTGTTTAGAAGATGGTCGTTTGTGGAGTTCAGATGTTGAGGAAGAACTCAATAACTCAAACGAAAATTTAAATAAGTTTTCAGAGAGAGCGCAGAAAGCAGCGCAAGCAAAATGGGCAAAACATCATAAAGAAAAAACAATCAGTGATAATCAAGATGCTAAGCATGATGCTTGTAGCATGCTTAATGGTGCTAAGCATGATGCTAGCAATGCTAATAGCAATGCACAAGCAATGCTTAATGATGCCATTAACATTAACAATAACATATATAATAAAAAAACTAACACTATCGTGTTAGCAAAAAAAGAAATTGGTTCTGAAAATTTAGAAACAAACGAACAGGTTGACGAGCCAACTGAGGTTGCTGCTTGCCAAAACCAACCAGAGCAAATCGCAAAGGTATCTGAAAACCAACCTCCCATTCACGAGCAAGAAAACGTTTCGAAAAAAGCCACGCGGTCTAGAAGTAATCGAGGTTGTCGATTGCCTGAGAATTTTGCACCTGATTACGATTTTGCAATTGCAGAGGGGTTGCCTCCAGAGCGCGTGAAAGTCGAGATTGCAAAGTTTCGAGATTATTGGAAAGCCAAGACAGGCAAGGATGCAACCAAAATCGATTGGCAAGCAACATGGCGTAATTGGATTAGAAACTCAAAAGATCATAAAATTAATCAAATAGGTGGTCATTATGGAAAACCAAATTTTGCACAAACAGAACAGCAGCGTGGCAAATCTTATCGAGTTGCACAATACATGTCCGATATCAAAAATTCAGACAGTGCGTTCAAATTTTTATTCGGTGATGACGAAAGAACCACCATTCCTTTGGTTACCGGGACAAAAACCATCAATTGCAGAAGCGGAGAGAATTACGTCATTAGCCAATGATGCGTTGAAAAAACTTGAGAACAAAGCAACGGAAGAGGAAATCAAAACCACGTATCTTGTTTTGTCGAATGGTCTCAAAAGCCCATCAGAATATGATGAAAAAGCAACAGCACTTGCGTATTTTTATACCCTTGACGGTATAAGCAGCTGGGCTTTGCAAACAGCAACAAAGAACACTTTGAGAGGCAAAGCAGAAGGTTTAAACGCAACCTTTATGCCATCAACGGCCGATTTTTATCGTTACTGTGAAAAGCTTGAAAGCAACATACGCATGAATATCAATTACATTGTTAGGAGCCTTCAAAAGCCTGAGATAGAGGACAAAGGGAAAGAGGCGCGTTTAGCACCAGAGCGTGTAGAAAAGCTTGAAACAGAGTTCAGTAAAATTTTCAAGGGCGCTGAAGATAAGACAGCAAAATAGTGAAAAGTGGTGATTGTTTTGGGATTAGATATGCGTTTAAATCGATAATAAGGCACCGTAGAGAGCGATTTAAAGATTTTATGATGAAAACCACATGAAAAATAAAAATGACTCTGTACGGCCAAATTTGAGGAAAATAGGCCAATAGTAAAATTATGGACTAAAAGCATGGGAATTTTAAAACATCTGTTCTTAAAAAAACGTAAACAGCCAAGACAAAAGAAGTTTGTTGCAACAGCTGTTGGGTATGTTCCATGGGGCGATGGAGCAGCTGAGTATTTTTACAATCTCTACGAATATGAAGATGGCACAAGAGAGTGTGAAAAGTTTGATGGTGGTCAGTATTACAAAACACCTAAAAATGCGGATTTTAGTACCAAAGCGCAAGTGAAAGCATGGGTTTATGGGGGAAATGTCCCTAAAAGCGTTCTGAATATCGAACCTCTCATAGATGAGATCAATAGAGAGATCAAAAAATTATCGAAAAACACAGGAAAAGAACATGTTTACAGATAAGCAGCTAAGAGCCTTGTTGGGCATTATAACTTTTATATTTTTATGTTTTTTAGGAATTAAAAAAAATCTTTATTTTATTCAGAGTATTTTGACATTTGCATCTGTTTCTTTGGTAATAGTCACAACCGTTTTTGCAATTTTATGCAATTCTAATATTCCTTCTGAATTGCAGAGCAACCCAAAATACAAATGCGGAAATACAACAGGTTGGGTGAAACTAACACGTGATTTACAACAATATATGCACAGACTTTTAAAGCTAATAATGTTAGCATTTGTCGCTTTAATTTTCCCAAGTAGTTATAAAGAAACAGTTTCTTTGCCTGTCATTTCTAGGTATATGGAACACAAATTTCCTTTTTCATTAGATACCATACTTTGGTACTCAGATATTGTTCTTTGGTACTCTCTTTTAGTTTGTATATTCTTTCTTATTTTGCGTACACGCAGTTTGATAAATATATCTATTTACACAATACAGTGCTCCATTAAAAAGCTATAGTAAAATTTCCGATTTTATAAAACTGTTTAGGTTAAATGGCGTTTTCTCTCCTAAACGTGCATTGATGAAATCAACAACAACATCAAAAAATTAACAGAAGCAGCTTGATGCGTTTTAAGTGGAGGAAAAGTTAGCGCATTGAACGAAGCATGGCGTCACGTAAAATGGCGTTAATCCGCGTTTGATACCCTTTCCCTTGACTTTTAAGCCACGCTAGCACATCTGAATCCACACGCACAGTTGTGACAGTTTTCGTTGGTTTATAGAATGGATTGCGAACGGCGTTTTTCCAGAATGCGTCATTGAGTGGTGGAATATCACTATGATCAATTGCACTGTCTGGCATTGCAGCCAGTTTATCAATTTCAACTCTCTGTTCATCTGTCAAAGGTGATAAGTTGCCTACATCAATTTCATAACGAACTTTCTTCTTCATAACGTTTCCTCTCTTTCGAATTGGCGCGCCGCGCCGAAATAATACGGATTACCTCGATACCGTCTTTATCATCATGGACAGTGTGTGCTACGAGCAGCAGTAAAAAACCATCCACAAGCCCCAAAGTTTGCCAACGATATTCTCCGTTTTCAATACGGTCTTGTTTAACCATGGCGAATGGGTCTGCAAAAACACGTGCCGCTATTTCAAAACTTACACGGTGCTTTCTAAGATTACTTCTTGCTTTAGTTTCATCCCATTCAAATCTTATTTTCATATCTTATGTTAATACATTTATGTATGTATATCAAGAGTTTTAAATGAACACTGAACTCTCTATTTTTTGCTATTAAAATATAATGTAATACTTTAAAAAACTGTTATTAATAAATTGAAAATATTGAAAAAATATGCAAATAATTCTAAGATTTTGCATGTATCAAATGCAAATCAAATGGAACTTACAAGCATGCTAAATAAAGTGACATTAATCGGGCGTCTTGGTGCTAATCCCGAAAGCAAAACCATGACTTCTGGAGCAGAAATAGTCAATTTTCGTATAGCGACTTCTGAAAGCTATACTGATAAAAAGACCAATCAAAAAGTAGAAAAGACAGAATGGCATTCCGTTGTAGTTTTTAATCCACATTTAGCAAAAATTGCACTTCAGTATCTCAACAAAGGTTCAAAGGTCTATGTAGAAGGTAAATTACAAACCCGCAAATGGAAAGATAGAAATGGTGGTGAACATCTTGCAACAGAGATTGTCTTGCCACAATACAAAGGCGAGTTGAAGCTTTTAGAGAGCAAAAATAACGATAATCAAGAGCCATTATCTTCTTATGACAGAAGCTTTCAGCAACCTCTTGATACGCCTCATACTGTTATAAATGATGAGGTTCCTTTTTGATTAGGTGTGAGAATGAATCAGTTAAATTTTGGACAATGGTACGTCCATAATAATATCATGATACAGCATCAGATGCTGTTATCAAAGCATAATGATGTACCTGCTACTGGTTTTGAAATAGCGATAATCATTGTAGTTATGTTGACATTGGTTGTATTTGTTTTGGAGCTGGCTAATGATAAAATAAAGATAAGCATACTAACTATAGTTATAGCT
>NZ_CADEAK010000026.1 GCF_902825225.1 Bartonella vinsonii subsp. berkhoffii ATCC 51672
GCCCAATGTGTTGATCATCATCGCAGACAACTAATAAAATTTCATCGGAATTAATAAGAATTGACTTATCCATAATTTCCCCTCCCTAACGCCTCTTGGCGATTGTTTGTTTCTGGTTTATGGAATAAATATTTCATTTTTAATGAAAAATGTCAATAATAAATTTCATAAAATATGAAATATTTTGCATATGGAGGCTAATAGTGGATGAAGAAATGCTAAAAAACTTTGGAATTATGGGGATAAAAAGGTGATAGCTGCTATTATTTTTTGTCTGATTGGCCAGAATTCTGAAGAATCGTTAAAACAGCTTGCTGAACTTCAGGCTTTGCTTGATAAAAAAGACTAACAAATTGTCCAGACCCCTCGATTAAAAAAGGTGGGATCTCGCCAATAAAATTAATAATTTTTATTAATTCATCTGCCTTTATCGAGCGGTTTGTGCCTGAGTTATTTAATATGCTGGTAAGAGTGGAAGGCAATACACCTAAATGCTTAGCCAGCATTTTTTTGCTGCCATGTCCTTTTTTTACTAATTGCTCATTAAGCCATAATCTTAACTGTTCACGTTCCATATAATTAAATTCTTTCAGATTGAATGAAAAATCAATTCAATAAATTCTGAATTTTTACTATTGATAAAATTCATAATTTATGAAATTATACTATTATGAAACAAGAGCCAGCATATACGCTTATAAAATATTTAGGGGGTGTCACAAAGGTTGCACGCATTTTACATAAATGTAAAGGCGCTGTTTATCGTATAACCTACTCCAAGAAAAAAGGCGGTGCCGGTGGGTTGTTTCCTTCAACTTATCAGGCACAACTACTCACTTATGCTCAACGGCACAACATTGACCTACGTCCAGAGGATTTTTTCTATCCCAAGCGTTTGCAAGATTTGATGAAAGAAGAAAAAGCAACGCTCTCAACGCTTTCTTTTGTTAAAGGTTCCACTGTTTGCATGAAACCGTGTGAACAAAATGAAATGACGAAGCTTCAATATGAAGAAAAGAATGAACAGCAACAGCACCATTCACACTCTTAAACAGGCATTAAATAATATGAAGAAAGGAAATAAAAATGGATTACGGTTTAGCAATAACATTACTGTCTATATCGGTTATCTTTTTGAATATAATTGTATTTTTTCACTGGTACAATAATAGATAGGGGCAAAATCATGAGAAAAAAGAAAGCTTAGAGATGTATTACAATTTCGCAACGATTATTGTGCTTTTTACGAACAATGTAATCACGATTTTTTGTTTTTATGTCTCTTATAAAAAAATGCAAAGCTCTACGAAGGTGCTGAAAAGTCCATATTATACTTTTCACATTTTGAAAGATTCAATAGAAGAAATGGATTTTCCAGACGGCAGCAAAATTATTTTTCATGATTCTAATTGGGATTTTTCTCTTGATGAAAATGATAATTTGAGAGTTCAAAGCACTGTAGGACCATCATTGTCTTGTCTATAAGGGTATATAGTAACGCATATGGTTTCAAAAAGCATCTTATAGATAATTTTTACAAATATAATCGCTCTGCACATTTAACAGCGAGATGAGGCATGCAGTGTATTTTTGAATTAAGTGAGTTCATTTTTTTAAACTTATGACAACACACTCTATCACAGCGCACGTATAAATACACAACAGCCTTAAGGGGGGATTATGATCATCAATGCACAAACCATTTTATATGTTGATCTAGGTACTAAGACAGGTTGGGCGATATGCGGTGCTGATGGTCACATCTTTAGTGGCACGGTTAATTTTCAATCACGCCGTTTTGAAGGCGGTGGTATGCGTTATTTGCGCTTTAAGCAATGGCTTACAGAAATGAAAGCAACAGCCGGTAGTATTGACGCGGTGTATTTTGAGGAGGTGCACCGGCATATGGGTACAGATGCTTCTCATATTTACGGAGGCTTTCTAGCAACCTTAACAGCTTGGTGTGAACATCATCAGATACCTTATGAAGGCATCCCTGTTGGCACAATTAAAAAAGCAACGACAGGAAAAGGAAATGCCTCAAAAGAAGAGATAATACAGGCGATGCGTGCAAAGGGACATAAGCCTAAAGATGATAATGAAGCAGATGCTTTAGCAATTTTATATTTAATGAAAGAAGGGGGTATACATGTCCAGTAAATTACCGTGGACGAGGCTGTTTGCAGATAGGTGGATTCTTGATCTTGCTTGTTTATCTCCCATTGAATGTAATGTTTATATAAAGTTGCGTTTGCAAATGCTTTATACTGGAGAGCCACTTTTAAATAACACAAAGGTCTGGGCTAATTACACTGGCTGTTCAGTAAAAATGTTTATGAAAGCGTTAGAGGTTTTAATAAGCACAGGTCATATCGAACGTTTAGACGATGGGTGTTTATGGAGTTTAAAAGTTGAAGAAGAACTCAATAACTCTAATGAAAGCTTAGATAAGGTATCGAAGACATCTCGGTCAAAGAAGTTATCAGAGAGAGCGCAGAAGGCAGCAATAGCAAGATGGGATAAACATCATAAAGAAAAAACAAGCAGTATTGATGATCAAAATGCTAAAAATTTTAAGCATGATGCTAAACATGATGCTTGTAGCAAGACGCAAGCAATGCTTGACGATGCCAATCACAACCACAATCACATATATAATATATAATAAAAAAATAACACTATCGTTTTAGCAAAAAAAGAAATTGGTTCTGAAAGTTTAGAAACAAACGAACAGGTTGACGAGCCAACAGAGGTTGCTGCTGTTGAGACCACATCAGAGCAAATCGAAACCTCATCAGACAACCAACCTCCCATTCACGAGAAAGAAAACGTTCCCAAAAAAGCAAAACGAGCGAAAGCTAATCGCGGTTGTCGATTACCGGACGATTTTGAATCTAATTTGCAATACGCAATCGATAAAGGCTTAACGCATGATAAGGCGCTGTTAGAAGTTGAACGCTTCAGAAATTATTGGCAGGCAAGATCAGGAAAGGATGCGACCAAAAGCGATTGGCAAAAGACTTGGTACAGTTGGATTACACATCCGGATTATGGACTATTAGCCAAGAAAAAAGAAAAATTAGAAAGGGAAAAACGGTATGGAAAAGCGATCATTGAGAACACAAGACAGCAGCGCAGCAAAACTTATCGAGTTGCACAATACATGTCCGATATCAAAAATTCAGACAGTGCGTTCAAATTTTTATTCGGTGATGACGAAAGAACCACCATTCCTTTGGTTACCGGGACAAAAACCATCGATTGCAGAAGCGGAGAGAATTACGTCATTAGCCAATGATGCGTTGAAAAAACTTGAGAACAATGCAACGGAAGAGGAAATCAAAACCACGTATCTTGTTTTGTCGAATGGTCTCAAAAGCCCATCAGAATATGATGAAAAAGCAACAGCACTTGCGTATTTTTATACCCTTGACGGTATAAGCAGATGGGCATTGCAAACGGCAACAAAGAACACTTTGAGAGGCAAAGCAGAAGGTTTAAACGCAACCTTTATGCCATCAACAGCCGATTTTTATCGTTACTGTGAAAAGCTTGAAAGCAACATACGCATGAATATCAATTACATTGTTAGGAGCCTTCAAAAGCCTGGGATAGAGGACAAAGGCAAAGAGGCGCGTTTAGCACCAGAGCGTGTAGAAAAGCTTGAAACAGAGTTCAGTAAAATTTTCAAGGGCGCTGAAGATAAGACAGCAAAATAGTGAAAAGTGGTGATCATTTTTGGATTGAGTATGCGTTTAAATCGTCAAAAATAGACCGCACAGAGCGATTTAAAGATTTTATGATGAAAAAATATCTATAATAAAAAACGCTCTGTACGGCCAAATTTGAGGCAAATAGGCCAATAGTAAAATTATGGACTAAAAGCATGGGAATTTTAAAACATCTGTTCTTAAAAAAACGTAAACAGCCAAGACAAAAGAAGTTTGTTGCAACAGCTGTTGGGTATGTTCCATGGGGCGATGGAGCAGCTGAGTATTTTTACAATCTCTACGAATATGAAGATGGCACAAGAGAGTGTGAAAAGTTTGATGGTGGTCAGTATTACAAAACACCTAAAAATGCGGATTTTAGTACCAAAGCGCAAGTGAAAGCATGGGTTTATGGGGGAAATGTCCCTAAAAGCGTTCTGAATATCGAACCTCTCATAGATGAGATCAACAGAGAGATCAAAAAATTAACAGAAGCTGCTTAAGTTTAAAGAACATGATCTCTAGGTGGAAAGCAGAATAAGCCGGGTTAATTTCTAAAGATGCTCTACTTGCTCTAAAGGTGAAATATGGGGGATTGGGTTGTTATGCCGAGCTTGCCATAGATCATGCTTTTGTTGCAATTTAAGCCAAAATTCTGCATCATTTAAACCTGCCTTTTCTAATCGTAGAGCTAGGTTAATACTAATCGCCGCATGACAATTTAAGACGCGTGATAAAGTTAAACGCGCAACACCGAGACGATTTGCAGCTTCTGTTATTGTTAATCCTAATGTATCAAGCAATTCTTCTTTCAAAATGCCACCAGGGTGTGGAGGATTGTACATCATCATAATACCTCAAAAATCAATGATAGTCTTGATAATCAACCAGTTCAACATCTGTCCCAATGAAACGAAAGGTAACCCGCCAATTGGCATTGACACGCATTGACCAATAACCTTTTAAATCACCTGTAAGCTCATGGAGACGATACGATTTAAGGGTTACTTGTTCAGGAGAAGATATCGTATCTAAAATTACCAAAATATTCGCTAAATTTTTTAGCATGTGCGGGTTGTATACCTTTGCAAACTCCTCTTTCGAAGAATAATTTCAACCCTTTATGCTTAAAGCTAACAATTGCCATATATTTCCCTTTTGACACTTGATACTATACACCATGCACTTGTGTCAATTGTTATTTATATTGTTATTTATTTAGAGTGCTTTAAAACATAATTTTATATGTTAAAAAATAACAATATCATTTTGAAAATATTGAAAAAATATACAAAAATGCTAAGATTTGCATGTATCAAATGCAAATCAAATGGAACTTACAAGCATGCTAAACAAAGTGACATTAATCGGGCGTCTTGGTGCTAATCCCGAAAGAAAAACCATGACTTCTGGAGCCGAGGTGGTCAATTTTTGTATGGCTACTTCTGAAAGCTATACTGATAAAAAGACCAATCAAAAAGTAGAAAAGACAGAATGGCATTCCGTGATAGTTTTCAATCCCCATTTAGCAAAAATTGCACTTCAGTATCTCAACAAAGGTTCAAAAATTTACGTAGAAGGCAAATTACAAACTCGCAAATGGAAAGATAGAAATGGTGGTGAACATCTTGCAACAGAGATTGTCTTGCCACAATTCAAAGGCGAGTTGAAGCTTTTAGAGAGCAAAAATAACGATAATCAAGAGCCATTATCTTCTTATGATAGAAGTTTCCAGCAATCTCTTGATGCACCTCATACTATTATAAATAATGATGAGGTTCCTTTTTGATGTTAATGAGTCAATTCTTGGCAAATAATTATACAGAATAATATGCTTATGCAACAAGCGTTGTTAGAGAATAAAGGTAATGATGTACCTGCTACTGGTTTTGAAATAGCGATAATCATTGTAGTTATGTTGACATTGGTTGTATTTGTTTTGGAGCTGGCTAATGATAAAATAAAGATAAGCATACTAACTATAGTTATAGCT
>NZ_CADEAK010000027.1 GCF_902825225.1 Bartonella vinsonii subsp. berkhoffii ATCC 51672
ATGCCATACAAACAACAATGAGGAATTTAAAGAATTCTCGTTTTTCTTTCGTTAAAGTGATGCTGTTGTTGGCTATAATGATTGCATTCTTATCGAATGTTTTTTCTGTAAATGCTGGAGATGTGCAGCCCAAGAATGTTAAGGCAAATGAGAAAGCCAAATCTTCTAGAATTTCTTCGTCTGTACCTGTGAATGAGCAAGTAACGGCATCTGATCCAATGAATGCTGGTGTGATGAATGTGGATGTGACAGCGAGCGCTGAAGGTTTACAGGCGAATGACGTTGGTGCAGAAGTTTCATTTATGGAGGGACAGGGCGCTCCTGTAACTGAGCGAGCACTCGTATCTTATAACGATCCAACCTCATTGAGGGCTCGTTTGGCAGCAAATACTGGAAGCCAACAGTTTGTACAGAGTGATGAGAAACCAAGTATTATTAATGTATCTGATCTCTTACAGAGTACTTTAAATAATGGCATGCAACGTGCAGTGGATAAGGGCGTAGTGGGTACGAATGTTGTATTTGGTAATGATCTGAAATTCGCCCCAAAAGTGCATAATGAGACTGATAATGTTGTTATTGGTACCAATATATCAATGTTAGATGTAGACTCGGTTGCTGTTGGGTTTGGTGTGCAGGTGGATCAATCGCAAGCTGTTGCAGTAGGTCATTTGGCGCACGCTGTAGGCAAAAAAAGTATCGCAATAGGTGGCGAAGGTAGAGTGGACAATAATCCGATTCCCCCTGAGGGCCGTACAGTGTCAGGAGGCGATTACTCGATTGCTGTTGGACATCGTGCTAAGACATCGAAGGCAGATGGCATTGCTATAGGACACATGGCTCACACTACAGGTATAAGCAGTGTCGCAATAGGTGGTGATTATAATAAGAAGAGTGAGCATGGAGATGATGATTATACAACAGCAGGGGCTGATTATACAACAGCTGTTGGTGCTGTTTCTAAAGCTCTAGGGTATGGCTCGACTGTTCTTGGTCACCGTGCATATGCATCTGCTGAAAAAGCTATTTCTATAGGCTTGTATTCAAAAGCAAGTGAGGCTGGAAGTATCGCTTTAGGTACCGATTCTAACGTGACGGTTAAAGATGGTATTGCACTAGGGAGGGATTCTGTAGCGAGCAGGGATGCTGGTATTTTGGGGTATGCTCCTAGTCTGAAGGGGACTACAACAAACACTAAAGCGCAATGGAAAAGTACGCATGGTGTAGTGAGCGTTGGTGATTATGATAAGAATATAACGCGCCAAATTACAGGTGTAGCAGCGGGCTCTGAGCTTTCCGATGCAGTAAATGTTGGACAGTTAAAAGACTTAGAAGATGTTGTAAGAAAAAACGGTTGGAAATTATCTGTTGATAATGCAAATGGTACAACTGTACCTATGAATAGTGGTGTAGATTTTTCTGCTGAAAGTAAAAATCTTAAGATTACAAAGGGCGATAAAGACAATAAAGTAAAATTCGATTTAGCCAAGGACGTTACACTGAGTAGTGCAAAAATGGGGGGTGGTACCACCTTAGATGCAACAGGTTTAGTGATTGTCAATGGTCCTAAAATAACCACGACTGGTATTTCTGCTGGAAATAAAGAGATAAAAGACATTAAAAATGGGGACCTCTCTGCAACTTCAAATCAAGCAGTGAATGGTTCCCAGCTTTTTGAAACCAATAAGAATGTTACTACTGTTAGCAATGATTTAAAAACAGTTGCTCAGCATGTGGCACAATATTTTGGTGGCGGGGCTGGATATACGAATGGAAAGTGGAGCGATCCTAATTTCAAAGTCAATACGTTCAAGAGTGATGGCAGTACAGTTGAGTCAACTTACCATACTGTTGCTGAGGCTTTAGCTGATGTTGGCAGCTCTTTTACGAATATTAAGAATAAGATTAACGCTGAAAGAAGTAATGAGCTTGTTAAGTGGGACGAAGATACGAAATCTATTAATATTGGTAAAGAAAAGGGTGATGCTAAAATTAGCATTGCTGATAAGGGCAGTCAGAGTCGCATACTTTCTGGCTTGAAGGAGGCAGAAAAGGGTGATGAAGCAGTTAATAAAGCACAGCTTGATCAGAACGTACATAAGCTTTCTAACGATATTAATAACGTGCGTTCTGTAGCAGTTTTCTACGACACAGAAGAAGTTAGTGCATTTACCAGATCAGTCCGTAAAGAAGTTAAGAAGAACAGTGTGACTTTTGGAAATCCGAAAGAAGGCACTGTTGGATTGCATAATGTTGGCAATGGTAATATTGCCAAGGATTCACATGATGCGGTCAATGGTTCGCAGCTTTATTCTATGGGTGATACAGTTGCTACGTATTTTGGTGGTAGCGCATCCTTTAAAGATGGCTCTTTGATAGCACCGACTTATAAGATCTCTAATGTTACTGAAGATGGTAAGGCAACAGAAAAGTCATATAACGATGTTGGGAATGCGTTTGTAGGTCTTGATACAAGTGTAAAGAATGTGAATACTCATCTAACGAATGAAGTTAAGAAGTTTGAAGAGAAAATCACAAATATTACACAAGAAGTTCAAGGTGATGCTTTGTTGTGGAGTAAGGATGCTCATGCCTTTGTAGCAACGCATGGGGAAAAAGATAGCAAAACCAATAGCAAGATTACGTCTCTTTTAGATGGAGCGATTAATGATAGTTCCACGGATGCTGTGACGGGTAAACAGCTTCATACACTAGGAACCGGAGTTGCCAAGTCTTTAGGCGGTAATGCTAAATATGAAAATGGTACGTGGAGTGATCCTACATTCAAGGTTAAGTCCTTCGCATTTGATGGTAGCTTTTCTGATTCAACCTATAATGATGTAGCATCTGCCTTTGAAGGCGTTGGTACTTCTTTCGAGAAGGTTAAAGATTCTATCACGAATGTTAAGAATGAAATTACCCAAGAGATTAAAAATGAAATTACCACTGTTCAAGGTGATGCTTTGTTGTGGGACAATGCTAAAAGCGCGTTTGTAGCGACGCATGGCAAAGAAGGAAGCAAAACCAATAGCAAGCTTACATCTCTTTTAGATGGAACGATTAATGATAGCTCCACGGATGCAGTGACAGGGAAACAACTTCATAGTCTAGGTGATAAAGTTGCGAAGTCTCTTGGTGGTGGTGCTAACTATGAGAATGGCACTTGGATCTCTCCAAAATTTACAGTTAAGACTGTCAAAGATGATGGTGAGACAATTGAAGAGAGGAAGTATGATACTGTTGCTGAAGCTTTGGCTGGTGTAGGTACATCTTTCACGAATATTAAAAACGATATTACTAATGTTGTAAGTGATAGCCTTGTTAAGTGGGATGAAGATACGAAGTCTATTAATATTGGTAAAGAAAAAGATGATGCTAAAATTAGCATTGCTGATAAGAATAGTAAGAGTCGCACCCTTTCCGGATTGAAGGCGGCAGAAAAGGGTGATGAAGCAGTTAATAAAGCACAGCTTGATGAAAACGTGAACACACTTACTAATGAAATTAAAGACGTGCGTTCTGTAGCGGTTTTCTATGATACAGAAGAAAATTCAGAAGACTCAGACGTAAGCACATTTATGAGATCAGCGCGTAAAGCTAAACGGAACAGTGTGACTTTTGGAAATCCGAAGGAAGGCACTGTTGGATTGCATAATGTTGGTGATGGTAATATTGCCAAGGATTCACATGATGCGGTCAATGGTTCGCAGCTTTATTCTATGGGTGATACAGTTGCTACGTATTTTGGTGGTAGCGCATCCTTTAAAGATGGCTCTTTGACAGCACCGACTTATAAGATCTCTAATGTTACTGACGATGGTAAGGCAACAGAAAAGTCATATAACGATGTTGGTAGTGCATTTGCAGGTCTTGATACAAGTGTGAAGAATGTGAATACTCATCTAACGCAAGAGGTTAAGAAGTTTGAAGAAAAAATCACGAATATTACGCAAGCTGTTCAGGGCGATGCTTTGTTGTGGAGCAAATCTGATAATGCCTTTGTAGCGACGCATGGAGAAAATAAAGGAAATAGCAAAATTACGTCTTTACAGGCTGGGCAGATTGCGGAAGCATCAAGTGATGCTATAAATGGTTCTCAGCTTTATTCTGTGGGCGACACGGTTGCAAAATATTTTGGTGGTGGTGCTGGATATAAGAATGGAGAATGGACAGCTCCTCAATTCACGGTTAAGAAATTTAGTGCAGAAGGTGAGGCAACTGAAGAAAACTATAATAATGTTGCGGATGCTTTTGCTGAAATAAGCAGTTCTGTTACGAAAATTCATAATGAATTTAAAGATGAGATTAACACTGTTGTTAGCGATAATCTTGTGAAACAAGATAAAGATCGGGCACCTATCACCATAGGTAAGGAAACGGACGGTGTAGAAATCAATATTCAAAATAAGAATAAAGAAGATCGGGTTCTTTCCGGTGTAAAAGAAGCCTCAAAGGATAATGAAGCGGTTAATAAAGCACAGCTTGAAAAGAGTTTAAAAGAATTGTCTAAAAATATTCAGTCAGAAGATTCTGCTGTTATCCTTTATGATAAAGGCACAGATGGTAAAACTGATTATAGTAATGTGACTTTTGGAAAAGGAAAAGATTCCACACCTGTTGGACTTCATAATGTAGCTGATGGTAAGATTGCCAAGGATTCACGTGACGCAATCACAGGTGGTCAGGTTAACAAAATTGGTGAGGATGTAGCTAAGTTTTTAGGTGGTGAAGCTGCGTTTAATAGTGGTACTTTCACAGGTCCAACCTATAAATTATCTAAGCTTTCTGAAGATGGTGCTGCAGAAGAAACTAGCTATGATAATGTTGGGAGTGCGTTTGCAGGTCTTGATACAAGTGTGAAGAATGTGAATACGCATTTGACGAATGAAGTTAAGAAGTTTGAAGAGAAAATCACGAATATTACACAAGAAGTTCAAGGTGATGCCTTGTTGTGGG
>NZ_CADEAK010000028.1 GCF_902825225.1 Bartonella vinsonii subsp. berkhoffii ATCC 51672
TCTTTGGTTATTAATAAGACATCGGCACGGATTTCTGATTTTTTGCCAAGATTAACAGTACGGGCTGCTTCATTTACGCTAATTCCAATTCCATTTTTAACGTGAAGCTTTGCATTGGTTAAATTGACTTCTGAGGTTGTATTTTCCGTAGGATTTTCAAACTTTATGCCGTTCTTCTTTGTTTTGCAGAAATATTTGTCGCATCGATATGTCCCCCATTTTCAACAGTCAATGCTGTCTCTTTTGCTGTTATACTTCCTGTTTTAGGCTGATGAATGTTGCGTGTTCAGGTGCGTTTTTTCTGATGATTTTTAAAAACGGTATATCTTTCTCAAAGGCAAGTTTGTTTTAAGTCTGTATGATTGTAATGCGGTAACAGAGATCTTCAAAGGTTTTGATTTTTTGAAAATACAAATATTTTAGACATCTTCAGTGTTTAAACAAATCCCTTCATAAAACGTGATGCAAAAGAGCTGATAGCAGTATGTTTGAAGGTCCTATTCCCTAACCTTTGTTTACACATCCCGCACTTAAAAAAACATATGGAAAATCAATAATTTTTGATAAAAAAGAACATGGTGCCCAAAAGAGGCAGAGCAGGCTTTATTAGCAAGAATCAAATTATATAAAGATGTGTAAGAGCGTATTGATATCTGTAGTTTTTTATGATCCAATAAAAAAATTAAGTATTAAAGAAAAAATCTCAAATCAAAAATTAAAGGTGGTCTAAAAGGTGGACCCAAAAAGGTGGACGAGAGGGGGTATTAAGTGAGAGCGATTCATCGGTTATCAGCATCATTCGTAAAGACTTCTCCTCAGGGTAAATATTGTGACGGGGCAGGGCTATGGTTAAATGTCCGAAAAGACAATACGCGCTCTTGGTTTTTTCGCTATACGCACCACAATAAGCGTCGTGAAATGGGACTTGGTCCTGTTACGAAACTTTCTTTAAAAGAAGCACGCGAGCTTGCTAGGTATTATAGTGATATTCTTAAAGAAGGCAATGATCCTATTGTCTTTAGAGAACAGACTATTTTGAAACAGCAAAGCAATATTTTTCAAGAAATTGCGCAAGCAGCTTTTGAAAGCAAAAAAGCAGAGTTGAAAAATGAAGGCAAAAACGGCCGCTGGTTTTCTCCACTCGAGTTGCACGTCATTCCACACATAGGCAAATTATCTATAGAAAAATTAACAGCCAATATCATTCGTAATGTTCTCGCACCCCTTTGGCATGAAAAAGCAGACACAGCGCGAAAAGCACTTAACCGTATTAATATTTGTTTGAAATATGCTGCGGCTCTTGGTTTAGATGTTGATCTACAGGCTTGTATGAAGGCACGCGCCCTTTTAGGAAAACCACGTGCGACAGCAACAAATATTCCTGCTATGCCGTGGCAAGAAGTTCCGACTTTTTACCAAAAGTTAAAGGATGATATCCTTTCAAATTTAGCACTGAAGTTACTGATTTTGACTGGAGCACGGTCATATCCATTGCGATATTTGCGTCTTGAACAAATTGACAAAAATATATGGACGATACCAAAAGAGAATATGAAAGGTATTGTGGGAAAAGTTTCAGATTTTCGCGTGCCATTAAGTCATGAAGCTTTGAAAGTGATTGAAAGATCTCTCCCTTTTGAGAAAAAAGGTTTTCTCTTTTCTGGTCTTAAAGGCACACCGATTTCTGATGCTACCGTGGCGAAATATATGACACTTTGCGGCTTAGCCTATCGTCCACATGGTTTTCGTTCAAGCTTACGGGATTGGATAGCAGAAACAACGTCAACACCATTTGAAATTGCGGAATCTGTTCTTGCGCATTCAGTTGGGAATTCAGTGACAAAGGCTTACATGCGGACGGATTTTTTGGAATAGCGCCGTGTTCTTTTGGAGCAATGGGCTAGCTTTATATCAGGAGAGGCTTGACACTATGGCATCAATGTGTCTATTGTCGAATCAGGTGCCTAGAAAACACCTTGATAGATAGCGGATGGATTGCCGACACAATCTCTTCTCCGCACATTAAAGACTTTGACTCATTATATGCTACATGCATATAATAGATTTGTCGGGTGTGGTTACGCTATACAATACTCTTACGAGGAAAGCGTAACGACGGACTATCTACCGTGTTTTCTAGCACCCGGCATTCAAAGATCAAGTAAGCAAAAAATATTAAAAAATTATCGAAAGATGCTTGACATTATCTCTGTAATATATATTCGAATCAGGTGCCTCAAAAACACCTTAAACGAACAGCGGATAGATTGCCGACACAATTTTTCTTCCGCACATTAAAGGCTTTGACTCATTGTATGTTACACGCATATAATGGCATTGTCGGGTGTAGTTGCGCATACAATACCCTTATGGGAAAAGCGTAACGACGGACTGTTCGCCGTGTTTTTGCTGTCTTTAGCGCATTTTCTATTTGCTTTTGCTGTTCAACCTTTTTTCCAAGGGTAAAAGCTCTTGCTAAAATCATAAAAAAAGCGGCTAAAACCGCACTTGTTAGCATCAGATTTCTTTTCATCCATAAGATCATAGGCGGTATTCCTGAAAACGTTTGGCCACAAAGAAAAGTCCCGTACAGGCTGCTAAAACCATAATGGCAGCGAGAGCCCATTGGATGGGACCATTGCCTGCTAAAAAGCCTCCAAGACCTGAGAAGGAACCAATAATCGGTGCAAGGGCTTCTGCTTTGAAAAGCCCTGTTGGCTCTTGTGTTTCTACTGTTTGATAATTGGAGGAAACATAAGCCCCTTTCGCCCATAAACCTGCTTCTGCTGCACGCCGGTGTGCGAGACCTTGTAAGCGTTTCCCACCTGCTTTGGTCCATTTCTGTAGTTCGGCGGGGACCGCTTCATATTCACCTTGATTGAGCTTTTTTAACAGTGTCGAATTGCAAAAGGCTGCTGTTCCTACATTATAACAAAAGGACACTAATGCTGGGAATTGTTCATCAGTTAAGGAAACGCTAACAGCGCGTTCAACAGCAATCTCAAATTGTCTTAAATCTTGGAAAGAAGTTTTTCTGCTTGTGTTTCAGTGATTGTCATGCCTTCGTAAATAAAAGGTTTTCCGGCGGTGTTTGTATGTCCATAACCAATTGTCCACACCCCAATGGCATCTTTATAGGCATTTAAACGCAAACCTTCCCATTGTTTAATAAGTGCTAATCCTGCTGATGATATTTTTCTCATAAATTTCTCCCATAAAAAAATCCCCACACAAGGCGGGGGTGAGTTAAAAATTTTAAGTATTGTATTTTATTAAAAATCTCGTTTCATGTAACTTTTTTCTGTGTTATACGTTACATGAAACATAATGGAGATTTTGTTATGACTACAATGCATGTCAATGAACGCGTTCAAAAACATCGCAACGCGCAAAGGAAAGCAGGATTACGCTTGATGCAAATTTGGGTGCCAGATACACGCCAACCAAATTTTGCAGAAGAGTGCCGTCGTCAATGTCGCTTAGTGGCAAAAAGGGATAAAACAGATACATCTATGCAGTTGTTTATGGATCAATCTTTAATGGATGTTGATGGCTGGACAGAATGATGCGTGGATCTCTCGTAACAATAGCTATGCAAGGGGATTTTGGTAAACAAAGACCTGCATTGATCATTCAAGCTAATCAATTCAGTGAACATACAAGTGTAACAGTTTTACCAATTACAAGTACACTTGTTTCGGCGCCATTACTTCGCATCACTCTTTATCCAGACAGTAAAAATGGTTTACAAAAGCCTTCACAAGTAATGATTGATAAGATTATGACGGTAAGATGTGAAAAAGTTAGTTCCACTTTCGGCTCCATTCCGGCAGATAAAATGTTAGAAATTGAACGCTGTTTGGCTGTATTTTTAGGAATAGTAAAATAATAATTGGATTTCTTTTCCCATTCGAAAGGATGGCTTGTTAAAACCTCTGTATCTTTTTCACTGGAACAAAAGAATGTATTTGACATTATTTATTATGTAGCATATAAGCTACAGATGTTTATTGTTAAAAAAACGCTCTATTTTACAGAGTGGCTAGACTTATTAAAAGACAAACAAGCGCAAAAGAAGGTTGCTGCGCGCATTTTGCGCCTTGAATATGGTCTTTTAGGTGATGTGAAATATTTCCGTGGTATTGGTGAATTAAAAATAAATCATGGACCAGGCTATAGGATTTATTTTGTAAAACAAGGGCAATAGATTATCTTATTATTGAATGCTGGTGATAAATCTACCCAACAAAAGGATATCGAAAGAGCCCTTCAATTAGTAAAGGAAATAAAACATGGAAATCACTAAATTTGATGTAAGTGAATATTTTAATACGCCTGAAGACTTTAAGATTTTATTAGATGATGCTTTAGAAACTAAAAATAGTGGTTATATTGCACATGTATTAGGTATCATTGCACGTAAACAGGGAATGACAGCTGTTTCTCAAGAGACAGGTTTAAATCGCGAATCTCTCTATCGTTCTCTAAGTGATAAAGGTGATCCACGGCTTTCTACTTTTCTCAGTGTTTTAAGCGCTTTAGATTTGCAAATCAGTTTAACTCCTGCCCAAAATAATTCTAAAGAACAAACAGTGTTAGAAGAAGCATCTTGATCTTCTTCCCATTTTTGAGATGGAGAAGGGGAAAACTTAAGTAACCTTTAATGAGGGCTCTAAATTTTGTTTATAACCTCTTATGTATCCTCCTCATCCATATGGATGACGCCTTCACCTTCATCGCATGCATTTTGTGGAGCGTTTGGATCAAGGGTATCATCCTTGTCTGGTGTTGTGTTTGCAACGTTTCCAGCCGCATCTTCTTGTGCTTTGTCAAAAAGTTCACACTCTATT
>NZ_CADEAK010000029.1 GCF_902825225.1 Bartonella vinsonii subsp. berkhoffii ATCC 51672
ATGCCAACTTGCGGAGAGCTTTTAGCTTATTGCCAAACCATAGAAAATACCCTTCTTTCCAAAGCCGGAAGTGTACGGAGAGCGATTGAAAACACGCGTGAAAAGGCACTGAAAGAAACAACAGCGAAAGAGCATTTTAGACCACTAACGCTTGTTCACAAGCAAGAGATTGAAAAAGTTTTCAAAAGCATTGGCGGAAGAATGAAAAACATTTGAGACAGTAAAATAGTGAAAGATAATGATCATTTTTGGATTGGATATGCGTTTTAAGAGTGACTAAAAAGTTTTTTAAGGTATAATAGCTTCCTAGAATTGTATGCAGTACCAAATTTATAAACTAAGTGAATCCTTTAATACAAATTAAGAATTTTAGGATGTGAAAATTTCAAAATATTTGTTTAAAACACATAAATAGCTATTATTAATGTAAAGAAATATTGCAGCAGTCATTAAGTTCTTTCGTGTATTTTTGAAATAATAGAGTGTTTCTTTAATCTTTATGAAAGGTTAAAAGATTTTAGTGCTTAAAGCTATCATCAACTGTAGATAAATCATAGATGAGGTTAACTAAAAGCAACTGGACGCAATAGAAGACGTTGCTATTAAAAGGAAAGCAAACGCGAAAAAACTAAAGGTAGTTTGTGCCTTCTATCAGAAAATAATTTAAAAAATTGAAATCATAATTTTTTCACAGGAAATGAGTATGTTTACAGATAAACAGCTAAGAGCCTTGTTTGGCATTATAGTTTTTATATTTTTATGTTTTTCAGGAATTAAAAAAAATACTGACTTTATTCAGGGTATTTTGACATTTGCATCTTTAGATGCTTTAATAGGGATTCTATGCTGAAAACTCTCAGTATTAAATATTACATCGAACTTATCATATGTATTTCCCACAAAATTTAATTTGTGCAATATGGGATTTTCTTTATCTTTTTTTAAAAAATTCCACAAATATTCCCTTAAATTATTTTCTTCTTTAAATTTGATATCTAAGCTGAGTTCTATTTCAGTAACATCATCAGTGGGAAATGCATCAAGAGAATCTTTAGCCAACTCCACTAAGTTTTTTGCTGATTGCCTTCCAAAAAGTTCTAATTGTTTTTGTTCTTTATATTTTAGTTTTATTTCTTTAATTGAATGCAATTTTTTTTCGAAATCTTTCTTATCAATAAGCTCAGGTAAAATATTAATTTCTTCCTTGAAATTTTCTTTGTAGTGTGACTGCAAGCATTGGTTTAGCTTTTTACTTGAAGAAAAAAGAATGAATTTTTTAGGAATCAAAACTCCAAAATATTGTTCATTTTGTTCAATTTGTTTTTTAGAACGTGGGTTAGGAACACTTTGAAAGCCATTTTCGGAATCAATCACTTCAGGATTATAAGAACTTTCTTCTCCTGTTAAAACATAAACCCAATAGTAGGTACTTGATTCCCCAGAAAGTTTTTCAATTATTAAGGTAGCACATTGATTCTTCACGGTAAGAGTGTACGTTCCTTCCTGCAAAAATTTATCGATACAATTTGTATTAACTAATTTTGAGCCTGTATCTATTTCATATTTATAAGAAAGGAAGTTAATGGTATTCATAAAGCTAACACAATTACAACGTTTATAGTCTTATGGGTGATAGATACTATCTAAGTTATCTCGGTTATTATGAAGTAGGTGGTTTGTATCTCAAATATCTCGTATCTTTTAGAATCATTCAAGTGAAAGATGAAGGCTATAGAATCTTAATTGTAGAAGCAATATGAGTTTTAGAAGATCTATTATAAAAGCTGTTTAAGTTTAAAGGAAGTATGATCATCTTCCCTGCTTTTAAGTAAAGAAGAAATCAGGCTGCATCTTTGATTTTAATAATGACTTTCTTTCCAAGAACAGTCAGTGTTTGCTCTAGTGTCTGAAGTTTAGTTGGATAGTTTAGATCAAGAATGCGTCTTGCTTCTGTTTCTTTTTTATCCAAACGATTAGCCAATTCTGTTTTTGTGATATTCGCTTCATTAAAGGCTTCTACCACTGCTAGTTTAAGAGCATTCCACGCATCTACCGTAACCTCTACAAGACCTTTATATTGCTGTGGTACTGGTAAAGGTAAACCGCGCATAGGATAGCTCCGTAATGCCAACCCCAAAGCTTCAACAGCATTCTCTAATGCCTCAGTTCTATTTTCTCCAGCTGTTATTGCTTCAGGTATATCTGGAAAAGTTACAACAAAACCACCATCTGGATCAGATTCCAGTTTTGCTTGATAAGTATATTCCATATTTAGGTCTCCTCGCCATGATCAAAATGTTTTTGAAACGAAAAATTAAAAGCATCTGAATTACAAATTTCATATCCCCAATTGTTTTTTTATTATCTTCACGTAAAGTGGCGTTAATTCACCAGATTTTATAACGGTTGTCTTGTCTCCAAAAGTTACCAAATCAATGTGAACCTTTGCCTGCATTAGGAGCTTCACTGTAATGAATACCTCTTTTTCTGGCTTCTTTACGTAATTCTCTAAGCATTGCTTCTCGTTTCATTTAGCCTCCCCTTAATTTTATACAATAAATATCGCATAAAAAGGTTCGATAGTCAACAATAAATCGAACAAAAAAGTTTGATGCAGACTCTTAATGAAAGAATACTTAATTAAAAAGTTAAAAGCAGAAATAAGAAAGCCGTACCATTTGTATGACATGTTTTTTTGATGAATGATTTATCAAATAAAATTATAATGTAATGCCTTAAAAACTGTTATTAATTTACTGAATTATTTGAATAAATATGCAAATAATGCTAAGATTTTTCATGTATAAATTGCAAATCAAATGGAACTTACAAGCATGCTAAATAAAGTGACATTAATCGGGCGTCTTGGTGCTAATCCCGAAAGCAAAACCATGAATTCTGGAGCAGAAATAGTCAATTTTCGTATGGCGACTTCTGAAAGCTATACTGATAAAAAGACCAATCAAAAAGTAGAAAAGACAGAATGGCATTCCGTGATAGTTTTCAATCCACATTTAGCAAAAACTGCTCTTCAATATTTGAATAAAGGTTCAAAGGTTTATGTAGAAGGAAAATTACAGACACGGAAATGGAAAGATAAAAACGGTTATGATCGTTACTCAACAGAGATTGTCTTGCCACACTTCAAAGGCGAATTGTATTTACTTGATGCAAAGAAAGAGCAATCTTCTTCACCTGTCACTTCCCAAAGTTATGCTATCGCTTCAGGTGCTTCTGATTATGGTATATCTCTTCATGATAGCATGCCATTTTGATTGAAGAAATGTGATAAAAAGAAAAAAACATGCAAAACGTGGACGCCCACGAATTCAGGGATGTGTAAGAGAACCGAATGGACGCATCTCAAGAGTCAAAACACCGCGTGAATCTGTTGATCAATTAGCAATAGAAATACGTGCTAAACGCTTCTGTTTAACCATACAAGACGCCAAAAATCCGCTTGCTGGTACCTATATCGGGCGGCTTTATTTGCAAAGCGAACTCAATCAAGATCAATATGATGCAGCACAAAAGTATCTCCAAATCAGAAACAATTACCTCTGTGCAAAAGCTTTACCCAGTGCTGTTTATGATGATTTTACCCCCTCATCAGATAAAGCAGCACAAAAACGGTGGATTGAAAAAGCAACTGATTGTTACGAGAAAATGAAAGAGGTTATCAAAGAAGCACAATATCTATATCGCCAACATAATTTTTATGCCACCTTACAATATCTTGTTATAGAAGACCAATCACTACCATATCTTGTTAATTCTCTGCGTATTGTGCTTAACGCGCTTCATAAACATTTCAGTCGTTAAAAAAAGAATTGACATCAAATGAGAAATCATTAAAATGTGTATATATTTACACATTATGAGTTTAGGTAATGGAACAAGATAGCCGAAAAATCATTGCAAAATTAAAGCGTGATGGTTTTGAACTTGTCAAAGTAAAAGGTTCTCATCATAAATTAAAAAAAGACGGTAAGGTTGTTATTGTTCCACATCCTAAAAAAAATCTTCCGATTGGTACAGCACGTTCTATCGCACAACAAGCAGGTTGGTTAAAAAAAGGAGAAGAAGAATGAAAAGATTTTTTGCTCTTGTTCATAAAGATGAAGATTCTGCTTTTGGTGTTCAGTTTCCTGATTTTGAGGGGCTTTTTTCTGCTGCTGATCAAGAAGAAAATTTAATCGCAAATGCAACACAAGCACTCCAACTCTATTGTGAAGATATAGATACAGTGCCTATTCCTTCAAAATTTGAAGAAGTCATACAACGGCAATCTGTCAAAACAGCTTTGGCCGAAGGAGCTTTTTTAATACAAGTCCCCTTTATTGAAAATGATGCTGAAGTGGTGCGCACAAATATATCTATTGAACGAGGACTTTTACGTGCCATTGATGATTGTGCACAAGAAAGAGGCTTAACAAGATCTGCTTTTCTGGCAACAGCAGCGCGTCACGAGCTTAATATTTAGATTTTCTTACTTTTTGGATGCGTCAATGCATGCCATTTTATTTCTAAAAACACTAGATTTTGATCAAAAAAATAAAAAAACACAAGATCATGATTTTTCTATTGACATGATGTAAAAAACCGTATTTAATGATAATACGACATTGGTTGTATTGTATCTAAAATTCAAAAATATCCCCCAAAATTCAGTGAAATGTGAACTTGAAACGTGGCTAAAAAGCCCTGTTTTCTCGCAAATTTTGGCTAATCCATTTTTCAAATAACAAAAATCAATATTTGACTTATTATGTCATTAAATAATTCCCCAAAAGGAGCTATGATGAAAG
>NZ_CADEAK010000030.1 GCF_902825225.1 Bartonella vinsonii subsp. berkhoffii ATCC 51672
AACCGTTTTTATGGGTTGGCTTTGGCGATTAGATGGTGGTCATATTATTTTTATAGGGGGTGGTTATGGTTGCTGCTTGTAATTTATGGACCCCAGATGTCAGAAGTGATATCGTTAATCCTTATTCAGAAGTTGAACGTTTACAGGTGATGCTTTCCTGTTCTTTTAAGGCAGTGAGTGGTGGATTTAAGCATCTGCCTATCCGGTATATTATAGACCCTCCGCATGGCTTATTCGATGCAGCGTTAGCACGACAGATTGTTATCCATATTCTGCATTATTAGTTTGAGGAGCCACGGCGGCGTCTTGTTGCCATACAGGCACGGCAGCGGACTTCTATTTCTCTGTCTCTGCAGGTGATTAACCGGCGTTTGGAAGAGCCTGTCTTTGCGAAAGCTTATCGAAGATGGGCGGGGTGTGCGATGGGTTTGTTTTTTAAGGAACTCAGAAAGGCGGCGGCGTGATGGCACAGTTTCAAAAGCTTGTTCTTGATGTGATTGTTGTGCTGGAGCGTATCCGCCTTGTGGATGATGAGCATGCCAAGGCACTTGCGCAAGCGACAGCGGCACAACGGGCTTTATGGCTTTTAACATCTGAAGGATTGCGTGCGCAAAAGGGCACGGGAGAGATCCATTTTTATGGCAATCGTTATTGGGCGCGTGCGTTGAATGAATATGCGGGGCAGAAGGTGATTGTGCGCTTTGATCCGGATTATTTGCATCAAGATTTACGGGTTTATGATTTGAACAATCGGTTTATTTGCATGGCATCTTGTCTTAGTGATGTGGGTTTTTACGACCAGCAGACGGCACGTCTCAATGGGCGTTTGCGTAAAGAGTATGTGAAGGCTGTGAAATCCGAAAAGCAGTTGGCAGCTAAACTTGCTCCTGATCAATTGGCTGATGTTTATGGGCACCTTGAGAAAAAGGGTAAAGAGTTAAAATGCAAATCTGCGATAAAGCCAAAGGTTACGCGATTGGTTGCAAACAATGTGGGGAATTTGGCTTTGCAAGCAAAGGAGGACGAGGCTTTGGGGGAAGAAGAATTTAGCCATCATTTGCATAAAGCTTTGAGAAAGCTTTCGGCGTCTGATGAAGGGCGTGAAGTGATAAAGTTTCCTAAGCAATAGGAAAAGGAGAGGGGGGATTTAAGGGGACTGGTTGAGGTCCATGTGCGGGGTTGAAGAATGAACAAAGAAAGGGGGGGAGAAGTCTTATCCATTTCAAATCAATAGAATCCAGTTTTTATGCGTCTTTGCCTGATTGGGTGAGGAGTATGGAGTGATTTAAGTTTCCCCTTTGAATGAAAAAGAAGCAGGGGGGAGATTGTCGGGAGCCGGTTGAGTATCGCGTACGGCTTGAAGAATAACACGAATGGGTAGGTGGGAGCCTACCCATTCAAGAGTCTAAAATCAATACGAGAGGGAGATTATAGATGAAACACGCGATAAATGCAACGGTCGATAAAAATCCTTGGGCGCGACCTAAAATCCAGCTTAATGGAACAGCACAAAACCGCAGCAGTGATGATATTGCTTTATGGAATGCACTTGTGGATGCGGTGAGAGCTATCGCAAAAATGCATGATTGGACGAAGGCGGAAGTGGCGCGACGCATAGGCATGCCGGATGGAACATTTTCGCAATGGTATGCGGGCAGTTATGCGGGGCAATTGGGCAAGCAGAATGCAAAAGTTCAACAGTGGGTAGAGGCTTTAAAGGAAACGGCGGGGTTTTTGGAGAAGATCCCTGAAAAGCCGGCCTTTCAGAGGAATCGCATTGCCAGTGAGATCATTGATACTTTAACGCTGGCACAAAGCACGGGTGATATGGTGATGATTACGCTTGATGCGGGCAGTGGCAAGACGGAAACCTGCCGCCATTACCGTGCGACCCGTCCGCATGTTTATCTGGTGACAGCAAGCCCGCATACGCGCAGTGTTCATGGTATTTTGAATGATATGGCAGCAGAATTGGAAGTGGTGGAATATAATCCCACCCGTTTAACCCGTGCGATTGGCAAGAGGTTAGAGCGGGTAGGTGGTGGGACGTTACTGATTGTTGATGAGGCGCAAAATTTAACGGATGAGGCGATTAATCAATTGCGCCATTTTGTTGATATCAATGGCACAGGGTTAGCTTTGGTTGGCAATGATGAGATTTCTGGACGTTTGGTCCATCGTCAAAATGGACCCTCTTATGCGCAAATTAAAAGCCGTTTGGCAATGCATCTGAAACGTCGCAAACCCTATAGTGAGGATATTGCCGCGCGTATCCATGATTGGGGGATTGAAGATCCTGGGGCGATAAAATTTCTGACAGGGATTGGCTTAAAGGCTGGTGCTTTGCGGCAAATTGACAAGACCATGATGTTGGCACGCATGGCAGCGCTTGGGGATGGATGTGAGGTAACACTTAAACATGTCAAAGCGGCATGGAAAAACCGTGATGTGGAGGAATTGGCATGACCCCTTTATGCGACAAAGAATTATCCAATACGCTTATTGGTCTTTATGACGATTATCAACGCGGTTTTGAGATTGGAGAACAGCTTAAACTCTGTGTGGATTTGGCGTTATCCCTTGAGTTGGAATTGAGTATTCACCGTTTAAGCGAAGCAGAGGCGGTTTTAGAGGGGCAAGTGGTGGAAGCTTTGCCCCGTTGCAGAAATCCTTATTCCAAGAGGGATGAGGCAATTGATGCAACCAGTACAGTTATTCATATGGATTTTGGAGGCGAAAAGTTATGAAACGGAACCCTTATATGGTGAGAGATTGCTTGGTTGCTTTGCGCTCTGCTTTGTTAAAGCATGAACTGGAAGGCATTTTTTTGAGTGCGAAAGATGTTCGAGAATTGAATGATTATTTACGCCGCTTGGCGGGTTATAACCACATTTTAGGGCATGAACTTTTGCGGTGTCGTTGGCAAATAAAGGCGGGGTACAAGCCGTTGTCAGGGGATGTTGTGCCGTTTCGCCGTTTTCAAAAAACATAAGGAGGACTTTTGTGATGAATCAACCAATTGAGCTTGAAGGAACACATTATATGAAGGATTCGAAGGGGGCTTTGGTGCCGGTAAGTCTGATCCGCCCTGCGGATTTATTAGAAGATGAAACGGTGCGTAAAATTATGGGCTTTGCCAAAGAATTATCGGCAAGGGTTGCGCGTTTTAACAATCATACGATTGCGGATTTGAGTGCCTTTGATAACTTGCTTGCGCAAGAATATGGTGTGGAGCGGCGTGGCAAAAAGGGCAATTGTACTTACCAGAGTTTTGATGGTTTGCAACGCATTAAGGTGCAAGTGCAAGAGAGCTTTGATTTTGGTCCACAATTACAAATTGCCAAAAGCCTTCTTGATGAATGTTTGAATGAGTGGTCTGCGGATGCGCGTCCTGAAATTCGCGCGATTATTACGCGTGCTTTTAATACGGATAAAGAAGGCAAGGTGAATCGGGGCGAAATCTTTATGCTGTTGCGTTTGGATATTGATGATCCACGCTGGAATGAGGCTATGCGTGCAATTCGTGAAGCCATTCGTGTGACGACATCTAAAGAATATGTGCGCTTTTATGAGCGCGATACATTGGAGCATCCTTGGCGTCCTGTGATCATTGATGTGGCGAAGACGTGAGGGGTAACATGTCTTTAGCTATCCTTCATATGGGAAAACGCGCGTTAGGTCTTGATGATGAGACCTATCGCGCACTGCTCTATCGCTTGACGGGCAAGCAATCAGCGAAAGATTTGAGTGTTTCAGAGAAGCGTTTAGTCGTCAATGAAATGAAAGCGTGTGGTTTTGAGCCGAGTGTGAAGCGTTTAGAGGGGAAATATGCCAAGAAGCTACAGGCGCTCTGGATTGCTGGGTGGAATCTTGGCATTATTCGTGATCGTTCAGATAAGGCGTTGCTTAGCTTTGTAAAGAGGCAAACGGGGATTGATCATATTCGCTTTTTGCGAGATGGGGATGACGCGACAAAAGCCATTGAGGCGTTAAAAAATTGGTTGCAGCGTGAGGGCGGGGTTGACTGGAAAGGGAAAAAGATTCAAGATTCTTTGCAGAAACTACTGGGGCACAAAATGCCAGGATATTTGATTTTATGTGCCCAATGGAAGCGTTTGAATCCCCATGGTTCCTTTGACTGTGAGGCTTTTCATCAAGGTGTTATGGCTGTGAGTGGTAAGGGGATGGGCGAGATGGATGTTTTTGCTTTCAGGCAAGTGATGAATCTTTGGGGGCGGAAAATCCGTAAAGGTGTTAAAAGCGAGGGGTAAGCATGCATGCAAGAGGAAGTCTATAGCGATTTTCCTGCTTTATTGCGTGAAATAGCTGATGTTGCGGGCAGTGAAGCAGCATGGAATATGATGCGGGCTTTTGGCACGGCAATGATTTCTGCGGGGATTGTCCCTGAAAGTGCAGCACGTGGTTTTAATGCTATGAGTGCCCGCATTCAGGCAGGGGGCAAACATATTGAAGATGCTTTTGCCAATATCGGTCTTTCACGCCAAAAATTCATGGAAGATTTGGATAAAGATGCTA
>NZ_CADEAK010000031.1 GCF_902825225.1 Bartonella vinsonii subsp. berkhoffii ATCC 51672
CACATTGAAGAGATTAACAAAGCAGTTGAAGTTTTTTTAGCGGAAATAGAGCAAGACATGAAAAAGATTTTGACAAAAGCTGCTTAAAGCTATGGGGGTGCTCCTCTCCTCCCGAGCATCCCCGCCCTTTCCTAACAACTTTCAACCAATGCGTGATTCACGCCACAAGTGAATTGCATCTAAAATTAAGGGGAAACAATATGGGACACCGCCCACCTACTATCACGCAACCAGCTATTGCTCGCGCCTTAAGAGAAGCAAAAAAACAAGGATGTGAATTAATAGAAATCAAACCTACAGGAGAATTATTAATTCATATCAATAAAATCATTCCACCCAAAACGACAGATAATACTTATAGCATTGATGATTTTCCACCGCTTGAAAATGAACAAGAAGAATATAGCACCAATAAATCTTGCCCCCCTGTTGACGATATAAAGTTTTAGCCATGCCAAAATGTCGTCCACCACATCTTGTTCGTGAACGTACACGCCATGGTAAAACCATATGGTATGTGCGTATTGGTCATGGACCACGATTTCGAATTGAAGGAACCTATGGGACACAAGAGTTTGTTGACAACTATACGATTGCCATTCAACAAGCGCAAAATGGTCCCTCCAAGAAAATAAAACAAACCAGACTTACAGAAGGATCTTTCGATTGGTTGCTGCATCAGTATTTACAAAGCATGCAATGGCATAATCAATCAGAATCCACTAAAAAAGTTAAGTATAGAATTCTAAACAATGTTTCTAAACATATTGGTGATCGCGCATATAAAAGCATAGAAAAACATCATATCCTTGACGCCGTAGACAGAAGGCGAGATACTCCCGCAGCGGCAAAACATTTTTTGACCTCTTTAAACGGTCTCTTTAATTGGGCGGTTGATAATGCCCTTTTAAATAGAAATCCTGCCTTTAATATAAAAGCACCAAAATCTCTGAACAGCGAGGGATTGCTGCCATGGCTAGAAGAGGATATAGACAAATATTATCACCATTGGTCACATGGTACACATGAACGCGTCTGGATTGATGTTCTTCTTTATACGGGCTTGCGCCGTGGTGACGCCGTTCGTATTGGTTGGAAAGATGTTAAAGATAATATTATTTATCTCAAAACAGAAAAGAGCCAATTTAAAACAGATGTTTTTCTTCCCATTTTACCTGAATTAGCAGAAACCCTTAAAATTGGTCCTATTGGAGAAGAAACATTCATCTGTAGTAAACTTAATCAAAAATTCACCAAAGAAAGCTTTGGAAATGCATTTCGACATGCTTGTAACGCGGTTGGAATAAAAAAATCAGCACACGGTTTGAGAAAATTGGCGGCAACGCGCGCAGCAAATGCTGGTGCTACAGTTTCACAAATGAAAGCGCTTTTTGGCTGGACAGAAGATAAAATGGCTTCACTCTATACCAAAACAGCAGATAGAAAACGGCTAGCAATAGAAGCAATAAAAAAGCTTCAAAAAAGTTCGGGATAGACAGGAAAAAAGTTAAAAGAATCAATGGAATCAAAATTCCCGAACTTTTATATAACCTATTGATTACATATAAATATAACGCCCCCACCCCCTCCGCCACTTAGTTTTTACAAACCAATAACTTATTGATTTTACATGTGTTTTTTTAAGGTTGTAGCTTGCCACTAGGTTTTGTATAATTTGACAGTAGGTTTTGTACCAATTTATTTTTTTCAAAGGTCTTTTTAGGCAGTTCTCAGAGCTGCTTTCATGAGTCTTATTTTGCTCTGCCCAGAATCATAATTTGAGATGATTCATCTCTTCCAGCAATCCTATTATTTGACACCTCAAATCTGTAAAAGATGCATACAGAGACCAACAAATTTTATATCATTTGCATCATATTTTGTAAAAATGACCTCCTTTTCAAAGGATTTTCGTTTTTTCAAAGGGCTCTCAAAGGGTCTTCAAAGACCTTTCAAAGGTCATTTATCGCCCCTTTTATGCATATTTTTCTCTTATGCTTTTCTTTAGAGATCACTGAAACGCGTGTAATCAGATTGGAAAGCAAGAGGAACAGTGCCTGTAGGACCATGGCGTTGTTTGGCTATAATCACTTCAGCTTGCCCCCTCACCTGATCCATCTTCTCTTGCCATTTGACAAATTCAACGCTGCCTTCTTTCGGCTGTTCATTTTTCAAGTAATATTCTTCACGATAGACAAACAAAACAATATCGGCATCTTGCTCAATCGAACCGGATTCACGCAAATCCGACAGTTGTGGACGCTTATCCGTGCGGTTTTCAACTTGGCGTGAAAGCTGTGAAAGAGCAATGATAGGAATATTCAGCTCTTTGGCTAATGCCTTAAGAGCCATGGTAATGGCTGTCATTTCTTGCACACGGCTGTCTGAGGAACGCTTTGTATGACCCGTCATAAGCTGGATATAATCAATCATCAACACATCCAAACCATGTTGTCTCTTTAAACGCCTTGCACGTGCTGCCAATTGAGTAACAGACAGACCACCCGTTTGATCGATATAAAGCGGGGCTTTTTGCAGAGAACGCGTCATGTGGATGAGTTTAGTAAATTGCTGTTCTGAGAGATTGCCCCGTCTGATATCAGAAGAAGAGACCTCCGTTTGTTCAGAAAGAATGCGGGTTGCTAGTTGTTCTGAAGACATTTCCAACGAGAAGAATCCAACAATGCCTCCCTCATTGTCTTGTTCTTGTGTCTGGTCATCACGTGTGAAAGCATTGGCAATGTTAAAGGCAATGTTGGTTGCAAGAGAGGTTTTCCCCATTCCGGGGCGTCCAGCGATGATAATGAGATCAGATTTTTGTAACCCTCCCATTTTCTCATCAAGGGTTTTTATATGGGTTGCGATTCCTGAAAGCCTTGAGGAACGCTTTTTTGCAGCGCTTGCCATGTTCAGTGCTTTTGCAATGGCTGTCTCAAAGTTTTCAAATCCACCGCCATATTTTCCCTTTTCGGCCAACTCAAACAATTGCTGTTCAATCCTTTCAATCTGTTGTGAGGGGCTCAACTCTACAGGAGCGTCAAAAGCTGTATGAACAACCTGATGCCCAAGAGTAATCAAACAGCGTCGCAGGAAAAGATCATAAATAACCCGCCCGTAATCTTGCGCATTACTGATGGTGATTGCTTCTTTAGCGAGACGCACAACATAATGAAAGACAGTAATCTCACCAATTTTTTCTTCTGCTGGAAGAAAGGGTTTCATGGTCACGGGATTAGCAAGTTTTCCCTTATGGATCATCTGTGAGGCAACCGCAAAGATCTTTTGATGCAAGGGTTCAAAAAAATGCTTTGCTTTAAGAAAGTCCGAAACACGATCAAGGGCATCATTGCTTATGAGAATTGCCCCAAGTAAGGCTTGTTCAGCTTCAAGATTGTATGGAACTTCTCCAAATGAAGATATATTGTCCCTTTGATTGTCTCGTTCACTACACTCTACGAGGTTGACTTTTCCCATGGCTCTTTCCCCTTGTCTTGTGCTTCAAGAGTAATGTCTGTGGTATAGCCGCTTTGTTTCTCATAGCGGTGGGTGACGGTTGCGGCTTTCCATGGTCCATTGATTTGCTTCCGGAACCCTTGCAAAATGAGAGGTTGATCGGCCATGATTTCGGGGCGCCCTTCAAGGGACAAAGAACCACTGCCCATGCTACGACACAGCCGATCTGATTCTGATGCGGCAGCGGCTAAAGCTTCCTCTTTACAAGGATAGCAACCACGCAAACGCCGTGTGGGGCCTTGGAGATTTGTGCAATATTTGACAGACAGCTGCTTTCCTTGCGAGCGATCAAAGTAGGTTGATTCAACGCTGCCATATTGGGTGCGTGGCTCTAACGTGAATTCCCAACTGGAGCAGTCATGCTTATGAAGTTCGAGGACCGGTAAATTGTCGCCACTTAAAAATAAAAACTTATTGTCCTTGATTAAAAAACGTGCCTGCATGCGGTCTGCAAGGCGGGTTAAAAAATCAACAGCCGATTGATCCGTACGAATCACATAAGGCAAAGTTTTGTGCGTGAATTGAGGACTGATTTTTGCTTGATAACCATGGCGTTTGGCCAGGGTTTCAACAATCTCGCCAACGGTTTTGTGATCAAAATGTTCACTTGTTTGTTCTTTGAGTTCTTTACGCATTGAGGCGCTTTTGCCACAAAGGCGCAAGATCTCTCCATCACTGCCCCCGATACTGACAACCGATTCGACAACAAAACGCCCCATAAAAGCACTGATGCTGTTCTCATAGCCAAAGATCACCTGCAGAGCGCTATTGCTTTGCGGAACCTCTAAATCATTACCACGATCATCAAACTCCGCTTCAAATCTATCGGCTTCATTGCCAGCATGATCAGTGATGGTTGCATTTAAAAGACGCTGATAAAAAACCTCATGCACGGGTTTGTCTTCCACCTTGACCACAATAA
>NZ_CADEAK010000032.1 GCF_902825225.1 Bartonella vinsonii subsp. berkhoffii ATCC 51672
TCTAATTCTTTGAGAACCATTGTTTTAAATGTGCAAAAACATTGTCTATCGCATCCATGAGGCGGGCAAAATCGAGGATCAACAAAAAGAGAAAAAAAGCTATCCACTTCATCAAGCGAGACATCATTTTTACACTTTGGTAGGTGATGATCATTTCTTGAAGCATCTCTTTTTCTGCTTCTGTGAGTTCGGTGGTTTTTTTAGTGTTTTTCCTAACCATGTTTCCACCCACACAAGCACTCACCCTGCTTGTTATGCTTTAAGATCTCTCTTGCTAGGTTTGAACTGATGGCATTTAAATCTTGCCGGTTTAAATAAATAGGCAACCACCCAACACAAGAAGAAACGACTTTATTTGTCGCGCAACCAGTCAGAGAGAGCAGCGCGCACATCAGCATCACTTTTCTGATTAATTTCATTTTCTACCTCAAGCCGTGCTGTTGCTGCCTTTAGCGCATTTTCTGTTTGCTTTTGCTGTTCAACCTTCTTTCCAAGGGTAAAGGCTCTTGCTAAGGCAATAAAAAAAGCGGCTAAAGCCGCACCAGTTAGCATCAGATTTCTTTTCATCCATAAGATCATAGGCGATGTTCCTGAAAGCGTTTAGCAACAAAGAAAAGTCCCGTACAGGCTGCTAAAATCATAATGGTTGCCAAAGCCCATTGGATGGGACCATTGCCTGCAAAAAAACCGCCAAGCCCTGAGAAAGAACCAATAATCGGTGCAAGGGCTTCTACTTTAAAAAATCCCGTTGGTGCTTGTGTTTCGACTGTTTGATAGTTGGAGGAAACATAAGCCCCTTTTGCCCATAGCCCTGCTTCTGCTGCACGTCGATGTACAAGACCTCGTAAACGTTTTCCACCCGCTTTTGTCCATTTCTGCAATTCAGTTGGTACAGCTTCATAATCACCCCGATTAAGCCTTTTAAGCAGTGTGGAGTTTTCGAAAGCTGTCACACCTACATTATAACAAAAAGAAACAAGAGCGCCAAACTGCTCGTCGCTTAACTTCACACAAACCGCTTTTTCTACCGCCCTCTCATATTGCCGCAAATCTGCTAAAAGCATGGTTTCAGCTTTTTTTTCTGTAATCACCATGCCCTCAACAACCGCTGGTTGACCAGTTTTCCCGGTATGTCCATAACCAATCGTCCACACACCAGAGACATCTTGATAAGCCTGCAAGCGCAAACCTTCCCACTTTTTTAAACAGTATAAACAGTCTTCACTTATTTTCCGTGCCATTGCTTTATTCCATCCTATAAATATATCTTTATCAGTACTGCCCCGTCACCGCCATCGCCGCTTGATGAGACTGTTGCATCTTTACCAGGAAAATATCCACCACCGCCGCCATGTCCACCGTAACTCCCTTTGCCACCTTTGCCACCCCACATACTATGTCCCCCCTCGCCTCCACCGACTCCACTATCGTGGCCACCTCTTCCACCCACCGCCGCCGCCGCCATAAATACTGTTTCCACCGCGTCCCCCAATACCATTAGCTTCTCTGCCATTCTTACCATCATTACCTCTTCCACCAGAACCACCACCTCCGCCACCTCCATAAACACTGTTGCCACCATCACCACCAGAGACACCCCAACCACCACGGCTACTCCAGTTACCAGAGGAATCATGTCCCCCTTTACCTCCATCACCACCTTTTCCACCAGAACCGCCGCAGCCATAAATACTGCTTCCACCACGACCACCAATGCCACCATGTCCACCATCTAGACTATCACTACCGGTTCCGCCATAGCCACCATCACCACCACGACCGCCATTGGATAAAAAATTGTCTCCACCGTTCCCCCCTTTAGCACCATCTCTACCAATGCCACCGCGCCCCCCCTTACCGCCTTTACCGCCGATACAGCCAATACCGCCTCCTCTGTCATAACTTAATCCGGTATCGTCAGGACCTTGAACACCGTCAATACCACCTTGGGAAGATTTCCCTCCTCCACCTAAAGCCGTAATAAAACGACCAACTTCTGTGGAATCACCACTGCTATGGCCATTAGCAACTCCACCTTTTCCAATACGCACTGAACTATTTCCAAGAAATTTTTTCTTTGTTCTTAAATACGTACAACAACCGCCAGCACCACCGTTGCCATCATAAATTTTGTCCCCTGCATTGCCACCACCCCAAGCCCATATTTCAAGTTCAGTATCATCGGTAATTCCTTCGGGCCAAGGAATGTCTCCACTTTCTGTTATGAGAATTTCGACAGGTTTGCTACTCACACTGCTATTGCTCTTTGAGCTATTGGCTTTGATCGAAGCAAGCAAATCGACAGGTGAGATAAGTGCGTCTATTGTTTTTGTGCCATCAATCCAGTCTTGTTTTGCAAGAGGTTGAATGAGATCAACTCGTTTCTGTACACTCTGCGCTGTATCTTGCGCTTTATTCGCCGTCGTTTGTGCAGTTTCAGCAATCGTTTTCGCATCTACAACGTGAGCTTGTGCATCTTTCGCGGTACTTAATGCAACACCTGCAACGTCTTTTGCCTCTCTTGCTGTCTCAAGCCCCTGTTGTGCAGTTTCCTTTGCATGTTGTGCCTCATCTTCAATTTCATCAATTTTTGCAACCTGTGCACGTTCTTCACATGTAAAAATAAGATGCTTTTCCCCTTCTCTCATATTCTCCATATCAAAAGCATCTTTTGCTATTTTGTTTGGATCATAGATTGATTTTGATAAGGCAAAATAATTGATGGTATTTTTCAGCTCTACAGGAGAGATAGGATAATGAACCACTTCATTTCCCGTACGCCACTTTTCCATTGTTGGTCTGTCAGCACTCAACCACTGTAGTTTTAACCTTTCCTCTGTGGTCAAAATCTTTTTGGAAGGCCCCTCATGCATATTTTCCATAGAAAATGCATTTGACCTCACATTGTCGGGATCATATGTAGCTGCCTTCATATCACCAATTCCTAAAGGTGATATTTTTACCCAGCCAGCACCTGATAAAATCGCATTCTCACGGGCTTCACCACTTGCTTCAATATCGTGAATTGTGACCTTATCTTTGTAAGCAAGGGCTCCAATATCTCTCTTTGCAACAGCATCATCAGCCTTTTTCCCTTGAGCAGCGGTCGCAAAATATTCTACCTGATAAGCTGCTGCACTACCAACAGAAATAGGGGCAAGAGCTTTATCGTCTAAAATACCTTCTTTGACTTCTTCTTTTGTTGCTGGAGGCAATTCAAACCTGTGCGTGTGATAGGGGATCGGCATTGCGTTTCATTCCTTAATAAGTTTGTTTTTGGGATTGAGACAGAGACTGCAATTCATCAATAAGCTTTTGCATGGTCTCTATGCGTTTATCTGTTGCTTCTTTATACTCTGCCAAAGCGCTTAAAAGATCACGCTGCACATCGTTTTTGATAAGATCAATAATCTTATTCAATGGCGCATGAACCATTCTATTGCTTGCATAAAAAAGGACGCGGATTTGCTCCGCGTCCGCAATATCATCAATAGCAGACGGATTATTGATCATTCCGAAAACCTTATGTCTTTATAGCATAAACAACTGTTGCATTCACAGGACGCGTTTCTGCTTCGCCTGTTGAAGAAATGGTTACCTTATGCGTGTGCACACCAGCCGGTTTTGTCGTCCCTGCCATGACGCTATAGTGATAAGAAGGGTTTCTTCTACCAATATCATTGGCACTCCATCCCACTCCATTATACTGAAACTCGTGTGTATGCTGTCCTGCTTCTTCAATGGTGGCAACATGTGTATGTGCTTTAATGCTATCTTGCTGTAGTACAGCAAATTTTCTACTTCTGTCTAAGCCACGCCCATCATCAAAGCCGCGCAAAAACATTCCTCTAAAGTCAGGAACTTTAAAAGTTGTATCGCTGTCTTTTCCCCATTGATCACCTATTGCTTTAAACAATTGCGGATAATCTTTGCGTTCATAAGTAGCACCATCACATAAAACCCAACCGCTTGGTACTTCTCGCATAGCAAAGGTCGCTATAAATCCTGCAGGAAAAGTTTCTACCTTTGGTGGTGGAATGGGAGTAGGATTTAACAGATACCAGCCATTAAGATCTTTTGTTGATGCGCCATCATTATAGACGATTTCATAAATGCCCCCTGTTTGTAACTCACCGCCTGTCAATGATACTATCCCCGTGCTGGTGGATTTGTAGAGTGGCTTTGCTCCTATATTATTTATGTTTATTGTTGTCGTGCCAATATTCATACCACGCGCCTTAAAGCGGATAATGATATCATTTTTGTATTTTGCTATCGGCGAAACCGTCGTCAACGTGATTGATGTTGTTTGTTC
>NZ_CADEAK010000033.1 GCF_902825225.1 Bartonella vinsonii subsp. berkhoffii ATCC 51672
AAAGAAGGGCGTTTTATCAGTTCTGAATTCCCCATCTTGCGGGAAAACTTGACCAAAATTGATCAAGCCATGATGGAAGTTGAGGAAAAGGTAGACCAAAAAGCACCTTCAAAACACACGCATAGCATAAGTGAAGTCGCAGATCTTGAAGCAGCTCTCAAAGGCAAAATGGCAGCCGATAAAACCTTCTCATTTGCTGATTTAAGCGATATCGAGGGAGCACAAGATGCCGCCAACAATTATGTTCTCTACAAAGCAAGCAACAATCATTTTACCTTTGGCAGTGCGATATCTTTGCTTGGTTCTCATCAACATAAAACCGAAGATATTATTGGATTAGATGAATTTAGAGCCAAGCTTAATGAAGATCTCACAGCCTATGGTCGCCTAAAACAAGCCAATGAATGGCAGAATTATAATAAATTTACCAGCAAAGTCACTATGAGTGGTGGCTTAGAACTGTTGGGTAATTCATCACTCAATCTCACCCATAATAACAAAGTGGTTATCAGTCTAAGTGCAAGTGGAAGCTTATTGAAAGGACCACTTAAAGTCGACGGTGATCTTGTTTATGCTAAAACAGAAGTAGATGCTTTCCAGCAGGAAATATGGGCAGAAATGAGGCTTTTAAGAAAGTGTATTTTCAACATTCCGATAGAAATTAAAATATTGGAAAGTGGTAAAATTTCTTGGCCTAATGGTGTTACCGATGACGCCGTGGTACAAGTTTGGGCTTGGGGCGCTGGCGGTGGAGGCGATAAAACAAGTGGTTACGGTGGTGGAGGAGGTGAATGTGTTATTCGTACTCTAACGCGAAAAGAGTTTTACGGTCATGAAGATATCGTGATTGGTAAGGGAGGTCATATCGAAAATGTAAACAAAAATCCTAGAGATGGTGGAAATACAACTGTTGGAAAGCAGTTAATTGTTGCTGAAGGAGGAAAAACAGCAACAAATGCTGGTTGTGGACGTGGTGGTGGCATAACAGGTGGACAGGGTGAAAATGTTAATAAGGGAATTAGTGCTGGAAGCTCTCTTTATGGTGGCGGAGGTGGTAGCCTTGGCCGCGGATCTAGAGGAAATTCTGTCTATGGTGGTGGGGGTGGTACTTATGGACGCTCTCCAGGACTCTCAGAATATGGAGGACGAGGTGGTGAAACTGGTGAAAAGGGTAAAGTGCCTGGTGGTGGGGGTGGATATGTAGCTGATGGGGGCGATGGCATGGTGCTGCTTAAAATCTGGCTGTGAGGGTATAATACTTCACTTTAAAGCTTCTCAAAATATTTTCCTTGTAGCTTTTTTTAAAACCCTTTCAAAGGGCTTTTTGACTGACAGTGTCAGGCTTATGAGAGAGTGTGCTTGTTGTTATAGTCTCTTCATTGATTTGGAGAGCAAGATGGCAACAGAATTTAATCATGGGATTCGCATTGTTGAGGCTGGTGAGGAGTCCCGTCCTTTAGCAACATTTGATCAAACCGCCATTGGGGCGGTTGTCACAGCCCCTGATGCTGACAACCAAGTTTTTCCGCTCAACGAGCCTGTCCTTCTCTTTACGCATGAAACAGAAAAAATCCAAAAGCTTGGGGCAAGAGGCACAGCTCTTGATGTCATTAATGCTGTATGCGCGCAAGGGATTGAGGCAAAAGTTATCCTTGTGCGTGTGGAAGAAAAATCTACTCTTGCCGAAACACAAGTGGAAATGGTGGGATCAAATGCTCACTTGACCGGTGTGCATGCGCTAAAACACGCTAGAGGGCATTTAGGTGTAGAACCTGGGATTTTATTGGCACCAGCTTATAGTGCAGGGCGCCTTGATAATGGTAAAAACCCCGTTGCAGATGCACTGGAACAAGTTGCCGAAAAGCTGCAAGCAATTGCGGTTTTTGATACAGGCGGTAAAGACACAGAAGAAAGTCTTGCTTTTCGTGCAGATTTTTCCTCACGTTTTTGTTATTTGATTGATCCCTTTGTACGGGTGGCAAATCGTGAGGGTGGTTGGAGTATTAAACCGGCAAGCCCTTTTGCAGCAGCGATGTTTATCAAACGCGATAAACAAAGGGGCGGTGTTTTTTGGTCTCCTTCAAACCAAGATGTGCATGGCATTTTAGGCACGGCGCGACCTATTAGCTATTTTGATGGCGAAATCGATCATGAGGCAAACCGTCTTAACCAAGCCGATATTGCTACCTTTATTCCGGCACGGCTTAGCCAAAATGCCCATGGTGAAATTGCTGCCAATGGGCGCATTTTATGGGGCAACCATACCACCTCCAGTGACCCACTTTGGCGCTTTGTCAATGTGGTGCGCACCCGTGCAGCATTGGAAAAAACCATCATCAACAATTTGCGCCCTTGGGCTAATGATGAGAATCTGACCGGTCAACATGTTATTGCACTTACCCGCTCTCTCACACAGTTTCTGGATGATATGATTGCGCGTGGTGCACTACTGGGAGGACGAGTTTGGTTTGACCGCGATTTAAATTCCAACAGCACTTTACAGTTGGGGAAGTTGCGGATCGAATTTGATGCAGAAGAGGTTCCACCTTTGGAAGATTTAAGTTTCGGTAGCCGCCGCAATAGCGCTTATTTTGATCGTTTAGCGGAAGATATCCAAAAGAAAATGACCTATCAATTTGGCGATACGCTGGACAGCTATCGCAAAGCAGCAAGGAGTTAAAGCATGACTTTACGCATTGTACGCGGTTTTACCCTGATTGTTGATGATGATGTCAATCTTCACCTCGATCTTGAAACATTGAAACTGCCCACGCTGGAAGAAATCACCGAAACCTATCAACCAGGCGGTTCTGATATGCAAATTGATGTTGCTGGTCTTGGTGTCAAAGCTTTAAGCTTGCAAATGAAAATCCACAGCCACACCCCAGAAATTATCGGTATTTTTGGAGGTCCTCCTGGTCTTCGCCATAAATTCACTGGCAAAAAACATGTAGTTTCTGAAGAAGATGGGCGTGAGCATGAACATTCCATTGATGTCACAGGGCGCTTGGTCAAAGTCGATAGTGAAGGTCTCTCTGCTGGAAAAGCCACGGGCTATGATTGCGAGATTAAGAATATTTGGGACTATACCGAATATTGGGATGGCTCTGTTCTGCATCGCTTTTCGTTTAAACGGGGTGGTTGGCTTGTGCGCAATGGACAAGAGATCGGTGGGCGGCGACGCTCTATTCTCAATTTATAGGAATTGATCATGACAAGTTTACAAACAAGCATTGATGTGGAATTGCAGGTTCCTCTTCTTTATCAAGACAGTGAAGGCAAGCAAGCAACACGACATAAATTGACCTTTTATCGCCCTACCTTCAAGCATGCCAAGCAATTAGCGGTATTGATTGGACCACAGCTAACAGAATTGCTTGTTCCTGAATTTGCAGAGCAGAAAACGCTTCCCAATGATGTTCTCCTTGCCAAACTTTCTCAAGTTTTGTTCACAAGTGAAGCGACAGAATGCATCACAGCGCTTTTAGCGGATATGTCTCATGAATCTGTTGAATTGATTGATCGTGTGGATGTTGTTGATCTTGTCGCGATATTCAAGGCTTTTTTTGCTTTTTTTACGCAACGCCAATCCTCTCTGCCGGACAATTTGGAGCAGAACTAGCGCTTTATTTTCGCTGGTCTGCTCTAGAGATCAACCAGATGGATTGGCTGGATGTGATTTCTTATCGCAGTGAATTAGCACGCTTGAAAAACCTAGAATATGAAAGCTATCAGTTAGGATAAGATATTATCATGGATGTTTCGCTTGTTGTGCGTTTTGTCAATCATCTGCAAGAGGGGATAGCTTCTGCTAAGCGGGATCTTGCAGCCTTTAGTTCAGAGGTTGCTCATTTCCAAAACAAAACAAGGCAGCATTTTAAAAATTGGTTTGACCCTGAACATCTTGAGGATGCGACCAAAAATGCGGAAAATGCTTTCAACCAAGCGCGTGGACGCATGGTGGGTGCCATTGCCCAAACCGCAACCTTAATTGCTCCCCTCTATAAAGCTATGCAATT
>NZ_CADEAK010000034.1 GCF_902825225.1 Bartonella vinsonii subsp. berkhoffii ATCC 51672
GTTGGCATCAATGCGCAACTCTCCCATAATTTCTCTCTTCATGGTGATGTCAATTATCAACAAAAGCTTCAAAAAACCGGTATATCTGGAGCAAGTTTTTCTGGTGGAGTACGTTATCAGTTTTAAAAGTCTTTAATTTCTATTTTTAAAACATATGCGGCGCTGAAAGATAAACAGCGCCGCATATCTTTTGTGCATTACAAACAATGTAAGGTGTAATATACACTCAATATAAAGGCAGTACATTATACACCCTTTGTATATGTTAAAATCTGAATTTCTTCATCAAAGCCTTCTTGCCCCTTTTATTAATAAAAAGAAAAGTATTTTAGCCTCTTTGATGATACGCTTAAAATACATAATGGAATTTGTTCTCTCTTTTTTCTATACAAAAAAAAGCTGCTGAAAGCTTTTGATCCGTGCTAAAAGCTATATTCCCCCTCGCCTCTGTTGTGTTTCATGACCACAAATTTTGGTCAACAGAGTATCCTTTAAAACCTTGTTATCTGCGCATTTTTAAAATACAGACCTACCAAACTTGATTTCTTGAAATGCTTTTTCCAATGATTTGCATAACCATTTTCAAGATTTTTAAAGCAAATTTCAAGCGATAAAGAACCCTACCAAATAACCTATTTTGTTCTTTACAATAAGAACATATTGATATAAACCCCGATACTGCGTCATTAGGGGAATAAAGTAAGAAACAAAGGCATATCAATATTAAGGACATATAGTATGTATAAGAAAAAATTTTTATTGTGTACAATTGCTGGAACATTCCTTCTCTCTTCTTTCAATTCGGCTTACGCGAATACTCCCCCTAGTGAAATCAAAAAAGTTGACGTCCAAGAAGGAGAGAAAACTTTTAACAACGTTATTATCCGTGATAGAATTAGTACTGTGAACGCGAAGGGCTCAAAAACTGTAGTCACGATTAAAAAAGCAGAAATGACTTCAGAAATGGTTTCATTTAATGCAACAAAAGGTGGACGTATTAATGCCAAAGACGTTAATGCAAAGACACTCATAAAAGGTCTAGAAATTGCAAATGGTGTAATCAATCTTGAGGATTCAATGGTAACCGTTAAAGGAAACCATGAAAGTTATGGTATCAACTTTGGTTTTATCACAAAATTTGTAAAAAATGATGGTGAAGAAGTTGTCAATCAAGCAATCCTTACTAATACAAAACTACTTGTGAAAGATGGTATTGGTATTTTAGGTCCATTCTCAAATGGTGAGATTAGACTTCAAAATTCAGAAATTCGTGCTGATATATTATTGCAAAATAAAACTATGCCAGGAACTGATCCTGTCACGCTTAAATTAATTGCTGATGGTTCGTTTTTAGAAGGAAGAGCAAAAACATTACCAACCAACACAACAATTTTTACTCTGAATAACAACAGCAAATGGTATTTAAAGATTAGTCAAAACGAAGTAGATAATGATGACATCACTAAACTGCTTAACTACGCACTACTTGACATTAATCAACGAGCGCAATCCAGCATTTCAGTACTGAACCTTAATGACAGTTCTATCATATTCGATAAACCCAATGCGGTGACTGAATACCGTTATCAAACCTTGCATATAGGACAACAACCACAAGCTGAAAAGCCTCAATCGCCGAGAAATCAAGAATCTAATGGGGCAACAGCAGTCTACAATGCATCAGGCAAAGCAGAAATTTATTTTAATACTCAATGGAGTAATGGAGCAGAAAGTGCTGATCAAAAAACTGACCGTCTTCTCGTTCATGGTGATGTCTCAGGCACGACAACAATCCATTTTAACAACCTATTGAGCGATGAAAACACACAAGCAGAAGATTCCATTCCCTTGAACACACGCGGACTTTCGCTCGTTCAAGTTTCTGGAAAAGCAGAGGAAAACGCCTTCAAACTTGCAAATGGCTACACCACAATGGGGAGCATGCCTTATAAATATACACTGATTGCCTATGGCCCAACAGCAAACCGTGGAAAAGCAAATACTGCACAAAACCTCTTGGGAAAAAATGAGAATTTTTGGGATTTCCGTTTGCAAAGTGCAACCCTTGATCCTGAGGCAAAAATCAGAGCTCTCGTACCACAAGTGGCAAGCTATTTGGTCATGCCTAGCGCTCTCTTCTCCACTGGACTTGCTGATGTGAACAATCAAAATACATTGTTAGACAATATGCGAACATCAGCAGTCGAACTAGAAATGCGTAAAAACAAAGGTATCTTCTTCTCTTCTTATGGAAAAAAGAGCACATTCTTTTCTAGCCGCAAGCCATCGCAATATGGCTATGGAGCTGATATTCGCTATGCTGCCTTGCAAGCAGGCGTGACATTAGCAGCAATAGAAGAGCAAGATACCATCACAAATTTTGGTTTTTTGGGAACATATGGAAAACTTGCTTTCACCCCAAAAGATATGGAAGGCTCTGAAAAAAGTACATTGGATAAATTTTCCCTTGCCGCCTATGGGAGCCTCCACCATAGCAATGGCATGTATGTCAATGCACTCTTCTCCTATGGAGCTCTGAAGGGAAATATCACCACTGCTCTCATTGGAAACACCGCAAAACTAGATCATACAAAAACATGGAGTGCATCTGCTACCATTGGACAGAGATTGGCAACCGGAACGGAAGGATTGGTCTTTGAACCGCAAGCACAGCTTGTTTATCAACGTCTCATGCTTGGTACTTTCTCAGATATCGACGGCTTTGACGTGAATATGGGCAATCCTCACCAATGGTTAGGGCGTGTAGGTGGACGTTTAACACAAATGGTAATACCTGCTGACAAAGACTATGCTCTTTCCTTCTATGGTAAGCTGAATGCTATGAAAGCTTTTGGCGATAATGGCACAATACAAGTTGGTGACACATTCCATCTTGATTCTGCGGAATCTTCCATTGAAGGTGGACTTGGTGTGAATGCGCAATTGTCTCAGAATATTGCTCTTCATGCCGATGTTAGTTATCAACATAAACTCCAAAGAGCTGGCTTCTCTGGAATAAATGTTTCTGGGGGATTACGCTATCAGTTTTAAAAGTCTTTAATTTCTATTTTTAAAACATATGTGGCGCTGTAAGATAAACAGCGCCACATATGTTTTGTGCATTATAAAAAAGTAATGAAACAAAAAGCTATTCTGTTTTCATCAAAAAAATATTGATGAGCATTTCTATGCATAAAAAGCGTTTATTCTTGTGTACAATCGCTTATGCTTTTTTTCTTATTGTAGCTTGCCAGCAGGTTTTGTACCAATTTATTTTTTCTCAAAGAGTTTCAAAGGTGTTCTTAAAGGGTCTTCAAAGACCTTTCAAAGAGTATTTAAAGCTCCCTTTAACGCGTTTTTCTTCTCCTATTTTTCCAGATCACTAAAGCATGTAAAGTCGGATTGAAATGTAAGGGGGACGATTCCTGTCGGACCGTGGCGTTGTTTTGCTATAATAACCTTGGCTTTACCCTTAGCTTGTTCCATTGCCTCTTGCCATTTGCTATACTCAGCGGTGCCTTCTTTGGGTTCTTCATTTTTGAGATAATATTCTTCACGATGAATAACTGTCCCTGTCTCATCAATTGCCTCATCCCTCTTGGAATAAGGATTAACGATATCACTTCTGACATCTGGGGTCCATAAATTACAAGCAGCAACCATAACCACCCCCTATAAAAATAATATGACCACCATCTAATCGCCAAAGCCAACCCATAAAAACGGTT
>NZ_CADEAK010000035.1 GCF_902825225.1 Bartonella vinsonii subsp. berkhoffii ATCC 51672
TTAGGTGCCTCAAAAACACCTTAAAACCATAAGCGGATTGATTACCGAAATAATCAGTCTTCTGTACATTAAAGACTTTGACTCATTATATGCTACACGCGTATAATGACCTCGTCGGGTGTGGTTATGCCATAAAATACCCTTGTGAGGAAAGCATAACGACGGACTTGTAGCCGTGTTTTTCAGCACCCGGCATCCCTTGTTGGATGTCAATGAAAAACGTCTAAAACTACAAGGAGTTCATCATGAACACTCTTATAGAAAGCACTTTTAGTGAGAATGCTATTCAGACTATGTCTAGCATTGAAATTGCAGAAGTGTGTAGTAAGCAGCATAAGAATGTTATGCGCGATATTAAGCAAATATTTAGCGAGCTCAAATTTGAGCCGGCTAAATTTTTAAGCAGTTATATTGATGAACAAGGGAAAACTCGACCTTGTTATAATCTCCCCAAGCGAGAATGTTTAATTCTTGTGTCTGGTTACAGTACTGCTTTACGTGCAAAAATCATTGACTGTTGGCAAGAATTGGAAAGGCAGATTGCAGCTCCACAAATTGACTATTCAAGTCCACAAGCAATGATAGGTTTCTTGAATCACTTACAAAACCAAATCGAGCAGAAAGATCACGTGATTGCAGAATTAGAACCAAAGGCAAAAGCACTTGAAGGTTTAAAACGCTCTGATGGTCTGTTTGGGTTGATTGAAGCAGCTAAGATGCTGGAGGTACGACCAAAAGATTTAACCGATTACTTGCGAAAACATGATTGGGTCTATCGCCGTGCTCCAGGGGCTCCGTTGTTACCCTATCAGGATAAGATCAAGAAAGGATTTATGGACTGTCCTGCTATTACCATTCAAAGACCGGATGGAACAGAAAAAGTGCTCCCTTCAACAAAAATCACATCTAGAGGATTGGCTTGCTTGAGAGAACAAATCCATGGAGGTGTGCAATGAAGTGCAGTGTTGATTTCTTATGTGATTTGTGGATGGCATTGTCTCAATTTTCTAATCATCAAGGCATTGGAGATGAAGATTGTAACGCCTTGGTTCAAGTCATGGGTGTAGTTGAAAAAGCTTTGATTTTAAAGCTTCAAGATGACGTGCCAAATATTACAAAGATTTTAGCAGTTCTTACAGACTTTGGAGCTTCAGAGTTTCCTACAGTTATGTACCCGTTGTTGAAAGCTTACCAGCCAAATTTAGAAAATCCTGTTGTGAAAGCTGCTTAAGTAAAAACATGACTCCCCTCCCTGCTACAAAAGTGGGGAGGATGTTAATTACACCTACAGATTAAGCTGTGAATGAGAACCAAGACGCACCAAAATAAGTCTATCTTGACCGATTAATCGATAAATCAAAACCAAATCAGGTCGAATATGGCAATCTCGATAATCTTTCCAATTTCCAGTTAATGCATGATCATGATGTCGAGGTTCTAAAGGTTGATCATTTGCTAATGCGGCAATGATTTGGCGCAAGTCAGTCTTTAAAAGATGCCGATATCGCCCTTTCATTTCACGCTTAAAATCACGTTTGAAAACAGTGGTACGTTCAATCGTCCGCATAGAGATCATCAAATAATTCGTCTACAGAATTAAACTTTTTTAAGTTGTCTTCGTCTAATTCAGTAAAAGCCGCTATGGTCTCTGCATTAGGTTGAAACAAGAAGGATGGAATAGCTTTATCTTGCGCAATACGCGTCATCAACACTCTCACGACATCACTTACTGATAAGCCGGAGGCTTGAATAACTTGATTAGCAACATTCTGGATCTCTTCCGGTACACGTGCTTGAACCATGCGGCTGGCAGCCATGATGATCTCTCCTCTCTTAACTGTATTTCAATGTAATACAATTGAAGTTTAATTTCAACCGCAAAATGTTTGGCTTATCTGATACGCTATTAAACATCATTTTTTAGAATGGAGAGCTAGTTTATCTGCCACTTGCTTTTTTTAAGACTTCCCCCATACGTGTTCGCCAGTCTTTTCCTTGTTTTTTAAAAGAGGCAATAACGTTTGGGTCAAGACGTAGAGTAACCGCTTGTTTGGGCGATTCAACTGGTGGACGCCCGCGTTTACGGCGCTCTTCCGTTACATACTTAAAAAAGGAGGATGGTAAAACATCTTTAGCTGGCTTTAGACGTGCAAGTTCTTCATCTGTTAGTGGCGGAGAATCTACAGCATCCCAATCTTCTTTTGTGTAGCCACATCCTGTTTCAAAGGTTTTTTTGATAGTCATTGAAAACCTCTCTTTCTTTTTTATTAGCTCGACGGAAACTGATAATGGATATCGCTTCGTTACCAAGCTTTGCAAAAACAATAACTGTTGTGCCATCAGAAAAATGTCCAATAGCTTTCATGCGGTTTGAATGTGTCGCATCAATAAGAGCATGCTCCCAGTCAAAGTAAATAACATCAGCAAAATCAAGCTTATGTTTATCAATGTTTAAAACTCTTTTTGGTTCATCCCACACTATCTTCATATATTTTACGTACACTTAAAATACGATACAGTCAATAAATAAAGTGTACGATAATTCGCATAAATCCTTCAGAAGGAGAAACTCTGAATGACTAAGAAGCATCGTGAAGGTCTCTCGGTTCGAGCCTTTGCGAAAAAGATGCGTGTCTCTCCTAATGCGGTTGTTTCTCGGATTAAAACAGGCAAATTTGATGCGGCTCTTTTTGAAGATGGTTCTATCAATGAAGCTCTTGCAACAGCTATCTGGAATGAGAACCCAACAAAGCGCCCTGCCTCACTTTTAGCCCCTGATGGTCAACGGCGGACAAAGATCAAACAAGCCTCGACAGATGGAGCCAACGAATACAAGATAAAACTGGAGCGAATGCAAGTCGCACTTGAAAGAGAGAAGATTGCTCTTGAGCAGTTACGCGAAACAACTGTTGACCGTGAAGAAATGAAAAAGGCAGCGCGTGAATTTGGAAGAGCACACCGTGATGCCATGTTGAATTTTCCTCACCGTTTCGGTGCAAGCATTGCAGCACAAGTTGGATGTGATGCTGCTAGCCTTATTGGTGCCATTGATTATTATATGAGAACAGCTTTGCTTGAGGCAGTTAACATTCCAGTGCCTTTTCATGATCCTCATTCTCCAGAGTTAGAAAACTTGCAAGAAACGAATAATGGATGAAAATGCAATCGAAGAATTTTTCGCCAATGCCAATGACGCACGACAACCAGATCCACCGTACACGGTTTCGCAATGGGCGGATAAGAATAGATACCTTAGCACAGTTACGAGTGCAGAGCCTGGATTGTGGAGAACAAAGCGCACCCCTTATTTGCGCGAAATCATGGATAATCTTTCTGTTTATGATCCGACTGAAACAACGGTTGTGATGAAGGGGGCTCAGGTTGGAATGTCGGAAGCAGCGTTGAATTTTTGTGGTTATGCTATTC
>NZ_CADEAK010000036.1:0-1138 GCF_902825225.1 Bartonella vinsonii subsp. berkhoffii ATCC 51672
CTGCTCATCTTCAGCTTTTAAAAAGTGATACAGAGGTATTAGTTTTCCATGGCTGTCTTTTATATACTCTCCATTTTCATTTTTTGCATAGATGACATTGCCATGTTCATCATGCAAAACCTCACCTACAGGATGCTCTTTGACATTTGCGATTTCACGAATTTTTTCAAAGTAATCAAACCCTTCATCCGACAATTTATTTATCATATCGAGGCGATTATGCACTGCCTCCTCAAGCTGTGCTACATTTAGCTGTCCTACTGCCTGGTGGGCTGTGGCAGTGTTGCGGTTAAGGGCATCAATGATTTGTCCAGCGTCTTGCCCCATCGCCCTCTGCCCTGTTTCACCGGTCAGGATGATGGTCCCATCGCTGATAGCAGATTTGGTTTCCCCTTCCGCTGCATCTTTGGCTTTTCCATGACTTAAAGCATTTTTGGCAATGTTTTTGATGGCGCCATATTGCCCTTGTTGCAAGACACCACCCCCAGAAACATTAACCCCATGGCTACTGGCTTTAGCATGGGCACTGTTGGTGATATCACTGGTAGTAATGCTTCCGGTGGTCAGGCTGTTTTTTTCTGTCGGCGCAGTGCTGGAAATGAGTCCTCCGGTCAGCTTTGTCTTATCTTTTACAGTGAGTTTAAAGCCGCCATCACCTGCTTTGATGCCTGATTGCTCCACAACACTGTGATAATCGCTGGAGGATTGATCCTTTTGTGAGGAGAAGCTTGTTGATCCTGCATCAAAACTTTTGCTCCCCCCAAACCCTGCTGAAACTGATTTCTGCTTGCTGGAGGTTTGACCCGTATCACTGCGGCTGGCAATGGTCAAATCACCACCAACCTCCATTTCTACAGTCTCTGCAGAAACCATTGCCCCCGCCAGTGTAGTGTTTCCCTGACTTATGGTATGAACAGTGCCGGTGCCAATAAGATGGCTGTTCTTCTGGTAAACCTCTTCACTCGAGCCTTCCCCTTGACTAAAGGAGGCATTGCCTGTGGCTCCTGCACCACCGGTGCCATAACTGGTACCAACATTTACTGAAGCGCTTTCACTGTGGTTTTGTGTGCTTTGCGTGTTTTGTGCACTTTCAAAGGTGATATGGTTTCCTGCTTGCAAATTGATATTGCCACTCTGC
>NZ_CADEAK010000036.1:1912-3100 GCF_902825225.1 Bartonella vinsonii subsp. berkhoffii ATCC 51672
GGTATTTTCCCATTGGTCCCCCGTATCTTTGGCACTTGCAATTCCAACATCCAAGGAAGCACCGCTAGGGTTCTTTTCAAACTGAAACCCAAAACCTTCCCGCTCTTCCTGAGAGTTTGACTTATGGCTATTATGACTCACAAACACATTGACATCACCAGCTGCGGTAAGATGAACATCTTCCCCCGAAACATCAGAGCCTACAATTGTCACATCCTTTTTCTTGGCAATGATGTTGAGAGTGCCATCCGCATTCAGAGAAGAGCCTTGATGTTCAAAACTCTCTTCATTTTGCGTTTTTCCCTCACTGCCGTAAAACGACACAAAGCCACCACCTGATCCCACACCAAAACCTGTTTCATGCTCTTCTGAATGGCTGCTATGGTGGTCTGTCATGCCATCAATTGTCACATCTTCTGCACTCACATTGATGTCTTGACCGGAAAGCAGATGAGAAGCAGAAACCTTGGCATCCCCTTGTGCTTCCATGTCAATGTTGCCTGCCGCACCAAGAATAGAAGAAACCGTTGTGGTGTGCGATTCAGATTTGTCTGAGGATTCCTCGTGCAAAAATCCGCTTTCCGACGATTGGTGTTGTTGATCAAACTGTTCTTGGGCACCTTTTATGACAATATCCCCACCAGCTTTAATGGAAATATCCGCTTGTTTCTGATCTTCTGGCGTATCCTTTCCTTTGCCAGCAAGTAGCATCGACCTAATAATTTTGCTATCATTGCCAGATTCAACAGCTATCCCTTCACCCCCTGTGACACTTGAACCCACAACTTGGGTAGCATCAATCTTGTTATGCTCAGATTTACTGCTACTAAATGCCCCTCCGTCTTTATGGTACGACATCTCATAATGTAAGCTATCCTCTGCATTGTTGATGAGAATATCGTTGCTGGCTTTTAGCCCTACCTTGCCATCAGCCGCAACAGAACTGCCTGTGATAGTGAGATCATGCGGCTTGCCATCCTGCCCGGCAATGACAGTGGTATCACCTCTCGATTTTATCGAAGAGCCAACTGCATGAGAGGCTTGCATATCAACTTTCAGATTTTTGCCCTGAAGATGATCCTCCATCTCATCTTTTCTTACCCCTATTGCTATCTCCCCTTGGGCACCAAGAGCAACATTGCCTTTCGCATCTATATCGGAAGCAGCAATATGAATATCTTGACCGGA
>NZ_CADEAK010000037.1 GCF_902825225.1 Bartonella vinsonii subsp. berkhoffii ATCC 51672
CGCCACTTTCCATATATGCAAGGGAATCAAATTTAGTAACTCCAGAATAAATGGACACGTCTTAGTTTATGCACAAAGAACGAGTCAGGTGCTGTAATCCACGTTCTAAATATAAAGTTAAAAGATGGTTCTCGCTTTATTCTTGGATATGGCATTAGATACAAACCTGAAACAGGATGGCGACAAATGCAATCAAAATATGTTAATCCTGATGCCAAACCAATGTCACACAAATTCCCCGGCATCTGTGAGAAAGCAAAGGATTTTCGAACGGGGCAAGAAATCGATGTTAATATTTCCATAGCTCCCTCAGAAGGTAAGTACACAGGAATCCTTATTTTTGTAGCAGCGCGTGAAGAAGATATAAAAGACCAAGTTACTTTAATCATTACCCACACATCCCCACTGCAACCAGAAACAACAATGACTGTAACTACACAAACCGACCTCATAGACTTTAAAAAATTGGATTAACTCACTTAGGCAAAGATTTTTATGCATCATCTATTAATTCGATTTCTTCTTTTCTTTTTTCGATGAGGTCATCTCTTAAGATATCAAGCTTATTTTTGACTGAGACCATAAACAAGATCAGCCCATTTAAGCGATAAAAAGATGACAACTCTTGAGAAAAATAATTATCAAACCAATCCGTAAAAGCTTGCGTAAACACAGATGAAAACCATTGATTAAAATCATCGTACGGCAATAACGGAAAATAATTTCTATCATCACGCACAAAGATACTATGCAGCATACAGGCAAGAGAACCTGTTGATGAGGGATCTAAGCTTATTTCATGTGTACTATGAGGCGAACGGACACCACAATATATGTCTTTCTGTCCAATCTTATTAACAAGATCAATCAACTGGACTTTGCTTATAGTGATATGTGGTTCATCTATCATCTCTTAATCTTTCTTCTTTAAGAGTCTAAATGCTACTGTTGTGATAGGGCGCGTTGTGATTGCCTGTCTTGCAAAAATGTTTTTGAAAAAGTAACCTCGCAATGATTCATTGTTAATTAACAATCCTCGTTTTTGGCTCAAATGACGCAAGTTAAAAAACTTCTCCTGCAAAAACAAAATCGATTAATCTTGGTTTTTCTTTTTTGTTGATTAACTCAATGATTTTATTATTTAATTCATCAATAACTTTCATCTGTGAAGCTAACTTTAGCCTTTGGCTGTATAGCGTTTCATTTTTTTGCTTAATTAAAGAGGATAGGTTTTCAAGTACTACTTGCTGTTGTTCAATTGACTTATCTCGCTCTGCAAGAGTTGCTTCATGCCATCTCATCCAATTATCAAATTGTGACTTATGCCATTCTTCTTGTTTTGCAAGAACTTTTGTATGAGTTCTATGTCGTTTTATAAGATCTTCTATGCTACAATCACGATCCGGTATTTGTATAAATTCTTTCACAAACTTATCTCCATTCTCAATTTTCGTATTACAACCTATTAATCTACAGATCCGTGCGTAGAGTTTCTTCAATATCCCGTTTCTCATGATCTTTCTTCTTTAAGAGTGTGAATTGTGCTATTGGTGTTTGCTATCAGCTGTAGGAGCGGCAATATGAGAAGATATTACTGTTTGTGATCCATTTGGTGCACTAACTTTCTCCACTATATGAAGCATATCTTTTCTTCGCTTTGTCATTGAACGAATAACTTGATGGGATTTACTCCCGTAATTGTGAAGAAACCAATCTAGTGTAACCCAAGATAGACCTTTAGCTTTAGACAACTGAATAATTATATTCCAATATTTTGGAGAAATACTATTGCGATCGCGCATTTTACGCGCTGCCTCATAGCTACAACCAATTTTTTTTGCAAATTGGCGTATAGATTCCCAAGACTCAATCAAACTTTTGACACAAAAATTATTAACCATGACAAAAACAGTACATTACGTACAATTTAAAATCAAGATAAAATCGTACACAAAGAATGAAAAAAATAGTGGATAATGTACGAATGACTTATTTGCCAAAAGATAGACTTAAAATAGCGCGTAAGAACGCTGGATATGTAACACCAAGCGAAGCTGCACGCGCTATACCAGCTCTTAATCAAAATACTCTAATTAGCCATGAAAATGGGAATCGTGGTATTTCTCGCCAAATGGCCGAGCTCTATGGACAAGTATTTAATGTAGATCCGGGGTGGATTTTGTATGGCGAGTCTCCTCAAGAAAATCCTAACCTCAATATAAGTATTCCTCTCGTTCCATGGATTAGCGCTGGAGAACTAAGCGAGCAAGATGGGATAATGGATTTTTCAGATTATCCTATGACAGAGGCTGTTAATCTTCCTGCCGGTGAATGGATTGCTTTACGTGTAGATGGCGCTTCTATGAATAAAATTAGCCCTCCAGATTCTATAATATTTGTAAATATGCGAGACAAAAAACTTGTGCCTAATGCCTGCTATGTAATTGCAGATGAATCTGGACAAGCGACATATAAACGATACAGACCTAATGATGATCCTCCTTTTCAGCCTGCTTCATACGACAAAACAATAAAAGCTCCAAAACTTGAAGGCGCTATCTCTATAATAGGTCGTGTACGGCGCACTATTCTTGATATGTAAACATAATACGATTTTCTGTTCACATTATCAATTAGATTGCTATCAACAGATTGAAGCAACTTTGATTGATTTTTATCAGTAAACAGCAAACTTTTGATTCTCTAAATTATGCCGTGATTCATCATTTTTTTATTTTTTTAAAAAAACAGTACATTATGTACTTGACTATCTTTCGTGCATAATGTACTAATATATTCCATAAACCAGAAACAAACAATCGCCAAGAGGCGTTAGGGAGGGGAAATTATGGATAAGTCAATTCTTATTAATTCCGATGAAATTTTATTAGTTGTCTGCGATGATGATCAACACATTGGGC
>NZ_CADEAK010000038.1 GCF_902825225.1 Bartonella vinsonii subsp. berkhoffii ATCC 51672
TTAGGTGCCTCAAAAACACCTTAAAACCATAAGCGGATTGATTACCGAAATAATCAGTCTTCTGTACATTAAAGACTTTGACTCATTATATGCTACACGCGTATAATGACCTCGTCGGGTGTGGTTACGCTATACAATACCCTTGATGGGGAAAACGTAACGACGGGCTTATGGCCGTGTTTTTGAGCGCCCGGCACTCTTTTAGAGTGTCAATCAAAAGCATCTAACCATAAGGAATTCATGATGAACACTCTTATTAAAATTATAGAACAAACGATTGATCAAGAAACAGTTCAAACCGTCAATGCACGTGAATTATATACGTTTTTGGAAGTCAATTCTAATTTTAGAGATTGGATAAAAAACCGTATTAAAGAGTACGGTTTCCTAAAGAATAAGGATTTTATAAGTTTCGCTAAAATTTTAGCGAAACCTAATGCCTCTCAAGAAAATCAAGACTTTGTGAGTTTCGGTAAAAATTTACCGAAACATAAAGGAGGTCGTCCAAGTACAGAATATTACATCACTTTGGACATGGCAAAAGAGCTCTCAATGGTTGAGAGGAATGAGAAAGGCAGACAAGCTCGTCGATATTTTATCGAGTGTGAGAAAAAGTTAAAAAGCCAAGCTGTTGATTATGACCGTGATACACGCTTTGATTTACCAAGCTATTGGGAGGGTATGAACGCTGGTGAAAAAGTTTTGTATCTCTTAGGTCCCATTCATATGCGTCTTATTGATGCCTTCAGAGTAGACGAAGAAAACAGAAAATATAAAGCCTTAATTGAAGAAGCAAAACAGGTATTAGCTAGATCTGTCATAAAAGCTGCTTAGATTTTAAATGTGATCTCATCTTCCCCATCTTTAAAGGTGGGGAAGGATATTAATAAGGCAATAAATTAAGGTGCGCTATACCAAGTTGATCGTCCACCACCATGACGTATCAAAAGACCTTTTTCAACTAATGATGTAAAAGTTACTTTAAGTGTATTAGGGCTTGCACCAACCTCACGCACCATATCGCGGGTCGTAACACGTCCGTGATTACGCACATAATCAAGAATATTAAGAGCTAATTCAGATAAGGAAAAAAGAGCATTTTTTTCACTCTCTATTTTTATTTCTAATTGGCGTTTTTGTTTTTGTAGAGCACGTAAAAAAAAGAGTATCCAAGGTTCCCAACTGGGTGTTTTAGTATAAATTGTTTTTTGAGTTTGATTCAGAGCTAAGTAATAGCTTTCTTTATTATTCTCAATAATGCTTTCAAGTGATGAATATGGTACATAAACATAACCTTTTTGTAACAAAAGCAGAGTGGTTAAGATACGGCTTAAACGTCCGTTCCCATCTTGAAAAGGATGAATAGCTAAAAATGTGACATTAAAAATACCAATTGTAAGTAAAGGATGCAGATCCTTTAATTCATTGGTTTTATTGAACCAAGTAATAAGCTCTTGCATTCGATGTGGTGTATCAAATGGTGTAGCTGTTTCAAAAACAATGCCAACCATTTTCCCTTGAGAATTAAATGCTGCTACGTCATTCCGTAAAGTCTTATATTCACCTCGATGTCGTTGATCTTTCTCACTATTGCACAAAAGATCACGATGAAGCTGTTTTATATGATTTTCAGTAATAGAAATATCACTCCAAGATTGAAAGATTGTTTCCATAACCTTAGCATAGCCGATAACTTCTTGTTCATCACGACTCTTAAAATGTTTAATTTCTAAATTTACCAAAAGCTGTTCAATCTCGCGGTCTGTTAATTTGCTGCCTTCAATGCGTGTGGAAGATCCGATACTTTCAACAGTAGCAATATGACGAAGGGCATTCAATCGCTCAGGTGCAAGAGTACCAAGGGCGCGCCAAGCCCCTTTAAACTCATCAATCTCAGTAATGAGAGCCAACAATTCTTGTGTAATTTGAAGTGTATCTGTTTGCATACCGGAATATATACCCGATTATACCTGATTGTCAATTATTCGAAACACCGTAAAAACTCATTCATTGGAGTGAAGAGGAAATCAAGGCAAGGAGGAGCTCTGAATGACTAAGAAGCATCGTGAAGGTCTCTCGGTTCGAGCCTTTGCGAAAAAGATGGGTGTTTCACATAATGCGGTGGTTTCTCGGATAAAAACAGGTAAATTTGATGCGGCTCTTTTTGAAGATGGTTCTATCAATGAAGCTCTTGCAACAGCGATATGGAACCAAAATCCTACTAAGAAAGCTCATCAGAAATCTGCTCAAATTAAACAGGATTCCGTGAAAGCAGCCAATGAATTTGAGATCAAATTGGAGCGAATGCAGGTTGCGCTAGCAAAAGAAAAGATTGCTCTGGAAAAGTTACGCGAAACAACAGTTGATCGTGAAGAAGTGAGAAAAGAAGCATGGAACTTTGGAAGAGCGCATCGAGATACAATGCTCAATTTTGCCTATCGCTTTGGTGCTGAAATTGCGGCGCAAGTGGGATGTGATGCTGCGAGCCTTATTGGAGCTATCGATCATCATATGCGCAAAGCTTTAATGGAAAATGTCGTCCCTGTCTCTTTTCACGATCCTGATATTTTAGAAGAGAAAACAGAACATGATAAGTAGTGATGCTTCGCCCTCATCCTCTGGTGCTGGGCTCTTTTTTTGCTATGCGAATGAAGGACGCCGTCCTGACCCGCCTTATACTGTTTCCCAGTGGGCTGATAAAAATCGTTATTTAAGCACAGTTACGAGTGCAGAGCCTGGATTATGGAGGACACTACGTACCCCTTATTTGCGCGAAATCATGGATAATCTTTCTGTTTATGATCCGACTGAAACAACGGTTGTGATGAAGGGGGCTCAGGTTGGAATGTCGGAAGCAGCGTTGAATTTTTGTGGTTATGCTATTC
>NZ_CADEAK010000039.1 GCF_902825225.1 Bartonella vinsonii subsp. berkhoffii ATCC 51672
GCCTTCACCTTCATCGCATGCATTTTGTGGAGCGTTTGGATCAAGGGTATCATCCTTGTCTGGTGTTGTGTTTGCAACGTTTCCAGCCGCATCTTCTTGTGCTTTGTCAAAAAGTTCACACTCTATTTTTGTGGTGTAACCGCCCATTTTATCAAGTTTGTGCTTGACGCTTTTGATGCGCCATTCTGCCGGAATATAAGGTCGGAAATGGGGATCTTGAACAAGTTTTGCTTCTGCTTGCACAAAGGGATCTCCACCAATATCACATGAGAAAGAAGACTTACCCCGTGATGACTTATTGTGATAAGCGGCAATGGCTGCAACAGCTTCTGATTGATTATGGTAGGTATATTTGAGTTCATGAAACGGTGGGTTGCCAACTTTGACTTCTTTTTTTTCACCACTGCGGATATCATGATAGGTTGCGAGAACACCGCCTTTTTTCTCTTCTTCTTGCTTTTCCGCTTCTTTTTCTGTTTTTTCTCCTATCTCTGCTTCAGATGGGTTCGGTAGATCATTTTCATCCATATGGATAGAGTTTTCATCATCATCTATCTCTTCTGGTGTCTGGGCATCCGCCGCGGCTTTTTGGTCATCACCACCATCCGTTTCTAAGCCATTTGCTGCACCTGCTTCATCCCGTGCGCTGTATTTAAAATCCCAAGAGGTGCAATGTTTCTCATGAATAACAACAACAGGGAGTGTTTCGCCGGTGATGGCTTTGCCTTCACCCCGTTTGGCAAGCACAAGTTTGCCGTCAACAGGTTTTGCTACCGCATCATATTTCTCTGCAAGACGTGCGGCAAAAGCTATATCGCTTTCAGCAGTTTGATCAATATGACGCACAACAATTTTCGCAAGAGAAGGGTCAACCTTTGCGCTATAACCATTACGCTCTGCTATCTCTTGAACAATATTGCCAAGCGTTTGCTGGTGATAAGATTGGCTTTTGGGTGTTCTATAAGACGTGTTCATTGACGCGGCGCGCCCTGTAACACTTAAGCTTTGTGGTGGACTACTGACAGAGATTTCGTCTATCAGATAGGCTCCCATATCGCGTGTTTTGCTCCCTTCATAGCCAAGGGTCACGGAAATAACGGTTCCAATTAAAGGAATGTCGAGAAAGCCATTATCACTGTCGCGTACACGGTCATCAAGCTCTATGGTGATACGGTCGCTTTTGTCTTCTGCCTCATCGGTAATTTCAATCGACAAAACATAATCCATGAGAGTTTTGGTAATGTCTTCTCCATTTGCCATCACTGTGCAAAAAGGTTTCATGATTTGCTGCCCCAAATTCTGATCACGGGTGTGGCTTTGGGATAGGGGAGGGATGGCAAAATGATTGTGATGCCTGCTGTTAAAATGGGTCCATAGTCTGCAAGTCCAAAATTTGCTGCATAGACACGTTCAACAGCAAGCGCTTGTTGACCTTTGGCATAGTATTTCCAGCAAATGGCATCCACCATATCGCCATCTTTGGTCCTGTAAAGATCACTCATAGGTCTTCACCATATTCTCTCAATTTGACTGTAAATTCTTGTTTTTTGGGGGTGCCATTATGATGAAAAACGCTTTGTTTTTCCTCCACGGAAAGAATGACAAACTTACCTAAAATCTTGCCTTGCCCCGTTATAAGGATGAGAGGTCCCTCATGCGCTATTTGTCGTAAATATTCGAGCTGTCTGTGACCACCTTTAAAATCTGGATAAATTATACCCGTTAAGGAAAATTCCGCATTTGCAACAGCTGGTAATTGAAGAGCCGCCTTTCGTCCCAATCGCCCTTGCTCTACCCATGGAACGCCATAAGACAGACCAAGTGTTTGATAAGCTGCTGTTTCAATCGAAAAAATGAAATCACCCAAAGCTAACATCATGGCACTTAATCCGAAAGGCTGGAGGCTATAGCCAAACGTTGTTGCTTCTCATAGCGTTCAAGAGCTTGATTGACTGCATCTCTAATTTCGTTCTTGAGACCATTGGGGACGGAAATATTGAGATTTGTAATGGTCACGCGGGCGTCTACTTCAACAGCTTTATGAACTGTAATGGGCTTAGGAGCTTTGAAGGCACTCATTTTTGCATTTGGAGCCTGCATGTATCCTGTCTCAACTGTATCTGTATTAAAACCATTCTTGCGTTTTCCAGATGGACTATTGGGTACAACGGCTGTATCAACCATTCTTTTTGCACGGGCATTGGTTTCATCGGTAAAGGCTTTAATTGTTTGGGTTGAAGTTTTGTTAATTGAAACATTAAAACCAAGCTTTTCTTTTCCCCAGCTTGGCAGCCAACTGGTTAATGTGCTTATCATACCGCTAAACCATTCGGATAGGGCTTGCCATTTGCTTTTGATACCATCCCACAAGCTACCAATGAGATGAGCACCTGCATCCATTAAATTGACGCCAAATAACCATTCAATCAATGCATTGATTTTTTTTGCTATCCAAACGAGCGGTGAAAAGTTTTTAAAGAGATTAAAGAGTTTACCGAAAACGTTACTGCATAAGCTAGCAAAAGAATTCCATAACGTTCCTAAAAAGCTTATGATGGTATCCCAATTTTTGTAGAGCAGATATCCAGCTCCGACAAGCGCCGCAATGCCCCCGATTATCCAACCGATAGGAGTGGTCA
>NZ_CADEAK010000040.1 GCF_902825225.1 Bartonella vinsonii subsp. berkhoffii ATCC 51672
TGCCAAGATCAATGGTTTTTTCTGTTTGTGTGTAGCGTGCTGCCAACACGCGAAAGGCTAAAGCCTCATCTTGATGGGCGGTCCAGCTCTGCGCATTGACAGAAGAAAAGCGTGGACCGGTCACATAAGGGTGGCTCGAAACGTACCTTTGCTTTTCTGCATCAAAATCGCCAAGTTTTGCCAGTGAGACAGAATGATTACTATCATCGGTTTTAATGACAAAAGCCGTTAAGCGATCATCGGGGACAAGCAGTGGTACATCATAGCGTGCCTGCGCCCATCCGGTTTTTGCACCCTTCATGGAGTAAAAACTTTGTGCTTGAATATCGGCGGTCGGATAGCCGTTTTCGGTGGTAACCAAATCAATCACCAGATCATGATCCTGATTACCAATTTTGCAAAGATGAAAGTCAATACCGGTGATTTGCCGTGTTTCATCTGGGATAAAGACTTGTGCTTGTGGATCGTCTTTTTCCCATATCTTCACCGTTATGGTGCGCCGCATGACTTTCACATCAATCACACCTTTGCCGGTAAAAAGACCTGTTGCAATTGTTCCACCTTTGCCTCGTGCCACGACATTTTTTGTGCCAGCGGTAATATTTTGTGGAATCTTAAAAGTGCCTTCAAGAACGCCGTTGGAATTGGCAACAAGGCGGTTTGTTGGCAAGACATTCACACCATCAAAGGTAAGACTTGTCAAAATTTCCCCTTTGCCAAAGCCTTCAATTTTAAAGTGAAGGGTAATTTGTCTTAAGAAATCGGTTTGTTCTTGGTGTGTGTTGATGAAATTATCGCTTACTTCTGTTCTACGTATGGTACTGCCGCGATGTTTTCCCATAATGATTTGATTGGTAATGCTTGAGAGCCAATCGGTGCGCTGTTCATGCCAAAAATCTGTTGCGGGGGTAAGCGTGACCGTACCAGGGAGGGGTGCAAAATTTTGATAAGGGTTGATTTTTTCGCAAGCCGTTGTCAATTCTTGCGCAATGATCACTTCATTTGTCCAATCAAGGATGACAGGGGCTTTTAAAGGCGCCGTATAGAATGTTGGGTCAATGGCAAGCTGCAAAATGCCATTGCCTACAGCCCCTGTTTGTTGAAAACCTTCATCTCGGTAAGAGTCATCCAGAAAAGGGTCGGCAAACATGCCTTTTTTGGCAACGGGCTCTTTAGAGTCGACATTGCTTTTAATGCGCTCTAACTGCATCAACCGATCAAGGGAAAACACCCGTTGAAAATAACGCCACATCTCATCATAGGGGGCAACCCGTGTGCCATCATTGACAACACCCGGCGTTTCAAGCCAATTGTTGGTGATGGTTGCAAGGGATAACACATCATCAGGGACGCTTGGTGCCATGGGATCGTCTGACGAAATCCCCTTGATATAAACCACATTGCCCCCTGTGTTCAGTCCTATACGGTCAATACGGGGCAATTTGTAAGTGTAACTGACGATAATATCGCCTCCCTCAGCGCCGCCTGAGACAGTGATTTCCTGTGCTGTTACTTTATCGGCTGTCACTTGTGCACGATAACGGTAAGTGACTTTATAGGTGCTCCCACCAGCAGGTTCATCGCCCACGGGTGCCCAATCAATGGTATCTCCTGTCTTTTTAAAATCAGTCCCTTCTTTAAATTCCTTGTTGCCTTGAACGACTTTGAGAAAAGAGGTGATGCTTTTATCGGGAACACCATCACGCCCTGCAGCAACCGCACCACGGGTGACGTTAACGGTTTTTTCTTTTGTCAACAAAAGAGAGTGAATATCGGCAATGGGAGAATAGTAGCTTTTAAAGGTAAAGCTTGTTTTGCCTTTTGGGGGCGCAAAAATATGCGTTTCGCTAGGAACAACGCTTGTCGAAAAGTCTTCCCGTTCTTCATGGCGCAAAGCGGCAAGGCGTTTGCGTTTAAAACCGTTGATATTGGCTTCTCCTTCTTGAATGCTAAAGACTTGGCAACCATTATTTGGTCCTAATGCGCTCACACGGCATCCATTGACGATATAATGTCCATGCGCACGGTCGTAAGTGGCAATGGCTTGCATGGCTGGTTCAAGCAGAGAGGGGGATTTTTGGTCAATGAGAACACCATCTTGCAAGATATAAACGGGAAAGAACGTGCCGGCTTGCGCATCCTCTTTGAGTGCCCAAACAAGCTTTGCTGTTTCGCGTGCAGCACCGGGCTCTCCTTCTGCTAAGGTGCCTGGAACTTGCCCCAACAGCTCTGGATCATCCTCATGGGTTATCCATTTTTTCTGCAGCTTCACACCGATTTCCAGGCGCCCAACCATGGAAACATTGTTGAGTACAGCTTCTAAGACCGGGAAAATATCGCCGGCGATATAAATCTTGCCCTCTGTTAAAGTGACGGTCCTTGTCTCTTTGTTGACAAAAGCATCGGCACGTTCAACGCGGTCCCCTTCTTGTGCCACAAGGCGCCCCAAGCGGTCATGGCGTCCCCTTATGATGGTTTGAACCTCATTCAGTTCACCACTTTGGATAAAGGGGCGTTGTCCATAAAACACAACGCTTTGCTGTTCCTCTTTGCC
>NZ_CADEAK010000041.1 GCF_902825225.1 Bartonella vinsonii subsp. berkhoffii ATCC 51672
CATCACCTGTTTTATCATAATGAACAACCGCTGAATCATCTGACTGAAGACTGCTGGAAAGATCCTTTAAACCTTTTTCAAGCTGACCCTTGTTAACGGCATCATTGTTATCTTTTGCATCCCCTACACCGGAAATCACCCGATTCACACCGCTTGTATTCGCAACATTAATTACAGTACCATTTGTTTCCTTACCAATAGTAATAGGATCAGCGTTTTTATCCTGCTTAATAAGGCTATCTCCTTCTACTTTGGTAACCGCATTATTAATTTCTTTGGTAATCTCTTTATGAAGATTCGTGAAAGAACTACCTACACCGGTAAAGGCAGAAACTACATCATGATAGTCTTTATCTTCTGTTTGACCATCTTCCTTGACAGCCTTAACCGTGAACGTAGGAGCCGTCCATTTGCCACCTTCATAGCTAGCATTACCACCAAAAGTCTTTGCAACCTCACTGCCCAGTGAATAAAGCTGACTACCATTCACGGCATCCGTAGAGTTTTCAGAAATCTCCCCATTTGCAAGGTACTTAATCTTGCTATTGGTTTTGTGCCCTTCTTCTCCATGCTGCGCTACAAAGGCATGATCCTTTTCGCTCCACAACAAGGCATCACCTTGAACAGTGGTAATTTCTTTTTCAATCTCTTTGGTAATTTCATTCTTAATATTCGCAAATGAATCTTTAACTTTCTCAAATGAATCTCCAACACCGGCAAAGGCAGCTGCAACAGTCTCATAGCTCTGCTCTTCAACCGCACTACCATTTTCATTGACCGTCTTAACCGTAAACTTGGGAGCTGTCCATTTACCTTCTGCATAGCTAGCATTACCACCAAAAGTCTTTGCAACCTCACTGCCCAGTGAATAAAGTTGACCACCTGTAATAGCATCACTGGAACTTTCTGAGACTGCTCCATCTAAAAGAGATGTAATCTTACTATTGGTTTTGCTATCTTTTTCCCCATGCGTTGCTACAAAGGCGCCTTTACTCCTGTTCCACAACAAGGCATCACCTTGAACTTCTTGTGTAATATTCGTGATTTTCTCTTCAAACTTCTTAACTTCATTCGTTAGATGAGTATTCACATTCTTCACACTTGTATCAAGACCTGCAAACGCACTCCCAACATTATCATAGCTAGTTTCTTCTACAGCACCATCTTCAGAAAGTTTAGATAATTTATAAGTTGGACCTGTGAAAGCACCCCCTTTAAACGCAGCGTCACCACCTAAAAACTTCGCAACATCTCCAGAGATTGTATTAATCTGACTACCATTAATCGCATCATGTGACTCATCACCAATCTTACCATCAGCTACATTATGAAGTCCAACAGGAGACTTATCTTTACCGCCAAAAGTCACACTCGTATAATTAATAGTGTTATTGTCATCACCTGTTTTATCATAATGAACAACCGCTGAATCATCTGACTGAAGATCGTTAGAAAGCTGTTCCAAACTTTGATCAAGCTGCGCTTTATTGACAGCTTCATTATCCTTTATGGCTGCCTTTACACCGGAAAGCGTCCGATCCACACCACTCTTGTTGGCTATATTGATTTCACTGCCTTCTACTTCTCCACCAATAGTAATATCATTCTTATCTGAATTCTTCTTAACAAGGCTATCACTTATCATAGTGCTAATTTTATCATGAATACTCTTGAAAGAACTACCAACACTAGAAAAAGCATCTGCTACAGTCTTATAGGATTCATCAGTAACATCGCCATCAGAACCAATTTGTTTTACCTTGAAATTAGGATCTGTCCATTCGCCACCTTCATATCCAGCACCTCCACCAAAAGTCTTTGCAACTTTATCACCTAGAGTATGAAGCTGTTTACCCGTCACAGCATCCGTGGAGTTTTCATTAATTGTTCCATCCAAAAGAGATGTAATCTTGCTATTGGTTTTGCTATCTTTTTCCCCATGCGTTGCTACAAAGGCGCCTTTACTCCTGTCCCACAACAAGGCATCACCTTGAACTTCTTGTGTAATATTCGTGATTTTCTCTTCAAACTTCTTAACTTCATTCGTCAAATGCGTATTCACATTCTTCACACTTGTATCAAGACCTGCAAACGCACTCCCAACATTATCATAGCTAGTTTCTTCTGCAGCACCATCTTCAGAAAGCTTAGATAATTTATAGGTTGGACCTGTGAAAGTACCACTATTAAACGCAGCTTCACCACCTAAAAACTTAGCTACATCCTCACCAATTTTGTTAACCTGACCACCTGTGATTGCGTCACGTGAATCCTTGGCAATCTTACCATCAGCTACATTATGAAGTCCAACAGGTGTGGAATCTTTTCCTTTCCCTAAAGTCACACTCGTATAATTAATAGTGTTATTGTCATCACCTGTTTTATCATAATGAACAACCGCTGA
>NZ_CADEAK010000042.1 GCF_902825225.1 Bartonella vinsonii subsp. berkhoffii ATCC 51672
TTTAGACGAAATTGCAGACGAAAAATATAACGATGCAGTCTACGGTACTTATGAAGAACAGCACCGCCTGACTCTTTGGGATGTTCTTCCAAATTATCCAAACTATTAAGGGCGTTTTTAAAAACGCCTCCTTTTCTTTCTTTCAAATATCATCACAAATGGAGCACAGGCATGCATAATCTTATCACAGCAGCAGAAAACAATTTTAACAATCAAACCGTTCCAACCATGTCAAGTCGTGAAATTGCAGAATTGTGTAGTAAACAACATAAACACGTTATGCGTGATATTAAGCAAATGCTTGAAGAGCTACACTCTAAAAGTACTGAGCCCAAATTTGGGCTGAGTGAATTTGTAGGTTTTTACAAGGATTCAACAGGTCGTACTCTCCCTTGTTATAATCTTCCAAAACGCGAATGTTTAATCCTCGTCTCAGGTTATAGCACTACCTTGCGAGCAAAGATAATTGATCGGTGGCAACAATTAGAACAGCAAGTAACAGCATCGCAAATCGATTACTCTAGTCCACAAGTCATGTTAGGAGTTTTAACTTATCTCAAAAATGAGAATGAACAAAAAGACAATATGATTGCAGAATTAAAACCAAAGGCACTGGCTCTTGAAAGTTTACAACGCCATGATGGGCTCTTTGGTCTTACTGAAGCAGCAAAGATTTTAGAAATACAACCTAAACAGTTCATTCTTTTCTTACAGCAAAAAGGTTGGGTGTACCGGCGTATTCCAACCACTCCATTGTTACCTTACCAAGATAAAATCAAAAAAGGTCTTATGGATTGTCCAGTCATCACCATTCAAACCTCTGATGGGAGAGAAAAAGTCATTCCTTCAGCGAAAATCACAGCAAAAGGCATTGGTGTGCTTTCTCAAGAACTTAAAAGACAAAGCGTGCATTAAGGGGTGACCATCATGAAAAAGAAATATAAGCTGTTTGATAAAATAAACCTAATTTATTTACGTTGGTTTTCTAATTTTTTATTTGACAAGATAATGTCATTATGTCTATTGTCGAATCAGGTGCCTCAAAAACACCTTAAATCGATAGCGGATGGATTGCCGAAACAATCTCTTCTCCGCACATTAAAGGCTTTGACTCATTATATGTTACACGCATATAATGGCCTTGTCGGGTGTGGCTATGTCATAAAATACCCTCGCGGGAAAAACATAGCGACGGACTATCGACCGTGTTTTTGAGCACCCGGCACTCTTTTTAGTGTCAATCAAAAACCTTTAATCGATAGGAGTTATCATGAACAACCTCATAACAATATCAGAACAGACCATTGGTCAGGAAATTGTTCATACTGTGAATGCGCGTGAATTACATAAGTTTTTAGAAGTAGGAAAAGATTTTTCTACGTGGCTAAAAAAGCGCATTAAGGAATATAATTTTCTGAAAAATCAAGACTATATAGTTCTCCCCCAAATGGGTGAAAACTTCCAAGGAGGCCGACCTTCTAAGGATTATGCACTTGCCTTAGACATGGCAAAAGAACTCTCAATGGTCGAACGCAACGAGAAAGGACGTCAAGCTCGTCGTTACTTTATTGAATGCGAGAAGAAACTAAAAAGCCAAGCTGTTGATTATGAATTATTTTCTTATGAGTGTTTAAAAAAACCTGCTGGTGTTGGAGAAATCTTAGGGTTGATGATGAGGCGTTTGTTGGATGCAAATAACCTCGAAGAAGAACTTGAATATTATAAAGCCTTAATCAAAGAAGCAAAACAGGTGTTAGCAAGATCTGTTGTGAAAGCTGCTTAGTTTAAAAAACTGATTTCATCTCCTCGCCTTTACAGGCAGGGGGGATGGTTAATACCAGACAACTTCTAGAGAAAGACTTCTAACAAAAAACAACAACCATTTAAACACAAGCGTGATTCACGCCACGGGGAAATTGCGCGCAATGGAGGAAATAAAAATGAGTGAACAAAACACTAACCTAACAGAAATTGAAGAAACACATCACTTAACCGTCAAACAAACTGCTATGGAACGCATTTTAAATAAAGCCTTAGAAAGTGACGTCGATATGGACCGCTTAGAGCGTCTTCTTGATTTAAGAGAAAAAGAAATAAAACGACAGAACCATCAGAGCTTTATCCA
>NZ_CADEAK010000043.1 GCF_902825225.1 Bartonella vinsonii subsp. berkhoffii ATCC 51672
TCGCTGTTGTTTCTTTCAGTGCCTTTTCACGCGTGTTTTCAATCGCTCTCCGTACACTTCCGGCTTTGGAAAGAAGGGTATTTTCTATGGTTTGGCAATAAGCTAAAAGCTCTCCGCAAGTTGGCATAAATGTTTTTGATATCCCATTTGCTTGACCAGTTACGATATCTTCGACGCCCTTTTTCAGAGCATATGCTGAAATGCGGTCCAGCAACATGCCATAGGATAAAACAACAGCTTTGGCATCTGTATTCGCAGGTACTCTCATGCTTGAGAGCAGAAAAGAAGCTTTCTCAATCTGTTCAACGGAAGCTTTCACAGAGAGCAAGGTTTCCAGACGATTGCAAGCATCTAAGGTCTGTTCCTCCTCCTGTTTCGTCAATGTACTCCCAGTCTTCAGCGTCAATGGATACCCCGGACTGATCATCTCGATAATCTTCTCTAGATGAGAGATGATTTCTGAGTTCGCTAAAGCCTTCTGCAAGCTGTTTTGTGAAAGTTTTCGGAGTGAATTTTTCATAATGACCACCTATTTGATTAATTTTATGATCTTTTGAGTTTCTAATCCAATTACGCCATGTTGCTTGCCAATCGATTTTGGTTGCATCCTTGCCTGTCTTGGCTTTCCAATAATCTCGAAACTTTGCGATTTCGACTTTCACGCGCTCTGGAGGCAACCCCTCTGCAATTGCAAAATCGTAGTCAGGTGCAAAATTCTCAGGCAATCGACAACCTCGATTACTTCTAGACCGCGTGGCTTTTTTCGAAACGTTTTCTTGCTCGTGAATAGCAGGTTGATCCTCTGCCACCGTTTCAGATTGTATCTGCTAGCTTTTCGCAGTCATGATCCTCAGTTGGCTCGTCAACCTGTTCGTTTGTTTCTAAATTTTCAGAACCAATTTCTTTTTTTGCTAAAACGAACGATAGTTTTAGTTTTTTTATATATATTCTTATTCTGGTTCTTTATAGCTTGATTTTGCTTAGCGTTTGCTTCAGCAAAAAAAACGTTTTGCTTGTTATTTGCTTCAGCAAAATTATTAACATGTTGTTTTGTATTGTTTTTTGCTTGTGCACCTTTTTTACCAGCTTCACTACGAACTTGCGATATGTGCTCTTTTTTATCAGAAAAATCTTTTAGCTCTTCCTCAACACGATAATTCCACAAGCCATCATCTGTTTGGATAAGTTTATCATTTCTCATTAAGTATTCGACAAGAGTTGCAAATTTTTTCTGCGAGCAATTGCAAGCACGTGCAAGCGTTTCAAAATCTTCTTTAATTGGTGCTTTTTTATCGTACATGCGAACGAGAAGCGTCATATAAGCGCCCCTTTGCTCTAACGTCATTCCGTCTGTACCACTTATCCAGTCATACAAATGGAATCTTATCTATGGCATTGCACTAAACATGCGCGCCCCCTTCTTTCATTAAATATAAAATTGCCAAAGCATCTGCTTCGTTGTCGTCTTTAGGCGCATGTCCTTTGGAACATATCTGCCAGCCTGTCTTGGTACCTAGATCAAGGCAAAGAATGGTTCGTGCATTGATGATCATAATCCCCCCTTAAGGCTGTTGTGTATTTATACGTGCGCTATGACAGAGCGTGTTGTGATTGCCTGTCTTGAAAAAATATTTTTGAAAAAGTATCCTCCCAGTGATTCTAAAAAAGTGGGGAGGGGAAAGATGCAAGAATGGATAAAGATATTTCTTACAGGTTTTGTGTCATTTGCTGTGTCGCTTTCTGTAGCGCTTATTTTAAGAAATAAAGACCGTAAAGAAGCAGCCAAAATCCGGAAAGATGATTTAGAAAAAGCTGCAAAAAAACGAGAAGAAGATAGAGAATGGATAAGCAAGCAGTTTGCAGAAAGCCAGGAACAGACAATAGCCCTTAAGGAGCAAGCGAAATCGACAAAAGATCTTGCCAAATGGTCAGAAGAACATATTAAAATTTTGTTAGATAACAAAAAAGTAGATGATTTAGGAACGCCACTTTCCATATATGCAAGGGAATCAAATTTAGTAACTCCAGAATAAATGGACACGTCTTAGTTTATGCACAAAGAACGAGTCAGGTGCTGTAATCCACGTTCTAAATATAAAGTTAAAAGATG
>NZ_CADEAK010000044.1 GCF_902825225.1 Bartonella vinsonii subsp. berkhoffii ATCC 51672
AGATTGGGATTAGCATAGAAATTTTTTTCAACCTCCCATGCTAATTGGTCAACAAAACGCGCTCCATCTTCACATGTCGCATAACATTCAACATCCACCGTTAAGACACGCCGCCTTACTCCATAATTATATCCATCTTCAATTGTTTCGCTTTGTGTTGAGATATTAATTGCCGACATTTTCTCAATGGAAAAGTTGAAATCACGCATATTAAACACATTATCACCAGTAGCCGTCTTTGCTGCTTTGATCAACGTAACAAAACTTCCCCTAATCGTTTCTCTCGGATGCATGGGTGCTCCTGTTTAATTGATGCCATTTTTACTCTAAAAATGATTGACTAGGATTAATAATGATACTATTATTGGTTATGAACAATAAAGTTGAAAAAATAATCAGCTTGATGAAAGCATCACCAAAGAACATCAAGTTTTCAGATTTGTTAGCTGTGTGTGTGCATTTTTTTGGAGAACCGCGGAACAATGGTACAAGCCACTTTGTTTTTAAAACGCCGTGGCTTGGTGATCCTCGTGTGAATATTCAAAAAGATTCTGGCAACAAAGCAAAAGTCTATCAGGTCAAACAGGTCTTACAAGCGATAGAAAGGATGAGACATGAACAATAATCATTATACATATCGTGTTTTGTGGTCGCAAGAAGATGAGGAATATATCGGATTGTGTGCAGAATTCCCATCCCTTTCATGGTTAGATGCTCAAGCAGAGAAAGCTTTAAAAGGCATTATGGATCTCGTTTCAGAAGTTGTTGAGGATATGCAACATAACGGAGAAGAAGTTCCCGTGCCTTTGTCACATGGTAAATATAGTGGAAAATTTCAATTAAGAATACCACCAGAACTCCATAGAAAACTTGCAATACAAGCTGCCGAAAATGGTGTAAGCTTAAACAGATATATTTCTTCTAAACTTTGAAAAGTCTTACGCGCTAAAAGAAAAGTAATTTTTACATTCATCTCATTAGAGATTTAAATTCATAAATCCTTTTTTTGTGTGAAGAAACAGACACATTTTTACCATCTATTACAACTAAATTCTTATTAAACCTTTCGTAAATATGTTCATTTTTCTTGTTAATAATCTCCTTTTTAGCTCGTGGATTTGATTCTATATACTTATTGAGGCGATTTATACCTTGCGTATGTTTATAAAAATTGACTGGAAGGTAATGATCTACCTGATCAGGATCTACAAAAAGAGTATCTGATTTACATAAAATACCCTCAATATTATCTTTATGTAACCTCTCTAATTTATATGATTCGCGATAAAGCTTTTTAGCTAGAGATGAACTAAAAATCGCGCATTCAGAAGCACTCCGTTGAATATCCATTTCCACCATAGAAAAATGATAATTAGGTAATTGGCTCGCTTCAAGAGCCATTTTTGCTCTCATTGCTAACATTGTAGGTGGCATATGCTTGAATGCTACAGGTTCAAATAATATCAAGGATATTTGATCATTGACAGTTTTATGATCGATGACTGCAAAATGGACTTGGTTATCATCTAGATTAACGATTATTCTAGAAGATTGAATCCCATCATCGATCGTATTTTTTACTAATGTAGGAATATCCTCTGGTGTTGCAGCAAATTGAAGCTTCATTTCAGGATATTTCTTGTTGGCTTGATCTACTAGGGCAGGCATCATTTTGAGATCTATTGTTCCATAAAGGGTATCGATCCAGCTACCATTAGTGATGTCATTCTCTAGACGAGCAATAATACTTTCTAGTGGTTCATCTTCTCTGAATACAAAGCCATGTTTTTTTCTATATACAGCACTTTCTTTTTTTTCAGATACAACACTTTCTCTTTCTTGTTTTGAACCACAGATTCTTCTTAGTAAATCTCTTAATTTCGGCATATATTAACTCCCACGTTAAGAATTATCACAGGAAGTTAGTTTCACATTGTGATTAAAAAGAGTCTTACCTTGATAACCTCCCCACTTTAAGAACGGGGAGGGGAGATCTGTTTTTAACTTAAGCAACCTTTTTAATGGGGTGTTCTAAATTTGGTTCGTAAGCTTTCAAAAAAGAATCCATGCTATGCGGTAATTCTGAATC
>NZ_CADEAK010000045.1 GCF_902825225.1 Bartonella vinsonii subsp. berkhoffii ATCC 51672
ATGCCAACTTGCGGAGAGCTTTTAGCTTATTGCCAAACCATAGAAAATACCCTTCTTTCCAAAGCCGGAAGTGTACGGAGAGCGATTGAAAACACGCGTGAAAAGGCACTGAAAGAAACAACAGCGAGAGAACATTTTAGACCACTAACGCTTATTCACAAGCAAGAGCTTGAAGAAACTTTAACTGGTCTTGGGGGAAGAATGAAAAACATTTGAGACAGCAAAATAGTGAAAAGTGGTGATCATTTTTGGATTGAGTATGCGTTTAAATCGTCAAAAAGAGACCGCACAGAGCGATTTAAAGATTTTATGATGAAAACCATATCTATAATAGAAAACGCTCTGTACGGCCAAATTTGAGGCAAATAGGCCAATAGTAAAATTATGGACTAAAAGCATGGGAATTTTTAAAGATCTGTTCTTAAAAAAACGTAAACAGCCAAGGCAAAAGAAGTTTGTTGCAACAGCTGTTGGGTATGTTCCATGGGGCGATGGAGCAGCTGATTTTAGTACATCTCTTCATGATAGCGTGCCATTTTGATTGAAAAAATATGACAAAAAGAAAAAAACATGCAAAACGCGGACGCCCAGGAATTCAGGGATGTGTAAGAGAACCGAATGGTCGCATCTCAAGAGCCAAAACACCGCGTGAACCTGTTGATCAATTAGCAATAGAAATACGTGCTAAACGCTTCTGTTTAACCATACAAGACGCCAAAAATCCGCTTGCTGGTACCTATATCGGGCGGCTTTATTTGCAAGGCGAACTCAATCAAGATCAGTATGATGCAGCACAAAAGTATCTCCAAATCAGAAACAATTACCTCTGTGCAAAAGCTTTACCCAGTGCTGTTTATGATGAAATGCCTACAACTTCTGATGATGGAGCAAGAGAGCAATGGGTACAAATAGCAACAGAACATCTTTTAGCTGTAAAAGATGTTGTTCAAGAAGCTCAATGTTTATACCGTCAATATAACCTTCATGCCGCATTACAGTATCTTGTGATAGAAGATCAATCACTACCGCATCTTGTGCCTTCATTACGTATTGTTCTAAATGCGCTTTATAAACACTTTATGCAAAACCGGTAGTTTTCAAGCGGCATCTCGGATATTAATGGCAACCTCTTTTCCAAGAGCAATGAGAGTGGATTCTAAGGCATCTAATTTTGTTGCGTGGTTTAAATCCAACAATCGGTCAATTTGTATTGGATGAAGTTTTAAAAGACGTACCAGATCAGCTTTGCGTAAGTTTTTTTCAATCATAGCGTTATGTATTGCAATTTTTAAAGTCACCAATGAAGAGACTTCAACAAAAGGATAGATAGCATCATACGCTCCCAAAGGAACAACTTCGCGATCTTGAAAACGCCCCATAATAACTGTTAAAAGTGCATTTTTAGCCTGTTCTAAAGCTTCTTTTTCGTCGTTCCCGTAGGTAATAAATTCCTGAAAGTCTTTAGAGATGACCAGAAGAGTATCATTGTCATCTTTGATAAATTTGATTGCATATTTCATTTACATCTCCATATTCAGATTTATTTCAGGTCAAAATCTTTAAGAATCTTCTGAACTAATCCTGTTCCTAATTCTTTTCGCGTACCATGCATAGGCAAAACGGATTTTTTAGAACCGCGCTTGACAAGCAAATGTCCACCCTTCCCTGAAGTAAAACTGCAACCATGCTTTATAAGATATCTTTTCAATTCTTGACTATTCATTATAATAATATAGCATCTAAAATGTTTCAATACAACACTTGCGTTATGTTAAAAGAAAATAAAGAACATCTTTTAAAACACCAGATTTGGATAAAAAAATTAAAAAACACAATATATTGATTTTTTTGTTGACAATATGTGAAAAGTCGTATTTAATGATAATACGACATTGGTTGTATTGTATCTAAAATTCAAAAATATCCCCCAAAATTCAGTGAAATGTGGACTTGAAACGTGGCTAAAAAGCCCTGTTTTCTCGCAAATTTTGGCTAATCCATTTTTCAAATAACAAAAATCAATATTTGACTTATTATGTCATTAAATAATTCCCCAAAAGGAGCTATGATGAAAG
>NZ_CADEAK010000046.1 GCF_902825225.1 Bartonella vinsonii subsp. berkhoffii ATCC 51672
CATCACCTGTTTTATCATAATGAACAACCGCTGAATCATCTGACTGAAGACTGCTGGAAAGATCCTTTAAACCTTTTTCAAGCTGACCCTTGTTAACGGCATCATTGTTATCTTTTGCATCCCCTACGCCGGAAATCACCCGATTCACACCGCTTGTATTCGCAACATTAATTACAGTACCATTTGTTTCCTTACCAATGGTGATCACACCTGCGCCATTATCGGCATTGCGCGCTAAAGTCATCTCTTCCTCTTGCTTAACAAGAAGATTTTCCTTCACCTGTGTAATTTCATTGTTAACTTCATTATGAAGATTCGTGAAAGAGGTACCTACACCGGCAAAGGCAGCTACAACAGTCTCATAGCTCTGCTCTTCAACCGCACTACCATCTTCATTGACCGTCTTAACCGTAAACTTGGGAGCTGTCCATTTGCCTTCTGCATAGCTAGCATTACCACCAAAAGTCTTTGCAACTTTATCGCCTAGAGTATGAAGCTGTTTACCCGTCACAGCATCCGTGGAGTTTTCATTAATTGTTCCATCCAAAAGAGATGTAATCTTGCTATTGGTTTTGCTATCTTTTTCCCCATGCGTTGCTACAAAGGCGCCTTTACTCCTGTCCCACAACAAGGCATCACCTTGAACTTCTTGTGTAATATTCGTGATTTTCTCTTCAAACTTCTTAACTTCATTCGTCAAATGCGTATTCACATTCTTCACACTTGTATCAAGACCTGCAAACGCACTACCAACATTATCATAGCTAGTTTCTTCTGCAGTACCATCTTCAGAAAGCTTAGATAATTTATAGGTTGGTTCTGTAAAGGCTCCATCACTAAACTTTGCATTTCCACCTAAAAACTTAGCTACATTTCCAGAGATTGTATTAATCTGACTACCATTAATCGCATCATGTGACTCATCACCAATCTTACCATCAGCTACATTATGAAGTCCAACAGGTGAAGAACCTTGACCTTTCCCTAAAGTCACACTCGTATAATTAATGGCGCCATTTCTATCATCTTTATCATAATGAACAACTGCTGAATCATCTGACTGAAGATTGTTAGAAAGCTGTTCCAAACTTTGATCAAGCTGCGCTTTATTGACAGCTTCATTATCCTTTGTGGCTGCCTTTACACCGGAAAGCGTCCGATCCACACCACTCTTGTTGGCTATATTGATTTCACTGCCTTCTACTTCTCCACCAATAGTAATATCATTCTTATCTGAATTCTTCTTAACAAGGCTATCACTTATCATAGTGCTAATTTTATCATGAATACTCTTGAAAGAACTACCAACACTAGAAAAAGCATCTGCTACAGTCTTATAGGATTCATCAGTAACATCGCCATCAGAACCAATTTGTTTTACCTTGAAATTAGGATCTGTCCATTCGCCACCTTCATATCCAGCACCTCCACCAAAAGTCTTTGCAACTTTATCACCTAGAGTATGAAGCTGTTTACCCGTCACAGCATCCGTGGAGTTTTCATTAATTGTTCCATCCAAAAGAGATGTAATCTTGCTATTGGTTTTGCTATCTTTTTCCCCATGCTTTGCTACAAAAGCCTGCACATTATTGTCCCATAACAAAGAATCTTGCGCAACGCCTTGCGAAACTTCCTTAATGCGCTGATTTACATTTTTGATATTTGTATCAAGACCTTCAAAAGCACTCCCAACATTATCATAGCTAGTTTCTTCTGCAGCACCATTTTCAGAAAGCTTAGATAATTTATAGGTTGGGCCTGTGAAAGTACCCCCTTTAAACGCAGCGTCACCACCTAAAAACTTAGCTACATCTCCAGAGATTGTATTAATCTGACTACCATTAATCGCATCATGTGACTCATCACCAATCTTACCATCAGCTACATTATGAAGTCCAACAGGTGTGGAATCTTTTCCTTTCCCTAAAGTCACACTCGTATAATTAATAGTGTTATTGTCATCACCTGTTTTATCATAATGAACAACCGCTGA
>NZ_CADEAK010000047.1 GCF_902825225.1 Bartonella vinsonii subsp. berkhoffii ATCC 51672
TTTAAAACTGATAACGTACTCCACCAGAAAAACTTGCTCCAGATATACCGGTTTTTTGAAGCTTTTGTTGATAATTGACATCACCATGAAGAGAGAAATTATGGGAGAGTTGCGCATTGATGCCAACGCCGCCTTCAATTGCAGCTCCCATAGGATCAAGGTCAAAGTCTCTGCCAATCTGGATGGTACCATCATCACCAAATGTTTTGATCAAGTTGACTTTTCCATAGAAAGATAGAGGACGGTTGTATTCAGTGGAAAGGGTTTTGGTTAAACGCCCACCACCACGAATCATCCATTGATGAGGATTGTTCATATCAATGGTAAGATTATCGACATCTGTAATGGTGTTAAACATCAAGTGTTGATAGGCAAGTTGTGCTTGCGGCTCAAATATTAAGCCTTCCGTTCCGGTTGCAAATTGTTTGCCAACAGTGGTGGAAATACTCAACATCTTGGCATTTTTCAATTTTGCGGTTTTGCCAATGATGGCATTGGTGAAATCGCCTTTAAGAATTCCATAAGATAAAAGTGTATCAACATAGAAACCATTGTCATACTGGAAGCCACCATAGGCTGTCAGGGACCATTTGTCCAATGTGTTCTTACTTGCATCTTGCATATCTTTTGGAGTGAAAGACAGTTGTCCATAAGTTGCAATAAGACCGAAATGTGTTGTGGAATTTTGTCCCTCAATTGCTGCCAATGTCACACCGGCTTGTAGGGCAGCATAGCGAAGATCAGTGCCATAACCATATTTTGAGAGGACCATGTTCAGAGGATAAGGTTCCTGTGCTTCCGTAGGTGTAAAGGAAGAAACCGGTGTTTTTTTCTTCTTCTTTCCCCAAGACAGATGTTCTCATATTGACTAACAACGCGTTTTGCTTTGCCATATCAGTCAATCCACTATAGAAGAGAGCATTGGGCATGACGATATAGCCTGCCGTTTGTGGTACAAGGGCGTTCACATTTGGGCTAGAACCAGAACCCGTTTCAAGAATTTCCTTGTGCAAACGGAAATTCCAGAAATCTTTGTTCTTTTCATCAAAGAGGTTTTGCGCGATATTGGCTTTCCCTTGGCTTGATTCTGGTCCATAGGCACGCAGCGTGTACATATCTGGTGAACCATTTCTTGTGGTATAGCCATTGACGAGTTTGAAAGAGTCTTCTTGTGCTTTTCCAGAAACTTGGATAAGTGAAATTCCACTTATATTTGAAGGATCAAAAGCATTTATGACGCTGTTTCTGTCTCCTAAATCGCTTTTGATATAAACTTTTGTGTTGCCTGAGACATCACCATGGATGAGCAGCCTATCGGTTTTTTGATCGGCAACTTGCTATGCTATCACTCCATGCTACATTGAAGTAAATTTGTGCGTCTCCTGTTGCATTGTAGACTGCTGATGTGTCTGGTTTTCCAGAACCTATATGCAATGTGTGATAATGCTCTTCTGTAGGTTTGCTAAAAACAATGGAGCTATTATCAAGATTAAGCGTGGAAATATCAGAACGAGATTTTTGTGCGATATCAAGATGTTTCCCGTTATCATTGAGTTCTGTTGTACTGGTTTTTACGATCCATTGCGTATTGTTGTTCAGATTAAAGGTTGTTTTAGGGCTGTTTATAATTTTTGTTCTGCCCTCTAATACGGAGTCATCAGCATTGAGTATAAAAGCGTAATTATTTGCTTTCTTTGAATCTTTGGTTATTAATAAGACATCGGCACGGATTTCTGATTTTTTGCCAAGATTAACAGTACGGGCTGCTTCATTTACGCTAATTCCAATTCCATTTTTAACGTGAAGCTTTGCATTGGTTAAATTGA
>NZ_CADEAK010000048.1 GCF_902825225.1 Bartonella vinsonii subsp. berkhoffii ATCC 51672
CCACGATCATCAAACTCCGCTTCAAATCTATCGGCTTCATTGCCAGCATGATCAGTGATGGTTGCATTTAAAAGACGCTGATAAAAAACCTCATGCACGGGTTTGTCTTCCACCTTGACCACAATAAAAGGATATGTGCGCATTAATCCCATAACCGCTTCACCATGCTTTGGGGATTAGACAACACAAATTCAGGCAAAGTAACCTTTAAGCCGCGCGGCAAAAGCACACCATATTTGGCAATATCCGGATTGGCTTCCAGTGTGGCTTCGAGATAGCCTCTTAGGGCTCCAACTTGCGCACGGTCTCCTAACACAGCCATGGCATGTTGAAAGCAGATGAGATCAAGACTCATATCCTCTAGCTCTACAACAACATGCTTTTCTGGTATCTTCATGGGAATTGTTCCTCTTGATATCGATCTTACTGATATTGACCTTGGGGTTTTCCCCCATCGAAAAACGGCAACAAACTGATGGAATAGCGGATGCGCTGCGATTGACCAGAGCGGCTGATATAGTCGTGGTCTTTCGTGAGAGTGGTGATCACCACGGGACCATGGAGAAGGGCGCTATAGCTCATATCATTCATCCAACGAAGCATCTGTACGGGTTTGGCTGCTCGTATCGTTCTGCTGAGTGAGTCAATAGCTGCACGGTCACCAAATTCTTCTGGAAACCAAACTCCATGAATGGTCTTTGCATCATTGCCATAGCCGGTGAATTGCAAACTGGGGGATCTACCAAAACGCTCCATAGAGACCCATGAGGCAGAAAACTCTTCTTCAAAGGATTGGAAATTTAGCCAGTCCACGTAAAATTGATGCGGACCTAACATCATCAAAGGATCTCTCATAGGCTCCCTCCCCTCATTTTGTTCTTTCCCTTATTCTGTTCCACCATGCAGAGCATTGGCGCGTGCGCGTTGAAGTGCGTGACTTACCGCACGCCCCGTGGCAACGGGATCACGAGCGCCATTGACATGCACCGTGATATTTTGATTATGCGTGGTGGTGGAGAAGTCTTTGTTATTGTCTCTTTGCTCTCGACCAGAGTGATTGGCATGACCAGCACCCGCATATTGCATAATGGGTTGAATGGGTGTTTTGCCGCCAAGCCAACTGGGCAAATGAAACAGGTCGGATAAATCAATTGACCCAATCCACTCTCTAATACGGCTTGGCAAAGATTGAAAAAAGTCCTTCAATTTTGTAATGGGTGCCATAAAACCATCGACAATCCAATTGGCTAAATCTTCCCCTGCTTGTTCCATACCGGCTTTCGCATCATCAGAGAGCTTTTCGCGGGCAAAAAAGCTCCCCAACCAGCTCCAAAAATTGGCGATGCTTTGTTTAAAACCATCCCACACATTGCCAAACCACCTGCCAACAAACTCAAGCCCCTGTTTGAACTTTTGCCAATGTTTAGAGAAATCAAAGGCGGCAGCAATGGCGTTTTTCCACTTGGTGATGGTTGCCGTATCGGCGCCAAAAAAGCGCATGACGGCTTCAAAGGCACGACCAAAAGCCCGTGCTATCCCCCGTGCAAAACCTTTAACAAAAGAAGAGAAACGATCCCAATATTTCCACAAAGCAAAACAAGCCGCGATGATCACCGCCACAACAGCAGCAATGAGCGCCCCTATTGGAGTAAAAACAGCGCCAACAACAGAGGCAATGCCAGCGGCAATCACTTCTATCACTGTACCTATCCAACCAAAAGTAGCAACGAATGC
>NZ_CADEAK010000049.1 GCF_902825225.1 Bartonella vinsonii subsp. berkhoffii ATCC 51672
TCACCCCTTGTGCTTGATGCTCAGCTGCATTTGCTGTTTGCCTTTGCCGCTCCAGCTCACGCTGTGCACGTGCTGAAGCCTTGGCAATTTCAAACTGCCAATACAAATCACGCGCCTTTTCCGCTTTTAAAACTTGCGCTTTCATAAAGCCAAAAGCCGCTAACATCACACTCGCAAAAAAAAGCAAACCAAAAGACAGTTTTGAAAGAGGGCTAAACATGGTGCTTATCCCCCCAATGCGCTCTCTCTCCCACATCATAAGAGCTGGTATGCCGCTGATTGGAATGCTTCCTATTGGAAAAATCCAATGAACCAAAACCGCGGTGCACACCCAAATTACCAACAATAATCGCCACCATTGAGGGAATAGAAATAGCCGCCATATCAACAATATGCGGTGCTCCCCACAAACCACCAGAAACAAGCAAAAAAATAACCCCCCAAGCAAACCAAAAAGACCACCATAAATAAAGTCTAGAACCACGATAAGACGGCTTCATCCCCCCACCTCATCTCCAAGTCCCAAAAGCTTTTTGGCGCGATTCAAATAGGTCAAACGTTGCAAAAGCCCGTTTTTCCCTCCATTAATCGCCTTGGTAATCCCTAGCAAATCATCTTGATCTGCTAATCTATTCAAGCCTCTCATCTGCCAAAACCAAATGGCAGACCAAAGCGCTGCTGGAAACCTTTCCACCATTTCTGGAAAAGCTTCACAATCAACAGCCTGTTCATTGACAGAACACCAAAACTGCGTAAAGCGTTGATAATTCTTGCGCCCCGTTAATTGGATTAAACCGCGCCCCTTAAAGCGCACACCATCCCCTGGCTTAACATTGCCTAAATCTTTGCGCCCCTCATAAGCACGCCCAGAGGCATATTCACACACCGTAAAAAAGCCATCACTCTCATGCGCACATTGGCTTAAAAAATGCGCAATACGCAAACCTGTCGTTATCCCAGCATAAGACAAAGCTTCAGGCAACGCCCGTGCCATTTCAACGATAATAAAATCTTGGCGCGCATGATGAACCAATTTAGGAGCGAGCTTATGAAGAAAAGAACTGTCTATCGAAACCATAACAAACCAATGAATGAATAAATCCATTCTCAGTTTATTGGATTTCTGCCCCCCAATATAAGTCTGACACTGTCAGTCAAACATCTCAAGACTCAATTAAAGCTCTGGAAATAAGAGACCTTGAGGTTCTCGCGAAGAAATCTTCTTCTTCAAACGATAAGCCGTACGCACATGCATACCAGAAACAGCAGCTGCCTCATCCGCCGACCAGCCTTTTTGCAAGGCTTCTATCATTTTTTGCCGCCGTTCAGCATCTTTGCCAAGGGGGATAAGAAGGCGCACACCAGCACCGTTAAAACAAAAATGCTTGATCAATTGCTGCGCCTCCGCAAACCCAACAATTTCAATCAACCAATCGGCATTCTCAAGACGACCGGGTATATAAACTTCTCGTCCACCAAAAGCCCGCATCATATTCCATGCTGCCTCACTGCCCGCAACATCAGCTATTTCACGCAATAAAGCAGGAAAATCGCTATAGACTTCCTCTTGCATGCATGCTTACCCCTCGCTTTTA
>NZ_CADEAK010000050.1 GCF_902825225.1 Bartonella vinsonii subsp. berkhoffii ATCC 51672
TCACCCCTTGTGCTTGATGCTCAGCTGCATTTGCTGTTTGCCTTTGCCGCTCCAGCTCACGCTGTGCACGTGCTGAAGCCTTGGCAATTTCAAACTGCCAATACAAATCACGCGCCTTTTCCGCTTTGAAAACTTGCCCTTTCATAAAGCCAAAAGCCGCTAACAGCACACTTGCCAAAAACAACAACCCCAAAGACAGTTTTGAAAGAAGGCTAAACATTGCCTTTATCCCCCCAATGTGCTCTCTCTCCCACATCATAAGAGCTGATATACCGTTGATTGGAATGCTTCCTATTGGAAAAATCCATTGAACCAAAGCCGCGGTGCACACCCAAATTGCCAACAATAATCGCCACCATTGAGGGAATAGAAATAGCCGCCATATCAACAATATGCGCTGCCCCCCACAAACCACCAGAAACAAGCAAAAAAATAACCCCCCAAGCAAACCAAAAAGACCACCATAAATAGAGCCTCGAACCACGATAAGATGGCTTCATACCCCCACCTCATCTCCAAGTCCCAAAAGCTTTTTAGCGCGATTCAAATAGGTCAAACGTTGCATAAGCCCGTTCTTTCCTCCATTAATCGCCTTGGTAATCCTCACGACATCATCTTGATCTGCTAATCTATTCAAACCTTTCATCTGCCAAAACCAAATGGCAGACCAAAGCGCTGCTGGAAACCGTTCCACCATTTCTGGGAAAGCTTCACAATCAACAGCCTGTTCATTGACAGAACACCAAAACTGCGTAAAGCGTTGATAATTCTTGCGTCCCGTTAATTGGATCAAACCGCGCCCCTTAAAGCGCACACCATCCCCTGGGCAAACATTGCCTAAATCTTTGCGTCCCTCATAAGCACGCCCAGAGGCATATTCACAAACGGTAAAAAAACCATCACTCTCATGCGCACATTGGCTTAAAAAATGCGCAACACGCAAACCTGTCGTTATCCCAGCATAAGACAAAGCTTCAGGCAATGCCCGTGCCATTTCAACGATAATAAAATCTTGGCGCGCATGATGAACCAATTTAGGGGCGAGCTTATGAAGAAAAGAACTGTCTATCGAAACCATAACAAACCAATGAATGAATAAATCCATTCTCAGTTTATTGGATTTCTGCCCCCCAATATAAGTCTGACACTGTCAGTCAAACATCTCAAGACTCAATTAAAGCTCTGGAAATAAGAGACCTTGAGGTTCTCGCGAAGAAATCTTCTTCTTCAAACGATAAGCCGTACGCACATGCATACCAGAAACAGCAGCTGCCTCATCCGCCGACCAGCCTTTTTGCAAGGCTTCTATCATTTTTTGCCGCCGTTCAGCATCTTTGCCAAGGGGGATAAGAAGGCGCACACCAGCACCGTTAAAACAAAAATGCTTGATCAATTGCTGCGCCTCCGCAAACCCAACAATTTCAATCAACCAATCGGCATTCTCAAGACGACCGGGTATATAAACTTCTCGTCCACCAAAAGCCCGCATCATATTCCATGCTGCCTCACTGCCCGCAACATCAGCTATTTCACGCAATAAAGCAGGAAAATCGCTATAGACTTCCTCTTGCATGCATGCTTACCCCTCGCTTTTA
>NZ_CADEAK010000051.1 GCF_902825225.1 Bartonella vinsonii subsp. berkhoffii ATCC 51672
AAGATGTTCGAGAATTGAATGATTATTTACGCCGCTTGGCGGGTTATAACCACATTTTAGGGCATGAACTTTTGCGGTGTCGTTGGCAAATAAAGGCGGGGTACAAGCCGTTGTCAGGGGATGTTGTACCGTTTCGTCGTTTTCAAAAAACATAAGGAGGATTTTTGTGATGAATCAACGAATTGAGCTTGAAGGCACGCATTATATGAAGGATGCGAAAGGGGCTTTGGTGCCGGTAAGTCTGATCCGCCCAACGGATTTATTAGAAGATGAAACGGTGCGCAAAATTATGGGTTTTGCGAAAGAATTATCGGCAAGGATTGCGCGTTTTAACAATCATACGATTGCGGATTTGAGTGCCTTTGATAGTTTGCTTGCGCAAGAATATGGTGTGGAGCGGCGTGGCAAAAAGGGCAATTGTACTTACCAGAGTTTTGATGGTTTGCAACGCATTCGGGTGCAAGTGCAAGAGAGCTTTGATTTTGGTCCGCAATTGCAAATAGCCAAAAGCCTTCTTGATGAATGTTTAAATGAGTGGTCTGCGGATGCGCGTCCTGAAATTCGCGCGATTATTACGCGTGCTTTTAATACGGATAAAGAAGGCAAGGTGAATCGGGGCGAAATCTTTATGCTGTTGCGTTTGGATATTGATGATCCACGCTGGAATGAGGCCATGCGTGCAATTCGTGAAGCCATTCGTGTGACGACCTCTAAGGAATATGTGCGTTTTTATGAACGGGAGAGTTTGGAGCATCCTTGGCGCGCTGTGACCATTGATCTGGCGAAGACGTAAGGGGATTTGTGATGAATAAACCAATTGAGCTTAAAGAAACGTATTATAGAAAGGATGCGAAAGGAGCTTTGGTGGCGGTAGATATGATCTGCCCTGCGGATTTATTAGAAGATGAAATGGTGCACAAAATTATGAGTTTTGCGAAAGATTTATCGGCACAAATTTCTCATTTTAAGAATGATCCGTTTACAGATTTGAGTGACGTTGATCATCTGGATGATGAAACGGTTAGAAAAATTCTAACACTGGGTACAGAATTATCGTCTAAAATTGCGCATTTTAACTGCCATACGATTGGAGATTTGAGCGACTTTGATGCTATGCTTGCACAAAAGCACAGTGCTTGGTGGCGTGGTAAAAAGGGCAATTGTACTTACACAAGTTTTGATGGTTTGCAACGCATTAAGGTGCAAGTGCAAGAGAGCTTTGATTTTGGTCCACAATTGCAAATTGCTAAAAGCCTTCTTGATGAATGTTTAAATGAGTGGTCTGCGGATGCGCGCCCTGAAATCCGTGCGATTATTACGCGTGCTTTTAATACGGATAAAGAAGGCAAGGTGAATCGGGGTGAAATCTTTATGCTGTTGCGTTTGGATATTGATGATCCACGCTGGAATGAGGCTATGCGTGCAATTCGTGAAGCCATTCGTGTGACGACATCTAAAGAATATGTGCGCTTTTATGAGCGCGATACATTGGAGCATCCTTGGCGTCCTGTGATCATTGATGTGGCGAAGACGTGAGGGGTAA
>NZ_CADEAK010000052.1 GCF_902825225.1 Bartonella vinsonii subsp. berkhoffii ATCC 51672
CTCATTGCCGCTGTTGTGGCTGTCATCATCGCTGCTTGTTTTGCTTTGTGGAAATATTGGGATCGTTTCTCTTCTTTTATAAAAGGCTTTGCACGGGGGATAGCACGGGCTTTTGGTCGTGCCTTTGAAGCCGTCATGCACTTTTTTGGCGCCGATACCGCAACCATTACCAAGTGGAAAAACGCTATTGCTGCCGCCTTTGATTTCTCTCAAGCTTGGCAAAAGTTCAAACAGGGGCTTAAGTCTGTTGGCGGGTGGTTTGGCAATGTGTGGGATGGTTTTAAGCAAAGCATCGCCAATTTTTGGAATTGGTTGGGGAGCTTTTTTGCCCGCGAAAAGCTCTCTGATGATGCCAAAGCCGGTATGGAACAAGCAGGGGAGGATTTGGCGAATTGGATTGTCGATGGTTTTATGGCACCCATTACAAAATTGAAGGACTTTTTTCAATCCTTACCAAGCCGTATCAAAGGATGGATTGGCAATGTTGATTTATCCGGCCTGTTTCATTTGCCCAGTTGGCTTGGGGGCAAAACACCCATTCAACCGATTATGCAATATGCGGGTGCTGGTCATGCCAATCACTCTGGTCGTGAGCAAAGAGAGAAAGACCGCCCCACCACCACGCACAATCAAAATATCACGGTGCATGTCAATGGCGCGCGTGATCCCGTTGCCACGGGGCGTACAGTAAGTCATGCCATTCAACGCGCACGCGCCAATGCTCTGCATGGGGGAACAGAATAAGGGAAAGAACAAAAGGAGGGGAGGGAGGCAATGAGAGATCCTTTGATGATGTTAGGACCACATCAATTTTATGTAGACTGGCTAAATTTCCAATCCTTCGAGGAAGAGTTTTCTGCCTCATGGGTCTCTATGGAGCGTTTTGGTAGATCCCCCAGTTTGCAATTTACCGGCTATGGCAATGATGTAAAGACCATTCATGGGGTTTGGTTTCCAGAAGAATTTGGTGACCGTGCAGCCATTGATGCCATCACCACAACTATTCGAAGAGCCAAACCCGTGCAGATGCTTCGTTGGATGAATGATAGGAGCTATAGTGCCCTTCTCCATGGTCCTGTGGTGATCACCACTCTCACGAAAGACCACGACACTATTAGCCGCTCTGGTCAATCGCAGCGCATTCGTTATTCCATCAGTTTGTTGCCGTTTTTTGATGGGGGAAAACCCCAAGGTCAATATCAGTAAGGTCGATATCAAGAGGAACAATTCCCATGAAGATACCAGAAAAGCATGTTGTTGTAGAGCTAGAGGATATGAGTCTCGATCTCATCTGCTTTCAACATGCCATGGCTGTATTAGGGGACCGTGCCCAAGTTGGAGCATTAAAAGGCTATCTTGAAGCCACACTGGAAGCCAATCCAGAGATTGCCCAATATGGTGTGCTTTTACCACGCGGTTTAAAGGTTATTTTGCCTGAATTCGCACTTCACAATCTCCAAAGCATGGTGAAGCGGTTATGGGATTAATGCGCACATATC
>NZ_CADEAK010000053.1 GCF_902825225.1 Bartonella vinsonii subsp. berkhoffii ATCC 51672
ACCCTGAACATCTTGAGGATGCGACCAAAAATGCGGAAAATGCTTTCAACCAAGCGCGTGGACGCATGGTGGGTGCCATTGCCCAAACCGCAACCTTAATTGCTCCCCTCTATAAAGCTATGCAATTTGACCAATCAATGAAGGGATTGGAAAAGGTTCTTGATGCGCCGTTTCATCGCTTAAAAGAATTACGCCGTTTTGCTTTGGAAACCTCCACCAAAATTCCGCTCGCAGCACGTGAAGTTTTGGAACTGATGACCAGTGCTAGCCAAGCAGGGATTGGCGAACAAGATTTGGAAGCCTTTAGTGTTTATGCCGCAAAGGCAGCTGTAGCATTTGATATGACGGGGGATCAGATTGGGGAGCGCTTTGCCAAATTGCGCAATGTCTTCAAGCTTAATCAAGCGGGCATTGAAGATTTAGGCGATGCTATCAATCATCTCTCCAACCATATGGCGGCAAAAGCCAGTGAAGTGTCTGATTTTACCAATCGTGCCACCGGTGCGGCAACCATGTTTAAACTCACCGCACGCGAAACAGCGGCGTTTGGTACAGCAATGATTTCTGCGGGTATTGTCCCTGAGAGTGCAGCGCGTGGTTTTAATGCCATGAGTGCGCGCATTCAGGCAGGGGGCAAACATATTGAAGACGCTTTCACCAATATCGGTCTTTCCCGTCAAAAATTCATGGAAGATCTGGATAAAGATGCCACTGGTACTTTGGTGCGCTTTTTTGATGTTTTAGCCAAATCAGAACAGGGCATGCGTTCGCTGATTGCCATTGCTGGGCGCGATTTTACCGGTGATTTTGCCAAATTGGTTGGTAATCCAGAATTGTTAGGGCAAGCTTTAAAATATGTGGAGGATCCGCAAGTCTTTAAAGGCTCTGTAGAGCAAGAGGCGGACAAACAAGCAACCGGTGCCATCAGACAGTTTGAACTTTTGCAAAACCGTATCGTCGCTTTGGGCATTACCATTGGTGAAGTGCTCTTGCCTCCTGTCAACAGTTTGATGGAAAGTGTTGGCAATTTTACCAATGGACTTATGGCATGGGCCAATGCCCATCCCGCTTTAACAAGTGCCATCATCAAAACCATTGCCGCCCTGATGACTTTTAACATCACTTTGCGCGTGTTGCGCTTTACCATGGCTGGTACACGCCTTGGGCTTCTTCAACTCATGACTTCTTTTGTTAAGCTTAGAACGCTCAGTCGTGCCCTCACAATAAGTTGGCGAGGTTTAATCGCATCAGGGCGCTCAATGGGAATAATGGCGGCAAGTCTTGGTGGGAGTGCACTGCGTCTTTTACGACCGATAACTCTTTTAGTGGCTGGCTTTCGGGGGCTTATGGTCTCTGGCTCTGCATTCGTTGCTACTTTTGGTTGGATAGGTACAGTGATAGAAGTGATTGCCGCTGGCATTGCCTCTGTTGTTGGCGCTGTTTTTACTCCAATAGGGGCGCTCATTGCTGCTGTTGTGGCGGTGATCA
>NZ_CADEAK010000054.1 GCF_902825225.1 Bartonella vinsonii subsp. berkhoffii ATCC 51672
AGAAAAACCTGCAGCGCAACTGATCATATGTCTTGTCAATTTATGTCCGTTCTGAAAGGCTGGATCTTACACGTAATTGATTAACTAAAGATCGTAACAACCTTTGCCAATACCTCATCCATAATAGCTGTTGGCAAACTTTCTACTTTACGCCCATTGCGCACCACCAAATCGAGAACACGGGGCTGATCGCAACGAATAACACCCCTTGTTCTTGTACCCATAAGCGGAACCGCAAATCCAATACGGCGTGCAAAATTTCCACCACTTGTGATCGGTAAAATAACGGGTAAACCTGTTGCTTGATTAAAATCATCAGGAGAAACAATGACGATAGGACGATACCCATGCTCTTCTCGTCTTTGAATTGGTTCCAAATCTACCATATAGACGTCACCACGCCTCATATAAGCTCGCCCCCAACAGCAGAGGCATCAACCCACTCACGGTCTTCAGGTGATTGTGGCTGCGAATAATCGGAAGCAGCTAATAACTCAGCCATCGTGTAGCGCGGCTGAACTGATGGTTCAACAACAAGACGGCCATTATCAATAGCCAAACCAACTTCGGTATTTTCAGTTAAGTGAAGAACATCAAGCAATGCAGGCGGGATAGAAAGCATCACTGATCCTCCAACTTTACGTAATTTTGTTGTGTGCATAAAACGCCCTTTCTAATATTATATAAAAATATAACATTCTAAAGACTATTTTTCAATGGTTTGCTATGCTTTTGCGTAAAATATTTCTGTAGCGCATTAAGAACAATACGCAATGAATTCATAAGATGTGGTAATGTTTTGTCTTCTATAACAAGATATTGTATTGCCGCATGAAGATTAAGCTGTCGATTTAAAGCTTGTACTTCTTTTATCACTCCTTGCATGCTTAAAAACTGTTCTGTTGCAAATTCCACCCATTTCTCTCTCGCTTTGACATCAGAAGATGATGGTATTTCATCATAAACAGCGCTTGGCAAACCTTTTGCACACAAATAATCATTTTTCACTTCAAGATATTTTTGTGCAGCATCATACTGGTCTTGAGTAAGCACGCCTTGCAAACAAAGCCGCCCGATATAGGTACCAGCAAGCGGATTTTTGGCATCTTCTATAGACAACCCAAAGCGTTTTGCACGCATTTCAATTGCCAATTGATCAACAGGATCACGTAGCGTTTTGGAACGTGTAATACATCCATTTGGCTCACTTAATTGCCCTGCTATTTTAGAGCATTCCCTCTTTTTATTTTTTTTCACTTATACCCCCAGATATCTGTCTAATATCTTGCCCAATTTTAGCTGATGCTAAACGTGTTTCTTTATCCAAAATAAATAACCACGTGGATAAAGAGAGAGCTATAACTATAGTTAGTATGCTTATCTTTATTTTATCATTAGCCAGCTCCAAAACAAATACAACCAATGTCAACATAACTACAATGATTATCGCTATTTCAAAACCAGTAGCAGGTACATCATTA
>NZ_CADEAK010000055.1 GCF_902825225.1 Bartonella vinsonii subsp. berkhoffii ATCC 51672
TCTTTGGTTATTAATAAGACATCGGCACGGATTTCTGATTTTTTGCCAAGATTAACAGTACGGGCTGCTTCATTTACGCTAATTCCAATTCCATTTTTAACGTGAAGCTTTGCATTGGTTAAATTGATTTTAGTACTTTGATATTTTGATTCATCGAGTTCAGTCTCAGAGAGACCTAAGAACTGCAAGTCGCTGATTCCTGCTGTTACAGAAACATCTCTCAGATCAATATGTCCACCAGCTGTTACGAATAGTGCAATTTTTTTTTGCGTCTATTTTATTCTCTCTTGCACTCTGTTCTTCTTCAATATCACCATTAATCATCTTAATCGTGCTATTATTTCCTGCATAAAGACCTTCATCAACATTTTGAATAACTGTTGTGCCCGTTAAATTAATTCTGCTACCAGTACCGTCTGATATTACACCAGTATGACATTCTTCAGGAGCATCAGGAGGACATTTTGCAGAATTATCAGAGATTATTTTAAATCTTCGCTGTTGATTGTGCCACCGTCTACTGCTTTAATTCTATTATAGGTTTTTCCAGGTTCAGTTTTCTTTACTTCTCCTTTACCAGCATTAAGATCTTCGGCATATGTATTGAAATGAGTACTAAACAGCATGATGGCTATGGCAGCTGTGCAGGATAAAAGAGATTTTTTAGACATTGACATTTTCCTTACTTATAAGCCCATATATTCCCCCCCCCCCGCTTACAAGAAGGATTATCAATATGGATGAGAGTTGTGATAATGAGTGGGTTATTTTTATGTAAAGTATAATAATAAATTATATTTAAATGCCAAATGTTTTTATTTAACTTTATAATTTACTCTATTTGTGTTTAAGTGAAATTGATAATATATTTAAAATATAAAATTATATATTGCTGTTTTTTATGAATTGTAAGCATTATTTTATGCTAAGCTTTATCGATTTAGGCAAAAAGAGGAAAGAATAAATAAAGGTACCCTAAAACCCAAAAAGAAAAATGATGAAGGAAAATGATGGTGTCTGTGTAGCTGCAATCATGCAAAAGAAAGATTTTTGATGTTGCTATTTCAGAATCAGAATGAAAGAAATATTCAGGAGTGCTTATAAAAAGATCAGGTGGTTTAAAATATCCTTTGAAAGATCTTTAAAGAACCTTGAAGAACGGCTTGAAAAAACTCAGCTATAAATGGCGGTTGATATGAGTTTTTTACTGAGTGGGGAAAGCTGGAATGAGAGAAGAATACGCACAAATACATTGTTTCACTGTATATTTTTATCATTAAAGGCATTATTTCCAAATGAAAGTTTGATACAAAAAAATCAAAAATGAAACCAGCTTCAAAATCAGCCCAAAATGACCAAAAAAGCAAAAAAGATATGCGCCATATGGCGCGTTTCTATTTTTTGCAAATATAATTCTTTTAAAACAATTCTTTATTATAATTTCTTAATGTAAAGAG
>NZ_CADEAK010000056.1 GCF_902825225.1 Bartonella vinsonii subsp. berkhoffii ATCC 51672
GGGCGGGGATGCTCGGGAGGAGAGGAGCACCCCCATAGCTTTAAGCAGCTTTTGTCAAAATCTTTTTCATGTCTTGCTCTATTTCCGCTAAAAAAACTTCAACTGCTTTGTTAATCTCTTCAATGTGTTTCTCATCACGGAGGATGCGTTTGATTTTCATTCTCAAACCAGTAGATCTGCCTACAAAGTTTGGATTATAACTTACGAAATGACACCATTTGCGTCCTGTGCACGCCATTTGGAATTGCATCTGCGCTATATATTCAGGCTTGATTTCGTCATACATAAAAAAACGAAGATGGGTCGTTGATTGTGGACATTTGACTTCAATTAAACCGTCCTCTCCAATAAGCCCATCAGGACTTGCACCAGCCATTTCTATTTTGGGGTGTGGTATAAAGCCGCATTTTATGACATCGGCATCATAAATGAATTCATATTCTCTCAAGGCATCCTCTTCATGTTCAATGCCCCATTGCATAGCCGCTGTTGTATAAGACTGGCTTATTTCCCCTGTTAAGCGCTCTGTTATGAGTTTCATTTTGTAGTCTTCATATTTGCTTGTGGGCAAACCTTTTGCTGTCTTACTGAGGACATTGTAAACGTTTGAAGCGGTGACTTTACCTAATCTTGCTTGAAACCATTGTGCTGTTCTTTGCTCCATCTCACACCGCCGTTTGTTGTTGTGTTGATGTCATTTGCTTATTTTGTTTATCTTTTAAAAGGCGCAAAATGGTTTGCGCACTCTGATCAGAGATATCGTCAAGCTTTTCAACATTCACATAAGAAAGTATCTTTGCTTCTTCTGTCTTTGTTTGTGCCATCAGTCCTCTGATTTCATTGATCTGTTGGGGAAAAGCCGGTTTTTGAGGCATATTTCCATCTGTATCGTCTTCTTTGCTTGCTACATTGAGAAGCATGCTTAAGAGATATCTGCGTGCATAAGTGATAGTAGAACCAAGAGATTGAATGTTATTTTTGCTCCCTTGTCCATCAATTGGAAATGTTCCTTCTGTTGAGATTTGATTGCCTGAAGGATGAGACAGAGTTATTTCTATGGTAATGTTTTTTTCTGTTTGATTTTTTATATGAGAAAACAAAGCGAAGCGGTGTTTTGCAAGAGTGTCCTTTACAGCGTCAATATACTGATCAAGCGTTGCATATGCACTCTTTGTATGGTTGTTTTTAGCATTTTTGGTGATTGTTTGATATTCGATTTGCATAGCCGAAAGATCATGGATAAAGCTCTGATGGTTCTGTCGTTTTATTTCTTTTTCTCTTAAATCAAGAAGACGCTCTAAGCGGTCCATATCGACGTCACTTTCTAAGGCTTTATTTAAAATGCGTTCCATAGCAGTTTGTT
>NZ_CADEAK010000057.1 GCF_902825225.1 Bartonella vinsonii subsp. berkhoffii ATCC 51672
CAGCTTCAAAATCAGCCCAAAATGACCAAAAAAGCAAAAAAGATATGCGCCATATGGCGCGTTTCTATTTTTTGCAAATATAATTCTTTTAAAACAATTCTTTATTATAATTTCTTAATGTAAAGAGAAACGCGCCTGTATTTTTCATATTAAAGGGGCATTAAGCCGTATCTTGTGTAGCTTTTAGATGTACTCTTTCAGCTTCTATTTGACGCTTTAAATGCAATTTTAGAAGAGGCAAAGTAAGTTCTACTTCTTCACTATCATTGATGTTTTGAACAAGCTCTTGCAACTTTTTATAAAGCTCTGCCGCTAATTCCGCTATCTCTTCAGGGGGAAGTTTTATATTTGCATCGCGATAAGTTGTATAAGCCACGCGACCGAGCTTTTTCATGAGACCATTAGGAATGGTAGGCGCTTTTAAATCTGTAACTTTCGTTATTTCCATAAACATTTCGCCTTCGCCTGTAACAAGCCAAGCTAAGTTAACCTTTAATTTCTGCGACAAAGCAGCCAAAAACTCTACATTGGGAAAGGTGGTACCTCTTTCAGCGTGGTCATAAATTGCTTTATTAATACCTAAACGGGTAGCTATTTGATCTCGATTAAGCTCTAAGCTTTCTCGTATCAAACGTAACCGCTTTGCCTGTTCTGTTTTAGGTTCAATTTCTTTTTTTGCCAAATCACATCAATGCAATATTTGCATTACACCTCATATTACCGTCTGTAAAAAAAGACGGTTATTACACAAAAAACCCCACAAAAAACGGATGTGGGAGCATCCATTTGAAGCAGGAGCGAAGTTTATGACCATCACACAAGTATGGGATCGCCATAGTATTTTAGCTGAGCTACGCCGCCGTAATATGACCTTGGCGGAGCTCGCGAAAGCATATCAAATACCGTCATCCAGTGTCAAAAACATTTGGACACGGCCTAATGAGAAAGCCGAACGTGCCATAGCCGATTTTATCGGCTTGCCCGTTGAGCAGGTTTTTAGCGACCGCCACCCTAAAACGAACCGTCGTATTTTTAAAGCAGCAAAACAGTCTCATACGGTATCTCTTATCCATTCTGTAGCGCGCAATGACGCTGCTTGAACTTTGTTGCAAGGTTGTGCGTGTGTTTCACGCATTTGCCATGAATTTAAATATCATAAGATAAAAAGGTTTATCAATGTCTAAAGATCAATACGAAATAGGTAAGATAAATTGCATACAGTTGTGTTGTCAGGCAACCGTTTTTATGGGTTGGCTTTGGCGATTAGATGGTGGTCATATTATTTTTATAGGGGGTGGTTATGGTTGCTGCTTGTAATTTATGGACCCCAGATGTCAGAAGTGATATCGTTAATCCTTATTC
>NZ_CADEAK010000058.1 GCF_902825225.1 Bartonella vinsonii subsp. berkhoffii ATCC 51672
GCAGGGGGGAGATTGTCGGGAGCCGGTTGAGTATCGCGTACGGCTTGAAGAATAACACGAATGGGTAGGTGGGAGCCTACCCATTCAAGAGTCTAAAATCAATACGAGAGGGAGATTATAGATGAAATACGCGATAAATGCAACGGTCGATAAAAATCCTTGGGCGCGACCAAAAATCCAGCCCGAAACAGCAGCAAACCGCAACAGTGATGATATTGCTTTATGGAATGAGCTTGTGGATGCGGTGAGAGCTATCGCAAAAATGCATGATTGGACGAAGGCGGAAGTGGCGCGGCGCATTGGTATGCCAGATGGAACATTTTCGCAATGGTATGCGGGGAGTTATGCGGGGCAATTGGGCAAGCAGAATGCAAAAGTTCAACAGTGGGTAGAGGCTTTAAAGGAGGTTGATGAACTTTTGGAGCGTATACCTGAAAAGCCAGCCTTTCAGAGGAATCGCATTGCCAGTGAGATCATTGATACTTTAACGCTGGCACAAAGCACGGGCGATATGGTGATGATTACGCTTGATGCGGGCAGTGGCAAGACGGAAACCTGCCGCCATTACCGTGCAACGCGCCCGCATGTTTATTTGGTGACAGCAAGCCCGCATACGCGCAGTGTTCATGGTATTTTGAATGATATGGCAGCAGAATTAGAAGTGGTGGAATATAATCCCACCCGCTTAACGCGTGCGATTGGCAAGAAATTAGAGCGTGTGGGGAGTGGCACGTTGTTGATTGTTGATGAGGCGCAAAATTTAACGGATGAGGCGATTAATCAATTGCGCCATTTTGTTGATATCAATGGCACAGGGTTAGCTTTGGTTGGCAATGATGAGATTTCTGGACGTTTGGTCCATCGTCAAAATGGACCCTCTTATGCGCAAATTAAAAGCCGATTGGCTATGCATCTGAAACGCCGCAAGCCCTATAGTGAGGATATTGCAGCTCGTATTCATGATTGGGGGATTGAAGATCCTGGGGCGATAAAATTTCTGACAGGAATTGGCTTAAAGGCTGGCGCTTTACGGCAAATTGACAAAACCATGATGTTGGCACGCATGGCAGCGCTTGGGGATGAGTGTGAGGTAACACTTAAACATGTCAAAGCGGCATGGAAAAACCGTGATGTGGAGGAATTGGCATGATCCCTTTATGTGACAAAGAATTATCCAATACGCTTGTTGGTCTTTATGACGATTATCAACGCGGTTTTGATATTGGAGAACAGCTTAAACTCTGTGTGGATTTGGCGTTATCCCTTGAGTTGGAATTGAGTATTCACCGTTTAAGCGAAGCAGAGGCGGTTTT
>NZ_CADEAK010000059.1 GCF_902825225.1 Bartonella vinsonii subsp. berkhoffii ATCC 51672
TGGATAAAGCTCTGATGGTTCTGTCGTTTTATTTCTTTTTCTCTTAAATCAAGAAGACGCTCTAAGCGGTCCATATCGACGTCACTTTCTAAGGCTTTATTTAAAATGCGTTCCATAGCAGTTTGTTCGACGGTTAAGTGATGTGTTTCTTCAATTTCTGTTAGGTTAGTGTTTTGTTCACTCATCTTGATTTCCTCCATTGCGCGCAATTTCCCCGTGGCGTGAATCACGCTTGTGTTTAAATGGTTGTTGTTTTTTGTTAAGTTTTTATGTCTTGAGGTATTCTTGTGTTTCCACGAATATTGGCTAGTCCACAAACCTCGGCATTTCTAAAAATCTTGACTTCTCCACGAATCCATGCACTATCATAGACTTTTGCATTTGCGAAGATCTCAGCAATTTTATCATGTTCGCCTTTTATACTAGCATTCCCATAAACATGTGCATTATGATAAACATGCACATGACCATGAAGCATGGCATTCCCATAAATATGCGCATTATCAAAAACGCGGGAACCATTCAAAAACCTTAGCATTCTCAGAAACATAGGCGTCCCCATAAACCTTAGCGCCATCAAGAACATAAGCATTATCATAAACCCAGCAATTACCATCATGACTTAAGTTGCTTTCATTTTCGATAAACCCACCTAAATCACCTTTCTTTATTTTGCCAAAGTCTCTCAGTGCACGAATACGGTGAAGGGTTATGCCCTCAACCTCAATCGTTTCATCAGTAAGTTCGTATTTTGGTTCCATTATTGCATCCCTTCATTAATGCATGTTTTGTTTTTTGATTTGTTGAGAAAGCACACCAATGCCTTTTGTTGTGATTTTAGCTGAAGGAATGACTTTTTCTCTCCCATCAGAGGTTTGAATGGTGATGACTGGACAATCCATAAGACCTTTTTTGATTTTGTCTTGGTAAGGTAACAATGGAGTGCTAGGAACACGCCGATAGACCCAACCTTTTTTCTGTAAGAAGAGAATGAACTGTTTTGGTTGTATTTCTAAAATCTTTGCTGCTTCAGTAAGACCAAAGAGCCCATTATGACGTTGCAAGCTTTCAAGAGCCAGTGCCTTTGGTTTTAATTCTGCAATCATATTGTCTTTTTGTTCATTCTCATTTTTGAGATAAGTTAAAACTCCTAACATGACTTGTGGACTAGAGTAATCGATTTGCGGTGCTGCTACTTGCTGTTCTAATTGTTGCCACCGGTCAATGATTTTTGC
>NZ_CADEAK010000060.1 GCF_902825225.1 Bartonella vinsonii subsp. berkhoffii ATCC 51672
TAACCACACCCGACGAGGTCATTATACGCGTGTAGCATATAATGAGTCAAAGTCTTTAATGTACAGAAGACTGATTATTTCGGTAATCAATCCGCTTATGGTTTTAAGGTGTTTTTGAGGCACCTAATTTAACGATATATGTTTTCTGTGAATCTTGTCAAGAAAGAAAATCCTATTGTGTAGCAGATAGGCATAGCATAAGAACATTATTTAGTCTTCTTGTTAGCAGCGTATTCTTGACGTTCAAGTTGTCTCTGTATATTGGCAATTAATCTCTCATTGGCATATTGTGTAATAGTATTTGCAATTTCTGGCTTGGACATTACTCCAGCAATTGAGGGTCCCTCTTGTTTTGCAATGGGGAATTGATCTCCATCTGCTCTTTGAAAGACATTACCATTCAGCTTTTTTAATTCAACACGCTTTGGAAAACTCCCACCTTTGATAAAAGCATGAGGTAAGATTTCTTTCTTTCCAAACATTTTGTAAGTTACACCGCGTTTTGTTTCTTGTGCTTGAAAAAATTTAAGAGGTATCGGTGTTCCAGAACCAATGATATTTGTCTCGAGAAGTTTTGCTGTAGCTTTTTCTTTAATATAAACGCCTCGCTTGATACGCTTTGATTTGGCTGATGTAACATCGGCAATTTGTTTTTCTGCAAAGCGTTCGACTTGTTTTGCTGCGGTGTTTAGAGCATTCCGCAAAGCCCAATTAAGGTGTGGTGCTTGAAGACTTGTAAAGGTATCCTTCACCTGTTGAAGATACCATTTTTGGCGGATGATTAATTTCAACTTCTAAGCTTTTTTGGGAGTAGGTGTTGATGACTTGGAAGTTTTAGATGTTTTTGGCTGTTCTGGTGCGATTTCCTCTATCACTGGTTCAGTTGATGTTTGTACAATTTCTTTTTCTACTTGCTCAACTTGTTTAACTGGTTTTTCAAGCTTTGCTGTTGCCTTAACCTCAAGAAAAGGTTTTACAGCATTGGCACGTTTGAAACGTGCATAGACCTGATTGGAAATTTCAACAAATGGGGTCGTTTGTGTTGAAGGTTCAAAACGAATGGTGCTTTTATTGTCGCCAACGACACACATTGGTTTAGTGATGACAGCTTTCATCATAGCTCCTTTTGGGGAATTATTTAATGACATAATAAGTCAAATATTGATTTTTGTTATTTGAAAAATGGATTAGCCAAAATTTGCGAGAAAACAGGGCTTTTTAGCCACGTTTCAAGT
>NZ_CADEAK010000061.1 GCF_902825225.1 Bartonella vinsonii subsp. berkhoffii ATCC 51672
ATGGCAAAGAGCAAATTTGAACGTACGAAGCCGCATGTTAATATTGGAACGATTGGTCACGTTGATCATGGAAAGACATCGTTAACAGCAGCGATTACGAAATATTTTGGTGAATTTAAAGCGTATGACCAAATTGATGCGGCACCAGAAGAAAGAGCGCGTGGAATTACCATTTCTACGGCACATGTTGAGTATGAAACAGAGCAACGGCACTATGCGCATGTTGATTGCCCAGGTCACGCGGATTATGTGAAAAACATGATCACGGGGGCAGCGCAAATGGATGGGGCGATTTTGGTTGTCTCTGCTGCTGATGGTCCGATGCCTCAAACACGTGAGCATATTTTGCTTGCGCGCCAAGTTGGTGTTCCAGCGATTGTTGTTTTTCTGAATAAGGTTGATCAGGTTGATGATGCTGAACTTCTGGAGCTTGTTGAGCTTGAAGTTCGGGAACTCTTGTCAAAATATGATTTTCCAGGAGATGATATACCCGTGGTTAAGGGTTCGGCATTGGCCGCTCTTGAAGATAAAGATAAAAGTATTGGAGAAGATGCAGTTCGTCTTTTGATGAGTGAAGTTGATAATTATATTCCAACACCGGAGCGTCCTGTTGATCAGCCATTTTTGATGCCGATTGAAGATGTTTTTTCGATATCTGGGCGTGGTACTGTTGTAACTGGTCGTGTTGAGCGTGGAGTTATTAAGGTTGGTGAGGAAATTGAGATTATAGGTATTCGTCCTACATCAAAAACGACGGTTACCGGAGTTGAAATGTTCCGCAAGCTTTTGGATCAGGGTCAAGCTGGTGATAATATTGGTGCTCTTCTTCGTGGCGTTGATCGTGAAGGGATTGAGCGTGGACAAGTTCTTGCAAAGCCTGGTTCCGTTACGCCTCATACACGCTTTAAAGCAGAGGCTTATATTTTAACGAAAGATGAAGGTGGTCGTCATACACCATTTTTCACGAATTATCGTCCGCAATTTTACTTCCGTACGACAGATGTGACGGGGATAGTGACCCTTCCAGAAGGGACAGAGATGGTCATGCCTGGAGATAATGTTGCGATGGATGTTTCTTTGATAGTTCCGATTGCCATGGAAGAAAAGCTTCGTTTTGCTATTCGCGAGGGTGGTCGTACTGTTGGTGCTGGTATCGTTTCTAAGATCATTGAGTAAGGAATGGTTATGAAAAACGTCTTTGTTGTAAGAGGCGTTTT
>NZ_CADEAK010000062.1 GCF_902825225.1 Bartonella vinsonii subsp. berkhoffii ATCC 51672
CAGCTTGGGGAAAATATGTAAAATAAAGGGGATTATGCTCATTATCAGCTAACTGAACGGCATTACGCGCTGCGTCATCTGGTGTATTTGAAATGCCATTATAGAACATACGCCTGTTGCCATCAGAACCTGCTTGTAAGTGCTGCTTTTCCTCAGCTGTTAATAGTTGAGATTGAGAAAACAATCGCGCTATTCCAAAAGCGAAGGTAAGGATGGAGGATTGTTTCCCATCAGCAGCAGTAAGACTTAAGGTTGGCATTCAGGTTGTACTGGACTTCTTTTACAAAACGGGCTATTTAAACGCCTTTCGACACTTCGTTGCGGGATGACAGCGCCAGGCTGACAGATGGGGAGGTCTCTACCGTTAAAAGGAGAACACCAGTTAGCTCTCCCTTTATCACGAAAACCTGCCTGAATCATGCAAGCATCAATGGTTGCTATTTCATTGTTGCTTAGCTTTCTATTTACATCCTCAAGATAATTAAGGTGCGGCATTCCACATTCTAACAATGCTTTTCCTACCTCGGTAAAGTCTGCTCCTGGCTTCTTCCACCCTGCTACTTCTCCTGGAGGAGATTTGTCGATGTTTTCAATGTCACATCCAGTGACCGTTAACAGAATGAGCAGACTTAATAAATTAAACAACATTTTCATTTTTTATTCCCTGTTCTCGTTGAATAAAGTTTTTTAAAACCAAATGAACCGTAATTAGTTGTACACTTAGAACTCGCATTTCCATAACAATTATGGGGACTTGGATCATAGCCGCCTAGTGCTTTCCCTTGCTCTATCATTGGAATTGCTAGTGGAAATAATAAATAGGGGAACTTCAAGGGTACCTTATAAGCAGTAGGCCAATTGTAACCGAACACCGTACTAATGGGGTCAAAGACATGGCCTTGTATGTAGACATAATTTTTTTCGCCATCGCTTACATAATTTAGCGTATTTGCCATATCTTGAGCATTATAAGCTGGTCCAAAAAGATAGATATCTGTTTTTTTTGCTATGCCGTGGATGCCATGCTTTTCAAAGTCACGCATTCCGTTACCTACTGTTAAGCTACCACGGCTATGCGCACTAATAAGTAATCCATCATTGCCATAGTTCAGTACCAGATTTTGGTACTTCTTGCTCGAATTACTCCATCCCCCAAAATACT
>NZ_CADEAK010000063.1 GCF_902825225.1 Bartonella vinsonii subsp. berkhoffii ATCC 51672
ATTTTAATGTTTCCTTGTAAAGTGTATCCATAATTTTTTAACACTCTTTCATCTATAGTAGCCATCTTCTCATTGCTTCAAGTGATAAGAAGTGGCTGCGATGTTAAGAGCTCTTACATCGGACGGGTGTGTACCAAACTAGTCCCGTTGGCTGGGCAACCAGCCCAGCCTCTATTCTTTGTTGCTGTCCTTTCCCTTGTCTGGTGCTTCTAGAGTAATTTCTGTGGTGTATCCGCTTTGTTTCTCATAGCGATGGGTCACGGTTTCAGCTTTCCATGGTCCATTGATTTCACTACGGAACCCTTGAAGAAGCAGCGGTTGATCCGCCATGATTTCGGGGCGCCCTTCAAGGGACAAAGAACCACTGCCCATGCTACGGCACAGCCGGTCTGATTCTGAGGCGGCAGCAGCTAATGCCTCTTCCCTGCTGGTGTAGCAACAACGCAAACGACGCACAGGACCACTAAAGCCTGTCTGATGCTTGACTTGGCATTGTTGTCCTTGCGAGCGATCAAAGTAGGTTGATTCAACGCTGCCATATTGGGTGCGTGGCTCTAACGTGAATTCCCAACTGGAGCAGTCATGCTTATGAAGTTCGAGGACCGGTAAATTGTTTCCGCTTAAAAATAAAAACTTATTATCCTTAATTAAAAAACGTGCCTGCATGCGGTCTGCAAGGCGGGTTAAAAAATCAACAGCCGATTGATCCGTGCGAATCACATAAGGCAAAGTTTTGTGCGTGAATTCTGAACTGATCTTTGCTTGATAGCCATGGCGTTTGGCGAGGGTTTCAACAATCTCGCCAACGGTTTTGTGATCAAAATGTTCACTGGTTTGTTCTTTGAGTTCTTTGCGCATCGAAGCGCTTTTGCCACAAAGGCGCAAGATCTCTCCATCACTGCCCCCACAACTCACAACCGATTCGACAACAAAACGCCCCATAAAAGCACTGATGCTGTTCTCATAGCCAAAGATTACCTGCAGTGCACTGCCCGTTTGTGGAACCTCTAAATCATTGCCACGATCATCAAACTCCGCTTCAAATCTATCGGCTTCATTGCCAGCATGATCAGTGATGGTTGCATTTAAAAGACGCTGATAAAAAACCTCATGCACGGGTTTGTCTTCCACCTTGACCACAATAA
>NZ_CADEAK010000064.1 GCF_902825225.1 Bartonella vinsonii subsp. berkhoffii ATCC 51672
TGATTCTGGGCAGAGCAAAATAAGACTCATGAAAGCAGCTCTGAGAACTGCCTAAAAAGACCTTTGAAAAAAATAAATTGGTACAAAACCTACTGTCAAATTATACAAAACCTAGTGGCAAGCTACAGCTATTTTACATATATTCCTAGATCTACGATAATTTGAAAATATTCACTCTTTCGTGTTTTAGAAATTATGAATCATTTTATGCTTAAAATATTCCTTTTATTCAAACGCACAAAAGAAAAAAATTATATATTATAGTGTTGATGAAAGGGAAAAAAACAGAAAAGTATTGATAACTGAATCGAAAATAATATTTTTTTTCGAAAGGTGTTGACCAAATGAAAAGTCAACCGTATGTTCCACTCACTTTCTGCAAGTGAAATAGCTTGTGTGGGAGCGCGTAGCTCAGCTGGTAGAGCAACTGACTTTTAATCAGTAGGTCCAGGGTTCGAATCCCTGCGCGCTCACCACTTTTAAATGAAATCAATCCGTTATATTAAAGTGCAGGAATCTTAATCCTTTTCTTCAGTGAATTTATTTTTACTGATTCAGATTCTTCTTGCGGATTTTTTCTATCATTTATCCTCATTTATTTTGCCTATCTATGGAATCGGATTTGTCAGTTTGGGGTAATTATATATTTAGTCGCTCTGGTCGATCACAGTGCATCCGCTATTCCATCAGTTTGTTGCCGTTTTTTGATGGGGGAAAACCCCAAGGTCAATATCAGTAAGGTCAATATCAGTAAGGTCGATATCAAGAGGAACAATTCCCATGAAGATACCAGAAAAGCATGTTGTTGTAGAGCTAGAGGATATGAGTCTCGATCTCATCTGCTTTCAACATGCCATGGCTGTGTTAGGAGACCGTGCGCAAGTTGGAGCATTAAAAGGTTATCTCGAAGCCACTTTGAGAGCCAATCCAGAGATTGCCCAATATGGTGTGCTTTTACCACGCGGTTTAAAGGTTATTTTGCCTGAATTCGCACTTCACAATCTCCAAAGCATGGTGAAGCGGTTATGGGATTAATGCGCACATATC
>NZ_CADEAK010000065.1 GCF_902825225.1 Bartonella vinsonii subsp. berkhoffii ATCC 51672
CCGCATACGCGCAGTGTTCATGGTATTTTGAATGATATGGCAGCAGAATTGGAAGTGGTGGAATATAATCCCACCCGTTTAACCCGTGCGATTGGCAAGAGGTTAGAGCGGGTAGGTGGTGGGACGTTACTGATTGTTGATGAGGCGCAAAATTTAACGGATGAGGCGATTAATCAATTGCGCCATTTTGTTGATATCAATGGCACAGGGTTAGCTTTGGTTGGCAATGATGAGATTTCTGGACGTTTGGTCCATCGTCAAAATGGACCCTCTTATGCGCAAATTAAAAGCCGCTTGGCAATGCATTTGAAACGTCGCAAACCCTATAGTGAAGATATTGCTGCGCGTATCCATGATTGGGGGATTGAAGATGTTGGTGCGATAAAGTTTCTGACAGGGATTGGCTTAAAGGCTGGTGCTTTGCGGCAAATTGACAAGACCATGATGTTGGCACGCATGGCAGCGCTTGGGGATGGATGTGAAGTCACGCTTAAACATGTCAAAGCGGCGTGGAAAAACCGTGATGTGGAGGAATTGGCATGATCCCTTTATGCAACAAAGAATTATCCAATACGCTTGTTGGTCTTTATGACGATTATCAACGCGGTTTTGAGATTGGAGAACAGCTTAAACTCTGTGTGGATTTAGCGCTATCCCTTGAGTTGGAATTGAGTATTCACCGTTTAAGCGAAGCAGAGGCGGTTTTGGAGGGCCAAGTGGTGGAAGCTTTGCCCCGTTGCAGAATTCCTTATTCCAAGAGGGATGAGGCAATTGATGCAAGCAGTACAGTTATTCATATGGATTTTGGAGGCGAAAAGTTATGAAACGGAACCCTTATATGGTTGGAGATTGCTTGATTGCTTTGCGCTCTGCTTTGTTAAAGCATGAACTGGAAGGCATTTTTTTGAGTGCGAAAGATGTTCGAGAATTGAATGATTATTTACGCCGCTTGGCGGGTTATAACCACATTTTAGGGCATGAACTTTTGCGGTGTCGTTGGCAAATAAAGGCGGGGTACAAGCCGTTGTCAGGGGATGTTGT
>NZ_CADEAK010000066.1 GCF_902825225.1 Bartonella vinsonii subsp. berkhoffii ATCC 51672
TAGCAGTTATCGCTTTTTTGATTCGAGTAAAGCATGAAGGAATGCTAAAGTTGCCCGCCGCTCCTCCTCGCTGCAAGAAGAATAAAGATCATAAACATCTTGGTCTATTTCACTTAAAGCAGGATACGGAGGATACTCTTTAAAAAAACTGTGTAGCTTTACTAATTCTTCGGCACTGATTTCTCGGTATGCTTTAGGATCGGAGTTATCAGTAGATAATAAACGCGTAATAGATGATGGGCCTAATCCTAAATGTTTTCCCAAAGCTTTACGGCTTCCGTGGCCCATCTCATTTAATTTTTCATTGATCCATATTTTTATTAACTTTTGAAAATCCATTTCACTTTTTTTCCTTAAAATTATTAAATAATCAATATTGCGTTTTACGAAAATTTGATATATATTTTCGTAAATTGGAAATTTGTAATAAAAATTTGTGAGTGGATAATGACTCCAGCAACTACAATTATAAAATATTTAGGTGGAGCAAAAAGCGTATCTTTACTTGTTCATTGTCATATATCGGCTGTCTATAAATGGACTTATCCTGTTGAGAAGCGTGAAGGAAAAGGTGGGATTATTCCCGCTAAATATCAAGTTATGCTTTTGAATTACGCTAAACGCAACAACATAGACTTACGTCCTGATGATTTTTTTTATCCCGAGCGTTTGCAAAACTTAATGCAGAAAAAAGAAACATCTCCATCACCTGAGTTTGTTGATGGTTGTGCAGTAAGCAGGGCAGGGTATGAGCAAAACGATGCACAACAATCATTAGGTGGATAAGAACATGAGCATAGCAAAGAAATACGAGCTTACAGAAGAGGGTACGTTGTTTATACGCTACGACTCTAATGGGTTATATGCTTGCACGTTGTATCAGATTAGAGCGTTAAGAGATTTTGGTAATGTCAAAGCTGGTGATTTGGGTGGCTTTATAGAGAAAGAAGAAAATCTTTCTCACGAGGGCGATTGTTGGGTTTATGATAATGCTCAAGTATATAACGATGCAGTAGTTCGTGGTGA
>NZ_CADEAK010000067.1 GCF_902825225.1 Bartonella vinsonii subsp. berkhoffii ATCC 51672
TGATCACCGCCACAACAGCAGCAATGAGCGCCCCTATTGGAGTAAAAACAGCGCCAACAACAGAGGCAATGCCAGCGGCAATCACTTCTATCACTGTACCTATCCAACCAAAAGTAGCAACGAATGCGCTGCCTGAGACCATAAGCCCCCGAAAGCCAGACACGAGTAGAGTCATCGGTCGCAAGAGACGCAGTGCACTCCCACCAAGACTTGCCGCCATGATTCCCATCGAGCGCCCTGATGCGATTAAACCTCGCCAACTTGTTTTAAGAGCACGGCTGAGTGCTCCAAGCTTCACAAAGAAGTCATGAGTTGAAGAAGCCCAAGGCGTGTACCCGCCATGGTAAAGCGCAAAATCCGCAAAGCAATGTTAAAAGCCATCAGGGCGGCAATGGTTTTGATGATAGCACTTGTTAAAGCGGGATGGGCATTGGCCCATGCCATAAGCCCATTGGTAAAATTGCCAACACTTTCCATCAAACTGTTGACAGGAGGCAATAAGACTTCACCAATGGTAATCCCCAAAGCCACGATACGATTTTGCAAAAGTTCAAACTGCCTGATGGCACCAGTTGCTTGTTTGTCCGCCTCTTGCTCTACAGAGCCTTTAAAGACTTGCGGATCTTTCACATATTCTAAAGCTTGCCCTAACAATTCTGGATTACCAACCAATTTGGCAAAATCACCTGTAAAATCGCGCCCAGCAATGGCAATAAGAGAACGCATGCCCTGTTCTGATTTGGCTAAAACATCAAAAAAGCGCACCAAAGTACCGGTAGCATCTTTATCCAAATCTTCCATGAATTTTTCACGGGAAAGACCGATATTGGCAAAAGCATCTTCAATATGTTTGCCCCCTGCCTGAATGCGCGCACTCATGGCATTAAAACCACGCGCTGCACTCTCAGGGACAATACCCGCAGAAATCATTGCTGTACCAAACGCCGCTGTTTCGCGTGCGGTGA
>NZ_CADEAK010000068.1 GCF_902825225.1 Bartonella vinsonii subsp. berkhoffii ATCC 51672
TTGGTCTTTATGACGATTATCAACGCGGTTTTGATATTGGAGAACAGCTTAAACTCTGTGTGGATTTGGCGTTATCCCTTGAGTTGGAATTGAGTATTCACCGTTTAAGCGAAGCAGAGGCGGTTTTAGAGGGCCAAGTGGTGGAAGCTTTGCCCCGTTGCAGAATTCCTTATTCCAAGAGGGATGAGGCAATTGATGCAAGCAGTACAGTTATTCATATGGATTTTGGAGGCGAAAAGTTATGAAACGGAACCCTTATATGGTTGGAGATTGCTTGATTGCTTTGCGCTCTGCTTTGTTAAAGCATGAACTGGAAGGCATTTTTTTGAGTGCGAAAGATGTTCGAGAATTGAATGATTATTTACGCCGCTTGGCGGGTTATAACCACATTTTAGGGCATGAACTTTTGCGGTGTCGTTGGCAAATAAAGGCGGGGTACAAGCCGTTGTCAGGGGATGTTGTGCCGTTTCGCCGTTTTCAAAAACATAAGGAGGACTTTTGTGATGAATCAACCAATTGAGCTTGAAGGAACGCATTATATGAAGGATTCGAAGGGGGCTTTGGTACCGGTAAGTCTGATCCGCCCTGCGGATTTATTAGAGGATGAAACGGTGTGCAAAATTATGGGTTTTGCGAAAGAACTATCGGCAAGGATTGCACGTTTTAATAGCCATACGATTGCAGATTTGAGTGCTTTTGATAACTTGCTTGCGCAAGAATATGGCGTGGAGCGGCGTGGTAAAAAGGGCAATTGTACTTACACAAGTTTTGATGGTTTGCAACGCATTAAGGTGCAAGTGCAAGAGAGCTTTGATTTTGGTCCACAATTGCAAATTGCTAAAAGCCTTCTTGATGAATGTTTAAATGAGTGGTCTGCGGATGCGCGCCCTGAAATCCGTGCGATTATTACGCGTGCTTTTAATACGGATAAAGAAGGCAAGGTGAATCGGGG
>NZ_CADEAK010000069.1 GCF_902825225.1 Bartonella vinsonii subsp. berkhoffii ATCC 51672
TGTCTTTTTGTTCATTCTCATTTTTGAGATAAGTTAAAACTCCTAACATGACTTGTGGACTAGAGTAATCGATTTGCGGTGCTGCTACTTGCTGTTCTAATTGTTGCCACCGGTCAATGATTTTTGCACGTAAAGCAGTGCTATAACCTGAGACAAGAATTAAACATTCACGCTTGGGAAGATTATAACAATTTTGAGGTCTACCTTGTGTATCTAAATAGGTCCCCCCAAATTTGGGGAAACCCCCTTCATAGTATAATTCTTCAAGCATTTTCTTGATATCACGCATAACATGGTCATGCCGTTTACTACACAACTCCGCAATTTCAACACTAGACATGGTTTGAATAGCTTCATTCTTAAAAGGACTTTCTGCTGTTGTAACAAGATTATGCATGCCTGTGCTCCATTTGTGATGATATTTGAAAGAAAGAAAAAGAAGCGTTTTTAAAAACGCCCTTAATAGTTTGGATAATTTGGAAGAACATCCCAAAGAGTCAGGCGGTGCTGTTCTTCATAAGTACCGTAGACTGCATCGTTATATTTTTCGTCTGCAATTTCGTCTAAAAGTCTATTGTAGGCAGGGCTTTCACATACATAATAATCAACCTTGCTGTCCTCATCGAGAAATGCTCTGTTTTCTTTTATATATGCTTCTGCGATTTCTTCAGAAATATCTTCGCAACTGTTTTCAGAAGGATTTATTCGAAAGATTTTTATGGTATCATCTGCTTCGTCAACAATTCCTAGAATTTGGTTTTCATCAAGTGGACCCGATTGCCCAATGTGTTGATCATCATCGCAGACAACTAATAAAATTTCATCGGAATTAATAAGAATTGACTTATCCATAATTTCCCCTCCCTAACGCCTCTTGGCGATTGTTTGTTTCTGGTTTATGGAATA
>NZ_CADEAK010000070.1 GCF_902825225.1 Bartonella vinsonii subsp. berkhoffii ATCC 51672
ACCGGTGCCATAACTGGTACCAACATTTACTGAAGCGCTTTCACTGTGGTTTTGTGTGCTTTGCGTGTTTTGTGCACTTTCAAAGGTGATATGGTTTCCTGCTTGCAAATTGATATTGCCACTCTGCACATCATTGTTTAGTGCGTAATCCGAATTGGTGCCAGCGATAATATCAGCTCCAGCACTATAAATGCTGCCTTTATGGGCTTGTATATTGACAGAACGTCCTGCTTTTATTGTATCTGTTACCGCTGTGGAAGTTTGAGTAGAGGCTTCTGCCTTCTCTGTCTTAAAACCTACGGTCACACTCGCAGAAGCATCAGCCATATTGGCAAGAGCATCCTTGGTGGAGCCCCCCAACCCTCCTAATGGGTTACTCAGTCCTTTGCTGATATTGCCCCTTTCCCCTGTATTGCCAGTCAGCCAACTCACAAAATTCCTACCCTTGTTAAAGAGGTGATTGATTTTCATGCCAGTCAGTACGCCATTAATAACGGTGTTATTTCCATCCTTATTATTCATGTGGTCCGCTGAATCTTTTAAGCCTTGTACAGTATCAAGAACACCCACATTGACAGTGGTTGTAACACCAGCAAAGGACTTTTCATGGGTTTCTTTTGTGTTAGAGGTATCATAGCTTTCTGATAGTGTAATATTATTGCCAGCCTCAACGTTCACATCACGATTTGCCAAAATATCTGCTGCTTGCAAGGTCACATCATTGCCAGCAGTGATCCGCACATCTTTGCCCGCCTTAAAATTAGATGGCGTATGGGTATTTTCCCATTGGTCCCCCGTATCTTTGGCACTTGCAATTCCAACATCCAAGGAAGCACCGCTAGGGTTCTTTTCAAACTGAAACCCAAAACCTTCCCGCTCTTCCTGAGAGTTTGACTTATGG
>NZ_CADEAK010000071.1 GCF_902825225.1 Bartonella vinsonii subsp. berkhoffii ATCC 51672
ACCGGTGCCATAACTGGTACCAACATTTACTGAAGCGCTTTCACTGTGGTTTTGTGTGCTTTGCGTGTTTTGTGCACTTTCAAAGGTGATATGGTTTCCTGCTTGCAAATTGATATTGCCACTCTGCGCATCATTGTTTAGTGCGTAATCCGAATTGGTGCCAGCGATAATATCAGCTCCAACACTATAAATGCTGCCTTTGTGGGCTTGCACATTAACAGAACGCCTGCCTTCTATGCTATCTGTCACAGCAGTAGATGTCTGAACAGATGCCTCTGTCTTCTCAGTCTTAAAGCCCACTGTCACACTGGATGAAGCATCTGCCGTATTGGCAAGAGCATCTTTTACCGAGCTGGTAAAATTCCCCGCCATGTTGCCAAAACCTGCTGTGGTGTTACCCCTTGCACCTGTGTTGCCACTTAGCCAATTGACAAAATTCTTGCCTTTATTAAAAAGATGATTGATTTGAAGCCCGGTAAGCACAGTGTTACCAACTTTGTTGCTGCCATCTTTATCATTCATGCGGTCCGCTGAATCTTTTAAGCCTTGTACAGTATCAAGAGCACCAACATTGACAGTGGTTGTAACGCCTGCAAACGACTTTTCATGCTTTTCTTTTGCGTTAGAGGTATTATAGCTTGTCTCAAGTGTGATATTATTGCCAGCCTCAACGTTCACATCACGATTTGCCAAAACATCTGCTGCTTGCAAGGTTACATCATTGCCAGCAGTGATCCGCACATCTTTGCCCGCCTTAAAATTAGATGGCGTATTGGTATTTTCCCATTGGTCCCCCGTATCTTTGGCACTTGCAATTCCAACATCCAAGGAAGCACCGCTAGGGTTCTTTTCAAACTGAAACCCAAAACCTTCCCGCTCTTCCTGAGAGTTTGACTTATGG
>NZ_CADEAK010000072.1 GCF_902825225.1 Bartonella vinsonii subsp. berkhoffii ATCC 51672
TGCTATGCGTGTGTTTTGAAGGTGCTTTTTGGTCTACCTTTTCCTCAACTTCCATCATGGCTTGATCAATTTTGGTCAAGTTTTCCCGCAAGATGGGGAATTCAGAACTGATAAAACGCCCTTCTTTAGGCAATTCCATCTCAAGCTTTTTTGTTTTTTCCATGTCTGTTCTCCAAGTTTCTAAAGCAGCCCAAAATCCCATCCTTTATCAAAGTAGGTGTCACAAAATGCCAGCGCCAAAATCACTCACCATTGACCGCGCTGCTGGTCCACCGGTAAGCGTGAGTTTTAAGCGCGCCTGTTTAGCTGTTTTGTCGCTGCTTACAAATTTTCGCTCTGTCCAAAGCGGCTCGGATAACTGCTCTGTTTCCTCTAATGTGAGAGGAGTAAAAGCACCATCATCCAGCTGCATCTCTAGGGAGAAGGTTGCTCCACCAGGCAAAAAGGTTTTGATATAGCTGGTCAACCTTGCCTTTTCCCCAAAGGCAAAAGCACGGGTGACATAAGTGGCTGTTTTATGGATCTTTCCCGCAATCAATTGCACGGGAGCAAATAAAACCGGTGAGAGTTTCTCTGTGCCTTTGAGAATAGCGCGGAGCTTAATTTTTTCACTGATATATTCAGTAAGGCTTAGCAATTGAAAGGGCAAGAGTTGATAAACCGTGCCGTTGTTTCTCTCAATTTCAAAGATGACAGAACAATCACTTGAAGGCAATTCAATGGCTGCACGCACTTGCAAATCAGAGCAGTCAACAAGATCAAAACTGCCAAGATCAATGGTTTTTTCTGTTTGTGTGTAGCGTGCTGCCAACACGCGAAAGGCTAAAGCCTCATCTTGATGGGCGGTCCAGCTCTGCGCATTGACAGAAGAAAAGCGTGGACCGGTCACATA
>NZ_CADEAK010000073.1 GCF_902825225.1 Bartonella vinsonii subsp. berkhoffii ATCC 51672
GCAACAGCTTATAAAAATACCTATCTAGGCTGTAAGGCAGGCACTGATAATTGTTATGCCTATAATGTTGATGGAAGCCGCAATAAAGCTTTAGATATAGCCAATGGCAAATTTCGCCATATCAGCTCAGAAGCTTTGGACAGCGTTTCTGGTCTTGTCCAGGCGGCTGGCACTCTGAATCTGGTGGTTGATCAACTTAACAACACGGCAGCGGAAGGTTCGATTACAGGGGATGCGCATTTTGAAGCAAAAGCCGTTGGGGGTGATCCACTGGGGGCATTGAGTGGTTTAACAGCAGCAGGTGCTTTGTTTACACCAAACATCGCTATAGATGGTACGGCTGGTGTTTCGGATGGGAGTTCGTTGCCTTTACCAAAACCACAATCGGGTGGGGTTGGTGGTACCTTGCCGAAACAAAATTTCCTTTATGAAACGCGGGCAGAATTCCTCGATGTTGGCAAGTTTTATGGCTCAGCCTATTATTTAAACAGAATTTGTTACAAACCTGATCGGGAGATTTTTTTCTTAGGCGATGCGTATTTCGAAAAGCAATTGATTGAAAAACAAATGCGTGATCTTGTTGGTCAAGGTTTGGGCAAGGGTTCCTTTATTCCTGGCAGTGATGCCATTGAACAAGTCAAAAATTTGCTTGACGTCGGGGCAGAATATGCAAAAGCACATAATCTTTCCTTTGGTGAGGCTTTGAGTGAAGAACAATTGGCATCCCTAGAAGCCCCGATGGTGATTTATGTGCGCCATCACGTCAAGGGCATGGATGTTTATGCACCGGTGCTTTACATTCCAGAAAAAGACAGAGCCTCCTTTGTCTCTTCTGGTGCCTTGATCATGGGGGATGATGTTAATATCACCAGCCAGAATACGAGCAATTCA
>NZ_CADEAK010000074.1 GCF_902825225.1 Bartonella vinsonii subsp. berkhoffii ATCC 51672
ATGAGTATATAGTAAATGGCAAGTCCGCTCTTGAATGGGCTATGGAGCGTCAATGTGTTAAGACTGATAAAAAGAGCGGCATTGTGAATGATGCCAATCGCTATGCTGTTGAGACCGTTGGCAACCCTGCCTACCCTCTAGAATTGTTTCAAAGGATTATTACTGTAAGTTTAGAAACAATGAAAATCGTTAAAAACTTACCAAAATTAGAAATAAGAGAAACCGAATAGATTTGGCATGCTCAGATGATAGGCATATTAACCTCACAAAGGGGTATAAGGTCTTATACCTATAGGGGGGCTCTATACCCCTTTTATAAACTGCTTACATAACATCTTAAAAGGAGTTCTTATCATGCGTTATTCTAAAAAGAATTCATTTGCACTTTTAAACACTCTACATTGGATTGCTTTTAAAAGACTATATCGTAATCTAAAATGATAGCTTTATAGTTTAAAAATCTCTGTTTAAAGAGATTTTGATAATCTCTATAATTATCAATCTCTCTTTAGATGTTTTATAACAAATAAATCACATTATCATCTTTATCATTTCCCTTATGAAAATAAAAAATGATGCCATGACTATAAAGAACATAACAGCTATAGAGAATGCATAAAAACAGTAAACTTGAATACTCATATGTAAATGAAAGCGTTGATTATAAAGACAATACCTATAAAAGGCTGTTAAATTGCAAATGCGTTATAAAAGAAATTAACAGAAATCTTAAAAACCATTTAGTAAAAAAATTGATAGGTTATAAAGATAAAAATACGCATAATAAGAGCGTTTTTTAATATTATAAATGTATAGATTCAAAAAATAACGCAATCGTTTCATAAAGCCTATAATATAGCTTTAAAAGCAAATAAATATAAAAGAAT
>NZ_CADEAK010000075.1 GCF_902825225.1 Bartonella vinsonii subsp. berkhoffii ATCC 51672
TTTACAAAACGGGCTATTTAAACGCCTTTCGACACTTCGTTGCGGGATGACAGCGCCAGGCTGACAGATGGGGAGGTCTTTATAATTATAACACCAATATGGACCACCAGATTTCTTACGGAATCCTGCTTGAACCATACAAGCATAAATTGTTGCTATTGCATTGTTGCTTAGCTTTCTATTTACATCCTCAAGATAATTAAGGTGCGGCATTCCACATTCTAACAAGGCTTTTCCTACCTCAGTAGAATCTGCTCCTGGCTTCTCCCACACAGCCGTCTCTCCTCGAGGAGATTTGTCAATATTGGATATATCACATCCAGCGATAGTTAACAGAATAAGCAGACTTAATAAATTAAACAACATTTTCATTTTTTATTCCCTGTTTTCGTTGAGTGAACTTTTTTAAAAGTAAATGAACCATAACTTTCTTTACACTCAGAACTCGCATCACCATAACAATTATGGGGACTTGGATCATAGCCGCCTAGTGCTTTCCCTTGCTCTATCATTGGAATTGCTAGTGGAAATAATAAATAGGAGAACTTCAAGGATACCTTATAAGCAGTAGGCCAATTGTAACCGAACACCGTACTAATGGGGTCAAAGACATGGCCTTGTATGTAGACATAATTTTTTTCGCCATCGCTTACATAATTTAGCGTATTTGCCATATCTTGAGCATTATAAGCTGGTCCAAAAAGATAGATATCTGTTTTTTTTGCTATGCCGTGGATGCCATGCTTTTCAAAGTCACGCATTCCGTTACCTACTGTTAAGCTACCACGGCTATGCGCACTAATAAGTAATCCATCATTGCCATAGTTCAGTACCAGATTTTGGTACTTCTTGCTCGAATTACTCCATCCCCCAAAATACT
>NZ_CADEAK010000076.1 GCF_902825225.1 Bartonella vinsonii subsp. berkhoffii ATCC 51672
CAAGGGCATGGATGTTTATGCACCGGTGCTTTACATTCCAGAAAAAGACAGAGCCTCCTTTGTCTCTTCTGGTGCCTTGATCATGGGGGATGATGTTAATATCACCAGCCAGAATACGAGCAATTCAACGATAACCAATTCAGGGCGAATTGCCGCATCACACCAATTGCATGTGCATGGCGGGGATATCTTTAGTCAAGGAGGGCATTTTGCTGCTGGTGGTGATGCTGTTTTGCTTGCGGAGAACGATATTCATTTTGAAGCAGGGCGAACAACGGTTGACGGCGTGGAGACCGTTTTAAACACCGAGGCGCTTTCTACTGGTGGCAATGCGAGCGTGATTGCTAGACAAGATATCACAGCCTCAGGGGTGGGGATCACCACAGGAGGTGATTTTACAATGGCCACAGAACAAGGTGATTTGACGATAGGCGCAGCCACAACCCATCACCATGCAGAGCACAGTGACTCCACCATGCATCATAAATCGCAAGTCAACTCTGGGGGCTCGACGACACTTGTCTCTGGAAAGAATCTCAATGTTCTAGGCTCTGATGTTCAAGCAAAGAAGAGTTTGCATTTACAAGCTGAGGGGAATGTTTTGATCGATGCCACGCGCAATAGCATGGACAATCAGAATGGCAGTGAAACCTCCCATGTTGCCTTGCACAATGGTTCTCATTTAAGTTCTGGACAAGATACCACTGTCATCTCCGGTCAAGATATTCATATTGCTGCTTCCGATATAGATGCGAAAGGCAATGTTGCTCTTGGTGCCCAAGGGGAGATAGCAATAGGGGTAAGAAAAGATGAGATGGAGGATCATCTTCAGGGCAAAA
>NZ_CADEAK010000077.1 GCF_902825225.1 Bartonella vinsonii subsp. berkhoffii ATCC 51672
CAAGGGCATGGATGTTTATGCACCGGTGCTTTACATTCCAGAAAAAGACAGAGCCTCCTTTGTCTCTTCTGGTGCCTTGATCATGGGGGATGATGTTAATATCACCAGCCAGAATACGAGCAATTCAGCGATAACCAATTCAGGGCGAATTGCCGCATCACACCAATTGCATGTGCATGGCGGGGATATCTTTAGTCAAGGAGGGCATTTTGCTGCTGGTGGTGATGCTGTTTTACTTGCGGAGAACGATATTCATTTTGAAGCAGGGCGAACAGGCGTTGAAGGCGTGGAGACTATTTTAAACACCGAGGCGCTTTCTGCCGGTGGCAATGCAACGGTGATTGCTAAACAAGGTATCACAGCCTCAGGGGTTGGGATCACCACAGGAGGTGATCTTACAATGGCCACAGAACAAGGCAACTTGACAATAGGGTCAGCCACAACCCATCACCACAGCGAGCATAGTGACTCCACCATGCATCATAAATCGCGAGTCAACTCTGGGGGCTCAACGACACTTGTCTCTGGAAAGAATCTCAATGTTCTAGGCTCTGATGTTCAGGCAAAGAAGAGCTTGCATTTACAAGCTGAGGGGAATGTTTTGATTGATGCCACACGCAACAGCATGGACAATCAGAATAGCAACCAAACATCGCATGTTGCCTTGCATAATGGCTCTCATTTAAGTTCTGGACAAGATACCACTGTCATATCCGGTCAAGATATTCATATTGCTGCTTCCGATATAGATGCGAAAGGCAATGTTGCTCTTGGTGCCCAAGGGGAGATAGCAATAGGGGTAAGAAAAGATGAGATGGAGGATCATCTTCAGGGCAAAA
>NZ_CADEAK010000078.1 GCF_902825225.1 Bartonella vinsonii subsp. berkhoffii ATCC 51672
AAGATGTTCGAGAATTGAATGATTATTTACGCCGCTTGGCGGGTTATAACCACATTTTAGGGCATGAACTTTTGCGGTGTCGTTGGCAAATAAAGGCGGGGTACAAGCCGTTGTCAGGGGATGTTGTGCCGTTTCGCCGTTTTCAAAAACATAAGGAGGACTTTTGTGATGAATCAACCAATTGAGCTTGAAGGAACGCATTATATGAAGGATTCGAAGGGGGCTTTGGTACCGGTAAGTCTGATCCGCCCTGCGGATTTATTAGAGGATGAAACGGTGTGCAAAATTATGGGTTTTGCGAAAGAACTATCGGCAAGGATTGCACGTTTTAATAGCCATACGATTGCAGATTTGAGTGCTTTTGATAACTTGCTTGCGCAAGAATATGGCGTGGAGCGGCGTGGTAAAAAGGGCAATTGTACTTACACAAGTGTTGATGGTTTGCAGCGCATTGAGATGCAAGTGCAAACAAGTGTTGATTTAGGGTTAGAATTGCGATTTGCTAAACATCTTGTTGAAGAGTGCCTTAATGAGTGGGATGCGGATGAATGTTTAAATAAGTGGGGTGCGGATGCGCGCCCTGAAATCCGCGCGATTATTACGCGTGCTTTTGATGCTGGTAAGGAAGGCAAGGTGGATCGAAGTGAACTCTTTTTGCTGTTGCGTTTGGATATTGATGATCCACGCTGGAATGAGGCCATGCGTGCAATTCGTGAAGCCATTCGTGTGACGACATCTAAAGAATATGTGCGCTTTTATGAGCGCGATACATTGGAGCATCCTTGGCGTCCTGTGATCATTGATGTGGCGAAGACGTGAGGGGTAA
>NZ_CADEAK010000079.1 GCF_902825225.1 Bartonella vinsonii subsp. berkhoffii ATCC 51672
TCGTCCACCAAAAGCCCGCATCATATTCCATGCTGCCTCACTGCCCGCAACATCAGCTATTTCACGCAATAAAGCAGGAAAATCGCTATAGACTTCCTCTTGCATGCATGCTTACCCCTCGCTTTTAACACCTTTACGGATTTTCCGCCCCCAAATATTCATCACGCATCTCAAATCAAAAACATCCATCTCTGCCAAAGTCTTACCACTTAACGCCATAACACTTTGATGAAAAGTCTCAAGGTCAAACAAAATATGAGGATGCAAACGCTTCCATTGGGCACGTAAAATCAAATATCCTGGCATTTTTTGCCCCAGTAGTTTTTGCAAAGAATCTTGAATCTTTTTCCCTTTCCAGTCAACCCCGCCCTCACGTTGCAACCAATTTTTCAACGCCTCAATGGCTTTTGTCGCGTCATCCCCATCCCGCAAAAAGCGAATATGATCAATCCCCGTTTGCCTCTTTACAAAGCAAAGCAACGCCTTGTCTGAACGATCACGAATGATGCCAAGGTTCCAGCCAGCAATCCAGAGCGCCTGGAGCTTCTTGGCATATTTCCCCTCTAAACGCTTCACACTCGGCTCAAAACCACACGCTTTCATTTCATCAACAACTAAACGCTTCTCTGAAACACTCAAATCTTTCGCCGATTGCTTACCCGTCAAGCGATAGAGCAGTGCGCGATAGGTCTCATCATCAAGACCTAACGCGCGTTTTCCCATATGAAGGATAGCTAAAGACATGTTACCCCTCACGTCTTCGCCACATCAATGATCACAGGACG
>NZ_CADEAK010000080.1 GCF_902825225.1 Bartonella vinsonii subsp. berkhoffii ATCC 51672
GGTTGTGGATTGATACCAAATTTCGCAACCGTAACAAATTCTTTTTTTTCTCCTCCCTTTCCCTTCCTTCTCCTTCCCTCCCCCTTCTCTCCCTCTCCCTTTTTTTTCCCTCCCCCCTCTCCTTCTCTCCTCTCCCCCCTTCCTCCTCTTTCTTCCCTCTTCCCCCCCCCTTCCCTCTCCCTCCCCCTCTTTTCCCCCTCCCCTCTTTCTTCTTTTTCTTTTTCCCCCTCTTCTCCTTTTTCCCCTTTTCCCTTTTTCCCCTTCTTCCCTTTTCTTTTTTTCCTTTCTTTCCCCCTCTCTTCCCTTTCCTCCCTCTTTCCCCTTCTTTTCCCCCTCCTCCTTCCCCCCTCTCTCCTCCTCCTCCTCTCCCTCTATAAATTTTTAATAAATTTCTTTTTCCCTCTTCTCTTCTCTCCCTCTTTCCTTCCTTCCTCTTCTGCTCCCATTCTCTTTTTCCTTCTCCCCTCCTCCTGCCCCCTTTTCCTCTCTTTCCTCTTGGTCCTCTTTTTCATTTATTCCTTTTTCCTTTTTCTTTCCTCTTGTCGTTCTTTTCCCTTCTCCTTTTCCTTTCCTCTCCTTCTTTTTTTCCTCTCTCTTTCTCTCTTTTCTTCTCTTTTTTTTGTTTCTTTTTTTGTGTGGTGATCATTTTTTTTTTATCCAAATGCCTGTTTGTGGGGGGGGGAGGGGGGATTGTCCGCTTTTTTGGGTGCGATTAGCAGGGGGGTGGTTGTCACAAAATAATACTATGCCTATATAATATTTTTTT
>NZ_CADEAK010000081.1 GCF_902825225.1 Bartonella vinsonii subsp. berkhoffii ATCC 51672
TTTCCAAATCACCCACAACCACTCCAAAAGATATTTTCAAAAACCATCCCCCCCCCCCCCCAAAGAAAAACAAACATATAATTCCCCCAAACCAACCCAATTTCTGGTTTTTCAATTCTTAAAAAAAACCCAAACCCCTCCTCCCACAATTGGCATTTTTTTTGTAAATGCTTACCGTTTTTTTTTCTGTTGTATTTTATTTTTTATATTCGGTTTTTTCAATCAATTTTGATTCTTTTGAAAATTAAAGTGGCGGCAAAAGAAACCATTATTTTGTTTTTTCTTCTTGTGCAAAAGCTTAAAAGGCTTTTTTCTCCCCCCCCTTTCCTTTCTTGTATCGGATTTTTGCTCCTTTCCCTTTTTTCTCCCTTTCCCCTCTTCCTTTCCCTTTTTCTTCTTCCCCCTCTCCCCCTTCCCTTTCCCCCCTTCTCCCCTTCCCGCTTTTTTCCTTTCTCCCCTTTCTTCTTATCCTTCTTTCTCCCTTTCCCATCCTTTCCTTTTTTCTTCCCTCCCTCCTTGTTTCCTTTCCTCCCCCCCTTTTTTTCCCCCTCCCCCCTTTTCTTCTTTCCTTTCCCCTTTCTTCCCCCCCCCTCCTCCTTTTCCTTTTTCTCCCTTTCTTTTCTCCCTTCCTTTCTTCCCCCTCTTTCTCCTGCTGTCCCCTCTGCCCTTTCTCCGCACAAACAACAGGATTTTTGGTTGTAATCTTTGTCATATGATTAACTCCTATAGACCCCCTGAACCCCCTCCTTCCCCTTCCCTTCCA
>NZ_CADEAK010000082.1 GCF_902825225.1 Bartonella vinsonii subsp. berkhoffii ATCC 51672
TCTTATAAAGATAGAAAGGGAAAAAATTCAAGAGTTCCCCTAAGATTAGGATCAAATTTTAATTGCAACAAGTCCCCCTACCCCACCAGCACCGAAGCAAGCAATACAAACCAAAACCGGAACCAAAACCCCTTTTTTTTTTTATGCTATTGCTCCTATTATCTATATTGATATTATTTTTTTGGGTATTTGTTTGTGGTGTTTTTCCCTTTTTTACATTTCCCCTTGAAATTAAAAAAGTTTTGACACATCGGTGCAAAAAAAAATCCCCTCTTGAGGAAAAAAAACCCCCCCCCCTTTTAGGAAATTCCCCCTCCCCAACTTATCACCCCACCCAAAGAATTTTTTTTAGAAGCGAAATTATTGAAAAAAAATCCCGTCTTTTTTTTTTGGGGGGGTCACCGTTTAAAAAAAATTAGCCCCTTTGTGGTGGGGGGGGTGGTTTTTTTCCAAAACCCCGGGGGTTTAAAGGACTTGTGCGTGGAAAAAGTGGTTATCCTTTTTCAACTCCTTTTTTTTTTTTTAAAGAATCCGGCCACCCCGAATCTTTCCCCTCTTCCCCTAACCGACGCCCTCCCATCATACCAATGGTGTCCCCCTTTTAATAAATACCCCACAACCTTTGAAAAAAAACCAATCAACCCAACCCCAACAACCCACAAAATATCCCAAACAAGTGAAAAACCAAAAACAAACGAAAAGAACCCTCCAAAAACCCCTGCCGATGTATTTGAAGGCATGTGAATTTTTGAAAATCCATTT
>NZ_CADEAK010000083.1 GCF_902825225.1 Bartonella vinsonii subsp. berkhoffii ATCC 51672
CGGTATGTAACAGAAGTCATATTGCCTCAGTACAAAGGCGAGTTAAAGCTTTTAGATGGCAAAAATGATGATAATCAAGAGCCGTCATCTCCTTATGACAGAAGCATTTACAGACCTCTTGATACGCCCCATACCGTTATGAATGATAGTGTTCCTTTTTAATAGAGGGTATTTAAATGTCTGATAAGCCGCCGCTCCATACCTTTAGTGCAATCTGTAAATCTAAGCCAGTTTATAACTATACTATTACAGATCAGGCGATAAAATCATTACAACATAATAATAAGATTGATACATTCTGTAATATATCAGCAGGCTTTCTAATTGTAATGATGGTCATTATCTTCGTGTGGATGCTGGGTGATGATGATGATTGGCAAAAATTAGAAGCCTTTGGTATATCAGTAGAGTTACTGTTATTTGTAGTGATTTTGGGTGGAGAGACACGGTCAAACTAAGAGGAAATTTGGGAAAACGTTAAACAGGTGCCTGAGGTTATCTGTGAAAAAAAATAAAAAAAGGGGAGAGAAAAAGAAAGAGGGGAAGAGAAAAGGGGGGGAGGAAAAAGAAGAAGGAAGGAAAAAGAGAGGGAGGGGGGGAGGGGGAGAAGAAAGGAAGAAGGGAAGAAGAGGGGGGGAAAGAGGATGAATATTAAGGATGGGAAATGAAAATTTATAGAAACAACACTTGATGTGTTTTGAATGTTTCATTTTAAAAGAAAAGAGATATGGGATAAGAGAGGAAAAAAGGAAAGGGAGAG
>NZ_CADEAK010000084.1 GCF_902825225.1 Bartonella vinsonii subsp. berkhoffii ATCC 51672
CATTTTTAGGGCGTATAACCCCACCCAATTGGTGAATACGCGCATAAACCAATCCACTCCCAATAATGACTTTTTCTGGTGATGCCACCATATCAATGGAGCGTGAAAGCGCTCCACTGGCATAAAGGGTGGATGTGCGGGCATAATTGTTTTTCCACTTCTCTCCTTGAGGAGAAGTTTTTTCACTTTGAATCCGCCGCCTTGTACTCTCTTGAAGCAAACGTCCAACCCCTTGTGCCAAGGCTCCCATAGAGGTATCGGCTCCCTTTTGTAAAAAGGCTAAAGCCGCTTCAAGCCCTGTCTCGTAAATCTCAATATGGGTTGAAACAGACATGTTACCTTCCCATCAAACGCGGTTTGGCATGGAAAAAAGCCCCATCACGCACGGGACCATCTTCGCTTATAATTTTAGGTTCATCCACACCCAAACCTGCTTTGCCTTCTGCAATGCGTTTCAAGAGATCAATCGCCTGTTTGTAACGATCTTCAATGGTTGTGGTCAGTGCCGTATGGCGTATGGCTAAATTATAAACAGCAATATTAACACAGATCATGCCAAGAGCTGTTGGCTGTCCAGCAATGGGGACGCAGTAACGATGAGACAGATGCACATCAATCTCACCGCTTGCTTGCTCAAGTGCTCGAGCAATTGCCTGATCTGCAATCACTTGATCTTTGTTCTCGTCCATACCGCATAAGTCGTCCAAGAAATCATTACCCC
>NZ_CADEAK010000085.1 GCF_902825225.1 Bartonella vinsonii subsp. berkhoffii ATCC 51672
GGTGTTGGAGATTCATTTGAGAAAGTTAAAGATTCATTTGCGAATATTAAGAATGAAATTACCAAAGAGATTGAAAAAGAAATTACCACTGTTCAAGGTGATGCCTTGTTGTGGAGCGAAAAGGATCATGCCTTTGTAGCGCAGCATGGAGAAGAAGGGCACAAAACCAATAGCAAGATTAAGTACCTTGCAAATGGGGAGATTTCTGAAAACTCTACGGATGCCGTGAATGGTAGTCAGCTTTATTCACTGGGCAGTGAGGTTGCAAAGACTTTTGGTGGTAATGCTAGCTATGAAGGTGGCAAATGGACGGCTCCTACGTTCACGGTTAAGGCTGTCAAGGAAGATGGTCAAACAGAAGATAAAGACTATCATGATGTAGTTTCTGCCTTTACCGGTGTAGGTAGTTCTTTCACGAATCTTCATAAAGAGATTACCAAAGAAATTAATAATGCGGTTACCAAAGTAGAAGGAGATAGCCTTATTAAGCAGGATAAAAACGCTGATCCTATTACTATTGGTAAGGAAACAAATGGTACTGTAATTAATGTTGCGAATACAAGCGGTGTGAATCGGGTGATTTCCGGTGTAGGGGATGCAAAAGATAACAATGATGCCGTTAACAAGGGTCAGCTTGAAAAAGGTTTAAAGGATCTTTCCAGCAGTCTTCAGTCAGATGATTCAGCGGTTGTTCATTATGATAAAACAGGTGATG
>NZ_CADEAK010000086.1 GCF_902825225.1 Bartonella vinsonii subsp. berkhoffii ATCC 51672
ACGCGTGAACAAGCGGAAGAAGAAGCAAAACGTGCAAAAGAACGTGAAGAAAGTTTGCGGCAATCAGTTCAAGAAACCGAAATACACAAAGAAGAAGAAGAACGCCCACCAGTACAGACTCCATCTCTTACCTCTATTCACTACCCTAGCGAATTGATAGATATCCCTATCACGCCTAAAAATACAGTTGTGATTGAAAAGCGTAGAGCAGATGATAATAAAGAAGACGAACGCCATAACCGACGCGCTAGCCCCGTTAAATCAGAAGTGCGTACCCCTAAAGTTGTGAAAGGTACTGATGAGCGACGCCGTGGAAAGTTAACCCTCAATAGCGCTTTAGACGAAGAAGGTAGCGCACGTGGACGTTCAATGGCTGCAATGCGTCGTAGGCAAGAGAAATTTAAACGTGCACAAAACCAAGAACCAAGGGAAAAAATTTCTCGCGAAGTTATTCTTCCTGAAACCATTACTATTCAAGAGCTTGCGCAGCGTATGACTGAGCGCTCCGTTGATGTGATTAAATTTCTGATGAAACAGGGACAGATGATGAAACCTGGCGATGTTATTGATGCAGATGTTGCTGAGCTCATCGCCGTTGAATTTGGTCATACTGTTAAACGTGTTTTGGAATCTGACGTAGAAGAAGGCATTTTTAATATAGCTGATAATCCTCAAAACATGC
>NZ_CADEAK010000087.1 GCF_902825225.1 Bartonella vinsonii subsp. berkhoffii ATCC 51672
TTCACAACAACCACAACAAAAAAGCCCTTTTTCCTGATACAAAAACACTTACTCCTCCAAAAAAAATTTTTTGGGGGAAACAAAAAAATATCTCACACCTCTTCTTTTGAGGTAAATATTTACATAACAAGATAGGTAAATTCTTTTTGAGGATTTTATTCTTTCTCTTGTTTGGCGAACTTTAAAAAAAAGTTAGCGCGTTCTGGTGGTTTTTTTTTCTCTTTTTTAAATTTTTTTCCCCTTTCACATAACCCCTTTTTTCTTTTTGTGTTTTCTTCTTTTAAAAAAAAAACACATTTTGATAAATATCCCTTCTACGTTTAAACCCACCATCTTTTAAAGAACAAAAAACACTACTTTCTGCTTCCCCCTCATAAAAAAAAAAAGATAATCCCATTGTTAAACGTTAACTGTATAAAAAAACATTACACTCTACCTTACAACAAAAATTAAAAAAGCATATCTGTTTGATGAAACAAAAAAGGAACCTATGTTTCCTATCTTCTCAATGATAAGGTGATATCATACATTAAAGTGCTTTAATTTTTAAAGTCCACAGCCTATACCAGAATGGTGTACATTTAATATCTTGTGTTTTCTTACTGTGGTGAGCAGGAAATGAGTGTTTGTCAAGGAGTTACTGCTCTTGGAGGTTTTGCTATTTTGCCTTCAGTAGGTTT
>NZ_CADEAK010000088.1 GCF_902825225.1 Bartonella vinsonii subsp. berkhoffii ATCC 51672
TGCGCGGCAATTGGCATTGACTGCTAATCGCGATTTGATAGTCCCCTTTGTTGAGATTAATTTTGGACCCCAAGAGCGCTACCCCCTTGTTTATTGGCCGATTTCGGAAAATGAAGATATTAAAGCCTTGAGTGATGCATTGGCAAAACTAGTGCCTTTAGGGTTGCATGTTGGAGCGCAAGAGGTGCGCAATAAGATTGGCTTTTCGCAACCAACAAAGGAGGAGGATGTTTTAAAGGCTCCTGATCGTGTTATCGGTGATGCGGCAAGACAAGAGAGCAGTGAGACAAGCAAAAGGGCTGGTGTTTGTGCTGATTGTGGTGGGTCTTTTGATGTTTCTCTTACAAGAGAGGGCAAGGAGAAAAGGGAGAAAAGGGGGAAAAGAGAGCAGGGTGGAGATCATCACGATGAATTGGACCAGCTTTCGAAAGAGGCTTTAAGGGACTGGGAAGAGGACTTAGAACCCCTTTTAGAGCCTTTTAAAAAGCTTGTTGAACAAGCAAAAAGTTATGAGGATATCCTAAAAGGCTTGGATGAATTGCTGGGTGAAATGGATCATCACGCATTAGCAGCACGTTTGGCAAAAGTACAAATGATTGCACGTGGGCTTGGGTATCATGGCTGAGGAACTTTTCAAAACGGCTCCCAAAGAGGTCACACGTTATTTTGCAGCCAAG
>NZ_CADEAK010000089.1 GCF_902825225.1 Bartonella vinsonii subsp. berkhoffii ATCC 51672
CGATAGAAGTAAGGTGAAACGTCCCTTTAAAACAAATATATAAATGAGTAATACAATAATGTATTGTGCTTCGTGAACGTATATTTTTCATAATTTAATTCACTTGTACTTTATATAAAAGGAAAAGTAAGCATCTTAATGAAAGTTATATGTCTTACTCTTTTTTCAAAAAATATAATTTAATCATAGTTTTTCTCGTCATTCCACCTTTTTTACAGCTTAAAAAAATACATATCGGTAAATTTTGTTTACTTAAGAAAATTTTTATGAGTCCCTTTACATTCTGTCAGTTACATTATCATTTAAATAGATAAATGCATATTTTTGTATAAGTTTATGGAGAATTTAAAAAGGATTTTTTACATAAAGAAGTCTTTCTATTGTCTTGCATTTTTTTTTAATATCTCCTACCGTCTGAAGAAAAAGTGATTATAAAGGAATATAAAATGACAACACCAGATTACGTTGTCAAAGATATCACACTTTCCCCGTATAGTCGTAAAGAACTTGATATCGCTGACACAGAAATGCCTGGTATAATGGCTTGTCGTAAAGAATTTTGTTCCAGCTCACCTTTGCATGGAGCACGTATTTTTGGGTTATTGTATATGACGATTCAAACCGGTTTTTTGTTTGAAACATTTAAACTATTTGGCGGCGATGAACGAT
>NZ_CADEAK010000090.1 GCF_902825225.1 Bartonella vinsonii subsp. berkhoffii ATCC 51672
TGCAGGCACGTTTTTTAATCAAGGACAATAAGTTTTTGTTTTTAAGCGGAGTTAACTTACCAGCACTCGAACTTCATAAGCATGACTGTTCCAGTTGGGAATTCACGTTAGAGCCACGCACCCAATACGGCACCATTGAAGCCTGTTATTTTGATCGCTCACAAGGACAACAATGCCAAGTCAAGCATCAGACAGGCTTTAGTGGTCCTGTGCGTCGTTTGCGTTGTTGCTACACCAGCAGGGAAGAGGCTTTAGCTGCTGCCGCCTCAGAATCAGACCGGCTGTGCCGTAGCATGGGCAGTGGTTCTTTGTCCCTTGAAGGGTGCCCCGAAATCATGGCGGACCAACCACTGCTTCTTCAAGGGTTCCGCGGCGAAATCAATGGATCATGGAAAGCCGAAACCGTCACCCACCGCTACGAGAAACAAAGCGGATACACCACAGAAATCACACTCGAAGCACCAGACAAGGGAAAGGAAAGCAACAAAGAATAGAGGCTGGGCTGGTTGCCCAGCCAACGGGAGAAGTTTAGCGACACACCCCGTCCGATGTAAGAGCTCTTAACATCGCAGCCACTTCTTATCACTTGAAGCAATGAGAAGATGGCTACTATAGATGAAAGAGTGTTAAAAAATTATGGATACACTTTACAAGGAAACATTAAAAT
>NZ_CADEAK010000091.1 GCF_902825225.1 Bartonella vinsonii subsp. berkhoffii ATCC 51672
TGCGCGGCAATTGGCATTGACTGCTAATCGCGATTTGATAGTCCCCTTTGTTGAGATTAATTTTGGACCCCAAGAGCGCTACCCCCTTGTTTATTGGCCGATTTCGGAAAATGAAGATATTAAAGCCATTAGTGACGCGCTGGAAAAACTGGTGCCCTTGGGGTTGCGTGTTGGGGCGCAAGAAGTGCGCAATAAGATTGGTTTTTCGCAACCAACAAAAGAAGAAGATGTTTTAAAGGCTCCTGAGAGTGCTCCTGATGATGAGAGGGGACAAAAGGCTGGTGAGGATAAACAAAAGGCTCATGTTTGTGCCGATTGTGGGGGTGCTGTTGATGTTTCTGTGACAAGAGAGGGTAAGGGTGGAAAAGAGCAGGGTGGGAAATATCACGACGAATTGGAACGGCTTTCTGAGACAGCTTTAAGTGACTGGGAAGAGGACTTAGAACCCCTTTTAGAGCCTTTTAAAAAGCTTGTGAGAGAAGCAAAAAGTTATGAGGATATCCTAAAAGGCTTGGATGAATTGCTGGGTGAGATGGATCATCACGCATTAGCAGCACGTTTGGCAAAAGTACAAATGATTGCACGTGGGCTTGGGTATCATGGCTGAGGAACTTTTCAAAACGGCTCCCAAAGAGGTCACACGTTATTTTGCAGCCAAG
>NZ_CADEAK010000092.1 GCF_902825225.1 Bartonella vinsonii subsp. berkhoffii ATCC 51672
ATTTGTATCAAGACCTGAAAAAGCAGTTCCAACACCTTGAAAGGAACTCGCTGTTACAGCTCCATCTTTAGAAATGTAAGATAATTCATAGGTTGGCTCGGTGAAAGCACCGTTTTTAAAGCTTGCATTACCGCCTAAAAATTTTGCAATATCCTTACCGATCGTATGAATCTGACCACCCGTAACCACATCATGCGAACCTTGAGCAAGCGTACCATCCGCAACATTATGCAGACCAACAGCCACAGAACCCTTTCCTTTACCAAAAGTAACACTCGTATAATCAGTTTCACCCTTTGCATTTTTATCATAATGAACTACAGCTGAACCATCAGACTGAAGGTTATTAGAAAGATCCTTCAAGCTTGCATCAAGCTGACCCTTATTAACTGCTTCATTATCATTCTCTGCTTTCTTTACACCAGAAAGCGTACGATCCCCATTCGAGCTATCTGCTATACTGATGCTGCCACCATCTTTCTCACCACCGATCACGATAACTTTTGTCTTCTCATCTCGCTTAACTAAGCTATCTCCCACAACTTTGGTAATCTCGTTCTTTACTTCTTTATGTATATTGGTAATAGAACTACCAACTCCAGCAAAAGCTTCCGCTACATTGTGATAACTTGACTCACTTTCTGTACCATCTGC
>NZ_CADEAK010000093.1 GCF_902825225.1 Bartonella vinsonii subsp. berkhoffii ATCC 51672
TGAAGCATTGTAGAGAGACGCTCAAAACGAGCTTTATCACAGCTATAGAGCGCTGGATCAGAAAGTTCTTGTTCAATTTTTTTTATTTCATCCTGCAAAGAAGCAATTTGTTCAGGCAATTTTTCCAGTGCATAAACTTGCTTATAAGACAATTTGCGGGATACCGCTTTTTCCCTCGATGTTCCCTGTTTTGAGTGATTTTGCACATAAGGCTTTGATAACTCTTTACGCGCTAACACAGCTTGCTTGCTCTGCGCCATCATATCACTATAACCACCAGCGTACAAAATCCAGCGGCCATCGCCTTGGGGCGCCAACACATGCGTTACAGTTCGATCTAAAAAATCTCTGTCATGGCTGATCAACAATACTGTCCCCGCAAAATCAGCAATAAACTCTTGTAACAAATCCAATGTTTCCATATCCAAATCATTGGTCGGTTCATCGAGAATCAAAAAATTTGCTGGACGCGAAAGCAGCCTTGCAAGCATGAGTCGCGCTCTTTCTCCACCTGAAAATTCTTTGAGGGGGGTGCGCGCTTGTTCGGGTAAAAATAAAAAGTCTTTCATATAAGAAACAACATGCCGCTCTTGCCCATTGATCACAAGAGTATCACCCCTCCCTCCTGTGAGATAATGCGCTAAAGTTTC
>NZ_CADEAK010000094.1 GCF_902825225.1 Bartonella vinsonii subsp. berkhoffii ATCC 51672
GTCATAACGCCTAATAAAATCAAACCAGTCTAAATGTTCAATGGTCACATTTGATAAACGCCGGTAAATCAGCTTTAAGAACCCTTCAAGTTTGAAAGAGTTAAACCGTGCACCACGGTAGGGATTAATTCCAAATGACCGCTTTGCCACCTGACCACCAAAACTCAACCGCTGCAGATATAAAAACCGCAAAGCCCGCTCTAAATCCGTAAGCGTCTTTGGATCTTGGAGAGTGAAACGTTGAAACGCCTCACGGCTACTAATCTGGAACTCCAAGAGATCCATAAAAGGATGATAATGGCGTTGCAAAACCCGAAAAAAATTCACCACATCCCCTGAACAATCATTGATGACTTCATATAAGGGTATCAATTTCCTCCTAAAGAATATTCCTCCCATGCCAACAAAAGGTTCGGCATAAGTGCGATGAGGAATGCCTTCTATGATTTTGATAATGGTTTTTGCCAACTTGATTTTGCCACCAACATAAGCAGCAGCTGGTTCTATAGGATCAATAGATTTTAATGTTTCCTTGTAAAGTGTATCCATAATTTTTTAACACTCTTTCATCTATAGTAGCCATCTTCTCATTGCTTCAAGTGATAAGAAGTGGCTGCGATGTTAAGAGCTCTTACATCGGACGGG
>NZ_CADEAK010000095.1 GCF_902825225.1 Bartonella vinsonii subsp. berkhoffii ATCC 51672
GATCCCTAAAGGTGCAATATGCTTCTTTACAAGCACTGCATTATCAAAAAGAGAAGGTATGTTATATTGTTCATTACCGTATGCAATACCAAGCCCACCACCAATATCTATATGCGTTATCGCATAACCATCGCTCCACAATTGACGCACAAAATCTGCGATAATAAAAAATGCCTCCTCAAACGGTTTTAAATCACAAATCTGACTACCAATATGCATATCGACACCACAAACATGTAATCCAGGTAAAGAATCCGCTTTTTTATAGGCCTCTCTTGCTAACAACAGTGGAATACCGAATTTATTCTCAGATTTTCCCGTTGTAATTTTCTCATGAGTCTTTGCATCAACATCTGGATTAATGCGTAGTGAAACCCGTGCTGTTTTTGAAAGCGCAACAGCACGGGCTGACAATTGTTCAAGTTCCTGCTCTGACTCAACATTAAAACAGTAAATATCTTGAGAAAGAGCAAAATCTATCTCCCGCACTGTTTTACCAACTCCAGAATAAACAATACGATGCGCAGGAATCCCAACAGCAAGAGCACGCCGCAATTCACCTTCTGAAACAACATCAGCTCCCGATCCATTCAAGCTAAGAAGCCGCAAAACAGCTTGATTAGAATTGGCTTTAACCGCATAAG
>NZ_CADEAK010000096.1 GCF_902825225.1 Bartonella vinsonii subsp. berkhoffii ATCC 51672
TCGTGTTAAGAGACAGCCAAAATGCCGTAATTGGCTTTCGAAGATGCTATGCTGTAGCGCCTGTCGAACAGGTTTTGGATGGTGTTTATCACCATTCAGGTAATCACTATCAGCCCTCCCCGAGGGGCACGGCGCTTCTTGTTGCAGCACGAACAGATTTTGGCGATGTGGACGGCAAGCAAGCAGCCTCTTTTTCTGTTCTCATTCATGCCACCCCCAAAAAAGATGTCCCCCTTGATATCCCCTTGGGTAAGCTTTGGTTGGAGCCTGATGAACTAAAGGGTGGCGCAGTTGTTATCAGACTTGCTGTTGCTTTTGCTGGATCGCTGCTTTCAGCAATAGGCTCAGTTTGTTCAGCATTTATGAAGCTTGCTGTAACTCTTGCAAGAACGCTCTTTTCAGCCTTAGTCTCTGTTAGTTCAGCTCTACTTTCACTTGCTGCGACTCTTATAGGCTCTCTGCTTTCAGCAATAACCGCCGTTGGTTCTGCTTTTATATCACTTGGTGTCGCAATCATGACCACTCCTATCGGTTGGATAATCGGGGGCATTGCGGCGCTTGTCGGAGCTGGATATCTGCTCTACAAAAATTGGGATACCATCATAAGCTTTTTAGGAACGTTATGGAATTCTTTTGCTAGCTT
>NZ_CADEAK010000097.1 GCF_902825225.1 Bartonella vinsonii subsp. berkhoffii ATCC 51672
ACAGGTCTGCTGCGAGTTCTGAAGCGGGGAGGGTAAGCCTTCCTGCGGCATGAAGCGGTTTAAAAGCTGTTCCTTCTTCGATAGTCAGTTGGTAAAGAGAAAGATGATCTGCTGCCAAGTCAATGGCTTGAAAAAGTTCATCTTTCCATTGCTCGAGTGTTTGCTCGGGGCGGGCATAAATGAGATCAAAGGATAAACGTGGAAAGATTTTCCGCGCCAAAGCAATAGCGTGACGAGCCTGTTTTATATCATGGAAACGGCCAAGTTGTCGTAGTGCCTTGTAATTGAGTGCTTGTACACTCAAGGATAAGCGGTTAACTCTTGCCGCTTTGTATTCGCGAAAGCGTGCTGCTTCTACACTTGATGGGTTGGCTTCCAGTGTGATTTCAACTTTATCATCGACCGTCCACTTTTTTGCAAGTGCTTGCAATAAAGCATCAACAGTTTGAGGGGTCATAAGAGAGGGTGTACCCCCACCAATAAAGATACTTGTAATATGACGTGGACCTATTTTATGATATTGCGTTTCTATTTCTCGTTCAAGGTCGGTGACCAAACGTGGATGGTCTCTACCATGAACGCCCGCATGTGAATTGAAATGTCCATAGGGACATTTTGTTGCACT
>NZ_CADEAK010000098.1 GCF_902825225.1 Bartonella vinsonii subsp. berkhoffii ATCC 51672
GATAATAAAATCTTGGCGCGCATGATGAACCAATTTAGGGGCGAGCTTATGAAGAAAAGAACTGTCTATCGAAACCATAACAAACCAATGAATGAATAAATCCATTCTCAGTTTATTGGATTTCTGCTACCCAATATAAGTCTGACACTGTCAGTCAAACATCTCAATACTCATAAAACTCTGGAAATAAGAGACCTTGTGGCTCTTTTGAAGAAATCTTCTTCTTCAAGCGATAAGCTGTACGCACATGCATACCAGAAACAGCTGCTGCTGCATCCACAGACCAGCCTTTTTGCAACGCTTGCACCATTTTTTGTCGCCGTTCAGCATCTCTGCCAAGAGGGATAAGAAGACGCACACCCGAACCATTAAAACAAAAATGCTTGATCAATTGCTGCGCCTCCTCAAACCCAACAATTTCAATCAACCAATCGGCATTCTCAAGACGCCCAGGAAGATAAACCTGTCGTCCACCAAAAGCCCGCATCATATTCCATGCTGCCTCACTGCCCGCAACATCAGCTATTTCACGCAATAAAGCAGGAAAATCGCTATAGACTTCCTCTTGCATGCATGCTTACCCCTCGCTTTTA
>NZ_CADEAK010000099.1 GCF_902825225.1 Bartonella vinsonii subsp. berkhoffii ATCC 51672
AAAAACCAATAAAGAGAAAGGTAGAGTGGAGGAACTAAAATGGCTAATGGGACTGCCCAACCAAAAGAATCTGGATCTGTTAACAAAGCATTGCATAGCCACCAAAGTCCGCAAATAAAATAACTAAAACCAAAGGTTCCACAGCTTAAAGCGTAAATAAAAAAATGTTTTTTATTGTTTTTTGCGGCCCGTATTGAGTCAAGTAAAACAATAAAGAGAGGGAAAGTTAAAAAGCAAAGAGGTGTCAAATAAAAGGGTGGAAGTGCAAAAGAAGTAAAAGCACCACAGAGAAACACCAATATTTGCCGCTTCCAGCTGCTAACAGAAAACAAAAAAAGTGTGAAATTTCTTAAAAAAGTTTGACTATTTTTTAGGGATGGCATTGTTCTCAAAATTCTCATTTTCTGAAGTGCGAAAAATGCGTAACCGCTTAATTCTGCGTTTATCAGCTTCCAAAATACGAAATCGATAACCAGGTACAGCTTCAACAACTTCACCTTTTGCAGGAATTCGATCAAGAATGGAAACAATCAAACCACCAATAGTATCAACTTCATCACCATATTCCCCGACAATAAAATCAGGACCGAG
>NZ_CADEAK010000100.1 GCF_902825225.1 Bartonella vinsonii subsp. berkhoffii ATCC 51672
CAGAGGAAGAAGGCACGGCGGCTTTCGCGCGTGTGATGGCGCAATTAAAAGCGCAGGTTGGTATTGAGGCTTATACGAGTTGGTTTGGTCGTGTGAAGCTTGCTGAATATAGCCGTAGTCTTGTAAAGCTTTTTGTCCCTACAGCATTTTTGCGTTCATGGATTTGTAATCACTATGGTTCTCTTTTGACAAATTTATGGAAACAAGAGAATTCAGCGATTCTTCGTGTTGAAGTCATTGTTCGCGGTATGAAGCGTGTTTCAGGAGGTGTGATCTGTAAAACGAGTACAGCTCCTGTTGTTCTGGAAGAGCGGACACCTCCATCTTTTGTTGAGAATTACACAGAACATTCTGTAAAGAATGTTCAAGCGGGTGTTTTTGGTTCACCACTTGATTCTCGCTATACTTTTGAAAGTTTTGTGGAAGGTTCTTCTAACCGTGTTGCTTTAGCTGCAGCACGTTCGATTGCAGAAGGACATAAAAGTGCTTTAAGATTTAATCCTCTTTTTATTCACGCATCTGTTGGTTTAGGGAAAACGCATTTGCTTCAAGCTATTGCAGCTGCAGCACTGAAGCGTTTG
>NZ_CADEAK010000101.1 GCF_902825225.1 Bartonella vinsonii subsp. berkhoffii ATCC 51672
ATTTTAATGTTTCCTTGTAAAGTGTATCCATAATTTTTTAACACTCTTTCATCTATAGTAGCCATCTTCTCATTGCTTCAAGTGATAAGAAGTGGCTGCGATGTTAAGAGCTCTTACATCGGACGGGTGTGTACCAAACTAGTCCCGTTGGCTGGGCAACCAGCCCAGCCTCTATTCTTTGTTGCTGTCCTTTCCCTTGTCTGGTGCTTCTAGAGTAATTTCTGTGGTGTATCCGCTTTGTTTCTCATAGCGATGGGTCACGGTTTCAGCTTTCCATGGTCCATTGATTTCACTACGGAACCCTTGAAGAAGCAGCGGTTGATCCGCCATGATTTCGGGGCGCCCTTCAAGGGACAAAGAACCACTGCCCATGCTACGGCACAGCCGGTCTGATTCTGAGGCGGCAGCAGCTAATGCCTCTTCCCTGCTGGTGTAGCAACAACGCAAACGACGCACAGGACCACTAAAGCCTGTCTGATGCTTGACTTGGCATTGTTGTCCTTGCGAGCGATCAAAGTAGGTTGATTCAACGCTGCCATATTGGGTGCGTGGCTCTAACGTGAATTCCCAACTGGA
>NZ_CADEAK010000102.1 GCF_902825225.1 Bartonella vinsonii subsp. berkhoffii ATCC 51672
ATTACTGAGGCTGGTTATCCGAACGGTTTTAAAGCTAATCTTTTAGTTGGAAGCCTTAGTTATATGTCGTCTGTTGCACAGTCTATTCAAGCCAATGCACGTAAAATTGGTGTTGAGCTGACAATTGAAAAAATGGCACAAAATCAATTGTTGAGCCGTGTACGTGGTGGAAATTATGATACTGCTATTATGGGGTGGGGGAGTGCCGATCCTGATGGACATCCTGCCTCATTAAATCACGTGTTTAATCCTGATCCAACATTTACAAAAAAGCACAATATGTATTTGGCTTGGCGCGCTGGGTATTATGATGAAAATATTAATAACATGGTGATGGATGCTTTGTTTGAGAAAGACCCCAATAAGCGTATCATGCAATATCGTACTTTACAGCATTATGTGCTAGAGCATGGTCCTATGGTTGATTTATTTCAGACATATTATACCGTTGGTATGGGACCTGATGTCAAAAAATGGATTTGGAACAGTGATAGACTTTATTACAAGGAAGCAGAAAAATAAAAAGAAGCATGTTATAGAGAAGGATTGTAGAACATGCTTAATAAGAGG
>NZ_CADEAK010000103.1 GCF_902825225.1 Bartonella vinsonii subsp. berkhoffii ATCC 51672
TAAAGATAAAGCTCCCAATAACCCCCATCATAGTGCTGATGGGGATTTCAAGAGAAGGATGAATTATTCGTCCTAAAATGTCACAAGTTAATACTAGTCCTGCGCCATTGATTGCTACCCAAGGAGCTGTATGGCGCATATTGTCACCCATAAAGTTTGACACAAGGTTTGGACTAATCAGTCCACCGAAAGGAACACGGCCAATTGTACAGATTACAACGGCGGTGATTGATGAGACAATAAAAAGACCAAAGAACATAACGTTACGATAATTAAGCCCAAGATTATTAGTTAAATCTTCTCCAAGAGCAGCTACTGTAAAGCGATCAGCGGTAAAGTAGGCAAGAGTACACAGGGGAAGTGATAACCATAAGATTTCGTATTTTCCATCAAGAATCATCGCAAAACTGCCAAATAAATAAGTTTGCAGAGAAGGAAGCAGCATTTCATGATCGGCAATAGCGTTGGTTAAGGAACCAATGACGTATCCTAGCATAATCCCTGTAAGAGGCACAATAAGAACAGATTTTAGAGGAATCTGGCGCAATAAAAACATAAAAAGTAATGCG
>NZ_CADEAK010000104.1 GCF_902825225.1 Bartonella vinsonii subsp. berkhoffii ATCC 51672
CAGGAGAACTTACCTACGGGCTTGAACGTCTAGCAATGTATATACAGAGTGTTGATAATGTCTATGATCTTAACTTTAATGGTTTAGATGGCGAAAACAAAATAAGTTATGGAGATATTTTTTTACAAGCAGAGCAGGAATATTCATACTACAATTTTGAGTTTGCGGATACCAAATTGCTGCACCAGCATTTTATCGATGCAGAACGCGAATGCATCGCACTTCTTGAGGCTGGACAACCAAATCAAGAAAAGGGCTTACATCTGGGCGTTTTTCCAGCTTATGACCAATGTATTAAAGCTAGCCAGATCTTTAACCTTTTGCAGGCACGTGGCGTTATTTCTGTGACTGAACGGCAAAGTTATATTCTTCGCGTTCGTGATCTCGCGCGCCGTTGTGGTGATGAATTCTAGGTATCTAAAAGTGGTCAGAGATCCCCTTAAGAACACGCTTGGCATCTGCTCTTCTTGTGGCACTTTTTAACCATGAGGTCCCCGCTCGCATGCTACTCAAGGCTCCCGCCGACATCAAACAATCCGTTTCAGATCAACTTCTGAAGGCGGGCTA
>NZ_CADEAK010000105.1 GCF_902825225.1 Bartonella vinsonii subsp. berkhoffii ATCC 51672
CGCCACTTTCCATATATGCAAGGGAATCAAATTTAGTAACTCCAGAATAAATGGACACGTCTTAGTTTATGCACAAAGAACGAGTCAGGTGCTGTAATCCACGTTCTAAATATAAAGTTAAAAGATGATAACTCTTGAGAAAAATGATTATCAAACCAAGCAGTAAAAGCTTGCGTAAAGACAGATGAAAACCATTGTTTAAAATCATCGTATGGAAATAATGGAAAATAATTTCTATCATCACGCGCAAAGATACTATGTAGCATACAAACAATAAAACCTGTTGATGTGGCCTTCATGCTTGTTTCAAGACATGCATCTTGAGGCGAACGGACACCATAATATATGTCTTCCTGTCCAATCTTATTAACAAGATCAATCAACTGGACTTTGCTTATGGAGATCTGTGGAACATCTATCATCTCTGATCTTTCTTCTTTAAGAGTGTGAATGGTGCTGTTGCTGTTCATTCTTTTCTTCATATTGAAGCTTCGTCATTTCATTTTGTTCACACGGTTTCATGCAAACAGTGGAACCTTTAACAAAAGAAAGCGTTGAGAGCGT
>NZ_CADEAK010000106.1 GCF_902825225.1 Bartonella vinsonii subsp. berkhoffii ATCC 51672
TGCGCCTTTGTGGCAAAAGCGCCTCAATGCGTAAAGAACTCAAAGAACAAACAAGTGAACATTTTGATCACAAAACCGTTGGCGAGATTGTTGAAACCCTGGCCAAACGCCATGGTTATCAAGCAAAAATCAGTCCTCAATTCACGCACAAAACTTTGCCTTATGTGATTCGTACGGATCAATCGGCTGTTGATTTTTTAACCCGCCTTGCAGACCGCATGCAGGCACGTTTTTTAATCAAGGACAATAAGTTTTTATTTTTAAGTGGCGACAATTTACCGGTCCTCGAACTTCATAAGCATGACTGCTCCAGTTGGGAATTCACGTTAGAGCCACGCACCCAATACGGCACCATTGAAGCCTGTTATTTTGATCGCTTACAAGGGCAACAATGCCATGTCAAACATCAGACAGGCTTTAGCGGTCCCGTGCGCCGTTTGCGTTGTTGCTACACCAGCAGGGAAGAGGCTTTAGCTGCTGCCGCCTCAGAATCAGACCGGCTGTGCCGTAGCATGGGCAGTGGTTCTTTGTCCCTTGAAGGGTGCCCCGAAATCATGGCGG
>NZ_CADEAK010000107.1 GCF_902825225.1 Bartonella vinsonii subsp. berkhoffii ATCC 51672
TCGTGTTAAGAGACAGCCAAAATGCCGTAATTGGCTTTCGAAGATGCTATGCTGTAGCGCCTGTCGAACAGGTTTTGGATGGTGTTTATCACCATTCAGGTAATCACTATCAGCCCTCCCCGAGGGGTACGGCACTTTTTCTAGCAGCACGAACAGACTTTGGCGATGTTGATGGCAAGCAAGCAGCCTCTTTTTCTGTTCTCATTCATGCCACCCCCAAACAAGATGTTCCCCTTGATATCCCCCTTGATATTCCTTGGGGCAAACTTTGGTTGGAGCCTGATGAACTGAAGGGCGGTGTCGAGATACTCAAAACACCTATCAACATTCCTTTGCGCGCCGATATTCGCGAACAATTCAAGATTTTATTGAGGTTTTAAAATGAAGCATGAAAGTGGTTTACCCTTTGCAATTGACAGATCTCGTGGCAAAGAGGAACAGCAAAGCGTTGTGTTTTATGGACAACGCCCCTTTATCCAAAGTGGTGAACTGAATGAGGTTCAAACCATCATAAGGGGACGCCATGACCGCTTGGGGCGCCTTGTGGCACAAG
>NZ_CADEAK010000108.1 GCF_902825225.1 Bartonella vinsonii subsp. berkhoffii ATCC 51672
ATAACATTATTATTAATATTTGTTACAGTGTCATCGAGTTGTTTTTTATTAACAGCTTCATCATCGTTCTCTGCAGCTTTCACGCCCGCGATAGTCCGAGCTCCCTCAGTACCTGTGATATCGATTTTTGTACCGCCTTTTTCTTTACCAATGGTAATAAGCTTCTGATCTTCATGCCATTTAACAAGACTATTTTCTGTTACATTGCTAATCTGAGTATAAATATCTGTGATAGAGCTATCGACAGCAGCGAAAGCATCAGTTACATTATTATGTTTCGTTTTCTGAACCGTAAAAGTTGGTTTGATACCATTAAGTACATCTGTCTCCTCACCACCAAAAAAATCCACTATATTAGTAATATAACTAAATAACTGATGGCCATTTATTGCTTCTGTCGAATCGGAACTGACCTTTCCAACTGCAACGCCAGAAATAATTCGATTCTCGCCTTCAGAGTTCGCAACTTTGATTTCGATACCGTCTTTTTCATCACCAATGGTAATGAATTTCCCATCTTCGTCCCATTTAACAAGACTATTTTCTGTTAT
>NZ_CADEAK010000109.1 GCF_902825225.1 Bartonella vinsonii subsp. berkhoffii ATCC 51672
TGAAAGCTTTACCCGTACCACATGCCATATTCAGCTTGCCACGGTTTGCTTCTTTTACACCTTCACAGACTTTCTTGATGGCTTCTTCTTGATGGTGTCGAGGCTCTTTTATTGTTTTAATAACACCTTCTTTTTTCGTTGCATAATTTTGCCAGTCTATACGACTGTTTTCCATTTTAGGAAGGTCAATGCGATAAACTGGGATCGCTTGTCCTTTGATCATGGCATTCACATTGTCACTTAATTCCACTTCTGTGGTATCAACGAGAAGACGATATTTAAAGATGTCTTTTCCAGAGGCAGCGATAAAGCTATCAATATCTTTTTTACTGATCTGATGGTCAGCTTTATAAAACTTACATTGAATAGCCACATAGCCCTCTTGATTGCGAAGCTTTGCTACCAGATCAATGCCGATATCAGTACCATCCCAACCGTGTTCCCGTGCCCAATCTCTCTAAGTCTGAACCTTTTCATCTTCTTGGCATTGCAGGGGGTCTTGCGTCATATCCACAATCCCAAACTTTTCTTA
>NZ_CADEAK010000110.1 GCF_902825225.1 Bartonella vinsonii subsp. berkhoffii ATCC 51672
GATGCATACCATGCTTGTTTAGAGGGCAAAGTTGCACGCGATTATGAAGATAATCTCTATGGCTCTTATGAAAAGCAGCATCGCTTGCGCCCATGTGATGTTTTGAGCGATTACTGGTGGTGAAAAATCATGGGCAGTTATCTCAAGACTTTTTATCAGGGGTTTCCACTTTACTACGCTGGAAATACTAAAACTACCATCAGACTCGAACCACAAAAACACAATGCAGTTCTTTTCATATCACGAGAGGCTGCAGAGTGTGTCGCGAAAAATTTGTCGGAAGAATATCTTCGAGATGATTTTTGCGTCGTGCAACAGCATGAGTGAAGAGACTTTTGAGCTTTGAATGAGGAGTCCTTCATTGAGGGAGCATTTGTGCCCCTGAATGAAGGAGGGGGGACGAGGATTTTTTCGTTGGTGGTGAAGGGAGAAAAAATGGTTCAGCTGTTAGGGGCGGGGGCGTTGATTTGGAGGAGTTGGCAAGGATCAGGGGTGATATGGAGGAAGATTAAGAGGGAAGTGGGGTT
>NZ_CADEAK010000111.1 GCF_902825225.1 Bartonella vinsonii subsp. berkhoffii ATCC 51672
AAAAGTATTAAAAACGATTTTCAACGTCTTCAAAAGAATCTAAACTTACAGAATAATCTAGTATCGATGCAAATTGTAAACGGCCAGAAAGAGTATTGAAAATTTGATCAGAAGAAACAGAAATGTTGGTGGGTTCCTCTAATTCCTTTTGATATGATTCCCTTGAAAGCTTATCACTCTTATAGAGCGCTTCTGGTTCTTTGAGAAAAAAACTAGAAAAGTCTATTTTTTGAGGTTCTGTTTTCTGACTCTTTGTTATAGCCTGATAAGCTTTTTCTACTTGCGAAAGTTGTTCTTTTTTCAACGCAAGCTGTTTTTTTAAGAGCTCAATAATTTTTCCTTTTTTTAGAAGTTGAAGGATTTCCGAATATTCTGCTGATGGAGCAGGTTGTGGCTGTGGAACAGGCTATGGGGATTGCGTACATTTTTCTCGGAGTCCAGAGTAGTCTTTTCCAGTGTTCCTCTGTTCTTATTGTGCCTTTCCCATTGCTAGAAAATTGCATGCATCCGTTTGAGGAGAATTCG
>NZ_CADEAK010000112.1 GCF_902825225.1 Bartonella vinsonii subsp. berkhoffii ATCC 51672
TGAGTTTAAACATGGTTGCCGCACCGGTGGCACGATTGGTAAAATCAGACACTTCACTGGCTTTTGCCGCCATATGGTTGGAGAGATGATTGATAGCATCGCCTAGATCTTCAATGCCCGCTTGATTAAGCTTGAAGACATTGCGCAATTTGGCAAAGCGCTCCCCAATCTGATCCCCCGTCATATCAAATGCTACAGCTGCCTTTGCGGCATAAACACTAAAAGCTTCTAGATCTTGTTCACCAATTCCTGCTTGGCTAGCACTGGTCATCAGTTCCAAAACTTCACGTGCTGCGAGCGGGATTTTGCTGGAGGTTTCCAAAGCAAAACGGCGTAATTCCTTTAAGCGATGAAGCGGCGCATCCAGAACCTTTTCTAATCCCTTCATTGATTGGTCGAATTGCATAGCTTTATAGAGGGGAGCAATTAAGGTTGCGGTTTGGGCAATGGCACCCACCATGCGTCCACGCGCTTGGTTGAAAGCATTTTCCGCATTTTTGGTCGCATCCTCAAGATGTTCAGGGT
>NZ_CADEAK010000113.1 GCF_902825225.1 Bartonella vinsonii subsp. berkhoffii ATCC 51672
AGTAGCGTGTGAGTAAAAAAAATATCATCCACACAATAATGAAAACAATTGCTGCTGGCCAGTAAAAGGCAAAACACACACCCAAATAGGTAGCAACACCTTTACCACCTTTAAACTTAAGCCATATGGGAAAAAGATGTCCCAAAAAGACAAAAAAACCAGCCAGTAAAACAATGGTACTGTTTTCTGTCGGATCACTTAAAAATTTTATAACAAGAACAGCAACAGCTCCTTTTAATATATCGCAAAGAAGCGTGAGAGCCGCAACTTTTTTATTTCCTGTCCGCAGAACATTTGTAGCTCCAATATTTCTCGAACCAATTGTTCTTATATCGCCAAGTTTGGCTAATCGCGTAAAAAGTAGGCCAAATGGGATAGAACCAATTAGATAAGATATTAGAAAGAGAAACCATGGATAAAACTGTAAAAGTGTTTCTATTTTATTCATTAAAAATCTCATTAAGTTTATTGATCAAGTTTAAAAATTGATTGTCCCTTAACAAAGGTCTGAAGAACGCGTCC
>NZ_CADEAK010000114.1 GCF_902825225.1 Bartonella vinsonii subsp. berkhoffii ATCC 51672
AAATCCTCCGGCGGTTTCAATTATTTCTGAAAAAATGAGCGCAGAAGACAGTTAATGATTTTTCCTGTTTTCCTACAATCTAAACGAATGAAGAAAAACACAGCAACACTTCAACTAACCCGGAACTTACGATAACGAAATTTAATAAAGAACATCTGAAGGAAATAAAAAGAAAAAATTTGGGGCTGCGGTGGAGATAGGCAAAAAACGAAAAAAACAAAACGAGACGGGGGGAAGAGATAGAAAATACGATCTTCACACAGGGCAAAAACAGTATTTAAAAAAACAAAAAAAACAAACAACCGCAATATAAACGCCACCCAAAAGGAAAGGGAAAAAACCAAAAAGTCCAACCCAGATCATAGAAAAGAGAGAAAAAAAACCGGGAAAAAAAAAATGTGCTTGGTGCATTGGGATTATCGGGTAAACGGCACATTCGTGTATCTTAGGGTACATTTCAGCTCTCTGATTTGGAAGAGGGAGCAGTCCGCGAGATAAAAGGGAGAATGTTGCGTGATCAAT
>NZ_CADEAK010000115.1 GCF_902825225.1 Bartonella vinsonii subsp. berkhoffii ATCC 51672
AAAAAACAATGAAATTAAGAAAATCTTCCCTTTATTTGATGAACAATTGTACGGTAAAGATTGGCATGCCTACCTTCCGGCTCAGCAACAAAAATTGGCACTCCACCATCTGAAGAAAATCGAAAAGTTGCATCAAGTGGCACTTCTGCCAAGAAAGAAATATCTCGACTTTCTGCTTCTGTGCGCACAGTACCATGGCCAAAAATATCATAGCGTTTTCCCGTATCAGGCGCAATAAAGTAGCTCATATTTTCAATAAGCCCCAGAATGGGGACTTTGACTTTTGTAAACATTTCTACAGCTTTGCGTGCAACTTGCAGTTCACTAAGAGGCGAAAGGCATGCAATTTTTTCAATGACTTGTCGATAAATATTACGTGAATGGGGAGCAATTTCGGAAAAATCGCTCGTTTCACGCAAAATAGAACCGACTGAACTGACAGTTTCAAACCATTCTGTCCAATCACCTTCATCAATGGTTTTAAGGGCGCGAATAATATTGCCCATGGTTACACCATCTG
>NZ_CADEAK010000116.1 GCF_902825225.1 Bartonella vinsonii subsp. berkhoffii ATCC 51672
ACCAGCATCAGAATGTGCACAAACATAAATAACAGAACGAATAAAGCGTTTGTCATTCATTCCAGGCATTGCTATAAGCAACTGTCCACCTAAAAAGCCATTACACTGCTTCATCAATCTGTTACTCTCCATAATTTACATGTTAAAACTCAATTCAATTCATACAACAAGAAAATAAAGCTCCAATGAAAAAAATTCAAATATTTATAAATTTACAAAGTATTTCAATTTTCTTTCATAAAAAGCTTTTAATTACTATAAAATTAATATTCGCAGTTTTAGGATTACTTAACTTCTCTGTAAGCGCTCAAACAGAACAAAAATCATATCTTTTTGCAACACCCTGGTATGAATCAGATGGTGGCCGCATTAGATTAGCTATCACCCACCCATCCTTTTCTGGAATCAGAAACGGTATTATTGAAGTTATGCTTAAACCTGGATGGAAAACCTACTGGCGTAATCCAGGCAATTCAGGTATGGCACCATTTTTTAATTTCAAGCAAAAAGTTTCTTATG
>NZ_CADEAK010000117.1 GCF_902825225.1 Bartonella vinsonii subsp. berkhoffii ATCC 51672
TGCTTTTATTGGATCTTTAAATTTTGATCCTCGATCAGCTTCATTAAATACAGAAATGGGTATTCTTTTTGAGTGTGCACCAATTACAGCGATGTTGGATTTGCTTTTTTTAGAAGAAACAACAGGTGAAATGAGTTATTGTTTACGTCTTGGGGATAATGATCGTATTTATTGGGATTTTATTGAAAATGAAAAACGATATAGTATTGATTATGAACCAGAAAGCAGTTTTAGGCGTCGCGCATTTGCAAAGATAATGAGTTGGTTGCCAATTGAATCGCAATTATAGCTTATACAAGAATATATTAGAAAAAATATTTATTTTTCTTTTCATTTCATTTTTTTAGATTTTTTGATATTTATTATTATTACTTTTTCTTTTTTAATTGTTTATCTAAAAAAATCCCATGTATAGAGGTGTTTTAAAATAATTATGAACTGCTTTTTTCTAGCTTCAGATGATAACGACACGAGACTCTCCCTTTTGATAAATTTTGCTCGTGCAGGCTCTGGTCTTC
>NZ_CADEAK010000118.1 GCF_902825225.1 Bartonella vinsonii subsp. berkhoffii ATCC 51672
AGCCAATCCAGAGATTGCCCAATATGGTGTGCTTTTACCACGCGGTTTAAAGGTTATTTTGCCTGAATTCGCACTTCACAATCTCCAAAGCATGGTGAAGCGGTTATGGGATTAATGCGCACATATCCTTTTATTGTGGTCAAGGTGGAAGACAAACCCGTGCATGAGGTTTTTTACCAGCGTCTTCTTAGCGCCACCATTACCGATCATGCCGGTAATGAAGCCGATACATTTGAAGCGGAGTTTGACGATCGTGGTAATGATTTAGAGGTTCCGCAAAGCAATAGCGCTCTGCAGGTGATCTTTGGCTATGAGAACAGCATCAGTGCTTTTATGGGGCGTTTTGTTGTCGAATCGGTTGTCAGTATCGGGGGCAGTGATGGAGAGATCTTGCGCCTTTGTGGCAAAAGCGCCTCAATGCGTAAAGAACTCAAAGAACAAACAAGTGAACATTTTGATCACAAAACCGTTGGCGAGATTGTTGAAACCCTGGCCAAACGCCATGGTTATCAAGCAAA
>NZ_CADEAK010000119.1 GCF_902825225.1 Bartonella vinsonii subsp. berkhoffii ATCC 51672
ATTGTTCAACGCTTTACCGTTATAATCATTCATTGTCATTCAATCAAACAAATCCAACAGGGTGCATATATCATATAGATAACCCGCTATAACTTCTAATATAATATACAATGGCTATCATTGATCAACCGCCAATCATTATCGGGGCGGGAATTGCTGGTTTAAGCTCTGCTTTAGCACTTGCCCAAAAGGGAATTGCAAGTACTCTTATTGAAAAATGTAAACAACTCGATAGTGTAGGCGCTGGCATTCAGCTTACTCCAAATGCAACGCGTATTCTTGCCCACTGGGGGGTTTTAAAAAAATCCACCTAAAAGGTTTTACGTTCACAGGTTTGGGGATTGGTGCCCGGGAAAGGCAATTTTCTCGGGGTTGGGGCGGGAAAGGGTTTTTTTAATGAAGTGGCGAGCGGCCATCGCTCCCCTCTTGGGGGGGTGACAGGGGGTTAACGGGAATCGGCCGGAGTGTGTTTGGCCAACCCCAATGGATTCTACTGGTACG
>NZ_CADEAK010000120.1 GCF_902825225.1 Bartonella vinsonii subsp. berkhoffii ATCC 51672
ATTCCTTTCTTAAAAGAAAAAGCCAAAACCATCATTCAACGCCTTTGATATAAACGCGCAGACTATTCTGGAAAATCACTCATTAGTGTTTTAGAAACCTATCCAAGAGATGAAATGTTTCGCTCTGACATTGATACATTGACAGAAAACGCCAAACTTATCTTGCAATTAGATGAACGTCCACGTTTGCGAGTGCTTGCCCATATTGATTCTTTTGGACGTTTTGTTTCTATACTCGTCTATATACCCCGTGACCAATACAGCAGCAACATTCGTGAAAAAATTGGCGAATATTTTGTTGACCTTTATCAAAGTGATTTTCTTGAATCCTATCCTCTGTTTTTAGAAAGCACACTTATCCGCGTTCATTATATCATCCATCGCAAAAGGAGTGAAAGTGCTCCTCTTATTGAACGCACCACACTTGAACACCATGTACGTTCCATAGCACGAAGTTGGGAAGAGAGTGTTCAAGCTATCGCTCTTACCCGTAAAACA
>NZ_CADEAK010000121.1 GCF_902825225.1 Bartonella vinsonii subsp. berkhoffii ATCC 51672
TCTGGTTAGAGAAGATTGTTTTTCGCGCAGTTTGTTTGAACAACTTTCTCCGTTATCAATTAGTGTTCCTGCTTTGCGGGAATTGAGGGATGATTTTCCAGAGCTTACGCAGCGTTTAATTGACCGCATTATTACGGAAACAGGGCGATCGCACGTACATGGTTTAACAGGATCAGCTCTTTCATTGCTTATGCAGTATGATTGGCCTGGTAATCGGGATCAACTTGAGAATTTTCTATTTCGTGCGGTTTTGCTCAGCGAGGGGCCATTGTTAACTGTTCGAGACTTTCCTCAATTAATGGGAAGTCCATTAATAAGTGTTCCAAATATCATTGAGAGTAATGTTCAAGAAGATCATGAACAAGAATCAATACAATTTTTAAATGCTGATGGGCATGTTCGCACTTTTGCAGAGATGGAGCATGATATTATTGAACAAGCGCTTAAACATTATAAGGGGCATATGAGTGAGATTGCTCGCCGTCTTCACATTGG
>NZ_CADEAK010000122.1 GCF_902825225.1 Bartonella vinsonii subsp. berkhoffii ATCC 51672
GATTTTTTATTATCAGAAGCCTTCAGACCCGCGCAAGACGCCCGTCTTACATACAGCACTGTACCAGTATAATTTTATAGCGTATAATTAATCACTTATGCTCTTCACAGTCCCTCTCCCCTCTAAATTATGTCGTCATTTCAATATTTGTAATTAACGTTGATTGTGGGCGCGTGCTTCTGCAAAAATTGTTCATACTGTTGATAAGGGTAATGCAATTGTTGAAGTTGAAAAAGATGGGAAAATTGTTGGCGGTTCATCAATTATGGGACTTATGATGTTAGCAGCCTCCTCTGGTTGTAACCTCACTATTCGCGTTTGGGGACCAGAAGCAACTGATGCTCTCGATGCTCTTGAAAAGCTCATAAATAATAAATTTGGAGAAGAGAATTAAAGTTTCTTATCTTCAAAAGGTATGATCATCCCTAAAATAAGCAAAAACTCTCGTCATTATTATTTTGATTCGCTTCCTTGCTTTCTTCTTAAAAGTACTA
>NZ_CADEAK010000123.1 GCF_902825225.1 Bartonella vinsonii subsp. berkhoffii ATCC 51672
AATAACGAAAATCCAAATTTTGTTAGTTCGGTTTCGGCGGATGCGGGGTATGAAGGTATTGTGGCGCCCCGATAGGGATCATTGGGGATTTTCACCGCAAATGGTCTGTGAGCGACAACTTGCAGAGCGTCAAGAGCCAAACCGCCAAGAAATGGGGAGAGAAAAATTTGTTGAGCGTATTTGGGAATGGCGTCATGAGGCTGGTGGGATTATTGCAAACCAGCTACGCAGACGTGGTGTTTCCTGTGATTGGTCGCGTGAGCGGTTTACAATGGATGAAAGTTTGTCCCAAGCTGTTCGTGAAGTTTTTGTTACGCTTTATAAGCAAGGGTTGATATATAGAGATAAACGTTTGGTTAAGTGGGATCCTAAACTGTTAACGGCTATCTCGGATCTTGAAGTTGAACAAAAAGAAGTCAAGGGCCATTTATGACATTTTAAATATCCACTTGAAGATCAAGTTTTTGATCCGAATGATTCTACAACTTTTA
>NZ_CADEAK010000124.1 GCF_902825225.1 Bartonella vinsonii subsp. berkhoffii ATCC 51672
ATTCCCAAATCAGAAGCTTTTTCTCGATTAATATCAATAAAAAATTGTGGTTGTGTTGCCTCAACAGTAAGCCGTGGATGAATAAAATATGGATTAGCTTGTAAAGCAGTACCAAGCTTATTAGCGATTGGCTGTAATTTTGTATAATCATTCCCAAGAATTGCAAATTGTAACCCTTGGCCAGTTCCTCTCACACCTAAAGAATTTCCTTGCACTGCAAACACAAAAACTGCGGGCAATTGTCTAACCTTTGCATTAACATCTTTCACGATTTCTTGCTGACTACGCAAACGCTTATCCCAAGATGAAAGCAACAAAACCAAAAAAGCAGTATTGGACGAACCGCCAATGCCCGCAATAGAATAACTATTAGCAATTTCTCCAGAATCGTGTAACGGTTGTAAACTCGCTTCAATTTGCTCTACCTGCTCATTCAGATATTGTGTTGAAATACCCTGTGGTCCACTAATGACCAAAAAAATAAGGGC
>NZ_CADEAK010000125.1 GCF_902825225.1 Bartonella vinsonii subsp. berkhoffii ATCC 51672
TGCTGCAGGAGCTGTTATTTTTAACATCCATACCGGTGAGGTCGTTGCTATGGTATCTGTGCCTGATTTTGATCCTGGGAATCCTGTTGATGCTCTTAGAGGTGACCGCCTTAATCGGATGACAGCTGGAACTTTTGAAATGGGATCTATTATTAAAAGTTTTACAACTGCAATGACACTTGATTCAGGACTTTTTCATTTAAATAACGTTATTGATGCTTCACAGCCTATTCAAGCAAGTAAAAATTATTTTATTCGTGATTTTCATGGGAACAATCGTCCCTTAACTCTATGGGAAGTTTTCATTTATTCCTCTAACATTGGTTCTGCTAGGGAAGCATTGGCGATAGGAATTGACGGACATCGTGATTTTTTGAAACGACTTGGTTTACTTGATCGAATGACAACGGAATTACCTGAAATTGCTCATCCTATTGTGCCACCTCATTGGAAAGATATCCATTCGATGACGATCTCTTTTGGACATG
>NZ_CADEAK010000126.1 GCF_902825225.1 Bartonella vinsonii subsp. berkhoffii ATCC 51672
CGCGATTAAAATTTTTTCCGCTCTAACCCGCTCACCTGTCACAGAGAGATCTAATGTGTGATCATCCACAACAACAGCACGACTCTCATAAATATGAACATTGTTACTTTGTAATCCCTTGCGATAAAGCTCTTCTAATCTTGATATTTCTTTATTTTTAGCCTCAACTAATTTTTCCCAGCTAAAAATTGGATCCGCATACTGCCATCCAAAACCCACACTTTGACGAAACTCTTTTGCATATTGTGAGGCATAAACATATAATTTCTTGGGAACACAACCACAAGTAAATCAAGTTCCCCCTATTCCATACTCTTCTGCTATAGCCACATGCTTCCCCACACTTCCCGCGAGGCGTGCAGCACGCCCTCCACAAGCACCGATTCCAATCACGAACAAATCAAAGTCATAAGATCTCCCATACTATTCCTTCTCACATGTCTGCTCCACTAGCCTATGGTCATTTATAACAAAACCAAAGTATTT
>NZ_CADEAK010000127.1 GCF_902825225.1 Bartonella vinsonii subsp. berkhoffii ATCC 51672
AGCCAGAAGAGTTTGGGCACGATTTCCAATATCTGGAGCTTCAAGTAGAGCTTGTTTTTCTTCTGGTGTAAAAGGGATGAGGGCTGAAAAAGCATTAACCAATAGAGGCGTGGGGGCTTGTATGATACTGCTCCAATTATATTCTATTTCATGTATGACGAGATATTGCTCAACAATGTTGAGGAGGTTTTCTCGATTAATGTTTTCTACCATATCAGGTTCTTGTAAGTCTTCTATGTTTGATCGGATGAGAGCAGTTCGATAAGGTTTTGCGTTCACCAACTCCTGTTCTAAGGTGAAGCGACAAACGCCTTGTAGTATAATGAAAAGCTGCCCATTTCCCGTTTCGTTGTAGTTTGTAATGCGCCCTATACAGCCTATTTTATAAAGTGGTGAGGTGAAGCGGTCTGTATTCGATGAAAGTGGTTGAATTATTCCGAGCAAACGATTGGATATCATAACATTTTCAACCATTTCGAGTGCTT
>NZ_CADEAK010000128.1 GCF_902825225.1 Bartonella vinsonii subsp. berkhoffii ATCC 51672
CAAAAATTCCGTGAAAGTTACATAATTTAGCCCCAGTAATAACAAACACCCAAAAATCGACACCACTCTTATCGCGGGGGATCCGAGGAAGATGTAGAGAGGGATTAGCAGCAAAACGCACAAGTAATTCTTAGAAAAGAAAAAGACCAAAAAAACACAAAAGTTATCTGAAGAAGAAAAAGGCTAACATAAAAAGAAACGGAATTTAGCTTTAAGCACAAGTTGTAATGATTGTAACAGCCGCATTAAATTCAATTTTCTGATGGGCACGGCGCGCTAGTGCTTCTTCATCGCTACCCCAGTACTCCAGCAGCCAATCATCATCTAAATGGGCAATATTCCAAGCATATTCTGTATTAATTTTCATAGCAAAAACAGCAAGAGCAATAAGAGCTGATCCTGTTAAAGTTGTCAGGACGTGAAGTGCAGCAAGCATATAAGGACACTCAACGTTACGCAAATAACTGCTTCCCGCTTGAATG
>NZ_CADEAK010000129.1 GCF_902825225.1 Bartonella vinsonii subsp. berkhoffii ATCC 51672
ATGGAGAGCCGTGATGTTTTTGGTAAAATTATCCTTAAAATCTATTAAATCATGATGAATCTTTCTCTTAAAAATCTCATATATCTTATTAAAATTATAGCTAAAAAGATATCCTACTTGTTATGGGCATATCTGCTCTTTGGTTCTTTATTTATTCTAAAATGCTTTCCTGCCAAAATGGGAGTCTCTTTTTTTTCTTGGTTGGTAAAAAAAATTGGTCCCCTTTTACATCGTCATCAAATCACACTTACAAATCTTAGAGGTGCATATCCAGAAAAAACAGAGCAAGAACTCCATGCGATTGCAATAGAAATGTGGGAAAATATAGGAAGTTTCCTAGCCGAATATATTTTTCTTGATAAAATTTTTGATTTTGATCCTCATGCGGACGAGCCAGGTTTCATTGAGGTTAAAGGCGTTGAAATATTTGAGCGATTAAAAAATGAAAAAAAACCACATATTTTTTTCACCGCACATACT
>NZ_CADEAK010000130.1 GCF_902825225.1 Bartonella vinsonii subsp. berkhoffii ATCC 51672
AAATTCTCTCACAAGCACGTAAAGTACCTGATCATGCATTCATGTTAAATTCGGTTCTTTCGACTGAACTTCGTCCAACTTTGTTTTTGGCACAACTCTCAAATCTTTTAGCTGGAAATATTTCAATTGTTCATAAAGTAACAGGGTCTTCTCGCACGTTTATGGGAGAAGAAGGTAGTGGGCTTTCTGCATTTCAAATTGCTGTAGCTCGTATTCGATCAGGTCAAAGTACCCATGCACTGGTAGGAAGCTCTTATAACACACAAAGTTATGATATGTTATTGGCCCATGAACTTGGAGGTCTCTTAACTAGAGGTGGATGGACACCGGTATGGGACCGTAAAAATTATCCTGGTGGTGGTGTTATAACGGGTTCTGGAGGTATCTTTCTAGTCCTTGAAAATGGGGAACCCGCAAGAAAACGTAATGCACGTGTTTATGCTGAAATTAGCCAGATTATCACGGATCAAACAGACAGA
>NZ_CADEAK010000131.1 GCF_902825225.1 Bartonella vinsonii subsp. berkhoffii ATCC 51672
ACTGGACCGCATAACGGGCTGCTTCATCTGGTGTGTTAAAAATACCATTGTAGAACATACGCCTGTTGCCATCAGAACCTGCGTGTAAATGCTTTTCTTCTTCAGGTGTTAAATAATGTGATTGAGGAAACAATCCCACCATTTCAAGCAAAAGCAAGGATGGGGGATTCTTGATCATCTCAAACAGCAAAAATTAAGGCTGGCATTCATCCGCATTTTTATACCTTTTACAAAATGGGCTATTTAAGCGCTTCTTGACACTGCGCTTTGGGATGACAGCACCAGGCTGACAAATGGGAAGGTTTTCCTCTTTAAAAGTATAACACCACCCTCCCTCATGTTCGTTTTTATAGCGGAATCTCACTCCACCCACACACTCATTACCTGTTTCCAGCACATCAATACTCTTCTCTCTACTTTCTGGCTCTGCATCATAATCCCTGGGCCGTGCACATGCTCCACACGCGTGAACAAGCG
>NZ_CADEAK010000132.1 GCF_902825225.1 Bartonella vinsonii subsp. berkhoffii ATCC 51672
GGTTTTGTTCATACAGCACCTAGCCATGGTCGTGAGGATTTTGAAATTGGGAATGCTTATAAGCCTCTATTGGAGCAGGCTGGTATTGATTCGTCTATACCTTTTCCTGTTGATGATGCTGGTTTTTATACCAAGGATGTCCCTGGTTTTGGACCGGACCGTAAAGAGGGGCCCGTACGTGTTATTGATGATCATGGAAAAATGGGTGATGCTAATAAAGAAGTGATAAACGCTTTAATTAAAGCGGATCGATAGGTTGCTCGCGGTCGTTTAAAACATTCCTATCCTCACAGTTGGCGTTCAAAAAAACCGGTTATTTTTCGTAATACGCCGCAATGGTTTATTTCAATGGATAAAGATCTTGGAGATGGTTCAACTTTACGTAGTCGTGCTTTGGAGGCTATTTCGATGACGCGTTTTGTTCTTTCTTCTGGTCAAAACCGTTTGGCTTCTATGGTAGCAGATCGACCTGCTT
>NZ_CADEAK010000133.1 GCF_902825225.1 Bartonella vinsonii subsp. berkhoffii ATCC 51672
TGATCTCACAGCGATGGGTTCATTCTTTTTTATCGGTTTGGTGGGTTTGATGCTTGCCATGATTGTTAATATCTTTCTTGGATCCAGTGCTTTGCAATTTGCTATCTCTGTAATTGGCGTTTTTATTTTTGCTGGCTTAACAGCTTACGATACGCAAAATATAAAATTAATGTATTATGAAGGAGATCGGGATGACACCCGAGGTCGTAAAATTATTATGGGTGCATTAAATCTTTATCTTGATTTTATCAATATGTTTGTTTTTCTGCTGCAATTTCTTGGTTCGAATCGGGATTAATTACGACAGCAGTTATTGTTTAATTTAAAGAACCTTGTTTCTTAAAAGAAGCAAGGTTCTTTTAATTTTTAATTAAGTGTTCACCTATTAAATCTCAATATTCATATTCAAATGATAAAAAAGCCTTATAAAAGAAAATTTTTCTGGCCAACTACATTTATCCAGCAAAAACTCC
>NZ_CADEAK010000134.1 GCF_902825225.1 Bartonella vinsonii subsp. berkhoffii ATCC 51672
GTTCTGTTAAGCATATAGCAGAAGAACCTGTGCTGAATTAACCATTTGCTGCATTCCCTTCTGCCTGACTCATGCTGGGGACTGCGTGTGGTTTGATAGATTTTTATTCCAACCTTAGCAATGTTTGACGGGGGTTATGCTCACTACTGCACCCGGAAACAAACAATCGCCCTTCAGCGCGTGTCATTCCTACATAAAGAAGGCGCCTATACTCCTCTTCTGCACGCTCTTTTAAGCGCGAGATTGCTTGTTTAGAGGGTATTGTATCAAATTCTGCATTAGGACGCCAGATAAAAGCTTTTTGGTCACCCAAATATGTATTGTTCAAGGGAACTTTAAGCAGGTGAGATGCATGCTGGGAATGCCAGATGCCACTACCGGGATCAACCAAAAACACACCGGCACCTTCCAGTCCTTTTGCTGCATAAACCTTCATGATTCGAATTTTTTCTTGTTTTTGGTCACAGTTCCTT
>NZ_CADEAK010000135.1 GCF_902825225.1 Bartonella vinsonii subsp. berkhoffii ATCC 51672
AAGGATTCAGAGGAAGGATACACCAAATCTGCTATCAGCAATGGCAGCATCATCTTGACAGATGAAGCAGGGCAAAAGAACCTGACAGGGCAAAATGGGGAACAAACAATCGCCTCCCTTAACCGAGACACCGCTACAGCTCATCAAGTTGTAGAAGCGCTTGATGGTGGCAGGCTGGAACAAATCGTCCATGAGAACCGTGAAATGGCAACGCAATTGCTTGAAGAAGGGTTTAAATACAGCGATGATTCCTATAAAACCATGTTTATCAAAGAGCACTCCATCGCCGTGGTGGATCGTGATGAAAAGGGAAATATTATCTATCTCAAAGATGAAAATGGGCGGTATATAAAAAACGGTCGTGGACAAAAAATTCCTCAGTCGCATTATTTAACGGCTGAGGAGAAGAAGCACCTACAAGCCGGTTCTGATGGTAAGGTTCATGTCTCTTTTAATGGCATTTTCACGCCAC
>NZ_CADEAK010000136.1 GCF_902825225.1 Bartonella vinsonii subsp. berkhoffii ATCC 51672
TGAATATTGAAAATTTTTGGTAATAAAATGGAAAGGAATTTCAATTTTTAATAGAAATATTGTGATATTATCACCAAATTTAACAATAAAATCTTATAGAATAAATGGAGGGTGATGAAGGCGTACCAGTTATTAATAAAATCAATAGGTTATTGTAAAAGTAAGGGAATTTGTACTTATTGATTCTATTAAGCTTTTTTATACCCTATCCCGCACCTTTTTGAAGTTTTTTATCGCTTATTCCTACCCATTTTTCCTAGATATTAAATCAGATTTGTAGGCATGATACTTGACTTTTATTGTTATGGTTCGTATAGTTATAGTATACGATAGGAAATGGTAATGGCAATTGTGAGCTTCAAGCATAAAGGCTTAAAATTATTTTACACAACGGGTTCCACAAAAGCTATTCAAGCAGCTCACACAAAAAAGTTACGTATTATTTTAACGGCTTTAACAAGTGCTACG
>NZ_CADEAK010000137.1 GCF_902825225.1 Bartonella vinsonii subsp. berkhoffii ATCC 51672
CTTCTTAATTGTACCAACGGGAATGCCTTCATAAGGCATTTGGTGCTGTTCACACCAAGCCGTTAAGTGGCCTAATAAACCACCGTACACATGCGCTGCATCCGTACCCTAAATAAGAGATGAGTTCATAAGTCCAACCTTGCCTTGCGCAATAAAGCTCAAGAACCTGTTTTTGTCGCTCTAAATCGTCTTTTTGATCATAGCTCGATCAACGCGCATAAGCAATGGTCTTTCTTTGAGAAAGTTCTCTCGAATGAAAAAGCTCAGGTCTAAGCTTGGATAGGTCATAACGGCGGCGTCCTCCTGCCGTTTGCTCTGAAACAATTTTGGCTTCACTTTCCCAACGACGAAAAGTGCTAATCGAAACACCCCAAACTTGAGCGGCCTTACCTATCCCAATAAATCTATTCCTAATGTATATTCAGATTTAAATAGATTACAAGTCAGCTGTTAAAGCCCTCACCCTTC
>NZ_CADEAK010000138.1 GCF_902825225.1 Bartonella vinsonii subsp. berkhoffii ATCC 51672
TTAACATTAACTGTATCTTTTGTAAGACAATCTTTATAAGATATGAGTGCCCCGATTAACAGAATACCCGCTAATTCTAACTTTATTTTTTAAATTAAAATACAAAAAACACCTTTCAAAGCATAATCTAAATAAAGCTCTCCGTTAAAACAATAAATTTAAAGATAAAAATCTCTGATTCGCTGAATAACCATATCTTGATCAGTTTGCGTCAAATAAGGATGCATCGGTAAACTTAAAACACAATTTCCTAGAGATTCAGAAACAGAAAGAGAATCTTTTACATAAGGAAAGTGTTTATAAGCTAACTGTTGATGTAATGGAGTTTTATAATAAACCATTGTAGGGATAGAATTTTTCTGTAAATAATCCTTTAATTTGTCGCGATTTTCTACCTTAATAGTATATTGCGCATAAGCACAACGCTCTCCCTCTCTCACTTCTGGAACTGTGACAATATCTCTTAA
>NZ_CADEAK010000139.1 GCF_902825225.1 Bartonella vinsonii subsp. berkhoffii ATCC 51672
TGTCTGCTTGCGTTGGTAGAGATTCTTTGGGTTGTCCTTTATCTTCTACCAAGATGGAGAGCATTTGTGGTTTGTTAATAAGGGCAAAGCGGGGAGGAGAAATAAATTTGATTTGGCGGTCAAATTCATCTGATCTTCCTGTTATAAGGGCATTGACAGGTGCTTTATGGTGAAGTTCTGAGAGAGGCGGAATGTCATGGACTTGCCCATCAGTGATGAAGATTGTACCTGCATAACGAGATGGTGGGACATCAGATAGCGCTTGTGTTAAGGCATTAAACAAATTTGTTGAGTGGGCATATTGATTATCAGCAAGTTTTCCAGCCTCAATAAATCGTGGTTCAAATTGCGGATAATGCGCCAATGCATTGGTTAATTGCGCGCGTGCTGTGTCACTATCACTTGTGCGTGTGCCAAATGTTTGGCTTTTGCTGCGATCAATGACAATGCCTACGGTGCTTTTAAGT
>NZ_CADEAK010000140.1 GCF_902825225.1 Bartonella vinsonii subsp. berkhoffii ATCC 51672
TAACAATTTATCAGAAAAAGCAAAAGCGAAATCAGCACGTTCGACATCGCTCTTGGATGCTCATATTTCTGGAGGACGCTAATAATGCAGCAGTCTCGTTTTTTGTTTATTTTTAGTACTATAATGTTTCTTTTGATCATTTTATGGATGTCACTTTTTATTGTCTATCCTCGTCAACAAGTGGCAATTAAGCGTTTTGGTCAAATTGTTAAGGTGGAGTCTAATCCTGGAATTTATTCGAAAATGCCCTTTGTGGATAAGATGATTGTGGTGGATAATCGCTTGTTGCGTTACGATGTTCCTACGCAATCGGTACAAGTTCGTGGGGGTGCTTATTACGAAGTGGATGCGTTCTTTATTTATCGTATTACGGATCCTAAATTGTTTTTACAGCGTATTGCTTCAGGGCGTCCACAAATTGCGGCACGTGAAAACCTTGCACCACGGTTTATTGACGCTTTGCGT
>NZ_CADEAK010000141.1 GCF_902825225.1 Bartonella vinsonii subsp. berkhoffii ATCC 51672
TTATATGATGGATCAGTAAGGATTTCTTCGTAGCCTGTCATGGCGGTATTAAAACATATTTCAGCTTCAGCAGCGCCTGTAGCACCTGCTCCTTTACCTTCAATAACTGTTCCATCGGCTAATACTAAGAGAGCTGTAGATTTGCTTATACTCCAAGGATTAAGAGATGGGGTAGTTTGTGTCATAGTACGCGTTCACAATTCATTCTCTAAACAGTATAAAGCAAACTCATAACAAATACTGTGTATATCATTTTTACAATATTTCGCTTAAAATGAAAAGTATAGGTACATTCTGTAAAGAGGTAAAGTCCTGTTTTGAGATTTTTTAATATAGGTGTATTGATTATTTTTTATCGTGTTTGGTAAGATCTGTAAAGACTGATTAAAAGTTCCTTTTCTGCTTAAATAAATTTAGGTTAGTTTACGTTGCGTGCCGGATTGATATAACGCTCCAAGTTCTTTG
>NZ_CADEAK010000142.1 GCF_902825225.1 Bartonella vinsonii subsp. berkhoffii ATCC 51672
ATCGCACTGAAAGACAATATCTACAGCATTACAGATAAAAGAATAAAGCATTCTGAAAAAAATTAAAGGTGAACTCCACTTTACGATAAGATAACATCACGGCCTTAAAGCACTAGAAACCTTATCAAGACCACGATTAAAAACATAATGTTTTTCATAAACATCAACCGTGGGAGGCATACGATTTTCTTCAAAAAAATCATAACCTTTCTTAAGCATAACCCAGAATTGATAATGGGGATCAGATCTATGACGTACCATATTAGCATCGGTCATGCGAAAAGGAAAAGCATGCAACTGAAATTCTTTCTGTCCCCCTCTAAAAGCATCCCGCGCAAAAGCATAAATCTGTGCCATATTTTTATCACTCATAGAGTAACAACCAGCAGAAAAGCAAGAACCATGCACCATAAGATTACTTCCTGTTCGGCCATTCGCTTGATCATAAAGGTTGGGAAATCCT
>NZ_CADEAK010000143.1 GCF_902825225.1 Bartonella vinsonii subsp. berkhoffii ATCC 51672
GCTGCTGCTGGTACACCCGCTGTATAGGAAATGCCTTGTGCGCCAGTTTCATTAAAAGCCTGTTTGTGATCAGCTATATTATAAATAAAAATCTCTCTTGGTTTTCCATTTTTTTCACCTTTAATAAGGTCTCCAATACAAGTTTTCCCTGTATAATCAGGCGCTAAAGAAGCTGGATCGGGTAAAACAGCTTTCACGACTTTTAAGGGAACGACTTCTTGTCCTTCTGCTGTTTTAATTGGTTGTTCGGATAAAAGTCCGAGATTTTTCAAAACAGTAAAAACGGTTATATAACGTTCACCAAAACCCATCCAGAAGCGAATGTTTTGAACATCAAGATTTTGGGATAATGAATGAATCTCATCATGTCCGGTCATATAAGCTTTTTGTTTTCCAACAACAGGGAGATCCCACTCATGGCTGACTTCAAACATTTGATTAGAGATCCATTTTTTATTTTGC
>NZ_CADEAK010000144.1 GCF_902825225.1 Bartonella vinsonii subsp. berkhoffii ATCC 51672
CACCAGAGCCTGCAAAAGAATGGTTACAAAGTCACTCTGATCGCCAAAAAATCGACGGGCTTGATGATTGTATTCTGTGTGCTTGTTGTCAAACATCCTGTCCAAGTTATGGGTGGAATGGTGATCGTTATTTAGGACCCGCTATTTTACTTCAAGCTTAGCGTTGGATTGCTGACTCCCGTGATGAAATGTGTGGTGAGCGTCTGGATAATGTAGAAGACCCTTTCCGGCTTTATCGCTGTCATACAATTATGAATTGTACACAAACTTGTCCAAAGGGATTAAAGCCAGCTAAAGCAATTGCTGAGATTAAAAAACTCATGGTTGAACGTCGCCTTTAAAAACTTACCAGTTAAGAAGAGGCATGGAAAAACCAAAAGGGGGGCATGTTTGTTGCCATGTGACACAAGATTCATTCTGTAAAAAGCATTGGCTTTGTATGAAAAAACACTTATCATTTT
>NZ_CADEAK010000145.1 GCF_902825225.1 Bartonella vinsonii subsp. berkhoffii ATCC 51672
AAAAACAGACAGAACTTACAGAAGCAGAAAAAAATGCTTCAAAAGTGATCATTACTCACCAAAGTATGAAAATCTATCAAAGTGTGAAAGCAAAGTGATGTCTCGTTTTATGAAGTAGATAGCATTTATCATATTTTTATTGATCCTTATTTTGCATGTTTTATGGATGCAATGTATAATTATAATATCTTTCCACATTTAAAACAGTAGTTTTCAAAAAAAATAAGTATTTTTGTAATGAATTACTTTTAAATATAAAACAACGAGTGTTGAATTAACTAACAATATCCATAAAAAAGTGGTTGATAAAGAAAATATTAAAGCTATTATGAGATTAACTTAATTTAAAGTTGAAAATAAAATAGGTCTCTGCTCAACCGTAGATCCAGATTAATCAAGTTTAGCTAGCGTGATAAATCTTATGTTGATTTGACCAAAGGGGATTTTAAAACAAGCAAGC
>NZ_CADEAK010000146.1 GCF_902825225.1 Bartonella vinsonii subsp. berkhoffii ATCC 51672
AACCAAGCATGAAATTGTTTTGGCTCTTATTTGTGGACTTTTTGTTCTGGAGTGGTTTTCGGTGTTTATCCAAGTTGTTTATTTCAAATTAACAAAAAAGTGTGTATTCCTCATGGCGCCGATACATCATCATTTTGAGAAAAAAGGGTGGACTGAAAGTCAAATTGTAATACGTTTTTGGATTATTTCAATTGTTCTTGATCTTATCGGTCTCTCAACAGTTAAATTGCGGTAAAACTTTGGTTTCTGTTGCGTGTTATAAAGGTCAAGAAGTTGCTTTGTTTGGTTTTGGGCAATCAGGATTATCTGCTGCGCAAGCTCTGATCAGGGGCGGGGCAGAAGTGGTTGATTGGGATGACAATCCTTAAGGTGTACAAGCTGCTTTTTGGCAAAATATTCCAATGAGAGACTTTCGTCAGGCGGATTGGTCAGGGTTTGTTGCATTGATTTTAGCTATGGG
>NZ_CADEAK010000147.1 GCF_902825225.1 Bartonella vinsonii subsp. berkhoffii ATCC 51672
AAGCCTGCCCGTTCTTGCCCGTTTTTATCTTGCAAGTGGGTATTCTCATTGACCAAAAAGCCCCCTCTCTGCTTGAACCAGCCAGGCAAGCCATTGCCACTTACGGCCGTGCGCATGGACATTATATCGTCAATGGATGCCGTGTGAGCGCATTAGGACCAAATAATGGTTGCCAAGTCTTTAGCATTCAAGAAGGAGAAGCCAATATCAACGGTTTTAAGCGCAAACGCCTTGCCGCTTTGCGCCATGAAGAACGGGAAGACTTTTCGACAAGCGTTGTTCCTAGCGAAACGCATATTTTTGCGCCCCCAAAAGGCAAAACAAGCTTTACCTTTAAAAGCTACAATTCTCCCATTGCCGATATTCACTCTCTTTTGTTGACAAAAGAAAAAACCGTTAACGTCACCCGTGGTGCGGTTGCTGCAGGGCGTGATGGTGTTCCCGATAAAAGCATCACCTC
>NZ_CADEAK010000148.1 GCF_902825225.1 Bartonella vinsonii subsp. berkhoffii ATCC 51672
GAAAGTTGAATTTTTTTGCTGATGTATAAAGGTCTTAACTGAAACCAACTGCTGAAAGTGTATAGCGCTATAAAGGCGAGTAAAATTACGCCAATTATTGTGCCAAGCCATACGGGAAGATCTTCGTAAATAAGCGTTATGATTTCAGGCTGCAGAATTAAAACGATGCCAGAAAGCAAGATTGTGCCAATTACAAAAGTAAAGGAGCAAAAGCCAACTAATATTGCAACTTCTGTTCCACTTAATCCTTTCATTTTATAAGCACGGTAGCGTACAACAGCACCAGAAAAAACTGAAGCACCGATATTGTGTGAAAGCGCATAAGTGGTAAATGAACAGATGGCAATAAATATCCAAGAAATTTTACGACCAAGATGTTGCAAAGCAATTCGGTCATATCCAGCAAGAGCTGCATAAGCGATGAGTGAACAAAAACAGGCCAGTAACCACTGATGTACC
>NZ_CADEAK010000149.1 GCF_902825225.1 Bartonella vinsonii subsp. berkhoffii ATCC 51672
AAATTGATGGCTATTCTTAATGCACTCAGAAATATAAGTATCATAACATAATAACTGGATTAACCATTTCCGGGAAAGATATAAAGCGTATAACTTGTGCTTCATCTGGAGGTGAGAAGAAGCTTGAAGTTTTAAATGTTTTGTTCACGGAACGGCATAAGTAATGTCTTCTACTACCCTTAATATTTCTTGTTTTTTATGTTGTAGATAAAACTTCCCACTTTACAATAATATTATAACTAAAATTACACATAAACTTTTAGAATACTTCATTAGCCTAAAACAAATATAATTATTTGCCAACACGAATGAACACAATAATCAAATCATTACTGATTTAACTTAAAGGTAGAACAACTTAAATGTTTAAAAATCTTATAGACTGTTTATTTTAATTCAAGTATCAAAATTATTATTATTAGAGCCTAAAGATTTACTAGTTATTTTTACATATATTAT
>NZ_CADEAK010000150.1 GCF_902825225.1 Bartonella vinsonii subsp. berkhoffii ATCC 51672
GTGAACCCACCTTTATACTTTATTTAGAATCTTACATTCATTATTCTCGATTTGAATCTTCATTTCTATTTAAATCTGGAATGAAATACAACAATTTATGAAAAAACTTATTAAACACTCTATATAATCTATCGTTGTAGAGAATTAAGTGCCGCCCTTAACCCTTTAAATGGCACAATAAAAGAAAATATCTTTCCCTCTTTAATCTTATAGGAAATACGCACTTTTTTATCTTTCTCTATTTGTTTACTGAGAATTGGTCCTACAGGTGATTGCGCTAAACAGACCGTTTCATTACATTGGGTATAATCAATGAGGATAGGCTTTTTAACACCCTCCATAAACACTCGGATAGGAACATTTATATCAGCATTTGGTAGTGTTCGAAAAAGCATTATTGCTTGACCATTTTTTGTAGCAACAAGAGACCAACTAAAAATAGTGTTATCGTCATGAT
>NZ_CADEAK010000151.1 GCF_902825225.1 Bartonella vinsonii subsp. berkhoffii ATCC 51672
GGCGCGTTATTATCTTGGTGAGCGTGGCGTGACACCAGAACTTATAAAACGCTTTCGAATTGGTTTTGCTCCAACAGGGCGTACAGCTTTAAAAGAAGCGTTAAGTATGCGTGGTATTTCGGTAAAGCAGATGGAAGATTGTGGTCTTCTTGTATCGGGTGAGGATGTTACGGTTCCCTACGATCGATTTAGAAATCGTATCATATTTCCTATTGAAGATTTACGTGGGCGTGTGGTGGCTTTTGGAGGACGCGGATTAGATAAAAACGTGCGAGCAAAATATCTCAATAGTCCTGAAACGGTACTTTTTCATAAGGGAAATATGCTTTACAATGCAGCTTCTGCTCGCAAAAGCAATCATTCCATGGAAGAGAAAAAAGCACGTTCTATTCTTGTCGTTGAAGGCTATATGGATGTGATTGCGTTGACGAAGGCTGGTTTTGAAAAAGTGGTAGCG
>NZ_CADEAK010000152.1 GCF_902825225.1 Bartonella vinsonii subsp. berkhoffii ATCC 51672
CGTATCCTTACCAATCACCACACGGCGCGTTTGATGCTGTGAGCGAAAAAAAATCCCTACAGCCATACCCACTTTCATGGCAAAATCTGGTGTCATGGGAAAAACATTGGCTTTACCCCGAATTCCATCTGTACCAAAATATTTTTGTGCCATCCCTCTTTTCCTTTATATACCCTTCTTCTCTTGCGATACTGATAAAACAGAATCTTGGTATCGTAAAATACTCCAATGGTAGCAGATCATTTGCACCCCTTCATTCTTTCAGACATTCAACCAATCACGCCTTCCAAATCCACCCTCTCAACGCGTCCCCTAAAGGAATCCACTAACCCCATCATTGAAAACAAATCTCTGTTTCCACCAACAACCCACACCGACTTCACCAATTATGCTTCTCCATCCCACGCATCAAGCATTACCCCCTTCACATACCTTACACATACAATCCCCTTATCAA
>NZ_CADEAK010000153.1 GCF_902825225.1 Bartonella vinsonii subsp. berkhoffii ATCC 51672
AGGCTCATCAAGAAGAAAGCCAGTCACTTAAAGCATCGCTTGAAACGGTGCGCGTCGAAATTGCTATGGGCAAGCAATTGTCTAAACATTTATTATCCAAAAAGGTTGAGCTGGCTGACCGTGTTGCAAAAATGCGCCGTAAATTTGCGCAAGAATATGGTTTTGTTATTCCTGAAATACAGATATCAGATGATTATAAAGTGCCGGCAAAAAGCTATTGGATCAAATTATATGGTACGGTTGTGGCATCTTACGAAATGCGCATAGGTGAGGTTCTCATTATGCCGGGCAATAAACCTATTCCCAATATTCCAGGTGAGCAGGTATGTGAGCCGGCTTTCGGTATGCGTGCTTTTGCAACCTCAGAAACATTTCGCTCTGAATTGATGCGTGAAGGTTATATGGCGGTGGATAATCTTTCAGTATTATTAACCCATTTAAGTGAAGTTTTACGCA
>NZ_CADEAK010000154.1 GCF_902825225.1 Bartonella vinsonii subsp. berkhoffii ATCC 51672
CTTCATATTGATTTGAAAAATTTATCTGTGCTTTTGTTTAACAGTTTTATTGAAGGGCAAGCTTTGAGAGGAGAGGTAACTGGTAAGGTCGATATTGGGGGGACATTGAAGGATCCATCTGCGCATTTTGAATTTTCTAGTCAAAATTTAACAATCAATTCTATGCTTCATAAGAATGCATCATTAATTAATATAAATGCTCGTGGTTTTTATGAAAAATCAACACTTCATATTCTGCATTTAACAGCGACTGGATCTAAAGATTTGGATCTTTTTGTAAATGTGCGTCTTTCTTTGGATAATTCACCATCTTAACTGAGTGTTAAAGGTGTAATGCCTCTTGCTTTTGTTGATCAATTATTAGCAAAACTTGTTGCGCATATAACAGGAATAGCAAAAATTGATGCTGTTTTAAATGGAACATTGTCTCAGCCACAGTTGATAGGATCTTTTT
>NZ_CADEAK010000155.1 GCF_902825225.1 Bartonella vinsonii subsp. berkhoffii ATCC 51672
GTGGGAACACTAGTGGTGCCTGAAACATGATTAATTGTCACATTTGCTGCATTTACACTCGCATTTACCCATGAAAACGTTGCAAAACTGCTTGCAACAATCAAAACAGAATTTACCCATTTTAAATATTTCATTATCGTCATTTTATCTCGTCCTTTCTTTAATATTTTGTAAATTATAAAAGGTTGCACATTATTTTATAAGTTACAAGAGTTTACACAGTTAAGAATTTAACTTAGGCATTTTTATGTACGAAATGATATGTTAATAAACAACAATATGTTGTAAAATAGACTAACATATGTTACGAATCGTGTATGTACCTTATTTCCGCTTAATTCTAATTCTTTTGCAAATTACATTTAGAAAGTTTGACAATGATCAATGTATTTAAAAAGCGTACACGTTTGTACGCACTAACAACGAGCGCTCTCTTCTTTTTACAAGGTGTAG
>NZ_CADEAK010000156.1 GCF_902825225.1 Bartonella vinsonii subsp. berkhoffii ATCC 51672
ATTTTAATGTTTCCTTGTAAAGTGTATCCATAATTTTTTAACACTCTTTCATCTATAGTAGCCATCTTCTCATTGCTTCAAGTGATAAGAAGTGGCTGCGATGTTAAGAGCTCTTACATCGGACGGGGTGTGTCGCTAAACTTCTCCCGTTGGCTGGGCAACCAGCCCAGCCTCTATTCTTTGTTGCTTTCCTTTCCCTTGTCTGGTGCTTCGAGTGTGATTTCTGTGGTGTATCCGCTTTGTTTCTCGTAGCGGTGGGTGACGGTTTCGGCTTTCCATGATCCATTGATTTCGCCGCGGAACCCTTGAAGAAGCAGTGGTTGGTCCGCCATGATTTCGGGGCACCCTTCAAGGGACAAAGAACCACTGCCCATGCTACGGCACAGCCGGTCTGATTCTGAGGCGGCAGCAGCTAAAGCCTCTTCCCTGCTGGTGTAGCAACAACGCAAACG
>NZ_CADEAK010000157.1 GCF_902825225.1 Bartonella vinsonii subsp. berkhoffii ATCC 51672
AAGCGGATGCTATCTACCTTGATGAAATTCGTAAAGCCGGACTTTATGACAAAATTTGGCAGGCTTTTGCTATTCTTCTTCCTGTTCAGACTGTTGGAGTTATGGGCGATGGGCGCACTTACGAATTTGTTTGTGCTCTTCGCGCGGTAACATCTGTAGATGGAATGACTGCTGATTTCTATCCATATGATATGGAGTTTTTAGGCAAAACAGCGGCACGCATTATTAACGAAGTGAGAGGTATTAATCGTGTTGTGTATGATGTAACTTCAAAGCCTCCTAGTACAATTGAGTGGGAATGATTGAAAAACAATTTTTTTAAAATTGTTTTGCACTTTGTATGATTTTTAAAAAATCATTATCTGATTTATATGAACCGATATTGTTTAAAATTAAGAAGTGTGAAATTTTGAATGTCTGAGAGAAAAATTGTTGCACACCGTGGTGGAGC
>NZ_CADEAK010000158.1 GCF_902825225.1 Bartonella vinsonii subsp. berkhoffii ATCC 51672
TTTTTTGCTGGTCCAATTTGCATTTCTCCTCCATCTAAAAAGAGAGAGGTCGGTATAATTTTATTGTTATTTTGTATTTTGATGAAGAGGGTATTTTTATCTTTTTCAGTGCTTATTTTGAATGTATGATCGGTTGTGCGGGGTAAAGCATTTTGAGCCTTCTTTAGCAATGATGAAGGGAGGCGTTTGTTCTTTTGAATGGTTGAAGAAAAATTGAAGTTAACAGTAAATGGAAGACAAATTTCATTACAAAATCCAAGAGTTAAAGAACCAGTTAAATTTCTGTTAGCATCGGAGATGATAAAAAGCAATAAAACGTTATTTTTATAACCTATTGACCAGTCAGTTTTTGTTTCATAAAGCTGTGTTGTAGGATAAAATATTTCATAAGAAATTATTTGCTTGAAATTCAGAAATGATGCCATACCTGAATAGCCTCTATTACGCCAGT
>NZ_CADEAK010000159.1 GCF_902825225.1 Bartonella vinsonii subsp. berkhoffii ATCC 51672
ATTTCGTTCAAATGAAGAGACCGGTTTCAGGTTTGTCGGCTGTGGTATTGCGTTAGTTCCTTATAAAGGCGGAATAGTTACACAAGAAACGCCGAATGTCTTTCCAAACGGCTGAGATTTATCTGCAGATCATTTTTATTCACGCTTACATATAACAGATGAAATTTATTAGGCTGGTAAACCTGAACAGGCAGTCGAGCTTTTATAAAATTTTCTCGGGACAATATCTAGAGATGTTCCAGGTAGATCACGTATTGAAGAAATGATAGTTCAGTTACGTAATACATGTCATTAGATGTCAAAGAAGTAAATTGGAGCAGCTTAAGGCTATTGAAACAAATGGGCTTATTGAGTAGTAAAATATTAGATAAGCAAATTGATCAGTGTATAGAATACTGCAAAGCTGTCTAAAAAGATGAAATATATGAATGATTAAATTGTACTTATGTA
>NZ_CADEAK010000160.1 GCF_902825225.1 Bartonella vinsonii subsp. berkhoffii ATCC 51672
ACAGGTGATAAAGGCATTTTTGATGGAAAGACAAAAATAATAAGCTTGACAGGAGATAATGTTGTATTAACCGATGGGGATAATGTTGCAACAGGGTGCAAACTAACGGCAGATATGAAAAGCGGAAAAACTTTTCTAGAAGGTTGTGAGAGGTCTGAGAAAAAAGGCCGTGTTTCTATTATTTTTAAACAAAGTCAAAAGAATGGCCATTAAGGTTTCATGTTTGGAATAAAAAGAAAAAAACAGACAGATAGACATAACCTAAATAGTGAAGCTTTAAGAAAGCCTTTAAAGGGGACTTTAACTGCCAATAATTTGATTAAAGTTTATCGTGGAAGACAGGCAGTGAAGGGTGTTTCTTTTGGCATTCGTACTGGAGAAGCTGTTGGCATTTTAGGTCCTAATGGTGCGGGGAAAACGACTTGCTTTTACATGGTTACGGGACTCAT
>NZ_CADEAK010000161.1 GCF_902825225.1 Bartonella vinsonii subsp. berkhoffii ATCC 51672
ACTTCACCGCTTTTACCTTGATAATATCACGAACAATCTTCACTTCAAATGGCTTATCAACGCCAGAACGAATAATTGTTAAGGTAATTGGTGTTCCAGGAGCACCTCGCATCTTATTAACAGCTTCGTTCAATGTTTGACCATTCGTTTGTACATCATCAATTTTTGAAATAAGGTCTCCTGCTAAAATACCTGCTTTTGAAGCGGTAGTATCATCCATTGGTGAAACAACTTTAATCAAGTTTTTTTCCATAGTGACCTCAATACCAAGTCCTCCGAACTCTCCTTTCGTAGAATCCCGCATATCCTTGGCTTCTTCAGCATTCAAATAAGATGAATGAGGATCCAGTGATGTGAGCATGCCATTGATAGCATTTTCAATGAGCTTTTTATCATCTGGAACTGTAACGTACTGCATACGCTCGCGCTCAAAAACATCGCCAAATAT
>NZ_CADEAK010000162.1 GCF_902825225.1 Bartonella vinsonii subsp. berkhoffii ATCC 51672
CTCTTGAATTTCTCGACTCCCACCCTTTTCAAGCTATGTTCAAAAATTTCTATGAGAAGAAAAAATCCTGTTATCAAGATCAAAAAATGGTAGAGAACATACAAGAATTATATTGCCCTCCACGAAGCATTACACGCAATATAAGACAAAAAAACAACATTGTCCTACTTTTATCGACAATAATTTTCTGCACAGCCAATTGCATCATGAAGTTTCCCAGTTCTTCTCAAACAAGCAATCTCCTTTAAATTCTAATGGTAGGTTTTTTAAAAAAGGTAAAAAATGATGAAAAACTAGAAAAGACGGAAAAACTAGAGAAACAAATGGCCGAATTTCGCGGGCCCAAAAACCACGAACAGCTCCTCCTCTTCCTACGATTGAAATAAGCGCCAAACACTTTTGCCTCACCATAGCAAAAGCGAAAAATCGCCTATCAAATTATTACATT
>NZ_CADEAK010000163.1 GCF_902825225.1 Bartonella vinsonii subsp. berkhoffii ATCC 51672
GGCGGTAAAAATGCCGCCAGTTTCATTTTTAAAGACATTGTTTTAGGTACGCTCCACCATAGTATTCCAGCAAACAGCGCACTCAGAAAAAAGAACAAAATATCTGCGATAGTGCCAATATACGTGACTGAAAACATTTCTGATAAAATATGCGTTGTCCCCAACCACGAAACGCAAAAAAAAGCTAACATCACAGCCCACAAAACAAGCAAAATCCGCTCAATGATCATCATTATGCCATTTAATTTTTTTGATTGTAGTCCACATCTTTCGTGCTCCCAAAATAAAAATCACAATAAAAACCCAACGACCTCCTCCTGATCCTTCTGCAATAAAGAGTGCTGGATTCATCATTCCTATCAATCCTATACAAATCAAAATAGTAGATGCTACACGCATTAAACTTGTTTTTCCCAACAGCGATCCTCAGTCTGCTGCCAATAAGTT
>NZ_CADEAK010000164.1 GCF_902825225.1 Bartonella vinsonii subsp. berkhoffii ATCC 51672
ACGAAGTGCCTACCTGCTCGATTCTAAGATCAAGCAATACCATAAGCATTCCACCCTCAAAGGACAAACTTGAGCAATCAAAGTCTCATCTTCAAGTAAAATTGTATAAACAGAAAAAATCTGTTGTAGAATCCAAATTATCACTCAACATCTTCAGATAAAGGAAACCTAAAATGAATCTTTCAGCAAAATAATCAGAAAATTCTGTCTTGTGTCAGCTTCTTATATAGTCCTAACACTTATCGTATAGCTAGAATAAAAATGGGACATTATTTTTTTAATGCCCCAAAATTTTAAAACCGAAATCCAATATATACCGATCTATTTTAAAGAATACTCAGATTATCTCTGTCCCCGTCACATAGGAATGACTGAAACATAAGCGCGGTTATCTGCTTTCTTACGAAAAGAAACTTTCCCATTTGAAAGCGCAAAAAGAGTATGAT
>NZ_CADEAK010000165.1 GCF_902825225.1 Bartonella vinsonii subsp. berkhoffii ATCC 51672
AAATTTTCTGAACTATTAAAAGATAATCGTATTTGGTTTGGGCCAAATAGAGGTGGAGTACCACGTATTAAACGTTTTGTTTCTGAAGTAAAACAGGGAATAACCAGTATGACTATTTGGCCTTATACAGAAGTAGGGCACAATCAAGATGCGAAAAAAGAGATTAAAGTTTTTAATTCTGATAATGTATTTCAAACTCCAAAACCGGAACGACTCATAGAACGCATTATTCAACTTGCCACCAATCCTGGTGATCTTGTCTTAGATTCCTTTGCCGGTTCTGGCACTACCGGTGCGGTTGCACATAAAATGGGGCGCAAGTGGATTATGATTGAACTTGGGGAACATTGCCATACCCACATTATCCCTCGTTTAAAACAAGTAATCGATGGTACTGATCAAGGTGGTATTTCTAAAAATATAAATTGGCAAGGTGGTGGTGGGT
>NZ_CADEAK010000166.1 GCF_902825225.1 Bartonella vinsonii subsp. berkhoffii ATCC 51672
CAGGTCAAATTGATGTCCTGAAATCCTATCAAAATGCCGTAAAAGCAGGTACGATTTCTGAATATTTAGATGACGATGATGTGGAAAAATATGTTAATCACGCTGTTCAATTTGCTGAAGAACATCTGACCGTTTTAAAGGAGCGAGAGGCGGCGGATGCACGTATTGGTGTACAATCTTTGGCTCTTCTTAATACAGTTTCTGAAACATTAAAAATGATGAACTGGACAGTCTATTGCGACAAAAATTATAATCGTAATGCCTATTTTATAAGCAAAGACCGTATCATTAATATAATGTACAGTCTTGATAGAAAAGGAAAAACACCGATCGTCATATTCAAGGCTTCACTTTCAACACTTGCCTTTTCCACTGCTCATAGGGATGTTTTTCCCGAGAATCCTCAATACATAGCTCTCAAAGAGGCAGAAGAAGTTTATACAGT
>NZ_CADEAK010000167.1 GCF_902825225.1 Bartonella vinsonii subsp. berkhoffii ATCC 51672
AAACAAACAAAACTGGTCTGCGCTTTTATTGGGTAAAACTGGCATTCGTTTTTTAACGTTTACGGGTGGTGTTGTATTACACGCCATCAACATTTATGTTGTTATTACTATTTTGCCATCTCTTATGAGTGATATTGTCGGGGTGGTTACTTTTTTTTGGTTAGCCACCCTTAATTTTTCAGCGACACCCACTGGGATTTCTCCTTCAACCAAAAGAAAAAAAGAAAAAAGGGCACGCATAGTACTCATCATGAAAAAAAAAGGGAGGATGGAAGTGTTTTCTTCTCGTTGGCCAAAGACCAGGCTCCTTTAAAGTGTGTTTTGGGGGGGCGAGAAAAACCAACAAAAAAAGAAAACACAGAAGAGCTTAGTATAAGAACAAAAAAAAAAACAGATAATTTTTTTTTTTCGCAAGAAAACTAGAGGAAATACCGTTTTTGGTGTT
>NZ_CADEAK010000168.1 GCF_902825225.1 Bartonella vinsonii subsp. berkhoffii ATCC 51672
ACGCACCATATGCATCAACTCGATTGCATCAGCCGGCGCCATCACAACAAATTCAGGAAGAGTGCTCAAAAAAACAATATCAAAACTACCAGCATGCGTTGCGCCATCTGCCCCCTCAAAGCCTGCTCGAACAATCGCAAAACGCACAGGTAATTTTTGAATCGATACATCATGGATAAGCTGATCATAAGCGCGCTGTAAAAAAGTAGAATAAATCGCGACAAAATGCATATACCCCACACAAGCAATGCCAGCAGCAAAAGTAACCGCATGCTGTTCAGCTATACCAACATCAAACATTCGTTCAGGAAATTTTTCAGCAAAAGCATCAAGTCCTGTTCCCGTCGGCATTGCTGCTGTTAGACTCGCAATCTTATCATCATGCGTAGCTTCTTCTATTAAAGCCTTAGAAAACACCTTAGTATAAGAAAGAACATTGCTTTG
>NZ_CADEAK010000169.1 GCF_902825225.1 Bartonella vinsonii subsp. berkhoffii ATCC 51672
AGGAAAATTTGCGGACCACGCGATTCACGGTGCACGTCATTGACATAAGCACGAATACGGTCTCCATAGCGAAAAGATTCACGTGGAATTAATTCATCACGGCGTACGATAGCTTCACCCCGACCTAGATCAACGATAACATTACCATATTCTACACGTTTTACTGTACCAGAAATAATCTCACCAATTTTATTTTTAAATTCTTCGTATTGTTGGTCACGTTCCGCATCGCGTACTCTTTGTACAATAACCTGTTTAGCAGATTGTGCTGCGATACGTCCAAAGTCCATAGGAGGTGAAAGATCAGCAAAAAAATCACCAATTTTTGCGTCTGCTTGGCGTTTAAGTGCATCGGAGAGAGTAATTTCAGTTGTATAATCCTCAACGACATCAACAATTTTAAGCAGGCGCTGTAACTTAATTTCACCTGTTTTGGAGTTGAT
>NZ_CADEAK010000170.1 GCF_902825225.1 Bartonella vinsonii subsp. berkhoffii ATCC 51672
AAGATTTGATCTTCATTAAACACTCTTGCAAATTTAACAATGAGTGCAATTGCTGTTCTTACATCACTGCCAATAGGGTTTTCAATAATAACCCGGGTTTTTGGCGTTACCAACCCAGTGTGGCCTTATCTCAGCGCGATCTCATCAAAAAGATGCGAACCAACCGCTAAATAAAAAGCCCGAACATCAGCTGGATTTTTTGACAGCACTAGAGCAAGATCACGCCATCCCCGACCTGATGTAATATCAACAGAAACGTAGGATAAATGCGAAAGAAAACGGTTCAGTTCAATCTGATTGAGATCTTTTGGATGAACATGATTTTCTAGAGAAGCGCGAACAAAATTTTGATAGTCTTCACTATTCAGTGAAGAGCGTGAAACCCCAATAATACGTGTCGGCTCACTCAATTGACCAACACACTGGCAAAGATAGAGAGCTGG
>NZ_CADEAK010000171.1 GCF_902825225.1 Bartonella vinsonii subsp. berkhoffii ATCC 51672
TTATGAAGGAAGATAAACATTCCCATTAGTTCCACAGTTAAAAACAAGCTGCGATGATTGCAGCCGCGACAGCGGCAATGAGATCCCCTATCGTGTTAAAAACAGCGCCAACAACGGAAGCAAGGCCAGCGGCAATCCCTTCTATCACTGTGCCTATCCAACCAAAGCTGTTGATATCAGCCATATATTTTTGGCAATTTGTTCAAGACGCAAATATCGCAATGGATATGACCTTGCTCCAGTCAAAATCAGTAACTTCAGTGCTAAATTTGAAAGGGTATCATCCTTTAACTGTGGGTAAAAAGCCGGTGCTTCTTTCCATGGCATAGCAGAATAATTTGTTGCTGACGGAGGTTATTTTCCTAAAAGCGCGCGTGCCTGCATACAAGCTTGTAGATCTACATCCATGCCAATACCCGCAGCATATTTCAAACAAATATGG
>NZ_CADEAK010000172.1 GCF_902825225.1 Bartonella vinsonii subsp. berkhoffii ATCC 51672
TTCTAACATACAAACGAAGCTGTTAACATATTTTAATATTAGATTGTGTATGACCGGCACTTTTGCAATTCCTCCCTAATCATTTAGAATCCCTCATCAGGCATTATATCATGGTATTTTTCGTGATGATCCCTATCATTGGCTACGTGCGTCTTACTGGCATGATGTATTTAAAAATCCTAACTGTCTTGATCCACATATTCGACATTATCTTGAAATAGAATTTGCTTATCAATCAGCTCAAATGTCTGATACAAAACCATTACGAGATTTGCTTTGTACCGAAATGAAAAACAGGATCCAAGAGAATGATAGTTCTGTGCCTATAAAACTTTGCCCTTTTGCTTACGGATTCTCTTATGTTACCGGAGGTCAACAACCGCATTATTTTCGGACACCAAGGAATGGCGGAGAAAAAACCGTTTACCTTAACGGTGATGTC
>NZ_CADEAK010000173.1 GCF_902825225.1 Bartonella vinsonii subsp. berkhoffii ATCC 51672
GGTGGATTTCCTCCTAAATCTCTAAATTTTTTATCATGATTAATATCAATCACTTGAGGCTTATCATTGGCATTAACAGCAATAACATAATCCCCAAACAAAGCGAAAGACCATGGAGCATCAACATTTGCGAGATAAGACTTTCCCTTTTGGCTAATATCTCTCCACCGCATTGTCGTATTATCGAGCAGGTAGAGTTTTTGTCTCGTTCCAACAATAATAGACACCCCACTTTTTGTTTTCACAGCAAGAGCCCCTAAAATTTTATCAGGACAAGGCTCTGTCAAGGGTTTAAAGCTAGGCATAGGAATATAGGACCCATCAGCTGGGAGCACATTGATGAGTTCATCGGTAAAGATGCCATTAATATCAGCAACATCGGGCCGATAATCAGCGATTGGGAAAAAAGCCATTGAGAAACCCCATGAGCAAAATATTTGA
>NZ_CADEAK010000174.1 GCF_902825225.1 Bartonella vinsonii subsp. berkhoffii ATCC 51672
TGGAAACTATACAAAAACTGCATGTGACCCTACAGGACATGCAGAAATACGCGCTATTCGTATAGCTTGTGAAATGCTCCAAAGCGAAAGAATCCCTGATTGCGATCTCTATGTAACACTCGAACCTTGTGCTATGTGCGCTGCAGCCATTTCATTTGCACGCATACGACGCCTCTATTACGCAACAAGCGACCCAAAAGGCGGTGCTATTGAACACGGACCGCGCTTTTATCAACAGCCAACTTGTCATCATATACCTGAGCTCTATTCTGGTTTCAAAGAAAAAGAAGCAAGCCACTTACTTAAAGAATTCTTCGCTCAAAAGCGAAATCAAAAACACACTTTATTTCCGCCCCAAACACCTACTCTTTAAACAATAGCCCTTAAAAAGGCCACAAGCTCTTCTTGTCACCAGATTTTGCTTTTCTTGCAGCTCGTTTC
>NZ_CADEAK010000175.1 GCF_902825225.1 Bartonella vinsonii subsp. berkhoffii ATCC 51672
AAGAAGAAATAGGTCCAACAATTTTAGCTAACTCTTTTGAAACATCACAAAATCTTCCGTTTCTATCCATTTTCCAAGTAAATCGTTGTGGCAACAATTTCGGCGTAAAATAAAAAAGTTCCTGATTATTCTTCAACTCGTCTGATTTTAATGGTGCATATAAAACCAAAAAACTTACCGGTTTCATCTTCAAGCGAATAATGCCAACTTGAGTACGAATACCTGCTATGGTTAAAATGGTCTTAACTGGCGTTTCATTATCAATCGTCTGTAGCAGAATTTTAACTGTTTCATCAATAAACGAAAAATGAGAGGAAGTCTCCAAGACTTTCCCATGTTCATCAACTACCGTAACAGACATTGCTGCGTCATCCAATCCAGCGATAAGAGAAACTTCTTCTGCTAGAAATGATTCCAATAAAAATGCCTTTCCTATACC
>NZ_CADEAK010000176.1 GCF_902825225.1 Bartonella vinsonii subsp. berkhoffii ATCC 51672
TCTATTGGGCCTGGAACAATATATTATCAATGATCCAGCAAAGTATCATGATGAAACGTCAAGGAGTAAAAATTGAGCTTTTCGACAATCTGAAAGCTATGTGGAGAAGATCATCCAAAAAAGAAGTGCATGAATGACAAGAGATTCTTCCCTTTCCGGAATTTTTTCTCGTAATTGGATTTTTATTCGTGGTGTACCAGCAATAAGCTTTCTTCCACCCGAAGGACCACCGGAAATCGCATTTGTAGGACGTTCCAACGTTGGGAAATCATCTTTAATCAATGCACTGGTCCAACAAAAAAACTTAGCGCGTATCTCAAATACACCAGGACGTACTCAAGAACTTAATTTCTTTATACCCGATGGTTTCAGTGGACAACCAGGAGATCTACCCCCTATAGCACTGATAGATATGCCAGGTTACGGTTTCGCTGAAG
>NZ_CADEAK010000177.1 GCF_902825225.1 Bartonella vinsonii subsp. berkhoffii ATCC 51672
GCCCACCCTAAGCAAATATTAGCGATTACTTTTACAAATAAAGCAGCACGTGAAATGAAAACCCGTATTGCTGAACTTGTTGGTGAAGCTATTGAAGGTATGCCGTGGCTTGGAACGTTTCATTCCATTGGTGCAAAAATTTTACGCCGCCATGCAGAACTTATCGACTTAAAAAGCAATTTCACCATTCTTGATACTGACGATGTTGTTCGTCTTTTAAAACAGCTCATTCAAGCTGCAGGTTTAGATGACAAGCGCTGGTCGGCACGTAGTTTGGCAACAATGATAGATGCTTGGAAAAACCAGGGGCTCTCACCAGATCATATTTCAGAAAGTGATTCTTATGCCTTTGCTAAAGGTATGGGACGTGAACTCTATCACAGTTATCAGGATCGGCTAAAAAGCCTCAATGCTTGTGACTTTGGTGATCTCTTGCT
>NZ_CADEAK010000179.1 GCF_902825225.1 Bartonella vinsonii subsp. berkhoffii ATCC 51672
ATTAACGCCAACCAGTGCTGTCATAGAACTTGGTGGGCTCTTGAAATCCACTTCGCGCACTGCTGTGTGCCCATTCCGATACGTTACTGTTACCCCTTGAGCAAATATTCCAGATCCGTTCATTGGCTTTTTACTCCATCTATTAAGGCATTGCTAATCCGCCCGCTTGTGCCACGTAATAAATCAATATAGGTTGGAACCTCACCGTTTTTCTCACTCAAAGCATCTACATAAAGGACACCTCCGTATGTCGCTGCTGTTTCTCTCGCAACCTGTTGAGCAGTTGCAGGGGAAATAGTGCTTTCAGAAAATACTGCATGGATATTGTATTTGCGAACCATATCAATAACATGCTTAACTTGCAGCGGTGTACCTTGCTGATCAGCAGTAATTGGCCACAAATAAAGTTCTTTCAGATCAAAATCACGCGCCAAAT
>NZ_CADEAK010000180.1 GCF_902825225.1 Bartonella vinsonii subsp. berkhoffii ATCC 51672
CTTCTAATGTCTGGAAAGTGCTTGGTGGAAATTCACCTGAAGGATTTAACTATGAGCTCTTTTTAGATGATAAGTTTCAGAAAATTTCTAAATCTAAATGAAATGGCTTAACCATTGATGAGTGTTTAACATATTCTCCAACTGAGAGTCTAGGGCCTTATATGTCTTCAAATCCCAAAACGCCAAAACGGCTTTATTTTGATGTTATCCCAAAAGCGGTTGATGAATATTATGTGCATCTTTCATCCTATGGGCGTCAAAGGCGGCAAGAGCGGCTGAATAATCCTGTATGGCACATCCATAGTGGTTGCCCTCCACAAGATGTTTTGCCTGTATTTTTTGCTATGCTCTTGAATTTGGTAATTGCTTCAAATGCTGAAAATATAGAGGTTCTTTGGGGCTTTATTTCTCGCTATTCTAAGGGAGCCAATCCACA
>NZ_CADEAK010000181.1 GCF_902825225.1 Bartonella vinsonii subsp. berkhoffii ATCC 51672
AAATGGAAAATCTTGATATAAAAAGTGATGATCCTCTGTTTCAAGATGCAGATAGAGAAGCAAAACTTGTTATCAACGGTGTTGGCCGTCGTATGGCTGGAACACCAGCACGCGAGTTAGGGTCTATTATTTCGACGGCAAATAATGCTCTGTCTCTTTATCGTGACCCTATTGTTGGTGAGAACACAAAATATTGTGATTTTTATATCAGTGATTTAATGGATAGTGAAAGTCCCGTTTCGCTGTATTTTATTACAACGCCGCGCAATTTAGATAGAATGAGACCTTTAGCGCGATTGTTGTTGACACAAATGGTTCTTTCTCTTTCAAATCGTATGGAATTTGATGATGGGAGATCAAAAACAAGTCACAAACATCGTTTGCTTTTAATGCTTGATGAATTTCCAACTTTGGGAAAATTGGATATTTTTGAAA
>NZ_CADEAK010000182.1 GCF_902825225.1 Bartonella vinsonii subsp. berkhoffii ATCC 51672
TAGCGAATGTCTGCGCGAGTGAGCCTATTAAAATTGGTGTTTACCTTCCATTAAGTGGACAAAATGCATTTGGAGGTCAGCTTGAAATGAGAGGTATACAGCTGGCACATAAAAAAATCCCAGAAATACTGGGACGTAAAGTAGAACTCATTATCATTGATAATAAATCCGATAAAGTAGAAGCAGCTAACGCTGTTATGCGCTTAACTGCTAGTGAGAAAGTTAGCGGAATCATTGGTAGTTATGGCTCTTCACTCTCGTTGGCTGGTGGAGAAATATCTGAAAAAGAAAAGACTCCGGCTATTGCAACCTCTTCAACGAGTCCGCTTGTTACACAAGGCAAAAAATATTATTTTCGTGCTTGCTTTATTGACTCCTATCAAGGTATAGGAATTGCAACCTATGTAGCTCAGACTTTACAGGTAAAAAAGGCAG
>NZ_CADEAK010000183.1 GCF_902825225.1 Bartonella vinsonii subsp. berkhoffii ATCC 51672
CGTGTAATTCCCTTAACCCTGTCCGTCCCTATTTTATACCTCTCTACCCCTGCCTTTTGTTAATAAAAACCCAATAATCCTTTCCGTTTCTCAACCGGTGCCCCTCATTATTAATAACGAATGGGCAACAGTTAAAGAATGAAAAAACCTCCTTTCTTTGCCTGAATCCCCCTTGGCGAAAACAGAAAAACCCCAAAAATAGTTTTATTTTTTTGCCACAGCTGAAAATGACACCGCCAATATCTGTCCCCTTCCCGCAAAAGTCATAAAATAACATTTAATGCATTTGCAGCCCCGCCCTTTGTCTGTCAATCGTATGCATTCATTAAAAAAACTGATGGAAAGAGTCAAAGGAATATGTCTTGATATTACATACTTAAGTGATGGGTTACAAACAAATGAAAATGATGAGATTTTTGCGCTGATTGAACTATT
>NZ_CADEAK010000184.1 GCF_902825225.1 Bartonella vinsonii subsp. berkhoffii ATCC 51672
GGGTCTGCATGGCAGTATTGTCAAGCTTTTGAAGACGTTGGCATTGCACAGCAGGATGCATTGCGTTCCTATTTCATTATAAAAAAGCCGCTGCGAGTTGAAATAGGTGGTGGAGTTGCTGAGTTTTTGCCGTTTGATGGGTGCCGTTTTGATGTAACGATTTCTTTTTCTTCTTTTGCTATTGGTAAACAATATTTAAGTTTTGACCTTACCACACAAGGGTTTAGAGATAATTTATCACGTGCACGCACTTTTGGTTTTGTCAAAGACGTGGAAAAATTATGGGCTTCTGGAAAGGGGATAGGTGCTTCTTTGGAAAATTCCCTTATTATTGATCTTAATGATGAAATTATGAATTCAAATGGTCCTTATTGGAAAAATGAATGTGTGCGGCATAAAATGCTTGATGCTATTGGTGATACCGCTTTGCTGGG
>NZ_CADEAK010000185.1 GCF_902825225.1 Bartonella vinsonii subsp. berkhoffii ATCC 51672
AATTTCACTGCCCTCCAAGCTGCTTCCCATTTTGTATGAATCTTTGCCATGCTCGTCCCATCACTATGAGGGGTATAAGGCGAGAGTTTTAAAGACGCGCTTTGAGAGCTAGCAGCCGTCAACACACATTGGCGTGCTTTTTCGAGACTCATACCGTTTTGAATAGCTTTTGCTGCGTCAAAAGAAACGCCTAAGTGCTTTGCTTGCTTTTCAAGAGTTGTTAGTGCTTTTGCGCGCTTTCTTTCTTTTTCAAGCACGGCTTTCATATCTTCGCGCTTGTTTTCATTGTCCTCATTGTCTTCATCCTCATCTTCGTTTTCTTCTTCATCGTCGAAGTCTTCGGCGTTTTTGTCGATGTCACTATCGTCTTCGTCCTCTTCCTCGTCATTGATGATGTCGACAATCTTTTCGTCATCCTCTTCTTCAGCGCGGT
>NZ_CADEAK010000186.1 GCF_902825225.1 Bartonella vinsonii subsp. berkhoffii ATCC 51672
CACGAATATCGTCAATACCAGTGTGCGAGGCAGCATCCATTTCTATAACATCAATATGGCGGCCTTCAATAATTTGTGCACAATGTTCACCAAGTGTATTAAGTGCAATAGTGGGTTGGTCGATATTTTTTGTTTTGTAGTTGAGCGCACGCGCTAAAATGCGTGCTGTTGTGGTTTTTCCTACTCCACGAATTCCTGTTAACATCCACGCTTGTGCAATACGACCTTTTTCAAAGGCGTTGGTGAGAGTACGCACCATAGCTTCCTGACCAATAAGGTCAGAGAAGTTTTGGGGTCGATATTTACGAGCAAGAACACGATAGGCTGTTTCTACCGGTACATTTTCCATGAATATTTCCAACTTCGAAGTTCTTTATGCGTACATTTTGATAATACAAAAGCATAGATCAATACTGTAGTCTCATATAAAAGG
>NZ_CADEAK010000187.1 GCF_902825225.1 Bartonella vinsonii subsp. berkhoffii ATCC 51672
TATAAAAGAACCACTCATGCCTACCAAAAAGCTTCCGACCGGCATTTCCGCATAGCCGATCACCCGACAAGCAGAATTAGCTCGCCCGAGAAGTTTCTTTGGAGTGAGGCGCTGCCTGAAGGCGGTAACACTAATAAACCATAAGCTTGCTCCAACGCCAGAGGAAAAGGTGACGCCCCATACGACGACAGCACTTTTTGAAAAGGCTGGAATAAGCAGCAAGACAACCGTTCCTAAGCCGGCGGTGAGAACAGCTAGGCGCACCGGTGCATAGCGTATACGCGGCGCAAATAGGGCACCTGCCATTGTACCAAGCGCGTAGGCTGCAAACATCACGCCATATTGGCTGCTATGTAGGCCCAGATACCGACCGTCGGTAACGAAGAAGATGAACGAGGTTAGGAATGCTCCAAATACCACCGATAGAAAGAAT
>NZ_CADEAK010000188.1 GCF_902825225.1 Bartonella vinsonii subsp. berkhoffii ATCC 51672
ATCAAGCCCAATACTCGAAAGAACTTTATTTGGTGAACCATGATTTAAATATTCATCAGGAAATTTCAATGTGCGAACCTTTAAACCGTGCTCTAATAGCCCCTCTTGTGCCAAAAACTGCAGTACATGCGCCCCAAATCCACCCATTGCTCCTTCTTCAATTGTGACTAATACTTCGTGCTCACGTGCTAAACGACGTATTAAATCTTTATCCAAAGGCTTTGCAAAGCGTGCATCTGCAACAGTTGTTGATAACCCCTCTGCTGCTAACTCATTAGCTGCTATTAACACTTCAGATAACCGTGTTCCAAAACAAATCAAAGCTATTTTGCTGCCTTCACATAAAATTCGCCCTTTACCAATCTCCAGAACCTCACCACGTTGTGGTAAATCTATACCACTACTTTCACCACGTGGATAACGAAAAGAAAT
>NZ_CADEAK010000189.1 GCF_902825225.1 Bartonella vinsonii subsp. berkhoffii ATCC 51672
GAAGCTTGATGCTTATGACCGCCTCTTGATGGAAGTGATTCGCGGGGATAAAACCCTATTTAGGCAGCGAGAGGAAGTTGGGGCTCCTTGGGGTTGGATTGATGGTATTCTTGAGGGATGGCAAGCAAGACAGCTGCCTGTTCATGGATATAATGCTGGGTCGTGGGGGCCATCTGCTTCGACACTTTTGATGGAACGTGATGTGCGTATATGGAACAACTTAGTTTAGAGTAATGAGTGTGCATGGAATGAATAGTAACCGTTTGAATTTTGATACACCGACAGCCCTAGCTTTAGCATTAGCTGGTCATGTTGCAGCAGAGCTTTGTGTGGCTGTCCTTGAGCATAAGCGCGCAATTTTAGCAGTTTCTGGTGGTAGAACACCAGAATTGTTTTTTCATTATTTGTCAAAAGCTGGTATTGGTTGGCAAT
>NZ_CADEAK010000190.1 GCF_902825225.1 Bartonella vinsonii subsp. berkhoffii ATCC 51672
ATTGGGGGAATTACACACGCTCCCAAACACTTCCCCTCCTTCCCCGGTAATGCTTCCACCCTTTTCATCACACACAGGTTGCGGTGAAATTTTTTTTTTCAAACCTTTTTTAAATTACCCCAACCCCGTCATATACAAAGAGGCCGTCCCCCAAACTCAAAATCTGCCCTTCCTCCCCATTGGCGAAGCTGGAACATGGAATAAAAAGATGGCACCTCCACCACAACGAAAAAAACACCTGGAAAAAAAGACAAACAAAGACGTTAAAAAACCTCTCCCCCACATTCTTTCATCCTTTCCTCTTTATTAAAAGATTGCTCTTCAGCCGTAATCGATCCTTTTTCTCCTCCCCAAAACTGAGGTCCACGCAACACACCGGGTGTATCACACCCGGCCCCCCCCGCCTCTGATCGAAAACAAGGAGTCAAAGAA
>NZ_CADEAK010000191.1 GCF_902825225.1 Bartonella vinsonii subsp. berkhoffii ATCC 51672
GAGCCAACACGCCGCCGCCTTTCTGAGTTCCTTAAAAAACAAACCCATCGCACGCCCCGCCCATCATCGATAAGCTTTCGCAAAGACAGGATCTTCCAAACGCCGGTTAATCACCTGCAGAGACAGAGAAATAGAAGTCCGCTGCCGTGCCTGTATGGCAACAAGGCGCCGCCGTGGCTCCTCAAACTAATAATGCAGAATATGGATAACAATCTGTCGTGCTAACGCTGCATCGAATAAGCCATGCGGAGGGTCTATAATATACCGGATAGGCAGATGCTTAAATCCACCGCTCACTGCCTTAAAAGAACAGGAAAGCATCACCTGTAAACGTTCAACTTCTGAATAAAGATTAACGATATCTCTTCTGACATCTGGGGTCCATAAATTACAAGCAGCAACCATAACCACCCCCTATAAAAATAATATGA
>NZ_CADEAK010000192.1 GCF_902825225.1 Bartonella vinsonii subsp. berkhoffii ATCC 51672
TGATCTATACGCATTAAAACTAAGGCTCCGTTTGCAGCACATGTTCCTAAATAACCAAGTATTTTTCCCCCTGCTTCAACGCTGGAGCCTTGTGTTAATTCATGCTGGCTTTTTACGATTAAAACACGGCGACGTGCCGTGCGACGGTGATGCATTCTTGAAACAACTTCTTGCCCGATATAGCAACCTTTATTAAATGCTAGCCCACTGATTTGATCGTAATTAATATCATGGGGAAAGACTTTACCTATTTCGTAATCTTGACCGCTTTCTGCGATTGCATAACGAATACGCAATCGATCCCAATTATCATTATATTCTGGAGCAAAAAAAGGTATTTTTCCATAGGATCGTATTATTTTTTCTTTTTGTGGAAATCGCTTATCAATAAAACTTGAATCAAAATTTAAAGTATTTGATTCATTATTCC
>NZ_CADEAK010000193.1 GCF_902825225.1 Bartonella vinsonii subsp. berkhoffii ATCC 51672
GTTTGATATTAAAAGTTGCCACGGCCTTGTCCTCCCATTTTTGCTGCTTTGCTTGCGGTTCCTGCCACTTTTCTTGCAGCACCTGCTGCACCAGAGATTTTTGAAACTGCGCTTTTTGCTGCATTACTACCAGCTTGAGCACCACCAGAAAGCATCGATAAAACCGGTCCTCCTGAAGAGAAGCCAGCGTTAAAGTATGGTCCACCAGAAGCTAGAGCAGAAGCAATGCCAGGCAATGCACGGAAAAGAATAGCTCCTACTATCGAGATGACAACAACAGGGGGAAAGAGATAATAGATCGAATCATATGTACCTTTGAGAACGTGTATGATAATTTGACACATAATCGTACCAAGCATGATTACTAAAACTTGCAAAATGGTAAAATTAACCAATGTAGTAATCCATGCGTCAGTGAATTTTCTGGTT
>NZ_CADEAK010000194.1 GCF_902825225.1 Bartonella vinsonii subsp. berkhoffii ATCC 51672
GAAGGAACACCTGCCGAACGTATGCCACAAATCAATCGTACGGTAATTAAGATACGTGCAGAAAGATTGCGTAAAGCAGGTGAGAAAGCTTATCAAAAGCATCTTACTCACTTACAAAACAGTCAGCAAAAAATTCTTGTTGAAAAAGATGAAATTGGACGGACAGAAGATTATACCCTTGCAAAAGTTAAAGGTGCAAAAGCTGGAACAATTGTTCAAGCTCTAATTGTTGATCACGATGGCAATAAATTGATTGCTATTCTCCCGGAATTGAATGCAGCCTAAGCAGGAAATCTTTATGAAAAAGTCTTTTATCAAAAAAATGCTCTCTTTTAAAAAGCCTAAAGAGCCGGAACTGCAACGAATTTCCACTCCGTATGAAGCTGATATGAAAGACAAAAATGGAATTACAAAAAACAATTTGTCCCC
>NZ_CADEAK010000195.1 GCF_902825225.1 Bartonella vinsonii subsp. berkhoffii ATCC 51672
CAGGAATTGCAAGGAGCTGTCAAGCAAGCACTCAAACGCATTGGTGAACAAACAGGCCGCGAATTTGGTAGTAAAAGCACACCACTGTTACTTTCTGTTCGTTCTGGGGCTCGGGCTTCTATGCCGGGGATGATGGATACAATTCTTAATCTTGGTATGAATGATGAAACAGTGAAAGCAATCGCTTTGCAGACTAGTAATGAACGCTTTGCTTATGACAGTTATCGCCGTTTTATCCAAATGTATTCCAATGTTGTTTTAGGTTTGGATCATTCGTGCTTTGAAGAGATTCTTGATGAGGTAAAAGTATCCAACGGTTATGATGTTGATACAGAAATGACAGCCACTGATTGGAAAAACGTTATTATTTCTTACAAAGCATATGTTGAAGAAAAGTTAGGTGAGCCTTTTCCGCAAGATCCTGAAGAG
>NZ_CADEAK010000196.1 GCF_902825225.1 Bartonella vinsonii subsp. berkhoffii ATCC 51672
CAGTTGTCATTGGCATCCTTCCTACTTATGAAACAGCCGGTTTATTGGCGCCATTCCTTTTAACCATGTGCCGTATTGGTCAAGGAATTGGATTAGGAGGAGAATGGGGAGGAGCTGTTTTACTCGCAACAGAAAATGCTCCACCAGAGAAACGTGGTTGGTATGCAATGTTTCCACAATTAGGAGTTCCACTGGGTTTATTCCTATCTATTGCAGCTTATTTAGGAATGTGGGCTGTATTTGATCATGACGAACTTTTCGCATGGGGATGGCGTGTTCCATTCATTGGTTCAGCTTTTCTCACAATTGTAGGATTATGGGTGCGTATTTCGATCAGTGAAACCGTCGAATTCAAAAAAACTCTTGAACGTGAAGAGCGCGTTAAAGTGCCTATCATAGACGTTTTCTTCAAACATTCACGAATCTTA
>NZ_CADEAK010000197.1 GCF_902825225.1 Bartonella vinsonii subsp. berkhoffii ATCC 51672
GTCAGGTAGAGCGTAAAGATGGCAGATCTGGTGATAGTGCTTTTATGGGAACTGGTTTGGGGTTACCGCTGTGTAAGGCAATGGTAGAAGAAAGTGGTGGTCAATTTTTATTATTTTCAAAACCCAATCATGGAACAACTGTGGAAATGTTTTTTCCTGTGTTCCATGAGGCAAACCATCCATAAATTCATTTTTTCTTGGCTAAAAGATCTCTGATTTCTGACAAAAGTTGTTCTTCTAGAGACATCTTTTTAGAGCTTTCATCTTCTTCTTGTTTTCGGCGCACTCTATTCATAGCTTTAACAAAGAGAAACAAAACCCAAGCAATAATGAGAAAATTGATAAGTAAAGTTATAAAGTTACCATAGCTAATGGTTGCTCCAGCTGCCTTAGCGGCACTTAGTGTAGCTTGTTTCTCACCGGCAAGC
>NZ_CADEAK010000198.1 GCF_902825225.1 Bartonella vinsonii subsp. berkhoffii ATCC 51672
ACATCATCAATCGCATTAGACTTATGACCAATAAGAAATAACATCCGTATAGCCATTATGTTTAATGTACAACATCAGATTAAAGCATCATTTTTGTTTATTAAAAGGGAAGATATGAAGCTTTATTTGCTCTTTGCCCAGTTAGCCAAAATCAAAAAATAAGCTTATTACGGTTTTAATAATAATATAAGTAAAATATAATAAATTATAAAATATAATAATAATTAATGTAATAAAAGAGGTTATGGACATAATTATAAAAAATAACTTTACTAGTGATAATAACGTTTTATTAGTTTATTTTTTACTGTAACCTGTGGATTCATAATACAAAACAGTTGAGAATATAACAGTAATTACAATTATGATTGAATGCATCACTTCTACAATAAAATTAATAAAGTTCATCCAGATCAACAATGCCCAAT
>NZ_CADEAK010000199.1 GCF_902825225.1 Bartonella vinsonii subsp. berkhoffii ATCC 51672
ACAAAAAGATACCCAGAGTCAGATACCACCATCCTAGAAGATTGTTGCTTTATTTTCAAAAAAGCCCAGAAAAATCATGGGCCTTTGTTTTTATACAGTTTTCTCGCATGATAAGCAGCGAGCAATGCGGTATTGACAACATCCGTATCGTTTCCACTAAACGGTACAATTTGGACAGATTTTTCCAACCCAATCAAAATAGGTCCAATAATGGTTGCTTCACCAAGCTCTTGCAACATCTTGCTCGCAATGGAAGAGGCATGATATCCAGGCATTACCAAAATATTAGCTGGTTCCGTTAATCCCATAAAGGGATATTGCTGCATCAATTTCAAATTGAGTGCCACATCAGCACTCATTTCTCCATCAAATTCAAAATCAACTTTGCGTTCATGCAACATGTTAACAGCATCCTGAATTTGCTGC
>NZ_CADEAK010000200.1 GCF_902825225.1 Bartonella vinsonii subsp. berkhoffii ATCC 51672
CTTCTCGATTAGCCTTATATTGAGGATAAATTTGTTTACGAAATGTATCAGAAGAATAATCAAAAATGACCGCAAAATGAGTTGGAACAACACCAGCAGCTGTATTACGGGCATTACAAAGTAATTTCCATAACATATTGCAAAAACCGGCTACAGCTCCTACAGGAAGACCATCCTTTTTTCGCTTTAAAGGTGGTAAAGCATAATAAGCCCGAAAAATATAACCCGACCCGTCAACCAAAAAAAGATGATCTTTTTTATCCATTAAAATTCCATTTCTCGATTTCAGCTAAAAAAATAATTTTCTCTTATGTTTTTTTATTAGTTCAAAAATTATTTTTAAATTTATCGAATTTCCTTTAAAAAGCCATTTTTTTTTTTCATAAAGTGCGAAGTCGTTACATTATTTAGCACTTAAGGCTTT
>NZ_CADEAK010000201.1 GCF_902825225.1 Bartonella vinsonii subsp. berkhoffii ATCC 51672
GAAATGCAGCTTATTGATTGGTTTTATAAAAATTCTGGTAAGATAGAACAGGAAAGTCATGATGATGGTTCTGTTACTATCCGAGCACTTCTTACTTGTGAAGCAAAGAAACGGTTAAATCATCTTAAAAAAACATGTATAAACACTTCTTTTAAGCTATGACCTCAGCGAAACTTCTTTTATCTTTACGTTTTTCTAATCCAAAATATCATATTTAAATAATATAGCTTTGAGTTAAGAGGATAGTTACTCCTTTCTCTTAAATAGAAAACGTGAAATATTTGTTGGTTGAAATAAGATGAATGTTGAGCGTGATAAAAGGTTGTTTATGCGCATAATATCGCAAAACGCTTTAATTGTTTTTTTGTCGGCAATGTTATGCGTATTTTTGATTTGGTTATATTATTTTGTTCAGCCACGGTCC
>NZ_CADEAK010000202.1 GCF_902825225.1 Bartonella vinsonii subsp. berkhoffii ATCC 51672
AAAGTTTTTAAGGCCTGCTTTTTCGCGTAATTGAGAATGCGCTCCGTCGGCTGCAATCAGTAATTTTGTTTGCCATATTTCTTCATTGCTTAATGTGACAGTTGTGTGTTGGGTTTCTTGATGAAAATCAACGACACGCATATTTGTAATGAAATTAATATCCAGATCTTGTACACGCTTTTTTAAAGCACTCATGAGTTTTCTTTGTTCTACCATAGCAGCAAAGGGTTCGTTGGGAGTGATATCTCCTTCAAAGGTTAAAAGAGTTGGTTTGACAGGATCATCTGTGCATGCATCTGTTATGATCATTGAATGAATGGGTTGGGTATAGGGTTTTATATGTTTCCAACATTGTAATTGTTTTAACATACGAATAGAAGCAGCAGCGAGGGCGAGAGCTCGTATATTGGAAGTGGGAAGTT
>NZ_CADEAK010000203.1 GCF_902825225.1 Bartonella vinsonii subsp. berkhoffii ATCC 51672
TTATTCTTCATTTAAACAATCTGCGTCGTACTTTATTAAAAAATCAATTTCTTTTTTGATCTTTAAAACATACTGTATGCGGTCACTATCTTAAAGCCAAATCAACAATGATGTGAAAGTTTCATTAAATGCTTTTCATCAAAGTATAACATAGTAGGTTTTGCTAATAACTTTATCATGTTTGTATTTTTTCATGAAGGCGCGGTCATTTTGACATTGCCTCTTCTTTCTTATCAGTGTATAAGGCTGCTAGATTTTCTGATGTTATGGATAGGCTGTATCATTTTTGATACTGCCTGTTCTTTTTTAGTGGATTTGGAGAGTCTCTTTATGGCTGTCCCTAATCGAAAAACCTCTCCATCAATGCGAGGTATGCGCCGTTCGGCTGATGCCCTCAAGGCGCCGACCTATATCGTGGATAA
>NZ_CADEAK010000204.1 GCF_902825225.1 Bartonella vinsonii subsp. berkhoffii ATCC 51672
ACTCATAAAACTTTTTTAGACCACCCTTATGCTTTTATGAAAAGTAAAATAACTACAAAATTGAATGATCTCATGTCATAATGCGTTATTTATAGGAAAAATGACTATCATTACATACATGATAGGACTAGATAGATAAGAGCATTTCATATGAAAAACAGAAAACACTTCCGGATAAACTGAATGATCCTGAAAAACAACACAGCTCGTCCCCAAAATGAAAGGGAAAAGCTTCCTTTTCTCTCTCACATTACGTGGGACAATGCTAATCAAGGAAATTATAAAAATCAATTGAAAGGTAGCAAACTCATACAAGAGTTTGTCAGACACCTTCCGCATAAGCCAGGCGTTTATCGAATGATTGATGAGAAGGGTGATGTTCTCTATGTTGGCAAAGCACGTAATCTTAAAAAACGCGTTTC
>NZ_CADEAK010000205.1 GCF_902825225.1 Bartonella vinsonii subsp. berkhoffii ATCC 51672
ATCCTCATTTAAAAATTGATCCAGCAGCTTTAAAAACAGTTTTTTCATTGGTTGAAGCTTTACAAGAAACGCGTAATGATCTTTTTGCTCCTGCATTAAAAATTGCACCTCAATTGGCTGAGGTTTTATATGCATTAGATGAAAGAGGAGCTCTTTTTTCTCGTATGTCTGGTTCAGGCGCAACTTGCTTTGGCATTTTTAAAGATCAACAAGCAGCTCAAAAAGCGGCTTTCCTTATCAAATCAGTACATCCAAATTGGTTTGTGAAATCAATTATGACTGTAGGAAGGTTTTGATAAGCAATGTGAACATTAAGGGTTGTTGTTTATAGTGATAATTAACGAATTTATGTTTCTGCTCTTTAGTATTAAATTCTTTATTCATATCCAAATACATTTTGGAAAAGAGCAATAATTCCTTTA
>NZ_CADEAK010000206.1 GCF_902825225.1 Bartonella vinsonii subsp. berkhoffii ATCC 51672
ATTGCTTATTCGGAGCAGGATTTCCAAAATTTGTGCAAAGAATCTCCTAATCTTCAAGCGACAAGATTGACAAGAAAAATTGTCAAACGTGCTTTTTTAGGTCGAAAATTGCTTGAAGCACCTGATAAGCCTTTGGTACCACCAAATCAATTGGGATGGGAATGTATTACAGGAACTTTTGATAAGTTAAGTCGGCAATTATATGGAATTGTGAAACCAACAAAAGATCCGCAACGTTGGGCAAATAAATATTTTAGTCAAGTTATGCATTTGCTCAATAGTCAGTCAAAAGGCGGAATTATGGCTGAACGGGATGCTTTCGATGATGATCGCCAGGCCGTGGAAAGTTGGGCGAGGGCCGATAGTATTACTTGGCTGAAAAGTGGTGCTGTTTCTGGTGGAAGAATCCAGCCTAAACCCGT
>NZ_CADEAK010000207.1 GCF_902825225.1 Bartonella vinsonii subsp. berkhoffii ATCC 51672
TATGCAATGGCTGCTGCGAGCCAAGCGCTTTCAGATGCTGAGCGGTCTCCTAAAAGTGATGAAGATCAGGTTTCTACAGGAGTATTAATTGGTTCGGGTATTGGTGGTATCGAAGGTATCGTCGAAGCCGGTTATACGCTTCGTGATAAAGGTCCAAGGCGTGTCTCTCCTTTTTTTATTCCAGGACGTTTGTTTAATCTTGCTTCTGGTTATGTCTCTATTAAACATGGTTTGCGTGGTCCTAATCATTCGGTTGTAACAGCTTGTTCTACAGGTGCACATGCACTTGGTGATGCAGCACGTTTGGTTGCGTTGGGTGATGCAGATGTCATGTTGGCAGGGGGCACTGAATCTCCGATAAATCGAATCTCTCTTGCTGGTTTTTCTGCTTGTAGCGCTCTTTCTACTTTTCGTAATGATG
>NZ_CADEAK010000208.1 GCF_902825225.1 Bartonella vinsonii subsp. berkhoffii ATCC 51672
GATGCAAAATCTTGGTATGTTCCTGCTGGTACAAATTTAATTGAAAAAGGCTTGGCTCGTTTTTCTCATGAAGATGCACAACAAAACATAGTTTTGCCGATTGAACAACAGTTTAAGGAGGCACTCCATTCTGCTGGTTTGATTGTTTAGAATCCACTTATGGATGGAAAATTGCATAGAGTTTCTGTTGAAAATGATAAAAGAAGTCAAAAGAGTGGAGCTTATATTGGTTATTCCTCATTTGATGGTGGCTATATTCAAAATTTTCGCACTGGTGAGAAAATTTATTGGAAATCCGAAAAGGTTTCCTCTTTTTTATCTTTAGAAGAAAAAAAAGATTAGCCATAGAAGCTAAAGAGCGACAAGAAATCTTAAAAAAAGAAATAGTCGAAAAACAAAATAATGCAGCGATACTTTCATC
>NZ_CADEAK010000209.1 GCF_902825225.1 Bartonella vinsonii subsp. berkhoffii ATCC 51672
CCGGAGGTTAGATTATTGCTTTTGAGCGAACCAATTGTAAACGGAATAACATGCGTTTCACCAATTTCTGGTCCAAAAACGCAAAGAATGTTTTGTAAAGGTCGAATCTACTTCAGTGCTCCATTTTATGCTGAATCTTTGCCCCAACGCATAGATTTAGGCCATGGAAAATTACGAATAATATCTGGTAAAATATCGGCAATAATTTCTTCTGCATTTCGGCCTTTTTTTATGATTTTAGCGATATAAAAATCACCCTTTTTACGATCATGTGCAATGTCTGCTTCAGAAATATCACTCAGATTTGTTGCGCGTAGAAAGCCATCAATTACGTGCTGAGGTGAGTTTATACTAGGTCCTTTGCGTTCTTCATGGATGTCTTTTGAGCGTATAGAAAGACCACGGATATCTAATGTTAGTC
>NZ_CADEAK010000210.1 GCF_902825225.1 Bartonella vinsonii subsp. berkhoffii ATCC 51672
ATAATTGTGCAACAGATCCTTATGAAGTTTCTTCACCACAAAATGTTTTAAAAGCTTTGAAAAGCTAATTCCGCCCCCAAATCGTCTATTTAAACAAAATTTAACGACACAAATTTCCCTAATAAAGAAAATTTGTGTCGTTTATATTTTTTGAAACATCTATTTGTCAAAGCAGACACTATAAGTTGGTTGTGCGTTTTTGGTGAGAAAATATTCCAGCAATAATTTTTTAATAGGTATTTCACGTTTTAACTGCTTTGAAAAAACTTGAAAAATTTCCAGTAAAAAATCTAAACCAATTATAGTGCTCAAAGAATAAAAAGCTAAAAACTGTTGCACGCTATCAAAAAATGGGGATGCAATTGCGAAATGCGCAAATTCATACAAAACTCTCTCAGAAACATCAAGGACTAACGTATCG
>NZ_CADEAK010000211.1 GCF_902825225.1 Bartonella vinsonii subsp. berkhoffii ATCC 51672
TTTTAGGCCCTCTATGAAAGGCTTAACATCTTATGCAATTTTTGCTGGTATGGCTATTGGTTTAGGAATGTTTTTTGGTTGCGCTTTGCAAAGTATTGGGCTTCAAACAATTATTAGCAGTCAATCGACATTTATCACGGCACTTTATGTTTCGATAGTTCCAATATTGCGATGGATTGTTTTTAAAAAATCTCCCCGTTTAGCGTGTTGGATCGGTATTGTTTTTGCTTTTATTGGGCTTATACTTATTTCTTGTTAAAAACTGGGTTGTTTTGATTTTTCATAAGGTGAAATTCTGACTTTGTTAGGTGCTTTGGCAATTTCTGGCGAAGTTATATTTATTGGAATGTTTTCCAACAAAGTTGATAGTCGACGTGTAACGATTATACAGTTATTTATTGGTGGTCTTTTTTCATTTTTT
>NZ_CADEAK010000212.1 GCF_902825225.1 Bartonella vinsonii subsp. berkhoffii ATCC 51672
TCTTGATAAAAATTAATAATCTTTTACCATAATAGATTTGTATATGCTTGATAACGGTTTTTGTATAGGGGTGGTGGACAATATCTCTATACGTTAAAAATAACGACTAACTAAAATCTAAAAATTTTTGTTAGAATCACAATGTATATTTATTCTTCTAACAGGATTTTAGATATTAACACCATTTGGTAAAACCTTACGCAACTTCGCATTGATCATTCAGAACGCCTTTTAGATATGGCTAAAAAATTAGATATATCTCTAGCATTTTTATCATCTGTAGAAATTGGCAAAAAGTCTGTTCCTGTAAGACTGGAGGAAAAGCTAAGTGATCTCTATGCGTTAGATCAAGTGGTTTCTTAAAATTTGAGCAGCGACTCCGAGGCTTTTCGTTTTTCCCCCACCATACAGCTTTCTAATC
>NZ_CADEAK010000213.1 GCF_902825225.1 Bartonella vinsonii subsp. berkhoffii ATCC 51672
GATAAAAAGCGTATTCGCGCTGGTGAAGTAATTGTTGATATCAATCAAAGTGCTGTCACGAAAATTGATGAGGCTAAAAAACGTATTCATAAATTGCGTGAGGCTGGACGTAAAAATGCTTTATTTATAGTTGCTCGTCCAGATGGAGAATTACGAGTTGTAACGCTTCCAATGGATTGATATTTGGAAGATTGTTTTTTGGATACATGTTTAGTCAATTTGTGTTTTGTTACTGTTATTAAGCGTGCAATAGGAAATAGTTTAATCTGTTTAATTGTCAAAAGAGTAATTATACAAAAAGATTAATCTCAAATTCTGTAATACAAAGATATTGATACATTTTGCTTTGTGGTAAATGAAAAGAAACGCAAGAAAGGTGATCTTCAAGAAAGTAGTTTACGAGGTGCTTATTTTGAATCA
>NZ_CADEAK010000214.1 GCF_902825225.1 Bartonella vinsonii subsp. berkhoffii ATCC 51672
AAAACGGCGAAGAGGGGTTTTTTTTTTTCCCTTCATTATTTTATTTCTTTGGGTGTATTATAAAAAAAAGAATCAAAAATTTCCAAGGTGGGTTGGGGAGCGAAAAGGCTTTTAAAAATTTTAAATAAAACCACACAACCCAAAAAACTTTTATTATTGAATAAAACAACCAAAAAAAAAAATCTTTTGCTGAACAAAAAACAGACCACCTTCCTATGCTTCCCTTACCACCTTTACAAAACCAATATGTATTATTTTTACTAAAGTGAAAAAGAAACGAATAGGTTTTTCTGGAACAACTAGACCCCCTACCCCTAACATACTCATTTGAACCAAATTTCCTAATCCTTCATCCCCTCCAATCACTTTGGGTATAATCACCCCCGTAAATACTTGCCCCATGCGTTCTATTTTAAACTC
>NZ_CADEAK010000215.1 GCF_902825225.1 Bartonella vinsonii subsp. berkhoffii ATCC 51672
CCAATTGTTGCGATTTGATGTTGTTTTGGTCCAACGGTACCGCTAGTGCTATGCTGTTGCGTTGTAAAACGCACCGTTGCTTGGCCATGTCCATTTGGCTGGATCGATCGTACTTTAACTGTGATGCGTGCTTTGTTGGAAAGTATTTTATCACGCGCATCGTCACCCTCATAGATTTTATAAAATTCTTGTTGCACATCTGGTGCGCTTAAAAGCGCTGCAGTGTCATAGTTTAGCTGAATGGTGTCATAGTCATAAGATTCGCGGTTAAGAACATATTGATTGAGCCAATAGCTGTCCACAACTTCTCCATAGCTGGTTTCATGCTCACGCATCACAGAAATTATATCAACTGCGCCAGTTGTGTTATCAACGCGTAGTAGCAAAGGTGTAGGAGCTGGTTGGGAGAAACCGACGAT
>NZ_CADEAK010000216.1 GCF_902825225.1 Bartonella vinsonii subsp. berkhoffii ATCC 51672
AAAGCCAAGCGAATAGCACGCGCTTGATAACGTACCCCGTTTTCTGAGATGGTATTTTCCCAAAGTGAAGTCGCTAAACCAGCTTGTCTAGAATATTGTTGAAGAACCTGATAAGAAGAATGTATCTCTAATTTTTCCGTTAACTGCCCCCATTCATCGTTATAGCGTAGTACTGGTCGGTAACGATTCGCTAAAGAAGAGTGCTCCCATGCTTCACGACTTGCTACAAAATCTCCTATTTCTTCAAAACTTGCTAATAAAAACTTAGGCAAAGTAGAAGCAATACGAAACATAAGTGTATCACTAAGAAATGCATTTTTTCGGCGAGCATTTTGCGTAGACACAGCACTCATAGGCATATTCCATTATTCAAATTATTCATATCATAGACTATTTGTCTTTTTGCAGTTAAAAAACAT
>NZ_CADEAK010000217.1 GCF_902825225.1 Bartonella vinsonii subsp. berkhoffii ATCC 51672
AGCTGATAATTTTTCTTGTCCCTGATGTCTTTACAAACACAGAGTCTTCAGTTGTTTCATAAATTAAAAACACATAAAAAGCGTTTGTACAAAAGTCATGATAAGGTGGAAATTGCATAAAACTCAACCGCAGAAAAAACTATAACAACGGTATGGCGCACAACATACGATTGACCCTTAATTACAGTCCACGCTGTTTCATCATTGCTTCTGGTGAAGGCAAACGCCCACGAAAAGCTTTATAAAGCTCTTCTGGATCGCTGCTGCCTCCAGCGGAATAAATAAAACATTTTAAACGATTAGCAAGCTCTGAACTAAAAACATCGCCTATTTCTTCAAAAGCCTGAAAAGCATCAGCATCAAGTACTTCTGACCACATATACGAATAGGAACCAGCAGCATAACCATCTCCTGAAAAT
>NZ_CADEAK010000218.1 GCF_902825225.1 Bartonella vinsonii subsp. berkhoffii ATCC 51672
GACATAAAGCTGTTGTCCGCACACATTGGAAACAGGGAGGAAAAGGTGCCCTAGAACTTGCACAGGTACTTGTTACTTTGATCGAAGAAAAAAATACCCATTTTAAAGTCCTGTATCCAGATGACCTTCCACTCGTTCAGAAAATTAATTGTATTATAACAAACTTATATGGCGGGCGTGGAGCCATCATCCCCGCCCCTATTCTCAAGCAACTTGAATGTTGGGAAAAAGAGGGTTTTGGCACATACCCTATTTGCATGGCAAAAACGCCCTATTCTTTTTCTTCTGATCCTACCCAATACGGTGCCCCTGTTGATTTTGAAATTCCTGTACGCGAAGTTCGCCTCTTGCCGGGTGCGGGCGTTATTTTCGCTATTTGCTGCGATATTCTCGACCTCCCCGGCTTAACCCCTTTTCTC
>NZ_CADEAK010000219.1 GCF_902825225.1 Bartonella vinsonii subsp. berkhoffii ATCC 51672
AAGGCGAATAACATCGATACGTGCTGCAGCAATAGCGGCTGCCAGCTCTGCCATTTGCTTTTCTAAAGCATCAAACCAAGAAAAATCTACATTTAAATCCAAAAACAAACGATTACGAGAACGCATAGCCTTATCATAATCTGCTATGCGGAAACAATGCAAAGGATCAATAGCCAAAACCATACGATCCAAAAAACGACGACGTTCAAGCGCAGAACCTGTAAAAAGCCCGTCCATAGAAGGAGTCAGGATACTAATATGACAATAATCTGTTAAACAATCACCTGTCTCATTCACACCATTAATATGCACTTTTCGACTGTTATCATCAATTTCCAAAGCTGGACCAATATTTACTTCACCATAAAGAGCACATTCAAGACGCGCAAACACAACAAACACTTCGCCTCTACTATCT
>NZ_CADEAK010000220.1 GCF_902825225.1 Bartonella vinsonii subsp. berkhoffii ATCC 51672
CGTTATTTTGCAGCCAAGGCTGTTGTTCCAAGCTTTGATTGGCGTGATGTGGCACAAGAGGAACATGCTTTTTCCTTTACGGTGGCAAAATCGGTGGGTTATGACATTTTAGCTGATTTTAAGCGAGCGGTTGGAGAAGCCATAAAACATCAAATTCCTTTTCAAGATTTTCAAAAAAATTTGATGCCGATTTTACAGGAAAAGGGTTGGTGGGGAAAAAAGACCAGTATTGATCCGCTTACGGGCGAAAAAAGCTTAGTCCAATTGGGCAGCCCACGGCGTTTAGAAACGGTCTATTGGGCCAATACCATGAGTGCGCATGCGGCAGGCGAGTGGGAGCGTACGCAAAATAATAAAGAGTTTTTAACCTATCTCACCTATGCTTTGTCGAGTTCAGAACATAAGCGTTTAGAACATG
>NZ_CADEAK010000221.1 GCF_902825225.1 Bartonella vinsonii subsp. berkhoffii ATCC 51672
GTTCTTGTCGTCATTTTCATGCAGCGGCTTTTTATCAAAGGCCTTATTGAAACGGAGAAATAACTGTGGCCATAATCCAGTTATCAAATATAAAAAAACAGTATGACAACAACATTATCGTCATTGATGATTTAAATTTGACAGTTGCCGATAAGGAACTTCTTGTCCTTGTTGGTCCTTCGGGATGTGGTAAATCAACACTCTTACGGATTATTGCAGGACTTGAACAGGTCACCTCGGGTGAACTCTATATTGATAATGAATGTATCAATGAGCGTGAACCCGCTGATCGCGATATTGCTATGGTTTTTCAAAATTACGCACTTTATCCCCATATGACTGTTCGTGGAAACTTAGAATATGGGCTTAAAAATCGCAAAACACCTAAAGACGAAATAAATAAACGTATCACACATG
>NZ_CADEAK010000222.1 GCF_902825225.1 Bartonella vinsonii subsp. berkhoffii ATCC 51672
CTTCAAGAAATATTATCTTGTATAATGATCAAAGCATTTAGAAAGCAAAATAATTTATAAAAGGATGAATAAAAGATTTAAGCTTTTAGAAAATAAAATTTTCTTATTATTCAATATTTTATATTATAATATCTAAAAATGCTAAGATTATTTATTCTTCTGACATTGATTTTTCATTATTTATAAGCATAAGCAAATAAACTTTCATACATTTAATAATTTCATAATAATTTCAATCTTGTTAATAACATGTAATATAGAATTTAATCAGTTTACTCAAATTAAATAAAAGAAAAAATTTATGAAATATATCAGCACAAGAGTTGAAGCCCCCACGATAGTCTTTACTGAAACTATCATGAAGGTTCTAGCGCATGATGGTGGCCTTTATCTTCCAGAAAAATTCCCTCAATTATC
>NZ_CADEAK010000223.1 GCF_902825225.1 Bartonella vinsonii subsp. berkhoffii ATCC 51672
ATTTATCCTTTATATTCATTTCTATAGATTGTTACAACAAAAATTCATATCAAGTTATTGTAAAAATAAATTATAAGGTTCTTTGTAAAAAGAAGTTTCTTGGTTTATCAAGCAATTTCATCAAGAAGTGCATCGAGTTTTTCTGGAGGAAGTTTAAAAATTTTTACTTCTTTACTGTAGATAAGAAGGGCTTGGATATTTTTATTGGGATGAATAGCTTGTAGCAATTTTCGGTAAAGAGCCATTTGCAACAAATAGTGTGGGGCAATAGCAGCTTCGTTTTCTGGTGGTACACCTGTTTTAAAATCAGCAAAGATAATGCTATTTTGTGTGATATATAAACGGTCAATTTGGCCGGAAACTACTTGTTCTTTTCCATGAATTTTTACAATGCCCATTAAGGAAACTTCGGCACG
>NZ_CADEAK010000224.1 GCF_902825225.1 Bartonella vinsonii subsp. berkhoffii ATCC 51672
ATGCTATAGAGGCTGGAACTTTGCTGAAAAATATTGAGACGACAGTCAGTACTATATCTTTTGGGGATATGGGAACTTATGGAAGCCTTTCTCTCCATCCTCTCAATGTTGAGCAGAGCAAACAGAGCACATTTGATAGATGGTCCGTTTCTGCTTATGGAAGTTTGCAGGATGATACGGGTTTTTATGTGGATGGGATGCTCTCTCATGGCCTCTTTAAAGGTGATGTTTTCACTCTTGCACGAGACAAGGTGTGAAGCTTTAAGGTAAAACAGTCGAATGCTCCATTGACCAGTGGTCGAAGTTTTGCAATCGGGCATAATGGTTTCTTTTTTGATCCACAGTTTCAGTTTATTTATCAGCGTCTTTAGTTTGATCATGGGCGTGATGGTGATGATCTTGACGTTGATATGGGG
>NZ_CADEAK010000225.1 GCF_902825225.1 Bartonella vinsonii subsp. berkhoffii ATCC 51672
TTGATGTAAAATTACTTCTTCCAAAATAGATATCGCGTGAATAACCATTTGAAACTTCTACAGCAACTTTACTTGATGAATTCCCATTGAACATAGGCGTTATACCCAGCTTTCCTTTGATGACTTTTGTCGTGTAATTATCTAGGACATCTTGCTGATTTTTCAGTTCTGACCTAAAATCTGTATCAGGAGTAAATATACAAGGTTTTATAAATGTACCACCGAGAAGAAAAAAAAAATTTTTCAGATCATAGGATTCCTCTTTATTGCTACAAATACCGCATACTATCATCCCAAAAATGAGGACTTCCGCAAGACCAAAACAACTGATAAGCATCGAATAAGCATCAAAACCAGCACCATCTAATGTTGAATAACTACAACCTGCTCCAAAACGACGGGGTTTACGTTCCTCC
>NZ_CADEAK010000226.1 GCF_902825225.1 Bartonella vinsonii subsp. berkhoffii ATCC 51672
CATTGCTTATCCTGTTAAAAAGAGCGGCAATGAAAGCACAATACAACAGATCAATCAAATACGCATTCTGTTATTCCAATATATCAAAACAATCGATGTCTATATTAGAACTTTATTTTAATCTTTGCGCACTGATTTTCTAAAATTTTCCAAAAAGCTCTCCGCACCATAAGCCATATTCTAAAAAAGCATTTTATATCATAGACACCATAAGTTTTTTCTACACAACCGGTCACTACATCACTAATACTACTCTCTTCATACCAATTCCTTCTAAAACCAGTTTTTTTACAAAAATTTAAAATCATTGCCCAAAACAAAAAGTGCACCACCCCCCCCCCCACATAAATTTTACCTACAATAGCTTGTGCACAGGATAATATGGACCCTTCTTAGAAGGCATAAAATTTCTAAAG
>NZ_CADEAK010000227.1 GCF_902825225.1 Bartonella vinsonii subsp. berkhoffii ATCC 51672
TCCGCAAGTTGGCATAAATGTTTTTGATATCCCATTTGCTTGACCAGTTACGATATCTTCGACGCCCTTTTTCAGCGCATATGCTGAAATGCGGTCCAGCAACATGCCATAGGATAAAACAACAGCTTTGGCATCTGTATTCGCAGGTACTCTCATGCTTGAGAGCAGAAAAGCAGCTTTCTCACTCTGTTCAACGGAAGCTTTCACAGAGAGCAAGGATTCCAGACGATTGCAAGCATCTAAGGTCTGTTCCTCCTCCTGTTTCGTCAATGTACTCCCAGTCTTCAGCGTCAATGGATACCCCGGCCTGATCATCTCGATAATCTTCTCTAGATGCGAGATGATTTCTGAGTTCGCTAAAGCCTTCTGCCAGCTGTTTTGTGCAAGTTTTCGGAGTGAATTTTTCATAATGACCC
>NZ_CADEAK010000228.1 GCF_902825225.1 Bartonella vinsonii subsp. berkhoffii ATCC 51672
GCAATGTGACAGGAACTTCTGATCGTATAGATATTGCCGAGAGTCTTAGACTTTTAAAGGAAGTAAAACCAGATTTGAAAAAACTTGGTTATCTTTATAATGCCTCTGAAGCTAATTCTGTTTCAACGCTTAAGATGTTAAAGGATGTAGCAGATAAAATTGGAATTGATGTCATTCCTTCATCAGCGCCTAAACCTTCTGATGTTCAAATGGCAACACGAGCTTTAATTGGTAAGGTGGATGTTATTTTTATTCCTGCTGATAATACGGTTCTTTCTGTTTTAGAAGGAGCAACAAAAGTCACACAGGAAGCACGTATTCCTTTATTTACTGTCGATTCTAACTCTATGGGAAGAGGCCCTTTTATGACACAGGGTGTGAATTTCTATGATGTAGGGGTTGATGCTGGTAAATT
>NZ_CADEAK010000229.1 GCF_902825225.1 Bartonella vinsonii subsp. berkhoffii ATCC 51672
ATTCAATGTTTTTTCCATAGGCTAATATCTTATGAAAGTCACTATTAATGCTCTTCAAGCAAGGATAAAATCCTAGAGGTTAAAATAGTCATAATAACTCTATCGAAATAAATCATCCCCATCAGGAATGCGAGACACTGCCCAATGGTAATAGCTTCCCTTCTGAGGGCTTTGAGTCGTCTTCGTTTTTCTGTGAATATGAAATCCTATTAAACGTGGATCTGTAAGCGGTTTAACGCCAAAAGCAGGATAAAAAATCTGTTCAGTTTTTCGCCCCGACCAATAATAAAAAGATTAATTTTCCTTTGCTTTATGAAAAAAACCATATCGTTTGGCTAATCGGGAAATACCATCATTGCCAAATATCATACCTCCAAGACTTCCGGAAAAATCGCCATTTATGTCCTCTTTAACC
>NZ_CADEAK010000230.1 GCF_902825225.1 Bartonella vinsonii subsp. berkhoffii ATCC 51672
CGGCGATATGAAAACAGGAGCGTTTCCCGAGTTCCCAACAGAACGTCAATCACAAGTCAGGACCCTGATGACTCGGATGCACAGAAGCGCTCAAATCGCCGGAACAATTTTCGAAAAACTTTTCATTCAGGTGCACGAACTGATTCGTTTGAAAGCTCAGACCACGCTCCTTGGACTATCCTCTTTTTTTTTTTAAACGACCCGCCCCCCACCGAGTTCTACTCTTCCCCCACACACGCCCATCGCCCGGCGTAATCAAGATGCCGAGACTAAAAATAATACAAAAAGTTAAAAAAATTTTCAGGAATTTGAAAAAAAGCTTACAGTTATAAAATTTTAAAAAAAACAAAAAACATAAAAGCACGATAATTTAGTCCAAGAATGTTGGTTAAATCTTCTCCCAGACCAGCTACTG
>NZ_CADEAK010000231.1 GCF_902825225.1 Bartonella vinsonii subsp. berkhoffii ATCC 51672
TAATCGTGGAATTGATTTGAGTAATGTAAAATGGTTTGATTCACCTGTTGAAATGGCTGCTTCTGATGAAATTGATGTTTTTGTTGAGTTAATTGGTGGTGAATTAGATGTCGTGTATGCAGCTGTTAAAAAAGCACTTGAGGTAGGTCATCATGTTGTTACTGCCAATAAAGCACTTCTCGCGCGGCATGGGGTGGCACTTGCTATAAGTGCAGAAAAGAAAGGCGTCTTTCTTCATTTTGAAGCTGCCATTGCAGGAGGAATTCCTGTCATTAAAGCGATGAGAGAATCACTTTTAGGTAATCATATATCGCGAGTTTATGGTATTCTCAATGGAACATGCAATTATATATTAACACGTATGTTTACTGAAGGTCTTTCATTTAAAGATTGTTTGGCAGATGCGCAGAGACT
>NZ_CADEAK010000232.1 GCF_902825225.1 Bartonella vinsonii subsp. berkhoffii ATCC 51672
AGATTGTTGAAGAAAAGTTACTAAAGATTATACCGATTCATTATCTCCGCCATGCACATCACTGGCTCATTTTACATGGGCGTTATATTTGCCAGGCGCGCAAGGCACAATGTACGCGATGCATTATTGCTGATTTATGTAAAGCAGCAATCAAAACAAATACAATTCCAGCACCTTTGGTTGAAGTTCAAGATAATGGGCCTCCAATTTTTTTTTGATACGCTCTTGCTATTTTGTATATACTAGCTTATGAAAATACTGTTGGGACCGTCCGGCAGGGCATGCCGTGGCTGTTTAAATGCTTGTTCAAGCGTTGGTCCGCTTGAGTGAATAAATCCACTATAATGAAAAATTGTATGGAGTAGCAAAATGCCCAAGATGAAGACCAAATCATCCGCTAAGAAGCGGTTTAAA
>NZ_CADEAK010000233.1 GCF_902825225.1 Bartonella vinsonii subsp. berkhoffii ATCC 51672
TCTGTTGACAATGTTTTAATATAATTGAGGGTTAATGATGAGGCTTGCCTTTAGCGCTGCACAAATTGAAGAGCATCCAGTCGATTTTATCGAACAGATTGTCTATAGGTATGACTGGTCTTTTGAACGGAATGCAGAAGATGAAATTAATGTTTGCGTAGAAGGAAAACGGGCTAATTATCGGCTTGCTTTTTCATGGATGGAAGAACAAGACGCTCTTCATTTAGCTTGTGCATTTGATCTTTCTATTGAAAATACTCGAACGGAGGAAATGCACCGCTTATTATTAGCAATTAATGAAAAGTTGTTACTAGGGCATTTTGATTATTGGCAAGGAGACAATTCAGTTATTTATCGGCAAGGTCTTCTTTTAGCTGGTGGGGTGCATCCATCCCATGTACAAGTTGAAACATT
>NZ_CADEAK010000234.1 GCF_902825225.1 Bartonella vinsonii subsp. berkhoffii ATCC 51672
AAAATTAAATAATACAAAAATAACTTCAAACAAAAAAACTGAAAATGACTTTAATTTCAACAAAAAATCTAAAAAATAACTGTTAATATTAAGTGTTATATAAAGGCTCATAACCCAATATTCATTAAAATAAATGATCACAGATTTTCTTTAAATTTTCTGAAACCACTATATTGGTCAAAATGCGTTCTATACTATCACCCCCCAGAAATGATGACCCAATGACAATAAGCAAACCATAAAATAGCATTCCACATTCTTTTATTCTCCTCATGAACATCTCTTTAGAGCAAAAGGGGCTTTGCAAGCTTAACAACAAAAACATCCTACAAGATGATCATTAACAATGCCTACAGACTGCATAATAGCAAAACAAATTGTGGGTCCAACAAATGTCCAGCCGCGTTTCTTCA
>NZ_CADEAK010000235.1 GCF_902825225.1 Bartonella vinsonii subsp. berkhoffii ATCC 51672
AATTTGCCTACTGCTTATAAGGTATTCTTGAAGTTCTCCCATTTATTATTTTCCCTAGCAATTTCAATGATAGAGCAAGGGAAAGCAATAGGCGGCTATGATTCAAGTCCCCATAATTGTTATGGTGATGCGAGGTCTGAGTGTAAAGAAAGATATGGTTTATTTACTTTTAAAAAAGTTCACTCAAAGAAAACAGGGAATAAAAAATGAAAATGTTGTTTAATTTATTAAGACTGCTTATTCTGTTAACTATTGCTGGATGTGATATATCCAATTTTGTCTAATTTTTTCGAGGAGCGACGTCGGTGACGGAGAAGGCATTAATCGTATTTGGTGAGGAAGGAAAAGCCTTGTTAGATATTGGTATGCTGTGCCTTAATTATCTCGAGGATGCTATTTGACAGTTTAACAAC
>NZ_CADEAK010000236.1 GCF_902825225.1 Bartonella vinsonii subsp. berkhoffii ATCC 51672
GAAGATACGCAATATCTGAAAACCAAAGCTTTTACTTCTGTATTATAAAATTTTGAAATCTCACGCATATTATAATTCTTCAAAACTGTAGCAGAAAACTTGCTCCCGATTACATTTTTAACATACGCAACTACACTATATCTATCTTTCATCTCCAGACAGCACAAAACGCATATTTTATAATTACCAATGTATTTAAAAAGTATCATAAAATACTCTCTTCACTTAATTGATTTAAATCTAAGCTCTTTAAATCATAGCATAAAACAGATACTTCTGGATTAATAGTCTTATACCTTCATTACACACATTCTAGATTACTCATAATACAATAATTCATCACACACTTGATTCATATATAAAAATCATAACCCGAGATGAACACAATAGTTTATCATAGATAAAACCATTTT
>NZ_CADEAK010000237.1 GCF_902825225.1 Bartonella vinsonii subsp. berkhoffii ATCC 51672
CCAAAAAAATTTTTAATTTTGTAGCCATTACCCATGGCGAAAATTCAAAAGAAGGGTGGGCACATAAAGGAAATAAAGAAAATTTAAAATCTCTTTTTAAAGACTGGAATCTGCAAATTTTGCAAATTTTTGACCATATTGACGAATGGAGCTATTGGCCAATCTTTCAAATGAAACAGAACCGTTTTTTAGGCTTAGAAAGACAAGTATTTGTTGGTGATTGCGCACACGCTGCCCTGCCTTTCGCTGCACAAGGTGCTGCTATGGCAATAGAAGACGCTGCCACATTAGCAGAAACACTCTCTATGAAAGATCTTTCACTCACCGCAGCTCTTTCATTATACGAAAAAATACGAAAACCCCGCATTATTGCGGTAAAAAAACGTGGAGATTTTAATAAAATAGCTTATCA
>NZ_CADEAK010000238.1 GCF_902825225.1 Bartonella vinsonii subsp. berkhoffii ATCC 51672
AGAGTTTTTCGGTGCTCTCACGGCATGCTGCTAAAGATTATTTGCAGCGACATCAACGTAATCTTATCGATGCTCGCGATGTAGCAACAAGTCAAATTGAGCAAATTGATGAGGCACTAAACCAGCTTATAAGTGGACATTTTGTCATGGGTGAACACCATTGTACATTGACCACTTATGGTGATACAATTCAGCAAGTTCGCGACTATATGGCAAAAGCAAGCGCAATACTTTTAGACGTTGCAGTAATGCCAAAACCTGTAGATTTAGCTATAGAGGCTGGCTATTGGGCGCAAATGCCTGCAAATTGGAAATGGCGACCACGTCCAGCACCAATTACATCACTGAATTTTTTGTCGTTCTCATCTTTTCATAATTTTATGTCAGGAAAGCCAACTGGAAACCCATGGGG
>NZ_CADEAK010000239.1 GCF_902825225.1 Bartonella vinsonii subsp. berkhoffii ATCC 51672
AGTGAACTTAATAAATTATGCGGCATTTCTATTATCACATTTGCAATTTCTTGCTGTTAAAGTCCTCCAGACAATGCCATTGAAGTAATAATGCTGATTTGCAAGCAACGTCTTAGGAATTTAGAGGCAGGCATATCTATTGCACCGCGATTTACCAGCCATCCATCTACCATAAAAGCGAAGGTGATACCGATTGAAACGAAGGGAGTTATTGTTATAATTATTTTTCAGGAAATTTCTATTGAGATCTTCCTTTGGATAAAATCTCCCCTAGTCCTTATTTCTCCGGTTATGGGACTGCAACTCCTGATCGGTTACCCAGGGTTTCTCTTTTATTTAAAGGGGGTTTTTGTATTTTGATGGTGTTTCTTTTTTTGGTTAGTGATTGGTTTTCCGGTTGGGAAGGCCACAC
>NZ_CADEAK010000240.1 GCF_902825225.1 Bartonella vinsonii subsp. berkhoffii ATCC 51672
ATATCAAAGTCGATTGGCTGTTGTCACACAGTGAAGGAATAATTGCTTTGACGGGTGGCAAGGGAGGACCTATTAATTTTTCTTTGGCAGAAGGTAGAAAAGAACGTGCTGTTGAGCGGTTAACTTATTTAAAAAAAATTTTTGGAGATCGTCTTTATGTAGAACTACAGCGGCATGGCACCTATGACCGGAAAATAGAGGCTGCACTTATTGAGTTGGCTTATGCACATGAAATTCCTCTTGTTGCAACCAATGAGGCCTTTTTTCTGAATAGGCAGGGATATGAAGCACATGATGCGTTGATGGCGGTTGCGGAGGGACAAATTGTCTCTAATCCAGAACGCACACGTGTGACGCCAGATCATTATTTAAAGTCACAAGATGAAATGGTTGCGTTGTTTTCTGATTTGC
>NZ_CADEAK010000241.1 GCF_902825225.1 Bartonella vinsonii subsp. berkhoffii ATCC 51672
ACACAAACAAGATCAGCGTAATTAGACAAAGAAAGCCATTGGGTGTCTTTTGATGCGGTTGTATAGACCCCTGAAAAAGTTTGCTCTGCCATTTCCGTAAAAATACCAACCATTTCACGAATAAAAGGAGAAGGTGTTGTTTCTTGTATCATGCGTAATTGATTGACAACAGCTGTTTCTGATTGAGACAAAATTCCACGCAATGTTTTTAAATTGCGCTCACTCTCGTCATATTCATCAGAAAATACCACATGTGCAAGAAGAGCGGTTAAAAGATTATGCGCTTGTGTCGAAAAGTATTCTGCTGAAGAATTATCTGACTTTTTATCCGTGAGAAGCAATTTCGAAAAACCTACAATATTGGCTTCACGTTGTGTACGTGGTACACTATCATCTAAAAGCCAATCGAGA
>NZ_CADEAK010000242.1 GCF_902825225.1 Bartonella vinsonii subsp. berkhoffii ATCC 51672
AAATTTGATTGTTAATGTGAGTGAAAGAAGTGTTCACACCTTAAAAAGCGTCAGCAACATTATAATAAGACTGCTTCGAAGAAGTTCCATTAGCATCAATTTGATAAACCAGGAAAGTAAGAGCATGCCATTCTATATTTTCATCATATCCCGCGCCACCACCAAAATAGGTAGCAATATCCTTCATTGCATGGACTAAATGTTGATTACCATCCCTGATATTCATATCAAGCCCACTCAAAGCTCAACAAACATCATTATATTCCTGCTGAGAAAATACACCATCTTAATCAATAGTAGTTAAATTATATTTTGGTCTTGTAAAAACACCACCATCGAATGAAACTTTACCACCAAAAATTTTTGCAATTTCGTTGCCAATAGAATGAATTTGCTCATCATTTATGACAT
>NZ_CADEAK010000243.1 GCF_902825225.1 Bartonella vinsonii subsp. berkhoffii ATCC 51672
ATTGAGGCGTTAGATTTTACAATAGAACATGATGATGGACAATCTCCTAATAGCTTGCAAGATGCAGATGTAATACTTGTAGGTATTTCAAGAACTTCTAAAACGCCAACCAGTATCTATTTAGCAAATCGTGGAATAAAAACTGCTAATGTTCCTCTTATACCAAGCATTGATTTACCTGAAGCTCTTTTAGAAGCAAAAAATGCTTTGATTATTGGCTTAATCGCTTCAGCTGAGAGAATCTCACACATCCGCCAAAATAGAGCTTTTGGGAATGGTTTTTCTCTTGAAAATTACACTGATAGAATCAGTATAGCTGAAGAATTGACCTATGCAAAACGCATTTTCGAGCGTTTTGATTGGCCTATTATTGATGTGACAAGACGCTCTATTGAAGAAACCGCTGCAGCG
>NZ_CADEAK010000244.1 GCF_902825225.1 Bartonella vinsonii subsp. berkhoffii ATCC 51672
CGATAAAAACTTAGTAACAACAGAGGAAAAAACTGCCTCTGTTTCATCACATAGAAAAAGAGTCACTGAATATAAATCCGTCCTTAAATTATAATATTATTTTACTATTCCTAAAAATACAGCCAGACAGCGTTCAATTTCTAACATTTTGTCTGCTCGAATGGAACCGAAAGCTGGACTAAATTTTTCACACCTTACCGTCATAATCTTATCAATCATCACTTGCGAAGGCTTTTGTAAACCATTTTTGCTGTCTGGTTGGATAGTAATACGGAGTAATGGCGCCGCAACAAGTGTACTTGTAATTGGTAAAACCGTCATGCTGGTATGTTCACTAAATTGATTAGCTTGAATGATCAATGCGGGTCTTGGTTTACCAAAATCGCCTTGTATAGCTATTGTTACGAGAGA
>NZ_CADEAK010000245.1 GCF_902825225.1 Bartonella vinsonii subsp. berkhoffii ATCC 51672
CCTGAACCAGAACTGCAAATTAGTCAAATTACGTTACCAATACCAACGCTGCCAGCTGAAGATATTAAAGAAGATCCATTACTTGAAGCAGCAAGACGTGCACCGGTTTTAGTTTTTTCTCGTGAATCTCATTCCCAAGACAATAAAACAAAAAGAGATAATTTTACTGAAACCAATAAAATTTCTGATCAGAATTCTCAAAATTTCTCTACTCTTTTAAAACCCACAAAAATAGAAAGAACAAAAGCAGAATTACTAGGCGATAGAAATATTATTATTGCAATGGGAACATCGATTCCATGTATATTAGTAGCAGCAATAAGCAGTGATCATTCAGGTTTTTCAATGTGTATTATTATTCGTGATATTTTAGCTGATAATGGCCGCGTTGTTTTACTTGATAGAGGATCT
>NZ_CADEAK010000246.1 GCF_902825225.1 Bartonella vinsonii subsp. berkhoffii ATCC 51672
AACAGAAGTTGCTATACGAAGTGCTTTCGTCGCAGCATTAAATGGGTATCAAGTTGCTGTTGTTGTACCAACAACTTTGCTTTCACGCCAACATTATAATACTTTTATTGCGCGTTTCCAAGGATTACCTGTTAAGATTGGCCATGCCTCAAGGCTTGTGAAAACTAAAGAACTCGCACAAGTCAAAAAAGGTATATTAGATGGTACGATTGATATTGTCATTGGAACGCATGCATTACTAAGCGATGCAGTTAATTTTTTACGACTAGGACTTCTTATCATTGATGAGGAACAGCATTTTGGCGTAAAACACAAAGAGCGTTTAAAAGAGCTTAAAAGCGATATTCATGTCCTTACACTTTCGGCAACCCCTATACCCCGAACTTTAGGATTAGCATTATCAGGGGTAC
>NZ_CADEAK010000247.1 GCF_902825225.1 Bartonella vinsonii subsp. berkhoffii ATCC 51672
TTATCTCCCTCAGTAAATCATCATGGTATAGATTTTAACCATTAAATGCACACTATGTATTAATAACTCATGATGTAATGTCAATATTTATAGTTTTATTTTTCTTTATTTTTTTATTTTTAATTAATAGAATGCGATTTTCAACTTATCGTATTACATTTTATTTAAAATTGGTATTCATTTTAGAGGGAATATAACATTTTCTGTGCTTTTCTTGTTTTTCTAGAGATTCCATATAAAATTGTCATGTGGATTTTTTCTCTTTTCACATTCATGAATGAAATCTTTCGATTAATGCTACAAATTAAAGAAGTAATTTGTGAGGAATGATCTTGGCCTTATTAGGCTATTTTAGATGGGCTTTTTTTTTCACAATTGTTGGTGTCTTTATGGAAGGGGAGATTTGTTGG
>NZ_CADEAK010000248.1 GCF_902825225.1 Bartonella vinsonii subsp. berkhoffii ATCC 51672
ATTGATAAGGCGGAATGGCTAAATTATAGGGTGCTGGCCCTGAGCGCACTCTTCCAGCTGTATCATAAACAGCACCATGACATGGACACAACCATCCCCCAAATTTACCTGATTGTCCAAGTGTTACACAGCCTAAATGCGTACAAAGATTAATGAGAATAAGCCAATTCTCACGCCCCTCGCCCGCAGAACGCGCGAAATCCGTCGCTTCTTCTTCACCTTCAAGATTAGGGTTACGCGCCTGACGATCTCTAAGAATATCCAATGTGGTAGCACGAGCTTCAGCAATTTCTTTCGCTGTACGGTTGCGAATAACAACAGGCTGTCCACGCCACCTGACTGTCACCGACATACCCTCTTCAATACCAGAAAGATCAACCTCAACAGAAGAAGATGCCAAAACAGCCTC
>NZ_CADEAK010000249.1 GCF_902825225.1 Bartonella vinsonii subsp. berkhoffii ATCC 51672
ACCTGTAAAGTTTCATTTGCCAATTCTGGAGGCATTTTTCTTGGGAACGATTTCTATTTTGACCTTGTTCGCCCAGGCATTGCACTTTACGGTGTCGACCCTCACGGAAAATACCCAACACCTCTTAAGCCTGTTTTAAAACTTGAAGCCCAAGTTTTACAAAGCCGCTTTATTGACGCAGGAGTACCTATTGGTTATGGAGGAAGCTTCATTACCCGCAGACCGAGCACTCTTGCAACCATTTCTATCGGCTATGCAGATGGTTGGCCACGTATTCTTTCGAATAAGAGTGCAGTTTATTTCAATGGGCAAAAACTTCCTATTGTTGGACGCATTTCTATGGATTCCACTATCGTGGATGCTACCGATCTTGATAAAAAACCTCAAAGAGGCGATTGGGTGGAACTT
>NZ_CADEAK010000250.1 GCF_902825225.1 Bartonella vinsonii subsp. berkhoffii ATCC 51672
TTAGCTCTCTACAGCATCAATTTATATTTACCCAGAAAGGTTTAAAGCGTTTTATGGGCGGTTATTTATACCCACAGCATCTTGCACAAACAAGAAAATACCTTCTGAACATAACCATGCGATAATATCAAAAAGATAACTTACAATAATCAATGATTGCCCTTTTTAAATTATCATTCGCTTTTCTTTGCTGTAAACGACTATATAGGATTTTCTTAACCCTTTCAAGAGTTTCTAAAACGCGCTGTTTTATAATCTTTCTACCCCATAAGCCCTTAAAACAGCTCTGTACGAACACTTTTAGTATTTTATTGACAAATGACTCTTCCTTATAGATTATTTTACTCAATAACACAGTGCGCTCTTATAAACATCGCTTCTGCATGTTCATTTCATCCCTAAAAGAAA
>NZ_CADEAK010000251.1 GCF_902825225.1 Bartonella vinsonii subsp. berkhoffii ATCC 51672
CTTTATTGCTCTCCTTCACTCAATCCATCCTCTCCAGAATACTAACAAGCGCTTTCTTACGTACCCCTTAACCTGTCGACTCTGTGGCTTTAGCTATTTTACCTGTAGCCTTTGGCGGCTGTGCAATGCTTTGTTAACCCATCTCGTTGCCTTTGGTTGGGCAGTGCCGTTTGCCATTTTCGTCCCTCCCCTCTACCTTTCTCATTATTGGTTTTTTTCTGGTCTTATCGTCGGTTTATTATGGACAAAAGGATTAGCTCGCCTTTTCGTCTTCGCTTTTGCGTTAGGACTGCCAGAGTGGTTGCGTGCACTCCTATCCACAGGATTTCCATGGAATTCTCTTGGCTACCCAGCGCTGCCAACCCCAACGCTTATGCAATCCGATGCAATCGTGGGACTTTACGGAAT
>NZ_CADEAK010000252.1 GCF_902825225.1 Bartonella vinsonii subsp. berkhoffii ATCC 51672
TAATATTAGGTAAATCATCGGATATCAATGTTTCATACGTATGCAAAGTGTGCAGTTCAATTTCATTTAAATAACTGTGTCCTTTGCGAAACCGAAGTTGAGATAAACGTGAACCGGTATGCACCAAAATTGGAAATGTACGTGGACTAATTTCAAGATAAAGTGGACCATGATAACCGGCACAAATCTTATCAAATTCTTGAGCATTATCGGTAATTACACGTGTAAAAATATCTAAACGTCCGGTAGAACTTTTAGGATTGGTAACTGCTGATAAAATGTCCGGTAACGCTAAACTTTCCAAAAGAGGGACAATATAAACACAACCTGTTTCTAGAACCGCTCCGTTCCGCAAATCAAATTCGTGTAACTTTAATCGTTCGAGTTTATCTAAAACTTTCACATTGG
>NZ_CADEAK010000253.1 GCF_902825225.1 Bartonella vinsonii subsp. berkhoffii ATCC 51672
AACAAGACAGTAAAGCCCCCCGTTCTTCTTAAAGCCCCTACGCGTAATGCTTTTTATTTTGCCCGCCAAAGAACCCCACAGGTTTCCCTTTAAGAGAAACCAACCGGGGGTTTAAAATCCTTGGGGCCCCTTGGCATTGGAAAAAACCCCGCCATGACTGGTTGCTGTAACATTTGTTGCTGAGCTAGCTGCATTTGTTGATTGTGTCTTTCTCCACTCTCTCTCATTAAATGAAGCAAACCAGCGAACACCTGTTTAAGAGAGTTAGAATTAATTCGTTGTGTTTGCAATGGTGTGGTTTCCATAGCCTGTCCTGTGTGATTATCTCTGCTTTCAGGTGCCAGCATCCTGTTTGGGAATGGCGTGTCATATGCCATCAATTGGTTGCCCACGTTAGCACCTTGAGC
>NZ_CADEAK010000254.1 GCF_902825225.1 Bartonella vinsonii subsp. berkhoffii ATCC 51672
ACTGATTTTGTTTGCTCTCCTGCTTCTACGACGATTAGAACAAAATGGATTTCATTTTTTGTTAATTCTTTCTGTAATTTAGCCAAATGGAGAGATGCATTATTTGTATCTGTCACAACAGCCAAACGCGTTTGAAAACTTTTTTGGTTAAGAGAACGTTTAATGAGTGAAGCAGCTTGTGCAATCAGATCTGGGCCGATGATGATGTCGTAACAGTGCTTATCCAGTTTAATGGTGACGGTCTTGGCTTGCATTCTTGTTATCCCTATCATTGCTTTCTGTATACAAGTAGTGCTGGATGGACCGTATGACATTTTGTGCTACAGTATGGCGGCTTTCTTTATGACTGTTCATTGTTAAATTGGCTTTTGTCTAGATTGGATTGCTTTGTTTTATAAGTTTTTGTT
>NZ_CADEAK010000255.1 GCF_902825225.1 Bartonella vinsonii subsp. berkhoffii ATCC 51672
CAGCTTGGGGAAAATATGTAAAATAAAGGGGATTATGCTCATTATCAGCTAACTGAACGGCATTACGCGCTGCGTCATCTGGTGTATTTGAAATGCCATTATAGAACATACGCCTGTTGCCATCAGAGCCTTTTTGTAAAGGCTGCTCATCTTCAGCCTTTAAATAGTGATATTGAAGAAAACAATCCTGCCATTCCAAGCGGAAGGCAAGGAGGGAGGATTGTTTCCCATCAGCAGCAGTAAGACTTAAGGTTGGCATTCATCCGCGTTTTTATACCTTTTACAAAACGGGCTATTTAAACGCCTTTCGACACTTCGTTGCGGGATGACAGCGCCAGGCTGACAGATGGGGAGGTCTTTATAATTATAACACCAATATGGACCACCAGATTTCTTACGGAATCCT
>NZ_CADEAK010000256.1 GCF_902825225.1 Bartonella vinsonii subsp. berkhoffii ATCC 51672
ACGGTAGGGTGGGCAGTCTTTTTATGAAAATCATTTCCGTTTTAAAATATCTTACTCTTTTCAATCAGAAAATATGGGTGTTCTTGACTTTATACTATTCCAAGACTATCATTTTTAAAGAAATGGTCATTGTTTCTTTATTCTTCACAAAAGTACAATTCTGAAGCTCTTTATTAATCGATACCCTTTGAGATATTCAATTCTCTGGCTTTTATAGTAATGTTTTTACTTCTTGATTCCGCATCTTCATTTTAACAAAGATCTTAAAGATCTTTATAAAATATCCTATTCATGATGTTCTCAAATGCATTACAAAAAATTTCTTAGGATTTTTTGTCGGCTCGATACCATAAATATAACTCTTCCCAAAATCATACCCTCTGATTAAGAAATTCTGTATTCCTAT
>NZ_CADEAK010000257.1 GCF_902825225.1 Bartonella vinsonii subsp. berkhoffii ATCC 51672
CAGCAGCAGTCCTTTATAAAATGCACCCAAGAGCTCTTGATCATATTCTTGTTGGGCATGTTTCTTCTGAGACGGTACATCGTAAACTGTTAAAAAAAATTGGCAAAGAACCGCTTTTAGATCTGAAAATGTGCTTTGGCGAAGGGACAGGTGCGGCCATGGCAGCTGGTATTGTCAAAGCTGCTGTTTTGACTCACACAAAAATGGCGGTTTTTGAACAAGAAGATTTAATTAAAGGATAATAACGGGTTGAAAGAATCCTTTAAGAGCTTTACTAACTCGCTTTTTCTTGTAGTTTTATGTAATTGAGTGGAAGTTCTGTTGTATATTTAATCTGTTCCATTGCAAAAGAAGATGAAACATCACGGATATCAATTTTAGTAATTAATTTCTTGTAAAAAAGATC
>NZ_CADEAK010000258.1 GCF_902825225.1 Bartonella vinsonii subsp. berkhoffii ATCC 51672
ATCCTTCATATGGGAAAACGCGCGTTAGGTCTTGATGATGCGACCTATCGCGCACTGCTCTATCGCTTGACGGGTAAGCAATCGGCGACAGATTTGAGTGTTTCAGCGAAGCGCTTAGCTGTTGATGAAATGAAAGCGGGTGGTTTTGAGCCGAGTGTGAAGCGTTTAGCGGGGAACTATGCCAAGAAGCTCCAGGCGCTCTGGATTGCTGGCTGGAACCTTGGCATCGTTCGTGATGGTTCAGACACGGCGTTGCTTTGTTTTGTAAAGAGGCAGACGGGGCTTGATCAGATTCGCATTTAACGGGATGGGGATGAGGCGACGAAAGTCATTGAGGCGTTGCTGATTTGGTGGCACCGTTTGGACAGGGATGTGTGGAACGGTAGCTAGTGTCATGGTTCTTTGC
>NZ_CADEAK010000259.1 GCF_902825225.1 Bartonella vinsonii subsp. berkhoffii ATCC 51672
GCTTTTTATATACCATTCACGGATGCCGTCGCGAGATAGGAGTTGAGTTGCTTAAGAAAGATTTCTTAAAAAACACACATGACTTAGTATCCCAATGGCGTTCTGTTTTGCATGAGAAGAGTGACTCCCTTAAAGAAATGGAAAAAATCATAGCTCAAATTGCATACAAGATATATGAAATAATGCACTTTCATTATCAAAATAACAAATGTTCTCTGGTCAAACTTTTCATCTTAAACTGAAGTGGATTTTAGTTTATAAACTTCATTATCCGCTGGGAAAGCACGAGATGTGACATCCTCTGCATAATTATTTATTGCAGTTTCCATTGCTTGTTTAAGGTCTCCATAACGGCGTACAAATTTTGGCACATGAGCACCATAGCCCAACATATCTTCCATAACCA
>NZ_CADEAK010000260.1 GCF_902825225.1 Bartonella vinsonii subsp. berkhoffii ATCC 51672
ATCTTTCCCCCTAATCTTTATCCTTCTGACTTTTTTAAAACCTTGCCATCTTCTGACCGCTTCATACCGTTCTTTCCATAGCCTTCCACACGAGGTTGCCTCTATAAAAGCTCGACAGAGCTACCCTCATATAACACAGAATACCCCAATACACGTATCACTGTATTGCACATTCACCCAAAGACATCTCTTACATCCAAAACATATCTCACAGCACGGGATCTGTACATGCCATCTCGATATATAAGCTCTTGTAAATAGAGCCCCCAAACACCTATAAGATCTCCCGACTTATTATAGGGATATATTGATCCCCCCCTCTGCTTCATAAAAAAGACAAACCGCCCCCTATATTTTGCCGCCCCGCCCAATATTACGATAGCTCTTAAGCCACTTGGGATGATTG
>NZ_CADEAK010000261.1 GCF_902825225.1 Bartonella vinsonii subsp. berkhoffii ATCC 51672
GATAATGGTTTTTGCCAACTTGATTTTGCCACCAACATAAGCAGCAGCTGGTTCTATAGGATCAATAGCTTTTAATGTTTCCTTGTAAAGTGTATCCATAATTTTTTAACACTCTTTCATCTATAGTAGCCATCTTCTCATTGCTTCAAGCGATAAGAAGTGGCTGCGATGTTAAGAGCTCTTACATCGGACGGGGTGTGTCGCTAAACTTCTCCCGTTGGCTGGGCAACCAGCCCAGCCTCTATTTTTTGTTGCTTTCCTTTTTCTTGTTTGGTGCTTCGAGCGTGATTTCTGTGGTGTATCCGCTTTGTTTCTCGTAGCGGCGGGCGATGGGTTCGGTTTTCCATGATCCATTGATTTCGCCGCGGAATCCTTGTAGTAGCAGTGGCTGGTCCGCGATGATTTC
>NZ_CADEAK010000262.1 GCF_902825225.1 Bartonella vinsonii subsp. berkhoffii ATCC 51672
GTCCTGCAATCGGGTGGATTGTGTGGGCTGCATCACCAACGAGAGCAAAACGAGGTTGAATGCATTGACGTGTTAAAGAAAGGCTCAAGGGAAAAATTTGTCGCTCTCCATTCCAAGAGAGGTTTCCAAGTCGATGACCAATGCGTTTTTCGAGTTCTGTTTCAAAAATAACAGTATCAGCTTTAAAATAATATTGTGCAGTTTTATGGTGTTCATTCCATACAATAGCAGAGCGATTGCCTTTAAGTGGGAGAAGAGCAAAAGGTCCAGCAGGTAAGAAATGTTGAATTGCTTGACCATGATGGGGTTTTTCATGGTTAATCGTGCAAATGATGGCTGTTTGTTTATAGGCATGAGAAAAGTTTTTAAGACCTGCTTTTTCGCGTAATTTTGAATGTGCTCCGTT
>NZ_CADEAK010000263.1 GCF_902825225.1 Bartonella vinsonii subsp. berkhoffii ATCC 51672
GACCCAGCCCGGCCTCTATTCTTTGTTGCTTTCCTTTCCTTTTCCTGGTGCCTCAGGTGTGATTTGTGGGGTGTAGCCGCTTTGTTTCCCTTAGCGGTGGGGGACGGTTTCGGCTTTCCATGATCCATTGATATCGCGGCGGAACCCTAGAAGAAGCAGTGGTTGGTCCGACATGATTTCGGGGCACCCTTCAAGGGACAAAGAACCACTGCCCATGCTACGGCTCAGCCGGTCTGATTCTGAGGCGGCAGCAGCTAAAGCCTTTTCCCTGCTGGTGTAGCAACAACGCCAACGGCGCACGGGACCGCTAACGCCTGTCTGCTGGTTGACATGGCATTGTTGCACTTGTCAGCGGTCAAAATCACACGCTTCAATGGTGCCGTCTTGGGTGCGTGGCTCTTACGC
>NZ_CADEAK010000264.1 GCF_902825225.1 Bartonella vinsonii subsp. berkhoffii ATCC 51672
AGCGTTCTACCTCCAGAATCTATTGGTGTACAACAGCACTCAGTGCTTTATGGGCAACAGGAGGTGCTTTTATAGCTCATAAGTTAGCTCCCACTAGCCTCAATTCCTTATCGAATATCACTACCTTTGTTTCATCTTCAACAGGTCTAGCTGTAGCAGCAGGAACAGCAATCCCTATCCTTATATCTTGGGGATTCGCTCAATTAACAACACGTTCAAACTTATTTCATAATATAGCTCTTCTTATGACAAATGCTGCACAGCTCCTCAGTGAACCACAACATATATCTGAACAACAAGCTATCGCTATAGGGCACACCCTTCGTGAAGAAGTAACAGCAATGAACTCGGGAAGTGAACGTACCCATGCACGGGTTGTGGAACTTGATACTAGCATCCAATGTG
>NZ_CADEAK010000265.1 GCF_902825225.1 Bartonella vinsonii subsp. berkhoffii ATCC 51672
TAAGCACAGCAATAATTAATGCAACCTCAACTTCATGAAGAGCACTCTTAATAAAAATAGCATCGTCATTAGGAATACTTATATGGACAGAAGAAGGGAGAACAGTTTTGAGATGCTCAACAACTGCCCGAACATTTTTGGAAATATCAAGAGTATTGGACTGTGCCTTACGCACAATACCCAACCCAATCCCCACCTTTCCGTTTACACGAAGAATAACTGTTTCTACATCAGGGGACAAAGTAACATGCGCCACATCACCAAGACGTACATGAGGCTTTAACACAACTTGTTCAAAAGCTTCTGGTGTTGTTAAACGAGCGGTTGCACGCACAATTAAAGCTTGCTCGGAATTACGCAATGACCCCACAGGTGCATCAGTGGTCATATCAGACAAAACACGT
>NZ_CADEAK010000266.1 GCF_902825225.1 Bartonella vinsonii subsp. berkhoffii ATCC 51672
GCCAAGATTGTCAGCCGCCATTGCGATTGTTCCTCCCAATGTACCTATGGCTATTTTTTTCATCATTTTTCCTTTAAAAGACGCAAACTATTTAAAAAAACTATTTAACAACAATTAGCATTTATAACAATGATATCATTTTTTTTATTCTAATAAATTGAATTGTGCTGAATCATTGCGTTTTGCAGTGTATGTTCTAAAATAAAGGCAATAGTGCTTGGATTTTACATTTAATAAAAAGAAAACAATATTAAGAATAGAGGTCAATATTAATGAGTTTCCTTATGGAAGATCATAATCCAGCCATAATGTATGGTACGACTATTATTACTGTGCGAAAAGATGGCAAAGTTGCGAAGGCTGGTGATGGACAGGTATCACTTGGACAAACGATTATGAAATGG
>NZ_CADEAK010000267.1 GCF_902825225.1 Bartonella vinsonii subsp. berkhoffii ATCC 51672
GCATATTGTCAACCATGAAATCTGAACCAAGATTGGGAATAATCAGTCGAACGAAAGGAATTCGACCAAATGTACAGAGAACAACGGAGGTAATGGACGCAACAATAAAAAGACCTAAGAACATACCAGAACGATAATTTAGTCCAAGATTGTTGGTTAAATCTTCTAACAGACCAGCTACAGTAAAACGATCAGCAGTCAAATAAGCAAGGATGCAAAGAGGAAGAGAGAACAATAAAATTTCATATTTTCCCTCAAGAATCATTGCAAAAGTGCCAAATAAAGAAGAGGGAAGGGAGGGGAGAAGCATTGCATGATCAGCAATAGCGTGGGTTAAGGAGCGAAGGAAATAGACCAGAATAATTCCTGTAAGCGGTACAATAAGGCCAGATTTTAGAGGAATT
>NZ_CADEAK010000268.1 GCF_902825225.1 Bartonella vinsonii subsp. berkhoffii ATCC 51672
TATACATGAAAAATAACAAAAGTCTGTGTTTTTTTCTGTCTTCTTCTGTTTTTTAAGATGAGAAGTTCCTTAATAATAATTTCTTCAACATCATATGATACCATTAGTGATTCTTGGCTTTTTAAGCGCGAATTATGCCATTTTCCAATTCTCTTTGTTATAAACTATTCGCAACACACCCTATTGTCTTTCAAGCGGCATTTGATTCTGAGTTCTGAATCAATAAAGCATAAAGCGCGCTGGCGTCATAAGTGTTGCGCAATTTTTGAACAACATCAGCATGACGCAAAACACGCGCAATCTGCGACAAAGCTTTTAAGTGGTCTGCACCTGCGTTCTCAGGAGCTAAAAGGAGAAAAACAAGATCAATAGGTTCGTCATCGAGAGCTTCAAAATCAACGGG
>NZ_CADEAK010000269.1 GCF_902825225.1 Bartonella vinsonii subsp. berkhoffii ATCC 51672
TTACAAGCACACTCAAAGCAAAAGACATCTAGAAAAATATGTACAGTCAAATCCAGAGGCTGAACAAGAAAAAGTAAACAAAAAATGCGAAGCACTTACTGAGAGATTTAAGAAGAGGTTAGTGACAACAGAGGAAGGAAAAAATGTCTCTGTTTCGCCACATAGAAAAAGAGTCGCTGAATATAAATCTCTGATGATGTAGTAATGTTATTGCGCATAGGTGGAAAGAACTAAAGTCACGACTTTCCGGTTTAGGACTTCAATGTTATTCTATGAGCAAATTTTCCTGCTTATGCGATCTATATAACACGAACACTGTAACCCGTAGCTATTAAAGCCACAGTCAGTTTTTATCTCAAAAATGGGACCTCTTAAAGCACTCTCAACAGTTCTAGAGGTATTA
>NZ_CADEAK010000270.1 GCF_902825225.1 Bartonella vinsonii subsp. berkhoffii ATCC 51672
GGTCACTTTCCCTTCCCCTTCCCTTCTTTTTTTTCCCTTTTTCCTCCTCTTTTCCTCTCCCTTCCTTCCTCTCCCTTCCTCCTCTCTCTCCTTCTTCCCCCCCTCTCTTTCCCCTTTCTTCTTTCTCTTTCTCCCTTTCTCCCCCTTCTTCTCTTCTTTTCTTTCCCTTCCTTTCCCCTTCTCCCCCCCTCCCCTCCTTTTCCCTCCTTTTCCTCCTCTTTCCCCCTCCCCTCTTCCTTCTTTCTCTCCCCCTTCTTTTCCTTTTTTTCTTCTTTTCCCCTCCTCCTTCTCCTTTTTTTTTCTCTTTCTCTCCCCCCCTTCTCTCCTTGCCCCCCGCTAACCTCCGCTACGGCACGTTCGGCTTTCTCATTAGGCCGTGTCCAAATGTTTTTGACACTGGATG
>NZ_CADEAK010000271.1 GCF_902825225.1 Bartonella vinsonii subsp. berkhoffii ATCC 51672
AAAGTGCACCTGTCATAAGGGATAGGGCTGTAAAAATTGCTCCACTGCGTGCACCACATTTGAGTGCCACCTCAGCAAGATGAAGCCTCCACATCACACTTCCCAAAGCAGCAGCACTTATTATGAGATAACAAAATGTAGGGAGCCACGCGAATGGGACATGAATATACATAATCTTGACTGTAATCCCCTGCTGATAATCATCAGGTGAATGCATAATCAGAATAAGCCCTAAGATAAGAAGACACAATGTTATACCAGTTAACCAAGGTACAACGGTAACGCTTATTTTCATAAAACGGACTAAACTTTTAGGAAGTACCCCTATTTTATGTGTGTGAGCTGCTTCATTCATGCGTTTTATAATAGGCAGAGTTTCGCTATGCGGCAATCATCTTTTAT
>NZ_CADEAK010000272.1 GCF_902825225.1 Bartonella vinsonii subsp. berkhoffii ATCC 51672
TAATCGTGTAAGATAGCTTTTTATAAGATTCAGAATTTTCCTTCATTATTCCAAAAATTTTGAAATTTTACTGCGGAAGGCATTTCCCGTAGGCAATTCAAAATGCTAAAAAACAAAATAAATTTTTTGAGGAGAAAATTAGTAATCGGCTCTTAATATTTCCCCCCTTAACAGACTTTCCTAAAGGGGGGAAAAAAAAGGTTTGGGGTCGACCTTTTGCCCGCGTCAATTTTTGGGGGGGGGCGCGTTTTTTTACTAACGGGGGTGTTTGCGTGTTTTTAAAAGGGTGGTGTGTTTAAGACAAAATCCAGGTTTTTTTTGGGTTTTCCAATCTTTTTTTCCTTGAGATTAATTTTTGGGGGGTTTTTGGGGTTTTGGGTGGTTTGCTCCTCCCCCAGGGCG
>NZ_CADEAK010000273.1 GCF_902825225.1 Bartonella vinsonii subsp. berkhoffii ATCC 51672
ATTCCAATTTTTTCTTTTCCCACAGAAAAGCTAACGCCGCGCACAACTTCTGCAATGCCACGCGTTGTAGGAAAAGAAATACATAAATCTTCTATCTCTAATAATTTTTTAATCATTGCGTGGATCCAATACATCACGAAGTCCATCACCCAGCAGATTAAAAGCAAGACTTACTAACAATATTGCACATCCTGGTATCACCGCTAACCACCAATTTGTCATCATAAATTCACGGCCTGTCGAAAGCATTGCTTCCCATTCAGGACTTGGAAGTTGAGCTCCCAATCCTAAAAAACCAAGACCAGCAGCTGTTAGAATAATACCAGACATATCTAATGTTAACCGTACCACTACTGAAGGAATACACATAGGTACGACATGGAACAAAATAATCCGCCAAGT
>NZ_CADEAK010000274.1 GCF_902825225.1 Bartonella vinsonii subsp. berkhoffii ATCC 51672
TTATCGTAATTTTGGTATTATGGCACATATTGATGCTGGTAAGACCACTATGACTGAGCGTATTTTGTTTTATACCGGCAAAAATCATAAAATCGGTGAAACCCACGATGGTGCTTCTACGATGGATTGGATGGAGCAGGAGCAGGAGCGTGGTATTACGATTACATCTGCTGCGACAACAACCTTTTGGGAAGGGCGGGATGGTCGGAAGCGGCGCTTTAATATTATTGATACGCCAGGGCACGTTGATTTTACGATTGAAGTTGAGCGTTCTTTGCGTGTTCTTGATGGTGCAATAGCGTTGTTGGATGCGAATGCTGGTGTGGAGCCTCAGACAGAAACTGTTTGGAGGCAGGCTGAAAAATATCGTGTGCCGTGTTCTGTTTGAGCAAAAAAAATGG
>NZ_CADEAK010000275.1 GCF_902825225.1 Bartonella vinsonii subsp. berkhoffii ATCC 51672
GGCAAAGACGACTTTTTTGCGAAATCCAATGGGGAATACAGTCTGATAATAATTGGCTTTTCCCAGCTCCACTCGCACCGCTCCACAGCGTTAATTCCGCTGGCCGAAAATATAATTTGCCGTTGAGTTTAGGGTAGGGAACTGTATAGCCAAGGTGCTGTTCAGGTTCTGGCCAAAAAAGTCCTATTACTTGATCTTTATAGTCTGAGGCACGTCGTAAGCCTTCTGGTGCAAAGCTTTTTGCTGACGAAAAGGCTGCTTTTATAGTCTCTGCATCAATACCAGCGGTTAAACAGTCATTTGCATCTTTTCGGGGTAAGTAATCCCGGTAGCAGCGGTGGCGGCCAAGTCTGCTGGCGATTTCGTGTGCTGCTTCTTCCCCCGGTTTGTCCATATCGGTG
>NZ_CADEAK010000276.1 GCF_902825225.1 Bartonella vinsonii subsp. berkhoffii ATCC 51672
ACGCAAAAGTGCCTTGGTTGGAATACAACCCCAATTTAAACAAATCCCCCCGAGATGTTCACGCTCAACAATCGCAGTTTTGAAGCCGCACTGCGCCGCACGAATTGCAGCTACATATCCACCAGGCCCAGAGCCAATCACAATCACATCATAAAGATTCGCCACAGTAATTCCTCCATGGATATACACAAAATAGATATGCATTCTCTAAGCTCAAAACTAAAAACAACATAACAGAATCTTCTTGTATCTTTCATTCCAAACTTATCACACACATCTTTATCAGATCAGAAAAGGCCACAATATCGCCATTCAAGCTTTCTTTATCCGCCTCTTTAATATTAACATACTATATTCACACACAATTGAGGTGAAATACTTTTAACAGTTTAAATTAACA
>NZ_CADEAK010000277.1 GCF_902825225.1 Bartonella vinsonii subsp. berkhoffii ATCC 51672
AAAGCGACGTCCCCCCTTGAAATTCTTATGACACAAAGCGGTACCATTCCATTTCCTGAAGGTGTTAGTGATGACACAGAAATTGAAATACGCGCGTGGGTGCTGGTGGAGGAGGTGGTGGCGGAGAAAGAGAAGGCAAATATACAAGCCTCCACAATGGAGGAGGAGGCGAAGGAGGTCAATGTGTGCATGTTAAAGTTAAAGGATGGCAACTTAAAAAATCGAGAACAGCCCAAATTGGTCGTGGCGGTGGAAGGTTTCATGGAAACAAAGAGGGGGCTTAAGGGGGGGGGTCACTTTTTAATTGGGGTATTTGCGCAGGGGGGGGAAGGGGAGGGTGTTGGGGGGGGCGGGGGGGGTTTTTCTAGCTCAGGGGGTGTTTTTGGTGGTGAGGTGGGGG
>NZ_CADEAK010000278.1 GCF_902825225.1 Bartonella vinsonii subsp. berkhoffii ATCC 51672
TTTGCTCTTATTCTTTTTGGTGGTGTGCTTTTTAAAAAACCACTTTTGCGTTATGCTATTGATCCTACTTTAAAACTTGATGATTTAGGATGGCAAACGCTTACATATCGCTGGGCATTTTTTTTCGTATTTCTTGCTCTTTTGAATGAAATTGTTTGGCGTAACTTTAGCGATAATTTTTGGACGCGTTTTAAAGTATTTGGTGTCATGCCCATAACAGTTCTCTTCATGCTTACCCAAATGCCTCTCATACTTCAACATTCAAAAGAGCTTTTTCCAGAAGACGATAAATCTGCTTCTTAAAATAACACCTCCATCACGACAAATTATTTTGCAGATTTATCGCTATACACTGACCACGGCGAGAAGATGTGCTAATTGAGCACTTTATCTGTCGAC
>NZ_CADEAK010000279.1 GCF_902825225.1 Bartonella vinsonii subsp. berkhoffii ATCC 51672
ACCTCGTCGCGCAAATCCGGGATTGGCTGGAGAAGAGCGCACACTGTGGCTTCGTTTAAAATTAATAGCTGATGGCGGCCTTATTGGTTTGCCTAATGCTGGAAAGTCAACTTTTTTAGCGTCAGTAACCGCTGCAAGACCCAAAATTGCGGATTATCCTTTTACCACTCTACATCCTCATCTTGGTGTTGCGCGCATTGATGCTCGTGAATTTGTTTTGGCTGATATTCCCGGTCTAATCAAAGGAGCACATGAAGGTGTGGGAATTGGGGATCGTTTTTTAGGACACGTAGAACGTTGTAGTGTTTTACTCCATTTGATTTCTGCTCAAGAAGAAGATGTGGCGAAGGCATACCAAATTTTGCGTAATGAATTAGAAGCATATGGGAACAGTCTGAG
>NZ_CADEAK010000280.1 GCF_902825225.1 Bartonella vinsonii subsp. berkhoffii ATCC 51672
ATTCTGCATCAGAAATTTCAGGCTGGTCATTACTATTATCTGGCTCTTCCTTCCTCTCTTTCTCTTTTTCCCCCCTCTCCTTTTCTCTTTCTTCTTCTCTTTCACTTCCTTTTTTATTTTTTTCCTTTTTGTGGAAACACCGATTAAAATATTTTAGAGGAATCCATTGTTGGGAGCGTTTGTGGGCAAAAGAAGAGCTAATAGAGGGTTATTTTTTTGGGGGCTTGAAGAGGCGTCTAAAACAAAAGGTTTTTTTTTGGGGGGAGAAAAGGGGGGGGGGGAAAGTTTTTTAGATTTTTAGGGGAGCGGCGGTGGAGGACAAAAATTATAAAATTTTTTTTACGAATGTTTAAAAAAACTTATTACAGATATATCATGTTAAGGGTTGGGGGGGGAAAA
>NZ_CADEAK010000281.1 GCF_902825225.1 Bartonella vinsonii subsp. berkhoffii ATCC 51672
GGTTCAAGAGCGTTTTTTACCAATTGTAACCATGTATGAGAGGAGGATTTCTGACTTTTATATCCACAAATAAATAATCGATCTTCAGCGCATGTCATGCCTACATAAAGAAGGCGTTTATATTCTTCTTCTGCACATTCTTTTAAATGTGAAAGTGCTTTTTCAGAGGGGGGGCTACGAACTTCTGCGTTAGGACACCAGATAAAAGCGTGTTGGTCGTTTAATTGTTTCTTGTTTAAGGGAACTTTCAGAAGATGTGGTGCATGTTGAGAATGCCCAACAGAACTCCCTGGATCAACGAGCAAAACAACAGCAGCTTCTAATCCTTTAGCAGCATGAACCGTCATACTACGGACTTCTTCGTCGTTTTGATCAAACTCACGTTTAATTTCTGGTTC
>NZ_CADEAK010000282.1 GCF_902825225.1 Bartonella vinsonii subsp. berkhoffii ATCC 51672
AGGCATGGGTCTCTGCGGCTATAAGTTATGGGATTAAACCCTATCCTCGCATTGAAGGGTTTCAAGAAGAAAAGAAAAAGCTTTTAGACTTATGGTGGCATTGGGTTGATGAAGCCGATTATGATGTAGTTACCAGCTTTTATGGGCTGCAAGCAACCATTGCACGAGAGGTCTTTTTAACCGGAGAGTGCTTTGTAAGATTGCATTATGTTGATCTCTACGGATGCTCTGGTGTACCGCTTCAATTACAAGTTTATCCCACGGATATGTTGGACCTTTCCTACAATGGACCGGCTGAGATTGAAGGTAATTACATTCGTATGTGAATTGAATTTAATGCCAGTGGTAAGCGCGTTTCTTATCATTTTTGGAAACATCACCCCTATGATGATTGTTCT
>NZ_CADEAK010000283.1 GCF_902825225.1 Bartonella vinsonii subsp. berkhoffii ATCC 51672
GCAAAACGATACCATTCTTATACTCTAAAAACTGTGAGCTGCTTGCAAGTCTTATCACACTCGTTTGTTGGACATGATCATTTGTAACAACCCCTTCAAGCGCTCCACCCGTGTCTGACAAATACTCACTTATCCTTTGCATCATCACACGGGCGCTCGTATTCACACTGCTAGGCTGCTGTCCTTCTGACCAATCAATCAAATCATCCACGCGCGTATTATCCGCCGCTCTAAGCGACCAATCATAAATCGTTGACATCTCTCGTGAATCCTAGTTCCGGTAAAATGGTCCGTAAAACGCCCGCATGAATTGCGTCATCAAAGGGTTATCATCATCACTCTCTTCTTCTTCCGAAGCTTCTTCTTGTGATGCTAATAATGCCCTTAAAACCTCTAAC
>NZ_CADEAK010000284.1 GCF_902825225.1 Bartonella vinsonii subsp. berkhoffii ATCC 51672
GGTTATCTATTTTTAGGGCAATATTTGTTGCTTTTCATTTTTAGTTATTTTTTTAGAAGAGCAAAAGATTATTTTTGGTGATTTTAATTTTTTCGCTCCTTTGTTGGACGCGTTTTTTTTCGTTTTATGGTCGCTTGGTTAGGGGTGCTTTTACGAGATTTTCCTTTTCTATTTTCCAAAATACCAGTATCCATGGTTGGTCCCATGTGATCAAGGTCTGGTTTGGAGAAAAGACTTGATTGTAATATCGGGTCATGGCTGGATTGTTCTCTATGATGTGTTAAGGGATTCTCCGCGATTTCTAGTTCTATCTTTTGTAATTGTTTGATTTCATCGCGAAGTCGTGCTGCCTCTTCAAAGTCAAGATCAGCAGCTGCTTCATGCATTGATTTTTCAAG
>NZ_CADEAK010000285.1 GCF_902825225.1 Bartonella vinsonii subsp. berkhoffii ATCC 51672
GGGAGCGCGTACGGTTTCTATGTTCACTGGTTATAGCTTTTATTTCTTCTTCTTTTTTGATTTTATGACACGGTTCATCATTGGAATTATTTATTCTATTAAGGCGCGCAAGGGTTAGGAATATAAGCTGATTTGCTTTTTTTAATAACATGCCTTTTTTTTATCATTTTTTGGTTTATTACCATGAATATTTCTTGCATTAATAATAATTCCTGGTATCCCTTTACTAATTCCGTTAGTATCTGCTTTATCTGCATAACGAATAGCACCGCGCTCTTTTTCTTAAGCTAAACTAAATCCTTAATGACCAAGAAAATAACCTCCTGTAGGAAAATCAGGACCAGAAAGAATTTGAATGATCTCAGCAAGCGTAATATCCGGATGATCAATCAAGGCGA
>NZ_CADEAK010000286.1 GCF_902825225.1 Bartonella vinsonii subsp. berkhoffii ATCC 51672
ACAAAGTAGAAGATGATGATACTGGTGATATCTATGCAACCAGTGTCGCTTGTCGTCTTTTAGATGGGAAAACTTGTCAGTGTCAGGATTATGTTCATCGTAAATCAATTGTTCCAAACTGTATATCGTTGGATGTTGCAACTGTTAAAACAGCTCGTTGGCTTCCAGAAAGTTGTGCTTATCGGCTCATTAATGAGGGAAAAGACCTTCCATGGTGGCATCCACTGGTGTCAGGAGATTGGCAGACGGTGCATCAAACACAATTTTCTGCGCGTGGACAGATAGAAATTTATGAAGATGAATTATCGTCTGAAGAAGCTTATCTCCATCATATCACCGGTCTTCTTTGTGAGGGTCAGTGATATGATTGTTTTGCATAATAACTGATGAGATCGTA
>NZ_CADEAK010000287.1 GCF_902825225.1 Bartonella vinsonii subsp. berkhoffii ATCC 51672
TGATTGGATTAGAAAAATCTGTCCAGATTGTACCGTTTAGTGGAAATGATACAGATGTTATAAATATCGCAATGCTTGCTGATTATCATGCGAGAAAACTGTAAAAAAACAAAGGCCCATGATATTTCAGGTTTTTATTGAAAATAAAGAAACGATCTTTTAGGATGGTTGTATCTGACTCTAAGTATCTTTTTGTTCTTCAGCAAGTCGCTTTTGAAACAGAGCAGCAAAATCTGTCGGATCAATCCACAAAGGTGGAAAACCACCATTTTGAGTGGCGTCAGAGATGATTTGCCGCGCAAATAGAAATAAAAGACGGGGACATTCGATAAAAACGAAAGGCATTACGAGTTCTTGTGGAATATTTTTAATATGGAAAACCCCAGCGTAAATGAGT
>NZ_CADEAK010000288.1 GCF_902825225.1 Bartonella vinsonii subsp. berkhoffii ATCC 51672
GAAGACCGTATGCGCGCCGAGCAGGAAAAAGCTAAACAAAAATAATAAACGTAAATTTTTCCTTTTTTACTTATCAAAACCGCTACAGAATATTTGTGGCGATTTTCTTATACTGTAATTTTTAGAAGGATTTCTGCGTTTCCACCAACCAATACGCCCAGTTTTAGGAGCATCGCCCGGAACTGATGATATGACAACAGGATGACTAGCTTTCTCTTCAATTTTAGAGGCAACTACTTTAACAGGTTCTTCTTCTAGAGTTTTTTGTTCTGATGTTTCTTTTGTTGGTGTTGATTTTTGAGAAAGTGATTTTTTTCGCGTTTTATGTGTTGTAGATTTTCTAGCTTCTGTGGGATTTTTTTTCATCACCTTATGAGCAGCTTTATCCCCTTTTTTT
>NZ_CADEAK010000289.1 GCF_902825225.1 Bartonella vinsonii subsp. berkhoffii ATCC 51672
GCTCAATCCGCGTCTGGTCTTTATCTTGAAAAAGCTGTGCCTTTGACTCAAAAACGCTGTGTTTTACAAAAAAACTGTAAGTTACAGAAACTTTTTCAGTTTTATTGTGAATGTTCTGAAATTCCTGTATGACTAAAAAGGTGATTTTGGTCTTATACGCAACGACCAATAGGGAGCTAAAACCCGAAAACTCGATAGATAAATTTGTCCCACTGAGCGAGTATCCCGGCATTCCGGGAGATTTTGCTATGTCCAGGTGCTTTAAGCACTAGAAGCAAAAGGCTGATCGAGTACAGTATGTTAGACTCGCGGAATTCCAATGCGAGGTCGCTCGCGACCGGTGAGGGGCATGAAATGCAAGCCAAAAATCTTTTTCACAATATTTTGATAGGCAAAA
>NZ_CADEAK010000290.1 GCF_902825225.1 Bartonella vinsonii subsp. berkhoffii ATCC 51672
AATATACGAGCAACGTGTTATATAATTGCTGCAGGTGCTCCTATTGGTGTCGGCATTGTAAGAACATGTAACGTCATTAGCCAAGAATTATTGGGCAACACTACCACAATGCCGTGAGCGGTTTGTTTACCACTAGGTCCCTATTATTTTCCTCTCCATCCATGCCAACTTTACGAAGCATTCTCAGAAGGGTTTGTTCTTTTTATCGCTTTATCCTTCATTATTTTTGCTTTCAAAGCGTTAAAATGCCCTGGCAGCGTAGCAGGGACATGTATTATAGGCTATGCAATAGCACGAAGCATTGCAGAGGTTTGCCGCGCTCCGCAAGAAGATCCAGAATGGTTTGCTACCCGGTTTCATTCGACTGGAGGTAGCTATGGTATGGCTTTATCGCTTG
>NZ_CADEAK010000291.1 GCF_902825225.1 Bartonella vinsonii subsp. berkhoffii ATCC 51672
AGAACTTTCGGCTATGCTCCGAGGTTTTGGTCACCGTGTTATTGAAGCAGAAAATGGTCTCCGTACGATTGATCTTTTGCACAGACGTAAAAATATTGTGCTTGCGCTCCTTGATGTTGCCATGAGCGATTTGAGTGTAGGTGATTTGATTAAAATGATTAGAGCCGCTGGTGTTTCTGTACCTATTGTTGTGATAGCACAACAAGAAAACCAACCTTTACTCCAGAAAGCTTTAACAGCTGGCGCTATTGATTATTGGATTTATCCAGTGACATCACTACGGTTGAGAGTGACGTTGGATACTCTTTCTCTTATTTCTGCATTAGAGCGTGAGGTTTATTACATTCGGCGAAACATTGAGAATCAATTGCGATTTTCTGACCTCTGTATAAAAAGT
>NZ_CADEAK010000292.1 GCF_902825225.1 Bartonella vinsonii subsp. berkhoffii ATCC 51672
ATTTCTTAGTTCTCCGAGTGGAAATGGCATTAACCCCGAAACACAAGTTGTTGATTTAGTGTCTAGTATGAGAGTCGATAATGGGAGAGGCATAAAAAAAACAGCTAGGCTTTGTAGAGACTTACAAACGATATACAATATGATGAAACCGTAATAGAGATTGTCATTTAACGATCAAAATGCTTCTGAAGCGCATTAAGAGCGATACGCAATGAATTCACAAGATGTGGTAGCATTTGATCTTCTATAACGAGGTACTGTAGTGCTGCATAAAGATTATACTGTCTATAGAGCTGTTGCGCTTCTTTTAGTGCCTCTTGCACGGCTTGATAATGATTTGTTGCTTTTTGAACCCACCGTTCAAGACTATTGGGGTCTGAATTTGTAGACACATCAT
>NZ_CADEAK010000293.1 GCF_902825225.1 Bartonella vinsonii subsp. berkhoffii ATCC 51672
GTGTAGAAAATTGGGGTCTTCGTCCCCTCGCTTATCGTATTCGCAAAAAGCGTAAGGCCTATTATGTGCTGGTTAATATCGATGCACCCGCTGCAGCAATTGCTGAAGTGGAACGTCAAATGCGAATCAATGAAGATAGTTTGCGTTACATGACTATTCGCGTAGAAAAACATGAAAAAGAGAAGTCTGCTATGCTCTCACGCACTGATCGTAATGGTCATGATGAAGAGCGGCCTCGCTCTGTGCGCCGTCAACGTGAAGATATCATGGAAGGAGTAGAATGATGACTGATATGAATCAAACTGCAGTGCGTCGTCCCTTTCATCGTCGTCGCAAAACATGTCCCTTTTCAGGTGCTAATGCCCCTAGAATTGATTATAAAGATATCAAACTGTTG
>NZ_CADEAK010000294.1 GCF_902825225.1 Bartonella vinsonii subsp. berkhoffii ATCC 51672
CAATTGGATGATATTTGTCGACGGTTTCAAAATTAATGGGGTATTGTGTCTTTAAGAAATTGCTCAAAATAGCTTATGTTCTATCTACAACTTTCCTTTGAAACATACATTATTCTATACAGATGCTTTTTACCAAACTCCAAATTGCTTAAAAATACCGGATTTTTTTCAAGTGAAGAAAGACCTTCTCTTTTAAAATCTTCATAAGAAGGTTTGTTTAAAAGCATTATTAAGGTTGTTTGAATTACCAAATTACCAATAACAAAATCTCTAAACGTGATGTTATTTTTTCTTAAAACAGCCATTAGTTTTGATTTATGTGAGATAGAAGCAATAATTTTTTCAAGTCTACTGTCGTAATTCTTATCATGATTTTTATTAGATGTTTCTGACTCT
>NZ_CADEAK010000295.1 GCF_902825225.1 Bartonella vinsonii subsp. berkhoffii ATCC 51672
CAAGGCACATAACCTCTAACTCTACAACACCATGCTTCTCTAGTATCTTAATGGGAATTGTTCCTCTTGATATCGATCTTACTGATATTGGCCTTGGGGTATTCCCCCCTCGAAAAACGGCAACAAGATGATGGAATAGCGGATGCGCTGCGATTGACCAGAGCGGGTGATATAGTCGTGGTCTTTCGTGAGAGTGGTGATCACCACGGGCCCATGGAGAAGGGCGCTATAGCTCATATCATTCATCCAACGAAGAATCTGTACGGGTTTGGCTGCTCGTATCGTTCTGCTGAGTGAGTCAATCGATGCACGGTCACCAAGTTCTTCTGGAAACCAAACTCTATGAATGGTCTTTGCATCATTGCCATAGCCGGTGCATTGCAAACTGGGGGATCT
>NZ_CADEAK010000296.1 GCF_902825225.1 Bartonella vinsonii subsp. berkhoffii ATCC 51672
AAACTCTCAGTCCTCCATCATCATATCTATGGACTCTTCTCACTGAACACCTATGAATCAGACTGCTAGATTTCACACAACACTTTCCAAAATTCCGCCATAATGCATCTAGTCCAACTCCACTTCACTATCAACTCGGCATAATAATTGCCCTGTTATTACCGTTCCATCAGAAAATGTGATTCTCACTCCAGTTTTTTGCCGAGGTTTCAAATTATGAAGCTCTTCAATCGTTACCTTTTCATCACCTTTTAAACCCAAAGATTGCCAACTTGATCCTGCCTCAGACACAAAGGCAACAATTCCCATACCAACAAGATTAGAACGATGAATCGGCTCAAAAGATTCAGCGATCTCTGCTTTTACCCCAGGAAGAATGGTGCCCTTCGCTGCCCC
>NZ_CADEAK010000297.1 GCF_902825225.1 Bartonella vinsonii subsp. berkhoffii ATCC 51672
GTTTATAAATCTTCCTAGTAAAATTTTCATTTTTGTCCTTTGCATTTTAATATAGGTTTGTATTAGTAAATATATTGCAAATATAATTAATTTACGTTGTATAGTCTGTTAAGTAAATAAAAAAAAAAAAGCCGGCGGAACACACAAATAAAGAAAAAAAAAATTTAGCATAATGAAATATAAAGGTAGGGAAAAAATTTTAATATAAAATTGATTTTTATAAAGTGGATAAATATACTGCATGAAGTGAAGTAAAAAAAAAAGAAAAAAAGAAAAAAAAAATATAAAAGAAAGAAAAAGAAGAAGGAAAGAGAACCGCCACAACAGCAGGAATGAGCGCCCCGATTGGAGTAAAAACAGCGCCAACAACAGAGGCAGTGCCAGCGGAAATCACTT
>NZ_CADEAK010000298.1 GCF_902825225.1 Bartonella vinsonii subsp. berkhoffii ATCC 51672
ACTGTTTTGAACGTTGATGTTCCACACGATTAACGGTGATAAATCGCCCTTTACGTCCAATTGTTAAAACACGACGGCGTGCCCTTGTAACAGTATCAATAACCTTTTGCGAATAAGCATCATCAGCAAAAATCAGAGCAGGTGCATCTTGAGGCAAAAGCGTATCAAAAAGCCTCATTTTAGCACGCAAATAATCCTCTACGCACGCATGATAATCCATATGATCACGCCCTAAATTGGTAAAGGCAGCAGCAGTTAAACATACCCCATCAAGTCGCCTTTGATCAAGTCCATGAGAAGATGCTTCAAGGGCTACATGTGTAACACCTTCAGTGACAATTTCAGAAAGGAGGCGCTGTAAAATTATTGGATCAGGTGTTGTGAGAGAACCATAA
>NZ_CADEAK010000299.1 GCF_902825225.1 Bartonella vinsonii subsp. berkhoffii ATCC 51672
ATAAAGCCATTGAAGCGTGTGGTGATCCTTTTTTCTCTAGTTGAAGATGGCTTTACGGTATTGACCCCCTTTACGTTTCTGTTACAGAAGAATGTGTTTCAGGAGCGGTAAGTGAGGGGATTAAGCGGTAGCTTAGAATTGTAGGATTTCAGGAAGAACTGGAAAAGCTTCTTGATCTTTGGTGGCAATGGGTCGATGAAGCTGATCATGATGAAGATGCTAATTTTTATGGTCTTCAAGCAACAATTGCTCGTGAGGTTTTTTTAACTGGTGAATGTTTTGTAAGATTACACTATACCGACTTTTATAAGCGCTCACGTGTACCACTTCAATTACAAATTTACCCCTCAGAAATGCTGGACTTAACCTATAACGGACCAGTAGAAACTAAAGGC
>NZ_CADEAK010000300.1 GCF_902825225.1 Bartonella vinsonii subsp. berkhoffii ATCC 51672
CATATATCTTTTTTTTCAAAAACCTTTCAAACCCATTAATGTATCTTTATCATTTTTTGCTTCTTATGGCCTTTTTATCAAGGCATATATTTAAAAATTTTACAAAATATTTAAAGTCAATTTGTAAAAAAACTGTATAGCTTGATTTACCTCTTGTTTTTCAAGCTTTCCCATAAAACTTATCGTTAAAAAACAGCTTGAAATATAAAAATCTGGAGAAAAATGCAATGAACACAGTAACTAATGAAACACACGCTATATCCGTAAACCAATTGCGTGCTTTTATCGAACGTATTGAACGATTAGAAGAAGAAAAGAAAACCATTTCTGATGATATTAAAGAGGTTTACGCCGAACTTAAAGGTTCTGGATTTGTTAGTAAAGCTGTTCGAAGT
>NZ_CADEAK010000301.1 GCF_902825225.1 Bartonella vinsonii subsp. berkhoffii ATCC 51672
ATCAAAAAAGCGTAAAGCTTCTTTGCAGGATGTTCGAGAGGTTTTTAAACGAATGGTTACATGGCCTGCTCCCATGTTGCCTTTTACAATGGAAGAGTCTTGGTTGGAACGTTATCCGGAAAGCTAATCTGAGCATCTGGAACAGATTTGCTCTGTGCAAAAAGAAAGGCAGAACGACTTTTTGGTTGAACGTTGGGAACACGTTAAACAGGTTGGCTAGGTTGGGAGGGGTGCTTTAGAGCTTCAACGCGCTTATATGCGGATTCGGTCGTTCTTAGAAACTGGTCCTCTTGGTTGTATTTCTCTTCTTGCTTTTTTGGAGTCTCTGGAGAACTTTGATATTTCGGGGACCTGCATCAACTGTGCTGTAAACATTTAGACGAGGAGAGGCCCTG
>NZ_CADEAK010000302.1 GCF_902825225.1 Bartonella vinsonii subsp. berkhoffii ATCC 51672
TGTCTTTTCAAATGAAGCATCTCTTTCATTGATTGCAGGACCGTGCCAGATGGAAAGCCGAGATCATGCTTTTGAAATGGCTGGCCGGATTAAAACAATTACAGATAAAATTGGTATTGGGTTTGTTTATAAATCGAGTTACGATAAAGCCAACAGAACATCTATAAGTGCAGCACGTGGCATTGGTCTTGAAAAAGCAATGGCTATTTTTTCTGATTTGAAAAAGGAATTTAATTGTCCGGTATTGGCTGATGTCCATACAGAAGAACAATGCAAAGTTGTTGCGTCAACGGTAGATATTTTACAAATACCCGCTTTTTTGTGTCGTCAAACAGATCTTTTGACAGCAGCAGCCAAAACGGGCCGTGTTATCAATATTAAAAAAGGACAGTTT
>NZ_CADEAK010000303.1 GCF_902825225.1 Bartonella vinsonii subsp. berkhoffii ATCC 51672
ACTTACCTAAAATCTTGCCTTGCCCCGTTATAAGGATGAGAGGTCCCTCATGCGCTATTTGTCGTAAATATTCGAGCTGCCTGTGACCACCTTTAAAATCTGGATAAATTATACCCGTTAAGGAAAACTCCGCATTTGCAACAGCTGGTAATTGAAGAGCCGCCTTTCGTCCCAATCGCCCTTGCTCTACCCATGGAACGCCATAAGACAGACCAAGCGTTTGATAAGCTGCTGTTTCAATCGAAAAAATGAAATCACCCAAAGCTAACATCATGGCACTTAATCCGAAAGGTTGGCGGCTATAGCCAAACGTTGTTGCTTCTCATAGCGTTCAAGAGCTTGATTGACTGCATCTCTAATTTCGTTCTTGAGACCATTGGGGACGGAAATATTG
>NZ_CADEAK010000304.1 GCF_902825225.1 Bartonella vinsonii subsp. berkhoffii ATCC 51672
ATGTTCATAACTTCGATGCGTGGAGAAAATTCGCTGAGTTCAGCACGTGCACTGGTTAAAGCTTTAGCCATTTCGTTAAGGATATGGATTCGAACCTCCTTAGCTTGTTCAAGTGCGATTTCCATAAATACTTCGGTAATACCATCAATCTTGATATCCATTTGTAAAGCAGTAATACCATTTTCTGTACCTGCTACTTTAAAATCCATATCTCCAAGATGGTCTTCATCTCCTAAAATATCGGACAGAACAGCAAAGCGTTCACCTTCTTTAATCAAGCACATAGCAATACCCGCAACTGGGCGTGCCAGAGGAACACCAGCATCCATGAGAGCAAGTGAAGTTCCGCAAACAGTTGCCATGAAAGATGATCCATTGGATTCAGTAATTTCTG
>NZ_CADEAK010000305.1 GCF_902825225.1 Bartonella vinsonii subsp. berkhoffii ATCC 51672
ACTTGAAAACTATACTAATCCTACACAACTTTCCCAGCTTTATTTGAATGGTCTTGCAGGAAAAAACCACTTTGCTATGCGTTTTTACTATTTCAACGTTCAAGATTTAATCTTAAATGATCCCGATTATGAGCGACACTCTCGGCTAGCCTGGGTTCTCCCCAGCATTTATTATTCTTTCACACCAAATCAATCAATTTATACTGGAATGCTCACTTTTCACAGCAATATGCAATCGATTTATCGTCGTCATGCTGACTTGAGATCTCCCGAATGGAACGGAACACCTCTCACCGCTGCTAGGCTTTCTGGTATGGCGGGCAACAATTTTTGTGTAATAAATGAACATGCATTGGTAAAAGACTTTTAAAACTGTGTACGTTGCAAATTATAC
>NZ_CADEAK010000306.1 GCF_902825225.1 Bartonella vinsonii subsp. berkhoffii ATCC 51672
TTAATGAAATTCTGCTTTGAAAGAGGGCATTATGCCGGCCTTGTCGTCGCCGGTTTTGGATCAGGGCATTGCAGGTTTGAAGCAGCAGTTATCATACGACAATATACACTAAAACTGGCAATCATTATCGCTATCCGCACCTGCACTGGCTCAACAACCCGCAAAACTTATGGCTATAAAGGTTCAGAAGTTGATATGATTGCTTCTGGCGCCCTTATGTCTGGCTATCTATCAGCAGTAAAAGCACGTTTACTTTTGTGGGCTTTTTTGGCACAAGGGTACTCACTGGCACAAATCAACGCACAATGGAATGACTGGACTATAAGCTAACGAAAGACTCTCTGTTATTTTAAAGAAGAGAATATGCACAATAAAGCACCTTTGAATACAAAAT
>NZ_CADEAK010000307.1 GCF_902825225.1 Bartonella vinsonii subsp. berkhoffii ATCC 51672
AAATACACAAATGCCTAAAATAAGATAAGTTTTTGTATAAAAGACTGAATTCTACGCCGTTTTTTTACCTTCTCTCTCGGGAAAAGCAAACACATAATCATTGAGTACTCTCTCAACAACTTGGATAAACACAAGAAGACGTAATCCAACATAATCCAACAAAAATACTGAAATAAATTGAGTAAATAAAAATAAAACGTACGATATGTCCCCATATTTTAAGGTAATAGAAAACTAAAATTCGCTAAAGATGAATGCCATGGACTTCAAAATGTTCACGCAACTTTTTAATCACATTGATCAAGCAACGAAAACATCTGTCATGGATATTTCCTCAAAAGCGATTGCTACAATTACACCCTTCGTATCAATCGGTCTTACCATTGCTTTCATT
>NZ_CADEAK010000308.1 GCF_902825225.1 Bartonella vinsonii subsp. berkhoffii ATCC 51672
CTTGAACGTGGCTTGTTATATCTTGAACGCGTTGGACTGATTGAACATAAAAATAAATACCCTGGTCAACTTTCCGGAGGTCAACAACAACGTGTTGCTATTGCACGTGCATTAACTATGGATCCACTCGTGATGCTTTTTGATGAACCCACATCTGCTCTAGATCCTGAAATGGTAGGTGAAGTACTAGATGTTATGATCAGTTTAGCTGAAGAAGGTATGACGATGATTTGTGTAACACACGAAATGGGTTTTGCTCAAAAAGTATCAGAGCGTATTATTTTCATGGATCAAGGAAAAATTCTCGAAGATTGTTCATCCGAAGAGTTCTTCTCTGCCCCTCAAGCCAGAACACCGCGTACACAAGAGTTTTTGTCTAAAATTCTCAGCCAT
>NZ_CADEAK010000309.1 GCF_902825225.1 Bartonella vinsonii subsp. berkhoffii ATCC 51672
GAGAAAAACTAGAATTAGAAATTTTATCTCCTGACCCTTCTCCTTCTGTTGGCTCAAATGATAGCAAAGCTCACAAGAGCTTATTGAATTCTGCAAAATATATAAGAAAAAAGAGCTCTACAACTTAAAACCATTTTTAAAGAACTGATCGGATTTTTTGTGCATGTTCTTTGAGTATTTCTGTAGGCGTTATGACATTATTATGGGGTTTAAGTTCTACTCCTTCCATCCGTGGTATAATATGGAAATGAAGATGGTAAACGGTTTGTTGACTAGCTGCTTCATTAAATTGCATGACTGTTACACCATCCGCTTGAAAAGCTTTTTTAACAGCATTAGCAATTTTTTGAACAACTTTAATGACCGAAAACAATATTTCCGTATCTGCATCTA
>NZ_CADEAK010000310.1 GCF_902825225.1 Bartonella vinsonii subsp. berkhoffii ATCC 51672
AAAGTTATCTGAAAATGCTTATAAAGTTACCCCTTCACGTTTAGAAATTATGGCTCCACCAAAGAATCCTTTTACATTACAATTGGTCACGGAACTGAATCCTGAAAGCCACAGTCAACTCATGGGGCTTTATCTTTCAAATGGTGTCTATTGTACACAATGCGAAGCAGAAGGTTTCCGTCGTATTACTTATTTTTATGATCGACCAGATATTCTTTCTACCTATACGGTAAAAATTGAAGCGGATTCTCAAACAATTCCTATCTTACTTTCCAATGGCAATCTCATCGAGACAGGAGCGCTTGAAAATAATCGCCATCTTGCTCTTTGGGAAGATCCTTATCCAAAACCATCCTATCTCTTTGCTTTAGTTGGTGGTAATCTTGATAAGCT
>NZ_CADEAK010000311.1 GCF_902825225.1 Bartonella vinsonii subsp. berkhoffii ATCC 51672
TCAAATTACGAACAAGCACTTGTGTTCCCGTATGGCAACACGAACACGTTAACGCACATCCTACCTGCGATGAAAGACATAAAGCACCACGCCCTTCTTCAGGGATATAAACCGTTTCAATTTCAACGAGCCTTCCTGCACCACGTCCTGGAAAACGCAACAGCCATTTACGCGTTCCATCCTTTGATCTTTGTTCTCCAACAATTTCCGGACGTGCAATGGAAAAATGACTTTTAAACATTTCTCGCATGGATTTAGAAATCTTCAGCATCTCATCAAAATTTGAAAAGCCACGCACATAAAGCCAGTGCCAGAGCTGGCGTACACGCATACGCGTTTGGCGCTCTGGAACACCAATTGTCTTTAAAGCGTGCATCATTTCATCTTGTGATA
>NZ_CADEAK010000312.1 GCF_902825225.1 Bartonella vinsonii subsp. berkhoffii ATCC 51672
AAGCCCACAGTCATGGCATCAGGAGAAGTCTTATTGGCTTTTTCTCCAAGCTTTTGAGAATCTGTTGTTGCTGGTAGAGCGAGATCCGAGACATCGAGTTCGGCAGCATCATCTTGGGCTTTACGACGCTTGCCAACTTGTGTATCAGAACACACCGCAAAGGAACGCAAGGGGATTGCTGTATCTGCTGTCCATTCTCTTATTGTTTGTGACATGAGAGAAAGAGAGGGGACAAGAAATAAAATACGTTTACCTTGACCCGCAAGAGCTTCTGCTATCTTCAAACTAGTAAAGGTTTTTCCCGTTCCACACGCCATAATCAGCTTGCCACGGTCTGATTCTTGTAACCCCTCACAAACAGCTTTAAGCGCTTCTTGTTGATGATCTAAAAGC
>NZ_CADEAK010000313.1 GCF_902825225.1 Bartonella vinsonii subsp. berkhoffii ATCC 51672
CCACTCATTTCAAAACGCCTTATTAAAAATGCCAAGGAACCGGGTGCAGATGCAATTGCCCATGAAGCAACAGGAAACGGTAATGATCAAGTTCGCTTTGAACTTTCTGCTTATGCTCTTAATCATGATATCAAGATTATTGCTCCATGGCGTGATTGGTCTTTTAAAAGTCGGACAGATTTGCTTGAATTTGCGCGCGCGCATCAAATTCCAGTAGAGCAGGATAATCAAAGCGAAGCGCCTTTTTCCGTCGATGCAAATTTATTGTACTCGTCATCAGAGGGCAAGGTTTTGGAAGATCCAGCACTTCCTGCCCCTGAATATGTTCATATGCGCACTCTTTCTCCAGAAGCTGCTCCAGATCAAGCAATCATAATCACGGTTGGCTTTAA
>NZ_CADEAK010000314.1 GCF_902825225.1 Bartonella vinsonii subsp. berkhoffii ATCC 51672
CAGGATCTTTCAGGATATGTTTGTAGAGCTCATATTTTGCACATGCTTTAATGAGATCAAAAGCATGGGTAAGCCAGGGATTATCACCCTCATGCACGCTTTCCTCCGCCAAACGAGCGGGCACGCAAACAAGACACACAGTCTCCGCCTGTATTGGTGTTGGAAAGAGCCCTATTTTTTGCTCATGGTAGGTATAAAAAAGCGGTGTTCCCTGGGGTATTTCTTGTGGAAGAAATTGTGGGGACAGCGCGCCATATTGTTTTTGCAATATTTGCACAGGTTTAAAGACCAATTGTGACTCCAAGGTCGGTGTCAAAGATGCTCCATGAGATGTTCCATGAGGTCCCAACAAGACAGCTTCCACATCTCTTTCTGATTCAAGAAAAACCCCC
>NZ_CADEAK010000315.1 GCF_902825225.1 Bartonella vinsonii subsp. berkhoffii ATCC 51672
TATTTTGTCTGATTTTAAAAAAATGACATTGACCCTTTGTAGGAAAGGTTTCTATATACGGGGAGATGACGAGGGCGGTTTTTGTTTGTGGTGGTGGGGTTTGTGCTTGTTTTTGTTTTAATCATTTACTTTATACGCAGCGGTTGAATAGCTTTTTAGGTTTTTAGGATACGCTTTTTAGTGTATGGGATTTTTTTGATTTTGAAACAGTTTGTTTAAGCTGTTTGGTTCTTTGACAAGAGAAGCAAGAAGAAAGAGAAACGTGAGCGGCATAGTCTGCAGAAGTCTTGAAGTTTTTTTGAGATTTCACACAGCATATGCCGGCACGTTTTTCAAGTGAAGATGTTAATAACGGATCTAAAGTTTTTCAAGATAGATTGGAGTGTTAATCT
>NZ_CADEAK010000316.1 GCF_902825225.1 Bartonella vinsonii subsp. berkhoffii ATCC 51672
CACCATGCCCGCGCCGTCCAGGCGGGTGGAAAGCGTGCTGGCAATCGAACCCGGTCAGGCCCTCAATCAATGGCGGCAAGAGAACAACGCAAACGCGGGCATTCAAGCCCTTGATCATTCGAATCATAAAGGTTTGGGACATAAGGTGTAGGTTCTGCAAGCCACTATTCTTCAGTCAACCACGGCAAGAAGCGGGGAGGGCGGGTGATAAGCTTGCTGCGCAAAATCCCCAAAACAGAACCATTCACATCGTGATGAAAATCGCATGCCTCAGCAAGGCGTTTATCAAATTCTATTGCATTGCTTGAGAGTAGGAAGGCAACCATTAGCGGGCGCGTCCTTTGAAGTTTAAGGTGACTTTACCAAGTGCTAAAGCTTCTTCATCACAAGCT
>NZ_CADEAK010000317.1 GCF_902825225.1 Bartonella vinsonii subsp. berkhoffii ATCC 51672
GACGAGGTCATTATACGCGTGTAGCATATAATGAGTCAAAGTCTTTAATGTACAGAAGATTGATTATTTCGGTAATCAATCCGCTTATGGTTTTAAGGCGTTTTTGCGGCACCTAATTTAACGCTATATGTTTTCTGTGAATCTTGTCAAGAAAGAAAATCCTATTGTGTAGCAGATAGGCATAGCATAAGAACATTATTTAGTCTTCTTGTTCGCAGCGTATTCTTGACGTTCAAGTTGTCTCTGTATATTGGCAATTAATCTCTCATTGGCATATTGTGTAATAGAATTTGCAATTTCTGGCTTGGACATTACTCCAGCACTTGAGGGTCCCTCTTGTTTTGCAATGGGGAATTGATCTCCATCTGCTCTTTGAATGACATTACCATTC
>NZ_CADEAK010000318.1 GCF_902825225.1 Bartonella vinsonii subsp. berkhoffii ATCC 51672
GAGCATCGTATTTTTGTCGAAGGCGCTTTGATGAACATTAATTCATTTGATCAATGGGGTGTTGAACTTGGTAAAGAATTGGCAAATGAATTGTTACCAATACTCCGTGGAGAAAACAAGGCTGATAAACGCGATAGTTCAACATTAGGATTATTGGCACATATTCAGGCGAGACGTGCAAAATAAGTGTAATTGAGCAGTTTTTTACACAGTGGAAAAGAAATTTATGAGATAGGAATGTATGATAATCGATTATTTTTATGCATATTTTTATCATTAATCTGCTATTTCTAATATTGGATTGTAACAGCAGAAAATCAAAAAAAAAGACAAAAAATCACAAAAATAAAAATTTGAAGCACATAATAGAGAAGGGTTTTAAAAACCTTTT
>NZ_CADEAK010000319.1 GCF_902825225.1 Bartonella vinsonii subsp. berkhoffii ATCC 51672
CCAAATGTTTTTGACACTGGATGACGGTATTTGATAAGCTTTCGCGAGCTCCGCCAAGGTCATATTACGGCGGCGTAGCTCGGCTAAAATACTATGGCAATCCCATGTTTGTGTGAGAGTCATAACTTTCGCTCCTGCTTCAAACGGATGCTGCAACCATCCGTCTTTTGTGGAGTTCTTTGTGTAATAACTGTCTTTTTTAACAGACGGTAATATGAGGTATATCTACAAATGGGATATTAGTCAACCCCATTTGTAAACATTTGAAATATGAAACGACAAAAAAATGAGCCCAAAACCGCATTAGCAAAACGACTCACAGAAGTTAGAAAGCTTGTAAGCTTATCTCGTGATATATTTTCTCTTAAAATTGGTATCAGTATTCAGGGAC
>NZ_CADEAK010000320.1 GCF_902825225.1 Bartonella vinsonii subsp. berkhoffii ATCC 51672
CGTGCAAAGAACTGTTGCCCTTTGCATTGAAATTGATATCGCTTTGTGAAACAATTTTTATGCCTTATGGTGCGGTAAGCTCTAGCATGCCACCATCACCTTTAAGAGACACGCCATCAGAAATTGTGAAGATAAACTTACCGCCTGATTTAATATGAATGCTATAGCTGGTTTGTTCAGCATCATATTCAAGCGTTGTTCCATCAGGGTATATCGTTCGGTGAATGCTGCCTTTATCGGCGGCTTGATGGGCACCCGTATGAATGGAGCCAACAATCACCCCTTGAGATAAATCCCCCGATGATGAAACAACCACCACTTGCTCTCCAACATCACGCCCTTCATAGGAGCGCGTGTTACCGGCGCGGGCTTGGGTGTCTGGAATCCAGTC
>NZ_CADEAK010000321.1 GCF_902825225.1 Bartonella vinsonii subsp. berkhoffii ATCC 51672
TTACATTTGCGCACGCCCTGAAATGCTATTCAAAGCAGTCATTGGAGCTAAATACCATGCGATGGCACGGGCTGCTAAGCAAAATGGTCAAAGATGTGCGCAATGCCTTTGGGCACCCCGTCATCTACAGGCGAAAGGACAACCAGCAATCTTCTCGGATTACAGCGATTGACGGCATCAAACATTCGGAATCGGACGCCGGTGGTAGAATACCTACCACAATTGCAAGAAAGGAACTTGATCTCCGCATCAATGACATTGGAGGCTTACCTCCAAAGCCTGAAGACAGCGTTGTTGTAGTGGCTCCTGAAACCACTGAAGACACCGCTCAGGAACACTTCACTGTCACTGATGTCCAAGCCGCTGAATCCGGTATGTATAAGCTTATCTT
>NZ_CADEAK010000322.1 GCF_902825225.1 Bartonella vinsonii subsp. berkhoffii ATCC 51672
AGACCCATATGATCGCTAGTTGCGATGTTAGGATAGATTAATCCGGTTTTTAAAGAGTATAATTGTTATGCCAGTCGACGTTGATGTTCACGCCAAACAAAAGCACTAAAATCTTCATCATTCTTAAGACACATACTAGCTGTTTGAACGCTTAATAGTTTATTTTTAAGACCGTTTGCTTGTCCAAGACGCTGATTCACATCTCTCGTTGTAGGAAAGCGAAAATGAATAAGAAAAAACAAGCGCCCAGCAGCAAAGAAAAACATAGGCCCGAGTAAAAGCAAAAGTAGCCAATACGCGAGATGGCCAAAAAGGCCCAACCACCTAAGCTAACAAAAAAGACTGAGAACGAAAAAAAACGGTAACAACCGTAACCATATCCGCTCAAATG
>NZ_CADEAK010000323.1 GCF_902825225.1 Bartonella vinsonii subsp. berkhoffii ATCC 51672
TACCATCATCATATTCATATAAGTTGTAAAAATACTCAGCTACCCCTAATCCCCATGGGGCATGCCCCACCGCCGTTGCAACCCACTTTTTTTGCCCTTTCTGTTTACGTTTTTTAAAAAACATCTGGTTTAATATCCCCTATCTAAATCCATAACTTTACCAATGGGTTTATTTGCCTCAAAATGGACTGTACAGAAGCGTTTTTATTTTCAATGTGGTTTTTATCACAAAATCTTTAAATCGCTCTGTACGGTGCCTTTCTGTCAATTTAAACGCATATCTATTCTCAAAACAATCAGCACTTTTCACTACTTTGCTGTTCTCCAGATGCAACTAAATACGATTTCATTACTGATGCTCCTGACAAAAGATCTGCTTTCAAATTTCTGC
>NZ_CADEAK010000324.1 GCF_902825225.1 Bartonella vinsonii subsp. berkhoffii ATCC 51672
AGGCAGCAAGAAATGACAGTTGTACGTACATTTGATATGATTTTAATGATGATTATGATTTGTATAGCAGGTCATACATATAAGGTAAAATATGATGTTCAAAAACAGATGAACGAAATTCGTCGTCTTGAACATGAAATTGCTACAGAAAAAAATACGGTAAACTTGCTTCATGCTGAATGGGCTATGATGATAGAGCATTCACGCATGCAAAAACTTGCAAGACGTTATCAAAAAGAGCTTGGTTTAGAGATTATACAGCCGCGACAAATTGTAGAATTCGAGGATATTCCGGTAAGTGACAATGATCAAATTGATGAAGTCATTAAACAAAATATCTTGGAAGAAAGTAAGGATATTTTGGAGAATAATCGTGCTTCTCAGGTAAAT
>NZ_CADEAK010000325.1 GCF_902825225.1 Bartonella vinsonii subsp. berkhoffii ATCC 51672
ATATTCTAAGCTTACTACGCTAAAGCTCACAGACAGCGCCATCATATTTGGCAAGCCAGTAGCAGGTCATTACCAAACTTTATTTGTAGGCTCTAACTCACAACAAGGAGACAAACCCCTCAATGCTCTAGCTGCTTATAGTGCAACAGGTGCTGCAGAGATTTATCTGAATACGAAATGGAGCAATCATTCGCCGGTGCTTCAACAGGAAACCGATCGCCTTTTAATTAATGGAGATGTGTCAGGAACCAATCTCGTATGCCGTCTTCTGCTTGAAAAAAAACAAAACAATAGCCCAAGCATTACGTGCTTCTTCTAGCTGTTTTTTCAACTCGGCCGCCTGCCCTAATTTTTGCTTGTCGGCTTGCCAAGCTGTTTTCATTTCCGCCT
>NZ_CADEAK010000326.1 GCF_902825225.1 Bartonella vinsonii subsp. berkhoffii ATCC 51672
GTGATTCTGATATTCTTGTCTTATCTCTTAAAAATGGAGATGTGGTTATTCGTCTTCGTCCTGATCTGGCACCAAGACATGTTGTACAAATCAAAAAGTTAACAAAGGGAGGTGCTTATAATAATGCTGTCTTTCACCGTGTTATTCCAGGTTTTATGGCACAGACTGGTGATGTGCAGTTTGGAAAAAAGGGGAGTGCAGATTTTGATGTAAAACGCGTTGGCACTGGAGCTTCAAATTATCCTAATATTCCCGCGGAGTTTTCAAAGCAGCCCTTTAAACGTGGTACTGCTGGGATGGCACGTGCACAAGATCCAAATTCTGCCAATCCTCAATTCTTTATTTGTTTTGATGATGCTTCTTTTTTAAATGGTCAGCATACTGTTGTT
>NZ_CADEAK010000327.1 GCF_902825225.1 Bartonella vinsonii subsp. berkhoffii ATCC 51672
AGCAAGATGATGATGCCTAAAAGACTGTAAAGCAGTCCATTGGCTTCGAAGAAGACGGTTTCTTGGAAAAGACGTCCTGCATATTGAAATCCTTTGGTTGCTGCTGTGTCCAGTAGATTCATTAATTGTGTATCATTGAGTGGATCTGTTATGAGCGCTTTTGATAACTCATAGGGCATTTGTGTTATCAAATTGGCAATTTCACTCTGATAAAGTCCTGTGGTAATAGCTATTGAAGTAATAATACTTATCCGTAGGAACCGATTTACAAATCCGGAGAGAGGCATATCTATAGCGCCACGAATGATGAGCCATCCATAGATGATGAAAGCGATTGTGATACCGATTGATACAAAGGGCGTAATTGTAGCTATTGTTTTTGAGGAAAT
>NZ_CADEAK010000328.1 GCF_902825225.1 Bartonella vinsonii subsp. berkhoffii ATCC 51672
GTCGGGGATAAGACGAACCACCTGCTATTATAAGCTTTGGTTTACGTTCTTTTACGAGCCGTTCAACTACCTCCATATCAAGAATCTGGTCTTCTTGACGCACACCATAGCTAACAACATCAAACCATTTTCCTGACATATTAACAGATGAACCGTGCGTAAGATGACCACCAGCATTTAAATCCAGTCCCATAAATGTATCATCAGTCTGAAGTAAAGCTAAAAATATAGCTTGATTCATTGGGCTACCTGAATGAGACTGAACATTTGCAAAAGCCGCTCCAAAAAGCTGGTTTGCTCGTTCAATTGCTAAATCCTCAATAATATCAACAAACTGACATCCCCCATAATAGCGCTTTCTTGGATTACCTTCGGTATATTTATTGGTT
>NZ_CADEAK010000329.1 GCF_902825225.1 Bartonella vinsonii subsp. berkhoffii ATCC 51672
ACGTATTAGGAGAAGGGAAGGGGTGATTTAAAGGGAATGGTTTGGGTCCAGGGGCGGGGTTGAAGAAAGAACAAAGAAAGGTGGGAAGTAGTCTTATCCATTTCAAATCAATAGAATCCAGTTTTTATGCGTCTTTGCCTTATTGGGTGGGGAGGATGGAGTGATTTAAGTTTCCCCTTTGAGTGAAAAGGAGCAGGGGGAGATTTGTAAGGGAGCCGGTTGAGTATCGCGTACGGCTTGAAGGATAACACGAATGGGTCGGGGGGGGCCTACCCATTCAATAGTCTAAAATCAATACAAGAGGGGAGTATAGATGAAAAACGCGATAAATGCAACGGTCGATAAAAATACTTGTGCGCGACCCCACATCCAGCCCAGTGGCACAGGCC
>NZ_CADEAK010000330.1 GCF_902825225.1 Bartonella vinsonii subsp. berkhoffii ATCC 51672
AAGTAATATCTCGTCCTTCACGCACATCCATAGCCAAACGAATAATCGGATTATCATGTGCTTGCCGATGAATTTCTGAAAGAAAAAAATCCGATGTACTATTGGAAAAAAAGCCACCTCCTGATATAGGAGGTAATTGCCCTGGATCACCAAAAACGAGTATTGGTGTTCGAAAGCTCATTAAATCACGTGCCAATTTTTCATCTACCATCGAGCACTCATCAACAATAATGAGCTTAGCTTGTGCAGCCGCACTCCTCCGATTTAATGTAAATGTTGGAGCAATAGACTTCTTTCCCGTAATTTCATCGGAAACTTCTTCTTCCCCACGCGGACAATAAATCAACGAATGAATAGTACAAGCATTACTGGCGCCTTTAGAGCGCAAA
>NZ_CADEAK010000331.1 GCF_902825225.1 Bartonella vinsonii subsp. berkhoffii ATCC 51672
TTTCGAGAGGAACGAAGAGTATTTGTCCTGCTTTGCCGGTATAATCATTCACTTTCATCCATGTTATTATTGATGAATCAAGCGATAACTCAGCACTATTTCTTTGTTTTACCAAACGTATGGGACAACTATTATCGCAACGTCTTGTGCTACAGTGAATGTGATGTACGTCCATATTTATGAAATCATCAAAGCCGTCGACGTGCGACATATTCAACCCAATGGTCTTTCCCTTTACGGAGACTGAGATCAGACCGTGGACGTGTTGGCTATATATTTTCTTGTATATTTTTTAAATTAATGGTTTGCCAAAGGTCTTTGGCGCTTTTTAAACTTTCTTTTTCGGTTTGGTGTGCTTAACGATGATTGTAGGATTTCGGATTTTGAAC
>NZ_CADEAK010000332.1 GCF_902825225.1 Bartonella vinsonii subsp. berkhoffii ATCC 51672
GGGGGCTCCATGAGTGCCTCTTTCCAAAAGGATAAATCCTCTAGCGATTATCACAGTGTTGTGGAGCAATCAGGCATCAAAGCGGGTGATGGCGGCTTTAATATCATTGTTAAAGACAAAACGACCCTAACCGGAGGCATCATTGCCAGCACAGCCTCGGCGGACAAAAACAGCCTGACCACAGGAAGCATTAGCACCAGTGATATCAGCAACAGTGCCCATGCTACAGCCAGCAGCCATGGGTTTAGCCTTTCTGGGAATGACACGATAAAGAACATTGCCAAGAATGTTTTAAATCACGGCAAAGCCAAGGATGGAGTAGAAGGGGAAACCAAATCTGCTATCAGTGATGGGACTATCATCTTTACTGATACAACTGGACAGAGGG
>NZ_CADEAK010000333.1 GCF_902825225.1 Bartonella vinsonii subsp. berkhoffii ATCC 51672
AAAAGTCAATTCTGGTCAAATCAATCGATTTTGCATAAACCTAAAAACATGGTAACAACATCTAAATTATTCGACTCAATTTGAATCAGCTCTCAAAAAAAGGGGAAAGCTGAATCACAAGCCCAACAATGTCAATGGGAAGGCTGTGAAAAAGCTGGCACCTATAAAGCACCGGCAGGTCGAAATCACGAAGGTCAATATCTCTATTTTTGTATTGAGCATGTGCGTGCTTATAATAAAAATTTTAATTACTTGTCTGGTCTTAGTGATAAAGATATTGCCAAGTTTCAAAAGGATGCGCTCACGGGACATCGTCCAACATGGCCTACTGATTTTAGCAAGGGCACAGCAAAAAAAACAGCCGCACATTACGCACAAATTCGCTCTG
>NZ_CADEAK010000334.1 GCF_902825225.1 Bartonella vinsonii subsp. berkhoffii ATCC 51672
ATCTCACACACTTTATGCTCTTCCGTGGAGCAAAAGGAAGGTGTCAATGTCATCTAAACTTACGCGTAACCAAACATTGGTTCTGAACATTTTAAAGAATGCACAAGGACCTTTAAGTGCCTATGCGATTCTTGATCATTTACGCGAAGAAGGATTTCGTGCACCTCTCCAAGTTTATCGTGCATTAGAAAAACTTGTCCAATTAAAATGTATTCATCGTCTTGAAAGTGTGAATGCTTTTATGGTCTGTCTACATCCTGAAAATTGTCAACACGAGCTCACAACTTTCATCATTTGCGAGAACTGTGGCAAAGTAAACGAAATACAAGACAAAACTATTGTATCCAGCCTTAAACAAATGGTTCAAGCGGTTGACTTCCAAGCACAC
>NZ_CADEAK010000335.1 GCF_902825225.1 Bartonella vinsonii subsp. berkhoffii ATCC 51672
TACACGCATAAATAATTCATGCCATCCAGAACCACCAAATCCGCCAGCCGGTGTTTTTATCGTCTTTTTCATTATTACTCATTGCTCCATATTCTGATATCTGACTAGCGCTTGAAGTTTTTTCCTTCCTATGTCGACACCATACACCGTCGCGTAACATTAACTCTATCAAAATTCCTTCTCTCAATCCGCGATCAGCCACTCGTAATCGTTGACTGGGCCAAGCTTCTCGAATAACGTCTAGAATTGCGCAACCAGCTAAAATTAAATCTGCTCTCTCTCGTCCAATGCAAAGATTAGTTACGCGTTTTTTTATATCCCATGTCAATAAACGCTTCATTATAATAGTAATGTCTGCATCATTCACCCAGATGCTATCAACTTGCCT
>NZ_CADEAK010000336.1 GCF_902825225.1 Bartonella vinsonii subsp. berkhoffii ATCC 51672
AGCCTATTGATCTTGTTTTTCTCCTTTTGGCGCCTGAAAATGCAGGTGTAGACCACTTGAAAGCTTTATCACAAATTGCGCGTGTTTTACGTCATACTGATGTTGTTCAAAAATTGCGCAACACCCATGATGCTAATGCGCTTTATGCTTTATTGATTGAGAATTCAGAGTCGAATGCAGCTTAAAAATAGTGTGGGGATATTACGGGATGGTGGACTGCAGAGCAGGTTAAAAAATTACATAATTATACATAAAAATACTAAGAATCATGAATGGTATCATGTGATTTAAAAAAACCTCTCTGTAAGGGAATCATCGTTTCTAAAGAACAGGAAACAAAAAACATCGAACTTTTGTTATTTTCACCTATAAATCTTATTATGCTCTT
>NZ_CADEAK010000337.1 GCF_902825225.1 Bartonella vinsonii subsp. berkhoffii ATCC 51672
GCGCAATTGTCTCAGAATATTGCGCTACATGCCGATATTAGTTAGAAACATAAACTCCAAAGATCTGGCTTCTCTAGAATAAATGTTACTAGGTGATTACGCTATCAGTTTTAAAAGACATTAATTTCTATTTTTAAAACATATGTTGCAATGTAAGATAAACAGCGCCACGTATGTTTTGTGCATTATAAAAAAGTAATGAAACAAAAAGCTATTCTGTTTGCATCAAAAAGATATAGATGAGCATTTCTATGCATAAAAAGCGTTTATTCTTGTGGACAATCGCTTATGCTTTTTTTCTTATTGTAGCTTACCAGCTGGTGTTGTACCAATTTATTTTATCTCAAGGAGTTTCAAAGGTGTTCTTAAAGTGTCTGCAAAGAACTTT
>NZ_CADEAK010000338.1 GCF_902825225.1 Bartonella vinsonii subsp. berkhoffii ATCC 51672
AAAAAAAAAATTACAGGGAAAACGATTATTAAAACTATTAAAAAATAAAGTATTGGAAAAGATTTTATGAAAAATAATTATTTATTTAATTTTGCTCAGTTTTTTTTTGTGTGTGGGGAGTGTCTGAATTTTGAAAATGCAGAAAATTTTGTTGTTGGTGTTTTTATTTTTAAAGAAGAAAAATATTAAAATGCCGAATTAACCTACCGAAATATCTCAAAAAACCTTAATTCCAATTTTGCTTTATATGGTCGAGTTGTTTTTTTTAATCCGAGGTCCGTTCAGCCTTAATGGTAAAAGAAACCACCCCATGCCCCTCCTGCCTTTTTTCCCCCGAATTTTTATAAAACCAATCAATAAGTGGCATTTCATGAGGTTTTAAAAGACA
>NZ_CADEAK010000339.1 GCF_902825225.1 Bartonella vinsonii subsp. berkhoffii ATCC 51672
GGAGGGGGAAATATTTTTCGTGGAGTTGCTGTTGCTTCACATGGAGGGGATCGTGTGAAAGGTGCTCATATGGGACTGCTTGCCACGGATATTAATTTTTTAGCATTGCGAACACAATTGCTAAAGCTAGGGGTTGAGACACTAGTATTGTCCGCGATCGCTCTGCCACAAATTTTGGAAAGTTTTTCACAGCGTACAGCCATTGGTTATTTGAATCAAGGGAAAGTTGTTCTTTTTGCAGGCGGTACAGGAAATATATTTTATCCCAACGGTTCCGCACCGACTATACCCGGCGCACAAATTGGGGGCGATGCTCTTTTAAAAGGGACACCTGGGGCAGGTCCTTTTTCTTCCGATCATTAGCTCGAAACTACAGCATAACGTTTTG
>NZ_CADEAK010000340.1 GCF_902825225.1 Bartonella vinsonii subsp. berkhoffii ATCC 51672
AGCCTCTCTCACAGGTGTATAGGCATAAATGTCAGGAGTGTGGCGGCTGGCAAAATAAGCCAAAGCGCAAGCAATAGCGCTATCACCATGACGCATAAAACCATCACTGCCTTTAAAACGAGGATTGTCTGGAAGTTTCACAATGCCATTGACATAAGCAAGCGCTTGATGATCCGCAACAATGTCACTATCGCGCGGCAAAACAATGGACCCATCCCCAAAGGCTTCCAAATAAGCCGGCATTTCTTTGCCATACCAACTTTGCGACAATTGAACTTCCTTCACGCAAGCCCCCTACCGCTGCGCCGCTTTTTCCGCTAAATAAGCCCCATTACCCCGCGCATCCAAAGCACCACCTAACAAACGCGGTAAGCCATTCACCACATA
>NZ_CADEAK010000341.1 GCF_902825225.1 Bartonella vinsonii subsp. berkhoffii ATCC 51672
GAAAATACAAACCCTAATGGTTCACTTAATAATATTGCTGGTATTACCAATAAAGCTGGTAATATTCTTGGTATGATGCCTCACCCTGAAAATTTCATTGAACCAGCACATGGTGGTACTGATGGCCGCTTACTTTTCCAAAGTGCTTTAGAATTTGCAAATGGGTAATAATAAAAGAGAAATTATGTTATTTAACTTTTTTAAAGTCAAAAATCTCTATCATCTCCTATGCAGTAAATTTACGAATCAAAGACTTTACAGACCCAGTGGATGGTATTTCTCTAAAAACACACAAAGATTTATTCAAAAGCCGTTTCTGGTCTTTGAATCACCGAATAAATCACTAGAGTCTCAGTTAATGGTTTGTGCACTTCTGCCTTATCAAAC
>NZ_CADEAK010000342.1 GCF_902825225.1 Bartonella vinsonii subsp. berkhoffii ATCC 51672
AGCCGTTTTTGATACAATCTTGATGACAATAAGTGCTTCTTTGATGGCACTGATGATAGGGCTTCCCCTTGGTCTTCTCCTTTATACAACCGGACGTGGATGGATTTTTGCTTCACCTCTCATCAATCGCCCTTTGAGTATTATCATTGCTAGTATTCGTGCTATTCCCTTTATTATTCTTGCCTTTTACCTTCTCCCCCTTACGCGCATGGTTGTAGGAAAAGGTATCGGAATGCCTGCGGTTATTTTTGTACTCACCACTTCAGCTATTCCTTTTTATGCACGAATGGCCGAACTCTCTTTTAAAACCGTTGAAAAGGATCTCATTGAAGCTATTCGTTCTATGGGAGCAAGTCGTCTTCAAATTATCAGGCATGTTCTTATTCC
>NZ_CADEAK010000343.1 GCF_902825225.1 Bartonella vinsonii subsp. berkhoffii ATCC 51672
GACCCGCGACACCCAGATCCACCCTACACGGTTTCGCAATGGGCGGATAAGAATAGATACATTAGCACAGGTACGAGTGCAGAGCCTGGATTGTGGAAAACAAAGCGCACCCCATATTTGCGCGAGATCATGGATAATCTTTCTGTTTATGATCCGACTGAAACAACGGTTGTGATGATGGGGGCTCAGGTTGGAATGTCGGAAGCAGCGTTGAATTTTTGTGGTTATGCTATTCATCATAGTCCAGGACCGGCGCTTTATGTGATTCCAACAGTTGAGACCGCTAAGTAACTATCAAAGTCTCGTCTTGATCCGATGATTTCAGCGAGCCCTGCGTTAAGTGAACGCATTGCCCCTGCTCGTGCACGCGGCAGTGGAAATACAATG
>NZ_CADEAK010000344.1 GCF_902825225.1 Bartonella vinsonii subsp. berkhoffii ATCC 51672
TAAAGAGTTCTTTTTTATTCAGCTGCTGTAGGATTTTTTTTTGGTATATAGCTTTTTAAAGGATATAGCCAATTAAACACAAGGGAGAGATTGCAGAGAGCAAAAAGCTTAGAACAAAAATTTGGTGGGGGGGGAAGGGACCAAGGAAAAAATCAATTTTCTGAGAGAGATTTTCTAAAAGTTCATTGTGCATGTTATTTAGGGCGCGCATGATGAAGAGTCATGATATTGTGCACGACGGGCTTTTTTGATCTGAAGTATTTGAATATAACGGCGATTGATTTCGTTGCGAATAGCCATAAAATAGAGCAGAATAAACATAAAGCCGAAACAAAATATCATTGTTATCAGGGGCCATAACATAGCACGCTCGATTGATGGTCCTCC
>NZ_CADEAK010000345.1 GCF_902825225.1 Bartonella vinsonii subsp. berkhoffii ATCC 51672
AGCGCTGCAATTGCTTGCCGATGTGCATGCAAACCTCCACGCTTACCGAGTGTAACGAGCTTTTCAACAATCGGACGATATTCTTTAGCCTTTGGAAGGGTCGTCACAATCTGCTCATGCTCAATCAGCGAAACTGTCATGTTAGCAAACATCGCTTTACGGTGACTGACAGTCCGGTTCAACTTGCGACCTGACTTACTATGGCGCATTAGTCTTCTCCTTAAATTTCAAATTTTAAATTTTAATACTGATCTTCATAACGTTTAGCAAGATCACCAATATTGTCGGGCGGCCATGCAGAAATTTCCATACCAAGATGCAATCCCATACATGCCAAAACTTCTTGAATCTCGTTTAACGACTTCCGTCCAAAATTCGGTGTCCGA
>NZ_CADEAK010000346.1 GCF_902825225.1 Bartonella vinsonii subsp. berkhoffii ATCC 51672
TGCTTCGGGAGAGAGGGTAATGGCCTTCATTGTGCGTGAGAAAATACCACCACCCTTTGATAATTTTGTTTGATCGTAGGCCTGCCAACTCGAACGAGGAAGTTGAAAGAGACGCATACGTTCTGCATAGCTTTCAGGTATGATTGGATTTGGGTCGATAAAGATATCGCGGCGATCAAAGGCAGCAATAAGTTTTGTTTGCTTGGAAAGAAGCATTCCATTGCCAAAAACATCACCAGACATATCACCAACACCAATACAGGTGTAGGGGGTTGTTTGAATATAGTGATTAAAGGATTCTCGAAAATGTCTTTTAACGGCTTCCCACGCACCTTTTGCGGTCATTCCAATGGCTTTGTGGTCATAGCCTGCTGAACCTCTAGAGG
>NZ_CADEAK010000347.1 GCF_902825225.1 Bartonella vinsonii subsp. berkhoffii ATCC 51672
AGATCGTTGAATGGTGTTCAGAGGGTTGCTTGGGCGAGCGGTTTCTTTTGCTGTGGGGTTAGGGGGTTTAGGGATTGGCTTTTTTTGTACAGAATTTTTTTTTTTTGAGAGTTGTTATGTTTTCGATGAAGAAGGGGGGTGTGATGTGTAGGGGGGGAGGATGACAGAGTGGGGGGGTAAGGCGTTATTTATTCGTGTTCGCTATATTGGTGGGGTGGAAAAGTCTGTAAAATTATTTTTATTTATGCCAATGTGGCGATTTAAGCAAAAAATCCTTCTATGTACTTCCGATAAAGTTTTTGATCAATATAAATAAAGGCGTTAATTTCTTCCATAGTGAAAGAAGATCCTGCAATAAATCGGCCACCCCACATTTGGTTTTTTAA
>NZ_CADEAK010000348.1 GCF_902825225.1 Bartonella vinsonii subsp. berkhoffii ATCC 51672
AAACACGACTTGTTACTCTCATAAAAATTGTATCCGAAACAGTACAGAATTAACTCAAATGCTGTCCCTAGCCTATAGTGAACAACCAACCCATGTTTCGTGGTGCACGAGGCGGCGCTTTGCAGCCAGCCATTATTCAACGAGCTGTTCGAAATCTACGTGCAAGCCTTGGTTTACCAGAGACAGCGACACCTCATACCTTGCGCAATTCTTTTGCCACCCATCTTTTATCCCGTGGGGGAGATTTACGCACCATTCAAGAACTTCTTGGTCATGCCTGCCGCTCAACTACCCAAGCCTATACCCATGTTGATACAGATCGCTTATTAGAAATTTATCAAAAAGCACATCCTCGCTTTGAAAAAACTTGAATGGAAAAGCAAAT
>NZ_CADEAK010000349.1 GCF_902825225.1 Bartonella vinsonii subsp. berkhoffii ATCC 51672
TCAGGTTTCACCCATGCATTACGGTCGTGGCCGACGATGAGCATCGTGTAGAGAGGATTTCCAACCGTGTCGTCAAAATCCAAGCTTTCGCCAGGGGCAAAGGGTTTCTGAAATACACCAGGCGCATCAACAGGAAAGAATTGACGTTCATCAGGCTTAATTCCTATGGCGCGCTTTGTCCCAGCTTTTGCACTCACATTATAGCTGTGAATGCTTCGATAATTGATAAAGGTCACCCCCGCAAAGTCAAAACTCCTAAAGCTCCCCGAGCCAAGAGCACTTGGTGTCGCAACACCTCTTGCGCTATTGAGGGTCTGTGCTAAGGCTGTGTTTAAATAGGTTTCACGATTTGCTCTATGGTTTTTCAACTTGGAAACGCATTCAT
>NZ_CADEAK010000350.1 GCF_902825225.1 Bartonella vinsonii subsp. berkhoffii ATCC 51672
ATTGTCTCTATTCTTGACCGTATTCCTGAAAAAGGGGAAGTCGTTGAAGCTGTCCCCGGCTATCGATTTCGAATTTTAGAAGCTGATAAACGCCGGATTAAGCGGTTGCGCATTTTTCGCATTCCAGAAAATGCAAATTTTGAAAACAATGCCATCCCTGAAAAATAACCAAACCTTTCTCAACAATTTTACGTTTTTCTTGTTTTCTGTTACTGACTGGAAGCGACAAATATGGGTGTCTCTCTGTGGTGCCTTTTCTTCTTTTGCACTTCCACCTTTTTATTTGATACCTCTGTGCTTTTTAACTTTTACCCTCTTTATTGTTCTCCTTGACTCAATCCATACTCTCCAGAATAATAAAACGCGCTTTCTTACTTATGCTTTA
>NZ_CADEAK010000351.1 GCF_902825225.1 Bartonella vinsonii subsp. berkhoffii ATCC 51672
CTCACCTGGACAAAAAGGCTCATCTGCTATGCCCCATAAACGCAATCCAGATTTAACAGAAAATTTATCTGGGTTGGCACGTATGGTACGTGCATTTGCAATACCTGCCCTGGAAAATGTAGAACTTTGGCATGAACGTGATATTTCTCATTCATCTGTTGAGCGTTATATTGGCCCTGCTGCTACCATTACACTTGATTTTGCTCTTATGCGTCTCACATCGGTCATTGAAAATTTGATTGTCTATCCAGAAAATATGCAAAAAAATCTCAATACATTTCGTGGCCTCGTTCACTCCCCACGCGTACTCTTAGCGCTCACGCAAGCTCGACTAAGCCGAGCAGATCCCTATCGGAATGTACAACGCAATGCGCTGACGGTTTG
>NZ_CADEAK010000352.1 GCF_902825225.1 Bartonella vinsonii subsp. berkhoffii ATCC 51672
GAGCTTCCAAAGCAGCACAAGCGAGATGGGACAAACAAAAAAAGTTAGATAATTCAAGTAATAATGTTAAGCACAATGCTAGTGATATATCTAGCATTATTAAGCATGATGCTAACGATATGCTTGTTGATGCCATTAACAATAACAATAACATATATAATAAAAAAACTAACACTATCGTGTTATCAAAAAAAGAAAATGCTTCAGAAGATTTAGCAACTGAAGTTTCGGTTCAAAGTGAAACAACCGATGATGCTGTTGAGCAGCAGTTGGATCACGATGCACCCTCATCAGAAAACCAATCACCCGTTTCACAGCAAAAAAGCACTGAAAAGAAAACCAAGCGGTCTGGAGATAAACGGGGATGTCGCATTCCTGAGGATT
>NZ_CADEAK010000353.1 GCF_902825225.1 Bartonella vinsonii subsp. berkhoffii ATCC 51672
GTACAAATAGCCGGTATGGTTGCTCGCCGGATTGTTTGTTGGTCAAAAGAAAATGATTCCGTTATTACCGGAGAACGATTTGGGTTGATTCGGTTTGGTTCTCGTCTTGATATTTATATACCAACTGCAGTGAAATTACGTGTTGCAGTTGGCCAGAGAGCAATTGCAGGAGAAACAGTTTTAGGTTCTTTTAATGATAAGAGTGCTACAACTGACTTCAGATTTGATTAGGACGGCCCATGAAAAATTTTTCGTTATTTTCGTCATTTAATCCTGAAGGACAGCATGATGATGCTGGAAATCGGTGGCGTTCACCCACGCCTATGCGATATGTTATTCCCAATATCATAACGGTTTTAGCAATTTGCGCAGGAATGAGTAGTA
>NZ_CADEAK010000354.1 GCF_902825225.1 Bartonella vinsonii subsp. berkhoffii ATCC 51672
ATGTTACGTACCAATACACCAATCATGCTCTGCTTTACATCCGCCTTAGAAATAGCTAACCAAGGAATCTAAGTTATAAATTTCACTTTCAGCCGTTATATCAAGCGCCATATCTTATTGTATCCTATCAACAGTTCCATCATTTTAAATGAATCAGTTAGAATGATTCTACGAACTTCTCAATTAATTGACCAATCCCCCACGGTAACATTAAGAAGAGCCAAAGCAGCAACAGCGGCAGTGTCAGCACGTAAAACACGTGGCCCCAAAGATATCGGAATCACAAATGGATGGTTTTTTAATAAGTTCCGCTCTTCCTCACTAAATCCACCTTCTGGACCAATGAGAACACCAAATGTTGTCATTTCATACTTTTTTAAAAGA
>NZ_CADEAK010000355.1 GCF_902825225.1 Bartonella vinsonii subsp. berkhoffii ATCC 51672
GAAATTCCACCGGAAACATCGCCTGCAACTTGAGCATAAGCGTTCGTAATAAACATTTTCATCTCCTATAGTTAAACCTCAGGTATTTCCCACTCTATAAAATGAAATTCCGATACAGAAAAAATTTCTAAAGAATTTATCATAAAAAGCAATAACTACATAATCTAATCACAGCTTTACAAAAATACAATAAATCCTTAAGAGACAAAATACCTAAATACAATGAGAAAAATCTTTAAAAATAGATTCATTTTCCCCTATTATATATCCTAAAATATAAATCTTTTCACTAACTCAATAAATGATACAAGATAATTTTTCTAATGAAAAAACTTTAATTTATATAGATAATTTATCGTTTTTGATATCGAATGACAGATCTAA
>NZ_CADEAK010000356.1 GCF_902825225.1 Bartonella vinsonii subsp. berkhoffii ATCC 51672
CCTTTTCAAAGCTGCATTTCCCAAAATACAAGCTATAAATACCACCACAGCTCTCTTTATATTTTACGAAATGTAGCTAAGTGAGGTGCTTAAATACCTCAATATAACCGATAATACAATTGGATATTATCATCTAGCGAGGTGCTTAAAAGCATCATAAGCAAGTCTGCCTCTTACTCTTTTACTTTACAAAGACAAAACCCCGACTGTTACATCCCCAAGCACCGAAAAAACGATAAACTAAAAACGCTCGCATCAGCCCAAGGCAGTCAACTCCACGTTGCAGTACGCGACCAAAAGAAACACCATCTACCCTATTATCTGTATTATCAATGCTGATAGAAGAATCGTCATTAAACTCAACTTAATGCTTTATCCCCCGAT
>NZ_CADEAK010000357.1 GCF_902825225.1 Bartonella vinsonii subsp. berkhoffii ATCC 51672
CGTAGATACAAAGCAGAAGTGCACGCATAAACACTTACGCCATGAAACATGGCAAATAAAACAAAAACGGATAGAAAAAGCCATAAAAAGCTTTTTTGGCGTAAAAATACAAAAAACAATTCAGATGTCCCCCGCTTTTGATTATTCAGTAAGCATTGCTTTAAAAGCATCTAAAAACTTGATCTAAACTGAATAAACATCTCATAAATTAAGAATTCCCCTCGTATAGATTTTTTTAATGAATGAGAGTAATACTTTTATATTCAAATATAGATGCGAATAGCACAATCTCTTTTTCCTACTCAAGTATAAAAAATCTTTTCCCCATATCTATGCCACTAAATGCTTATCCTGCCCCATGAAGTAAAAAACTAAAACCCCTT
>NZ_CADEAK010000358.1 GCF_902825225.1 Bartonella vinsonii subsp. berkhoffii ATCC 51672
AAGAGGCTATAGCAATTGAGGAGATCTCAAAATATCCTCTTCCAAGAAAAAAAACTATACCCCTAATGGGGTACTTATGAGCAGGTTCAGAAATTATCCCTTATGAAGATTGTTGGCTTGAAGAAGTAGAACTACCACCATACATTACAAAAGACACATACGCAGTAAAAGTTGAGGGCTACTCAATGGAACCTTTCATTGAGGATAAATCAATTTTATTTTATTCAGAAAACATTTCTCCAAATTTTCTTCTTAATAAAAAATCAAATGTTTATACAGAAGATGGGCGTTGTTTTGTCAAAATAGTAAAATAAGGTAGTAAAGCAGATTTATTTAATTTAGAAAGTTTAAATAGATTATATCCATAAATAAAAGATATTAAA
>NZ_CADEAK010000359.1 GCF_902825225.1 Bartonella vinsonii subsp. berkhoffii ATCC 51672
GCTGTTGTTGTAGCCGTTCGGTTTGCTGCTTCAGCTGTTAAGAATGTTGGGTTGCTGAAAGGGGTTAATTCTGCTTCGGTTTTGGGTGTTGCGGCGGTGGATGATGTTGCTCCTTCTGCGGTTAAGGCTGTAGAGGGGATAAAAGAAGCTGCCCCTGCTGCGGACAAGGCTGTTGAAGCGGTGAAGGAGGTTGCGCCTGCTGCGGACAAGGCTGTTGAGGGGGTGAAAGAGGTTGCGCCTGCTGCGGACAAGGCTGTTGAGGGGGTGGAGGAGGTTGCGCCTGCTGCGGACAAGGCTGTTGGGGGGGTGGAGGAGGGTGCGCCTGCTGCGGACATGGACGTTGAGGGGGATGAAGGGCCCTCTTTTTGGGGGGGGTTTTAAGG
>NZ_CADEAK010000360.1 GCF_902825225.1 Bartonella vinsonii subsp. berkhoffii ATCC 51672
TGGACAAAGCTTCATCCCAGAAATGAAAAATAAAATCGAACGAGTAAAAAATATGATGGCCAATCGACCTATTGATCTTGAAGTTGATGGTGGCATTACAGTTGATACAATTGGAATAGCTGCAAAAGCTGGTGCAAATGCATTTGTTGCAGGATCTGCAATTTATAAAAATGGTAACAAAGATCTTTATAAAACACGCATTAACGCACTGCGCCAAGCAGCAACACTCTCACAATAAGGAAAAAATCATGATCGAGCGTTATTCTCGCCCTGAAATGGTAGCAATTTGGTCACCAGAAACTAAATACCGTATTTGGTTTGAAATTGAAGCACATGCTTGTGACGCGTTAGCTCAACTTGGTGTTATTCCAGAAAAATCAGCT
>NZ_CADEAK010000361.1 GCF_902825225.1 Bartonella vinsonii subsp. berkhoffii ATCC 51672
ATAAACGCATCAACAAAAAATCGTAACCCTGATTGTGTCGGCATACGACCTGCAGATACATGAGGTGCATAAATCAAACCGAGATGTTCAAGATCACTCATAACATTGCGAATCGTTGCTGGTGATAATGTCTGTCGCAAAAGCTTAGAAAGATTTCGTGATCCTACAGGTTCACCATCATTAAGATAAGCTTCTACAATATGGCGAAAGATATCCCGCGAACGCTCATCAAGATATTTTAGTTCATCATCAATAGGTTTGTGCTTCATCACAATTGTTTCATTACTTTAAAACACCTCTTTTATATAAGTCTTGCCAAGGTTTGGTCAAATAGTCTAAAGCAGTGCAAAAGTATATCATATATTTATAGAAAAAATGCTAC
>NZ_CADEAK010000362.1 GCF_902825225.1 Bartonella vinsonii subsp. berkhoffii ATCC 51672
GATAGTAAAATATAATTTTTAGATTGCACAATTGTAAATCTAAATAGTTGGATATGAGGCTTTTATCCCGATAAGAAAAGGTTAAAACATTTCAACTTATATCTTGTTGTTTTGTATCAGATATACCAGGTAAATAAAATGTTGTAGATGAAACACTTTCAAAGTTTTTGTTTAGAAAGAAAAGGGTAAATGATGAGCCGTTTTTCGGTAATAAATTTAACAGAAGCTGCAGTAGATCGTGTTAAAGCGATTATGGATGCCAAAGATGCGCGTGGTATTCTTATTGGTATCAAGAAAGGTGGTTGTGCGGGGATGGAGTATACAATTACCCTTGTAAAGGAAGAGGGGCTGGATGCAGATGTTGTTGAAGTTAATGGCGCAC
>NZ_CADEAK010000363.1 GCF_902825225.1 Bartonella vinsonii subsp. berkhoffii ATCC 51672
CCATGCTTTTTTATTTTCTATCGGAGACTGAAGTGGATAGGCGGCTGGATTATTGGGTTGTGATTTCGTCGAAAAAGGCAAAACCGTAACATTCCCATAGAGTTTTGCATTCTTAGAAAGCACTAAAACAGGCCGCTTTTTCCAAAATTCAGGCAATATTGAATCATGAGGAAAATCGCACCAAAAAACTTGCCTAATGCGGGGTGCCGATTTGATTCGTGGTTTTATATGGGGTGGTTTTTTGTAAGGAGCATTTAAATCTCCTACCCGCGCATGCTCCAGCCATGCATCATGATCATGTTCCATCATGATGTGCGGTTCTTCAAGTTGGCATATATCTAAGGGAGTGGGCGACGGAGTTGTAACAGGAGGCGTTGTATTC
>NZ_CADEAK010000364.1 GCF_902825225.1 Bartonella vinsonii subsp. berkhoffii ATCC 51672
AGGAAGGAGTTCGAAATTTCCGCTATGAGCTGTGAAAAAAATATGCGGTTTTTTTTCATTTTTTAATCGCTGATATATCTCAGCACCTTTAACTTCAATAAGACCAGGTTGGTCCGCATGAGGATCAAAATCAAAAATTTTATCAAGAAAAATATATTCAGCTACGAACAGCCCTATATTTTCCCACATTTCTATTGCAATTGTATGCAGCTCTTCTTTTGTTTTTTCTGGATACGCAGCCGTAAGGTTTGCAAGCGCGATTTGATGACGATGGATAAGAGAACCAAATGTTTTTGCTAACCAAGAAAAGAAAGAAAGTCCAATGTGACTAGGAAAATATTTTAAAATAAATAAAGAACCAATGAGAAAATATCCCCATAAC
>NZ_CADEAK010000365.1 GCF_902825225.1 Bartonella vinsonii subsp. berkhoffii ATCC 51672
AGTAATAGGTATTGAGTTGGGGACAACTAACTCTTGTGTCGATGTTATGGATGGCAAAAATGCAAAGGTTATAGAAAAGTCAGATGGGGCACGAACGACGCCGTCGGTTGTTGCTTTTACTGATGGAGGAGAACGGCTTGTTGGACAACCTGCTAAACGGCAAGCGGGTACGAACCCTGAAGGGACGGTTTTTGCAGTTAAGCGCTTGATTGGTCGCCGTTTTGATGATCCCATGGTTGAAAAAGATAAAGCGCCTGTGCCTTATAAGCTTGCTAAAGGCGGTAATGGCGACGCATGGGTAGAAGAAGCAGGTAAGAAATATTTTCCGTCACAAACTTCAGCTATGATTTTGCAAAAGATGAAAGAAACCGCGGAGTCTTAT
>NZ_CADEAK010000366.1 GCF_902825225.1 Bartonella vinsonii subsp. berkhoffii ATCC 51672
TAGAATAAAATCTTCAAGTAATCCAATAGAGAATGGAATTGTTAATTCACTGGCTGGATATTTTGCCTTCTTGGCACATCTTTACCCAATATGGCTTCAGTTTAAAGGCGGCAAAAGTGCTGCTATATGTCTTGGTGTGTGCTTATGGACCTACTGTCCAGCAGCAAATGTTTTCATTGTTGTATGGATGGTGATTTTTCTATGTATACCCTATTCTCCATTACCCGCACTCATTGCTGTGGTCATCACCCCAATCTTTTTTTATTTTTCCTATCCTTAATTCTATGCGTCTTGTATACTCCTTGCTATTAGTATATTGGTGATTATAATACACCATTCCTATCACGGACGTTTACTAATTGGGAACGAAACACAGATTGGC
>NZ_CADEAK010000367.1 GCF_902825225.1 Bartonella vinsonii subsp. berkhoffii ATCC 51672
ACTTTTAAGAGGGCTATTTCACCAACAAGAGGTTTCATCCAAAAACCCCCGCCTTTAATTCTTTCTGTGAGATCGCTTATAGCTTTTCTCAAATCAGCGGTAGGCTTAAGCCAATCATTAACGACTTTTTTTAAGGTTTTAGCCCACCCAGCAACGGCTGTTTGAATGAGGTCACGGTTTTCATCAACCAGGTGAGAAAAAGCATCAATCATATCATTGATCATAGGCATAATGCGCGCGCCAATAAAGTTCGCGATACCGCCTATTTTTTTCTTAAACGCTCCCATTTTGTCACTTAAGTCCGCGGCATAGTGTGCAACATCGGCACCTATGAGCCATTGTCCTTGCCGCGCCTTTGCAAACAGCTCCTTGATGGGCTCCC
>NZ_CADEAK010000368.1 GCF_902825225.1 Bartonella vinsonii subsp. berkhoffii ATCC 51672
CATTGTTTGCCAATCCGATTGGCTGCCCATTAAAATCGCTACATCACATGATTTTTTAGTCATTCTATATCCTTTTCAAGTGTTTAATGCGATTCTTCCCCTTCTTTATTTAAGGGTTTTACATTTTCTTTGCAAAGCCAATGTTGGCGAGGGGGATGATAGGTAACAGTTTTTTCAAGGGCGTTTTATAGGGGGTGGATATTTTCACAAAACAGAGTCTTTACAGATGTTTGAAAAAATGATGATGGGTGTTTCTTCTTGATTTATCATTGAAGCGTTGGAAAAAAGATTTAACAATCTGCCCATGGCAAAAATAACCCCTTCAAACCAGATGATAAAAAACCTTGTTTAAATTGGAATTAAATGAGGGCTTGAAAATCT
>NZ_CADEAK010000369.1 GCF_902825225.1 Bartonella vinsonii subsp. berkhoffii ATCC 51672
ATAAATCCGTGCCGGCATTTGTCGATTTGGAAGAATTATTGGCGACGCGTCTTCTTGTGCAAGGCAATTCTGGTTCCGGAAAATCACATCTTCTTCGTCGTCTTCTTGAACCAAGCGCTTCATGGGTGCAACATTGTGTGATCGATCCAGAGGGTGCTTTTGTAACTTTAGCAGATAAATTTGGTCATGTGATCGTTGAAGCGCAACGCAGCGAACTCGAATTGACACGTATTGCCCATCGCATTCGCCAACACCGGGTTTCGGTGGTGTTCAATCTTGAAGGTTTGGAGACTGAACAACAGACGTGCGCTGTTGGTGCTTTTCTTGGTGCACTGTTTGACGTGGAACGGACTTATTGGTATCCCATGCATGTTGTTGTT
>NZ_CADEAK010000370.1 GCF_902825225.1 Bartonella vinsonii subsp. berkhoffii ATCC 51672
TTACCAGAAGCCGTTGCCACACAACCCTCACCGCGCGCTGCAACAATGCAAAAAGGCGAAATCACATCACTGGCGCGAAAAGATTTAATTAAAATCATTGTACTCATGATTGGAGCTCGTTTTGATCGCAAATATGCTCAACCGCTTGGCTAATGGTGCTGTCCCACCCTTTTTTCTTCTGCTCTTCTTGGTAATGACGTGCCGCACCAGCAACTTCTTCTGGAGCAAGTTTTGGTTCTTGCGCTAAGGCACACACCTCTAAAGGGCTTGTTGAGGCAAGCGTCGGCAACTTTTCTACCAAACTTTTAAAATGATCCATGCCCCCTTCAAGGGTGCACACACACCGGTATTCCTCACGGGCAGCAGGCAAAATCTTGCCC
>NZ_CADEAK010000371.1 GCF_902825225.1 Bartonella vinsonii subsp. berkhoffii ATCC 51672
GAAATCGCCTCACTTCCTCTTTCTGAAGATGATGAGTAGAAGCTAGAAGTATAGTAAGTTATCTTAGTAAATTAGCTTATTTCAAAAATAAATGTTGATACGTGCGTAAACGAACAAATCAGTTATCGACTCTCGACGGCTATAAGCATTACTGACAAGTTCTTTGACCACCCCAAGACAACTGATAGCCTCTTTTTAGCGCGTTACATATAGATAAAATATTTGAATTCAAATTCTAAACTTAAATACTATAATTGCTTTTACATATATTTTTTATACTCAGACATCTCATCATAAGAGTATTCAAGAAGCCTTCTCTAATAAGGAAATTAATCATTTCTTACAGGCTTATTTTTCACATGAAAATAGAAAAATATCTC
>NZ_CADEAK010000372.1 GCF_902825225.1 Bartonella vinsonii subsp. berkhoffii ATCC 51672
CACTTTTTGCTGAGCCACACCGTATTATTGATATAGATGAGACAATAGAATTGATTTCAACAGTTTTACCCCAGCTCAATTGGCAAGAAACTTATAAACACTTAAAAAGAAAATCTCGTTTTTCTTGGATCCAACGTGGGTTAACTCCAACACAAAAAGCACAAATTATGGCGCTTGGTATTCCAGGTATTGGTTTTCGTACTGAAGTACGTCGTTTTTATCCAGGTGGGCCTATAGCTTCGCATATTCTTGGTATGGTTAATGTTGATAATCAAGGCATAGCAGGCATAGAAAAATATATTGATGATACGGGTTTGAGTGTTCTTCGAGATGCTGGTCTTGCAACTGCGGCCTTGTTGAAACCAGTTCAACTTTCGAT
>NZ_CADEAK010000373.1 GCF_902825225.1 Bartonella vinsonii subsp. berkhoffii ATCC 51672
TATTCTTTTTGCTGTTCTCGCAATTTCTTCTTTCCTTAATGTTATTAATATCCTCTACGAACAACAACCAACAGCGCGGTTAAAACCAATAAAAGGCTATATTCAAATTGCCAAAATTGCGCTTTTTACTGTAGCTGCGCTTCTCATGGTAGCAACATTAATTGACCGTTCACCTCTTATCCTTTTATCCAGTCTTGGTGCAATGGCCGCTGTCTTGATGTTGATTTTTCACGATACACTCCTTTCTCTCATTGCAGGCATTCAAATTTCATCTACCGATATGGTTCGTGTTGGCGATTGGATTCAAATCCCCAGTCTGGATGTAGATGGTGATGTCACTGAAATTGCACTCCATACTGTCAAAGTTCAAAATTTTGAT
>NZ_CADEAK010000374.1 GCF_902825225.1 Bartonella vinsonii subsp. berkhoffii ATCC 51672
TGGCATGCCAACTCCTTATGATGTCGATCCAGAAAATAAAAAGCTAAGCAACAATACATATGCAACAATTTATGCTTGCATGATCCAAGATGGTTTCCGTTATAAAAATAAAGATGGGAATTGGTGTGAGAACTATAAATCTGAAAACCTTCCCATTTGTCAGCCTGGCGCTGTTATCCCGAGGCGCAGTGTCAAGAAGCGTTTAAATAGCCCGTTTTGTAAACAGAATCCAAAAGAATATGAGTGCTATCCTTAAGTGTTTCTGCGTTCGAAGAGCAACATTCCCCTTCCTTGCTTTTGCTTGGAAGGGTGGTTTTTTTAGATCGGAAGAGCGTCGTGAGGGAAAGAGTGTAGATCTCGGTGGTCGCCGTATCATTAA
>NZ_CADEAK010000375.1 GCF_902825225.1 Bartonella vinsonii subsp. berkhoffii ATCC 51672
AAGAAGCTGTTGGTGCCTTGTTCGATAATGGTCCCCGTTGACGGGTGATTATTGGCGCGAGTAAGGGTCCGCTTAAGTCTCTTTCAGATATGCTTAAGGGTAAGCAAGGGGGTTTCCGTTCAAACATATTTGGGAAGCGGGTTGATTATTTGGGACCTTCTGTTATCGTGACTGGGCCTGGATTTAAATTGCATCCATGTGGTCTTCCCAAAAAAAAGGCTCTCGTATTTTTTTAGACATTTTTTTTTGTTTTGGCAGTATCTGTGTGACTGTATGCAACTTTTTTAATGCAGTTATTATTTTGTATTTCGATGAAAATTTTTGTAAGTTTTGTTTTTTTTTTATGACAATAAAAAAAGTATCGTGGGTTGTTTTTTTT
>NZ_CADEAK010000376.1 GCF_902825225.1 Bartonella vinsonii subsp. berkhoffii ATCC 51672
TGCGCCTTTGTGGCAAAAGCGCCTCAATGCGTAAAGAACTCAAAGAACAAACAAGTGAACATTTTGATCACAAAACCGTTGGCGAGATTGTTGAAACCCTGGCCAAACGCCATGGTTATCAAGCAAAAATCAGTCCTCAATTCACGCACAAAACTTTGCCTTATGTGATTCGTACGGATCAATCGGCTGTTGATTTTTTAACCCGCCTTGCAGACCGCATGCAGGCACGTTTTTTAATCAAGGACAATAAGTTTTTGTTTTTAAGCGGAGTTAACTTACCAGCACTCGAACTTCATAAGCATGACTGTTCCAGTTGGGAATTCACGTTAGAGCCACGCACCCAATA
>NZ_CADEAK010000377.1 GCF_902825225.1 Bartonella vinsonii subsp. berkhoffii ATCC 51672
TTACCCCTCACGTCTTCGCCACATCAATGATCACAGGACGCCAAGGATGCTCCAATGTATCGCGCTCATAAAAGCGCACATATTCTTTAGATGTCGTCACACGAATGGCTTCACGAATTGCACGCATAGCCTCATTCCAGCGTGGATCATCAATATCCAAACGCAACAGCATAAAGATTTCGCCCCGATTCACCTTGCCTTCTTTATCCGTATTAAAAGCACGCGTAATAATCGCACGGATTTCAGGGCGCGCATCCGCAGACCACTCATTTAAACATTCATCAAGAAGGCTTTTAGCAATTTGCAATT
>NZ_CADEAK010000378.1 GCF_902825225.1 Bartonella vinsonii subsp. berkhoffii ATCC 51672
TTTCTATGAGAGTTGGACACATCCTATGAGGGGTGGGATGCATCCTGTTGAGGGTTAGGGTGCATCCCATGAGATGAGGATGTGTTTCTATGAGAGTTGGACACATCCTATGAGGGGTGGGATGCATCCTGTGAGGGTTGGGGTGCATCCCATGAAATGAGGATGTGTTTCTATGAGAGTTGGACACATCCTATGAGGGGTGGGATGCATCCTGTTGAGGGTTAGGGTGCATCCCATGAGATGAGGATGTGTTTCTATGAGAGTTGGACACATCCTATGAGGGGTGGGAT
>NZ_CADEAK010000379.1 GCF_902825225.1 Bartonella vinsonii subsp. berkhoffii ATCC 51672
TCTGATGGCAACAGGCGTATGTTCTATAATGGCATTTCAAATACACCAGATGACGCAGCGCGTAATGCCGTTCAGTTAGCTGATAATGAGCATAATCCCCTTTATTTTACATATTTTCCCCAAGCTGAAGACAAGCTCGTAGAGTTTGGGATAGCGATTTATCAGTATTTTGGGGGATGGAGTAATTCGAGCAAGAAGTACCAAAATCTGGTACTGAACTATGGCAATGATGGATTACTTATTAGTGCGCATAGCCGTGGTAGCTTAACAGTAGGTAACGGAATGCGTGA
>NZ_CADEAK010000380.1 GCF_902825225.1 Bartonella vinsonii subsp. berkhoffii ATCC 51672
TTGGGGAAAATATGTAAAATAAAGGGGATTATGCTCATTATCAGCTAACTGAACGGCATTACGCGCTGCGTCATCTGGTGTATTTGAAATGCCATTATAGAACATACGCCTGTTGCCATCAGAGCCTGCTTGTAAGTGCTGCTCATCTTCAGCTTTTAAAAAGTGATACAGAGGTATTAGTTTTCCATGGCTGTCTTTTATATACTCTCCATTTTCATTTTTTGCATAGATGACATTGCCATGTTCATCATGCAAAACCTCACCT
>NZ_CADEAK010000381.1 GCF_902825225.1 Bartonella vinsonii subsp. berkhoffii ATCC 51672
CAATCTTACCATCAGCTACATTATGAAGTCCAACAGGTGTGGAATCTTTTCCTTTCCCTAAAGTCACACTCGTATAATTAATAGTGTTATTGTCATCACCTGTTTTATCATAATGAACAACCGCTGAATCATCTGACTGAAGACTGCTGGAAAGATCCTTTAAACCTTTTTCAAGCTGACCCTTGTTAACGGCATCATTGTTATCTTTTGCATCCCCTAC
>NZ_CADEAK010000382.1 GCF_902825225.1 Bartonella vinsonii subsp. berkhoffii ATCC 51672
GACGCACAGGACCACTAAAGCCTGTCTGATGCTTGACTTGGCATTGTTGTCCTTGCGAGCGATCAAAGTAGGTTGATTCAACGCTGCCATATTGGGTGCGTGGCTCTAACGTGAATTCCCAACTGGAACAGTCATGCTTATGAAGTTCGAGTGCTGGTAAGTTAACTCCGCTTAAAAACAAAAACTTATTGTCCTTGATTAAAAAACGTGCCTGCA
>NZ_CADEAK010000383.1 GCF_902825225.1 Bartonella vinsonii subsp. berkhoffii ATCC 51672
ATGCGTGCAATTCGTGAAGCCATTCGTGTGACGACATCTAAAGAATATGTGCGCTTTTATGAGCGCGATACATTGGAGCATCCTTGGCGTCCTGTGATCATTGATGTGGCGAAGACGTGAGGGGTAACATGTCTTTAGCTATCCTTCATATGGGAAAACGCGCGTTAGGTCTTGATGATGAGACCTATCGCGCACTGCTCTATCGCTTGACGGG
>NZ_CADEAK010000384.1 GCF_902825225.1 Bartonella vinsonii subsp. berkhoffii ATCC 51672
GTTGACTGTCCTACAGGCATTTCCACACCTGGTGCTTGCTCTATAGGAGCCTGTGTTGACTGTCCTACAGGCATTTCCACACCTGGTGCTTGCTCTATAGGAGCCTGTGTTGACTGTCCTACAGGCATTTCCACACCTGGTGCTTGCTCTATAGGAGCCTGTGTTGACTGTCCTACAGGCA
>NZ_CADEAK010000385.1 GCF_902825225.1 Bartonella vinsonii subsp. berkhoffii ATCC 51672
CTGCCTACAATAGACTTTTAGACGAAATTGCAGACGAAAAATATAACGATGCAGTCTACGGTACTTATGAAGAACAGCACCGCCTGACTCTTTGGGATGTTCTTCCAAATTATCCAAACTATTAAGGGCGTTTTTAAAAACGC
>NZ_CADEAK010000386.1 GCF_902825225.1 Bartonella vinsonii subsp. berkhoffii ATCC 51672
CGGGCATTGAAGATCTAGGCGATGCTATCAATCATCTCTCCAACCATATGGCGGCAAAAGCCAGTGAAGTGTCTGATTTTACCAATCGTGCCACCGGTGCGGCAACCATGTTTAAACTCACCGCACGCGAAACAGCGGCGTT
>NZ_CADEAK010000387.1 GCF_902825225.1 Bartonella vinsonii subsp. berkhoffii ATCC 51672
TAGGAGCCTGCGTTGACTGTCCTACAGGCATTTCCACACCTGGTGCTTGCTCTATAGGAGCCTGCGTTGACTGTCCTACAGGCATTTCCACACCTGGTGCTTGCTCTATAGGAGCCTGCGTTGACTGTCCT